>NZ_JBICWS010000004.1:0-336701 GCF_043199875.1 Streptomyces sp. NPDC048516 | reverse complement strand
GGGCGGCCCCCCCCCCGGGGGGGGGGCCCCCCCCCCCCGCCCCGGGGCGGGCGGGGGGGGCCCCCCCGCCCCCGCCCCCCCCCCCCGGGGGGGGGCCCCCCCCCGGGGGGGGGGCCCCACGGCCCGGTTGAGGTGCCCGTGGCCGGTGGTCGTGACCGGTGCCCGTGGCCGGTGGTCAGGCCGTGTTGCCGCCGCCGTGCCGCTCGTCGGCCTCGTCCTGCTTGGCCTGGATCTCCGGGTCGAGCGAGGCGCCCTCGCTGCCGTCGACCGAGCTCAGCCGTTCGCGGTCGCTGACCTCGGTGGGGGCCGGCGGCTCGACCAGCCAGTCCGGGTTGGCCTGCTTGTCCCACCACTTCCAGGCGGCGACCGCGCCGCCGGCCAGGATGCCCAGCACGGCAAGGCGCTTGGCGAGCTTGCCGCACTTGGCCCGCCGGCTGTGCTTCTTCTGGAGCTTGGCGATCTCGGCGGCGGTCACCTGGCCGCGGAGGGCGGCCAGCGCGGCGGTGCCACGGGCGAGGGCTTCGTCGCGTACCGGTTCTGCCGCGGCACGCGCGTGGGTCACGGCGTTCTCCAGCCGCGGCGCGGTGTAATCGGCCGCCTGGCGGGCCGCCTTGCGGGTACGGCAGGCCGCCCGGGTCGCCGCCGCGTCCACCTTGGGCGGCAGGGTGCCACGGGCGTGCTCGATACGGGGGTGCAGATGGGCGTCGTACTGCGTACGTGCCTGGTGGGCGGCCTCGGCCACTTTGGGAGCCGCTCGCGTCCGCGCCTCGTGAGCGAAGTGCACGGCGGCGTCCTTGGCCGTACCGGCATAAGGAGCTACCACCTCCGCGGCGTGCCGCACGCTGTCCTTGGCCGTACCGGTCGCGGCGCGCACGCTGTCCTTGCGGGTCACGGGATCCTCCTCCTCGGTGGCGTATCCGGGGCTTGGGGGCTGGTCCCCCGTGTCTGCTGTATCGCCTGTCCACCCGTTTGAAGATCATGCCCGCTCATGCGTCGTACGGCATGTGCGAGCGGGCATCCGGGTCATTGCAGACCTTCCGGAGCCTTGTGGACGACAATGCCACGAATTTCCCCTCCGGGCGCAGGAAATCCGTACGAAGAGCGTCAGCGGCGACGGCCAAAGGGCCCGCACGACGTGGCGCGAGGGCCGTGGAAGGGCCGTGGCCGGGCGGTGCCGCACCGCGGCGCGCAGCGCGGTGAGCGGCCGCGGTCCAGCCCTGGGAGGGCCGGTCCATGGGAGGATCGGGAACCGTCAGCGAAGACTTATGGAAGGTAGATCGTGGCTGAGCAGCTCTACGCCACCCTGAAGACCAACCAGGGCGACATCGAGATTCGGCTCCTGCCGAACCATGCCCCCAAAACGGTCAAGAACTTCGTCGAACTCGCCAAGGGCGAGCGGGAGTGGACCCACCCGGCGACCGGCAAGAAGTCCACGGACCCGCTGTACGACGGCACCGTCTTCCACCGGGTGATCAGCGGTTTCATGATCCAGGGCGGCGACCCGCTGGGCAACGGCACCGGTGGCCCCGGTTACGAGTTCGGGGACGAGTTCCACCCCGACCTGGCCTTCAACAAGCCGTACCTGCTGGCCATGGCGAACGCCGGTCCGGCCACCAACGGCTCGCAGTTCTTCATCACCGTCGGCGCGACGGCGTGGCTGACCGGCAAGCACACCATCTTCGGTGAGGTCAGCAACGAGGCGAGCAAGAAGGTCGTCGACGCCATCGCCGGCACCCAGACCAACCCGAGCACCGACCGTCCCCTCAAGGACGTCGTCATCGAGTCGGTGGCCGTCGAGACCCGCTGAGCCGCGTCGTGCGCCCCGGCCGGGTCCGGGGAACCATTGCGCCCCGCCCGGTCGTACTTCAGGCGGGGCGCGAGGCTCGTCCGGGACGGGGCCGGGCGGGGGGACGCGTGGACGCGCCCGGACGGAGAAGAGGACGAGGGACGGATGACCCAGGTGCCAGGCAGCCCGCACACGCCGCAGGACGCTCAGGGTGACGACGGCCTGCCCGGCTGCTCTCGCCACCCGGACCGCCCGACCGGCGTCCGCTGCACCCGCTGTGAGCAGCCGATATGCCCGGAGTGCATGGTCAGCGCCTCGGTCGGCTTCCAGTGCCCGACGTGTGTCCGCGCCGGCAGCGGCACCGGCCACCCGCCGGGCGCGACGGCTCCGCGCACCCTCGCGGGCAGCACCGTCGCGGCCGATCCGCGGCTGATCACCAAGATCCTGCTGGGCCTGAACGCCGCGGTCTTCCTCGCCGTCTACGCGACCGGCGGCGAAGCCAGCCCGCTGCTCAGCCGTCTCGACCTGGTGGGGCTCGCCGCCGACCCGAGCCAGTTCCAGCTGGTCGGGGTCGCGGAGGGCCAGTGGTACCGCCTGCTGACCGCGATGTTCCTGCACCAGCAGATCGCCCACATCGCGTTCAACATGCTCTCGCTGTGGTGGCTGGGGCCCCCGCTGGAGGCGGCGCTCGGCCGGCTGCGGTTCACCGCGCTCTATCTGCTCGCCGGCCTGGGCGGCAGCGCCCTGTCGTACCTCCTCGCCGCGCAGAACCAGCCCTCGCTGGGTGCGTCCGGCGCGATCTTCGGGCTGCTCGGTGCGACCGCGGTGCTGCTGCGGCGGCTGAATTACGACATGAAGCCGGTGCTGATCCTGCTCGGCCTCAACCTGGTCTTCACGTTCCTGTGGCCGAACATCTCCTGGCAGGCCCATGTCGGCGGCCTGGTGGTGGGCGCCGCGGTGGCGTTCGGGATGGTGCATGCGCCGCGGGACCGCCGGACCCTGGTGCACACCGCGACCTGTGTGGCCGCTCTGCTCGCGATCGTCGCGGTGGTGTGGGTACGGACCCTTCAGCTGCTGGGCTGACGAGCCCGTCCCGGCACGTTGTCCACAGTGCGTGGCCGATCTTGTGCATGCTGTGCGAAACCCTTGTTCGGGCCCGCCTGACCTGCGTTTCCCCAGTAAGGATGCGGGGAGACGCAGACCGGGAGAGGGTGCCGCCGATCACACCGGCGTCAACCTCCGGAAGGTTATCCACAGATCTTCTGAAGTTTTCCCCGGCTGTGGATAACCGTGTGGATGGCCTTGGGCAGGGCTTGTGCTACTTCCACTGAGTGGATACGCCGAAGCCCACCGCGATGAAGCCGAAGCCGCACACGATGTTCCAGTTGCCCATCGCGGCGATCGGCAGATCGCCCTCGGACACGTAGAACATCACGATCCACACCAGCCCGATGACGAACATCGCCAGCATCAGTGGCGCCACCCAACCGCGCCCTGAGTTCATCTTCAGGTTGGTGGTCTTCGCCGGCGGCGGCGTGAAGTCGTCCTTCTTCTTGCGGATCCGTGACTTCGGCACGAGGAACTCTCCTGTCGATGCGCTGCTCCCCCGCTCTCTGCCGGGCTCCAGCGGGCGGTGCCCCGTCCGCGGGGGAGGGTACGAGGGGTGCGCCGGGGCACGGACGCGGTGGGGAGCGGATTCCTTTTCCCGGGCGTCCGTTAGCGTAGTGCTTCCGCGGCGCCGTAAGGAGTAAGGGTACGTTGAGCAATTCCGCTGACTCCCCCCACCGCCCCCCTCGCCCCCGCCTGCGGCCCGTGCGGTTTCTCACCCTCATCGTGTTCGCACTCGCCGGGCTGCTGTTCTGGCTGAGCTTCGACACCGCCCGCGGCACGAATCTGCGCTCGGACGACTCGATGCTGCGGCTGTCCGACCTCATCCAGGAGCGCAGCCACAAGAACGGCGCCCAGGACGACCGCAACGCCACTCTGCGCGCGGAGGTCGACGCCCTCGCGCGGCGCGACAACGGCAACTCCAAGGCCGAGGAAGCCAAGGTCAAGGCGCTGGAGAAGAACGCCGGCACCAAGCCGCTGAAGGGCCAGGGCGTGACGGTCACTCTGACCGACGCCCCGCCGAACGCCACCGCCAAGATCCCCGGGGTGCCCCAGCCGCAGCCCAACGACCTGGTCATCCACCAGCAGGACCTGCAGGCCGTGGTGAATGCCCTGTGGCAGGGCGGCGCCAAGGGCATCAAGGTGATGGACCAGCGGCTGATCTCCACCAGTGCGGTGCGCTGCGTCGGCAACACCCTGATCCTCCAGGGCCGGGTCTACTCCCCGCCGTACAAGGTCACCGCCGTCGGCAACCGCGAAGCCCTCACCAACGCGCTGACCGCCTCCCCCGCCATCCAGAACTACCTCCAGTACGTGAACGCCTACGGCCTGGGCTGGAAAGTCGACCAGCACGAGGCGGTGACTCTTCCCGGCTACTCCGGCACAGTGGATCTGCACTACGCACAGCCTGTGAAGTCGTAGCCCGCACGCCGCGGGGCGGCGGGAGGGGCGGGGGCCGGATGACGCTGCGGGGCCGGACGGCGGTGCGGTGGATCGTGTGGACGCTCAGCGAAATCTGCGTCACCGTCGGCGCGCTGATCGTGCTGTTCGTGGTCTACGTTCTCTTCTGGACCGGCGTACGGGCCGACAGCGCCATGGAAGGCGAGATCGGCAAGCTCCGGCACCAGTGGTCCACGGACCCGGTCACCGGCCCCGGCGGCACACCGGCTCCCGGCGGGAAGTCTGCCCCCGGCCGCACGCGCGCCCCCGACGCGCGGCCCCGCCGCTACGCACCGGGCGCTTCCTTCGCCGTGATGTACATCCCGCGCCTGGGCGCCGACTGGGCCAAGCCCGTGCTCGAAGGCACCGAGACCGACGTCCTCAAGCGTGGCCTGGGTCATTACGACCGCACCGCGCGCCTCGGGGAGACCGGCAACTTCTCCGTCGCCGGCCACCGCCGCACGTACGGCGACCCTTTCAAGGACTTCCCACGGCTGCGCCCCGGCGATGCCGTGGTGCTGACCGACGGCGCGACCTGGTACACCTACCGCATCGACCGCCCTCCCTATACGACGCTGCCCGGCGACACCGGCGTGATAGACCCCGTACCGCCGAAGTCCGGATTCCACGGCCCCGGCCGCTATCTCACGCTCACGACCTGCGAGCCGGAATGGGGCCACAGCCACCGGCTGATCGCCTGGGGACACCTGGATTCCACCCAACCCGTGGCACAGGGAAGGCCATCGGCTTTGACCGGCTGACCCACCTGTGCCCGCCCTCGCCCCTTACTCTGGTGTCGCAATCGTCATCGTCATCGGCATCGGCAAGGGGACAGCGACAGCATGTACGGCTGGATCTGGCGGCATCTGCCGGGCAACACCTGGGTGAAGGCACTGATTTCCCTGGTGCTCGCGCTGGCGGTCGTCTTCGTACTCTTCCAGTACGTCTTTCCGTGGGCGGAGCCGCTGCTCCCCTTCAATGACGTCACTGTCGACCAAGGGATGGCAGCCGTCCGATGACCGCACGGATTCTCGTCGTCGACAACTACGACAGCTTCGTCTTCAACCTCGTCCAGTACCTCTACCAGCTGGGTGCCGAATGCGAGGTGCTGCGCAACGACGAGGTCGAGCCGCGGCATGCGCGGGACGGCTTCGACGGCGTGCTGCTGTCGCCCGGCCCCGGTACCCCCGAGCAGGCCGGCGTCTGCGTCGACATGGTCCGGCACTGCGCGGACACCGGCGTCCCGGTCTTCGGGGTGTGCCTGGGCATGCAGTCGATGGCGGTCGCCTACGGCGGCGTGGTGGACCGGGCGCCCGAGCTGCTGCACGGCAAGACCTCGCCCGTCCTCCACGAGGGCGCCGGGGTCTTCGCCGGCCTGCCCTCCCCGTTCACCGCCACCCGCTACCACTCCCTGGCCGTCGAACCGGACACCGTTCCCGACGAACTGGTCGTCACCTCCTGGACGGAGGCCGAGGACGTTCCCGGCGGGCGGATCGTGATGGGTCTGCGGCACCGCGAACTACCGGTCGAGGGCGTGCAGTTCCACCCCGAGTCGGTGCTGACGGAGTGGGGGCACCGGATGCTGGCCAACTGGCTCGTCGAATGCGGCGACGAGGGGGCGGTGGAGCGCTCCACGGGGCTGGCCCCGGTGGTCGGCAAGGCCGGCGCGTGACCGACCCGCGCCCCGGGCGTGAAGGGAGGTCCTACGAGCCGGACGGTTCGCAGCGGTCGTACGGACCGCGGCAGTCGTACGGACCGCAGGAACCGCAGGGATCACAGGATCCGTACGGGTATCCCGATGCGTTCGAGGCGGCGGTGGAGCAGCTGGACGACCCGCTGAACGATCCGCTGCCGGGCCAGGCGGCACCACCGGCACCCGCGCCCGCTCCGTACGGGCAGCCGGGCCGGGGGCGGCGACGGGGCAAGGCGGCTCAGGAGGGCGAGAGCCAGGGTTCACCGTGGTTCCGCCCGCATCTGGAGCCGGAAAGGCCGTCCCGGCCGGGCGGGCAGTCGTACGGCGCCGGGACGGCCCCCTCCGGCCAGGGGTCCGGTCGTGGCCCCGGCCACGCTCCGCGCCCCGCGGCGACCGACTCGATATCCCGGCCGTATGCCACGCCGGAGACACCGGTACCGCCTGCCCCCGCACCGGCCGCGCGCCCCGCGCCGACCGTCGGTTCCACGCCTGCCGCGCGCCCCGCACCGACCGTGCCGGCCGCCGCCACACCATGGCAGGGCGACAACGAGACCATGGCGCTGCGTCAGGCGGAGAAGCCCGACGATGAGGCCGTTTCACGTGAAACGGACACCTCGGTTTCACGTGAAACCGAGACCTCGGCATCCGGCGGCCGAGCGGCCCGGCGGAAGGCCGCTCAGGAGGCCGCCAAGCGGGGAGGCCGGCGCGGGCGCCACAGCGGCGCGGCCGCCGCCACGGCAGCCGCCGCGACCGCCTCTGAAGCGGCGTCCGCCCCCATGTCCCGGCTGGAGGCCCGGCAGGCCGCGCGCGCGGCCAAGGACAGCCCCAGCCTGATCGCCAGCCGCGCGCTGGGCGAAGTGTTCATCACCCTCGGCGTGCTGATGCTGCTGTTCGTCACCTATCAGCTCTGGTGGACGAATGTGATGGCCGAGCAGGAGGCGGGCGGCGCCGCCAGCAACCTGCAGCACGAGTGGGACAAGGGCGGCGGCGAGAAGAAGAATCTCGCGGACGGTGAGCGCTTCGGGATCATGTACATCCCGAAGCTGGATGTGAAGGCCCCGATAGCCGAGGGCATCGACAAGCACCGTGTGCTGGACCACGGCATGATCGGTCACTACGACAAGAACAGCGGGATCAAGACGGCGATGCCCTGGGACAAGAAGGGCAACTTCGCGGTGGCGGCGCATCGCAACACGCACGGCGAGCCGTTCCGCTACGTCAACAGGCTCACCAAGGGCGACAAGATCGTCGTCGAGACGAAGAGCTCGTACTACACCTACGAGATGGAGAGCATCCTCCCGCAGACGTCTCCGAGCAACACCAGCGTGATCGGCCCCGTGCCGCCAGGGTCGGGATTCACCGGACCCGGCCGCTACATCACCCTGACGACCTGTACCCCGGAGTTCACCAGTACCTATCGGATGATCGTCTGGGGCAAGATGGTCGACGAGCGGCCGCGGAGCAAGGGCAAACCGGATGCGCTCGCCGGCTGAGCGAACATAAGAGGGGTGCTGCGCGGTGACTGCAACCGGAACCGACGAGAAATGCGACCGGTCCGCGCCACCACCCGAGCCGCGCCGGGTGCGCAGGGTCATCGCCGCCGTGATCAGCGTCATCGGTGAGCTGCTGATCACGGCCGGGGTCATCCTGGGCCTGTTCGTCGCCTACTCGCTGTGGTGGACCAATGTCCTCGCCGACCGCGCCGCGCACCAGCAGGGCGACCAGGTCCGCAAGCACTGGGCGAGCAACGGCCCCAAGGGCCCGGGCAAGCTGGACACCAAGGACGGCATCGGCTTTCTGCACGTACCGGCGATGGACAACGGCGAGGTCCTGGTCAAAAAGGGCACCGACTCCGAGATCCTGAATGAGGGCGTGGCCGGTTACTACACCAAGCCGGTCAAGTCGGAGCTGCCGGAGGACAAGAAGGGCAACTTCACCCTCGCCGCGCACCGTGACGGCCACGGCGCGAAGTTCCACAACATCGACAAGCTCAAGGACGGCGACCCGATCGGCTTCGAGACGAAGGACACCTGGTACGTCTACAAGGTGTTCGCGACGCTGCCCGAGACCTCGAAGTACAACGTGGACGTCCTCGACGACATCCCGAAGGAGTCCGGCAAGCACAAGGCGGGCCGCTTCATCACCCTGACGACCTGCACCCCGGTCTACACCTCGAACTACCGCTTCATCGTCTGGGGCGAGCTGGAGCGCACCGAGAAGGTCGACGCGGACCGCACACCCCCGAAGGAACTCCGCTAGCCGGTCCTGCCCGGTCCTGCCCGGTCCTGCCCGGACCTGACAGGCCCCCAGGCGCCCGAGGACCTGCGCGGCCCCCAGGGGCGCTCCCTCGCGGCACCCGGTGTGCGGTGCGGACGACGAAGAAGCCCCGGCACCCTTCCCAGGGTGCCGGGGCTCCGTGCTTACTCGTCGCAGGGACCGCTAGTGGTTGCCGCCGAATGCTCCGCCGAAGATCCCGCCACCGCCGTTATCGCCGCCGTTGCCGCCACCACCGATGGTGGTCAGCGTCACGGTGGTGGTCTTGGGATCGGACGGGGTGTTGGGCTTCGGGTCCTGGTCGATGACACGGGCGGTGTCGTCCTGCGGGCTGCTGCCGGTGAGCTGGAGGTTGGTGAAGCCGGCCTGCTGGAGCAGCTTCTTCGCCTCCTTCAGGGGCTGGCCGATCACACCCGGAACCGGTGTCTGAGCGCCCGCCTTGCCGACTGTGAGGGTCACGGTGGAGTTCACCTTGGCCTCGGTGTTTCCCGCCGGGCTCTGGTCGAGCACCTTGCCGACCTGGTTGGGGTCGGCGACTTCCCGCTCGCTCTTGGAGACCTCGAAGCCCAGGTCCTTCAGCTGCTTCTGGGCCGCGGCGAAGTCCTGGCCCTTGACGTCAGGGACCTGCTTCTTCGGGCTCTCCGTGGCGATGGACAGCGTGATCTTGGTGTCCTTGGTCCGCTGCGAGTTCGGCTTCGGATCCTGCTCCGCGACGGTGCCGGGGTCCCGGTCGGAGATCAGGGGCTTGCTGTTGACGTTGGTGAAGCCCTTTTCCTCGAGCTCCGAGCGCGCCTGGGCCTCGGTCAGACCCGTGACGCTGGGCACCGAGATCTTCTCCTGGCCCGTGCACAGCGTGACGTTGATGGTGTCGTTCTTGTCGATGTCCTTGCCAGGCTTCGGATCCTGCTCGGTGACCTGGCCCTTCTTGACGTTGTCGCAGGCCTTGCGGCCCTCCTCGGCGACCTTGAAGCTGCCGTTCCTGCCGAACGACTTGGCTTCCTTGAGGGTCTTGCCGACGAGGTTGGGCACCGGCGTGGTGCCGCCGCCGTTGTTGTGGCCGGTGAACATCGCCTTGCCGATGAAGATCGCACCGACCAGGACGAGGACGGCCGCCAGCACCAGCAGGATCGTCGAGGTGTTGCTCTTCTTCTGGCCGCCACCACGGCGCCGGTCGCCGCGGTCGTCGTAGCCGTAGCCCCCGTCGTCCGGGCTCATCGGCGGCAGCATGGAGGTCTGGCCGGCCGGGTCCTGCGGCCGCAGCATGGTGGTCGGCTGGTCCTGGTCGTAGCCGCCCGCGCCCATGCCGGAGCTCGCCGCCACCGGCTGTCCGTCCAGCGCCGCCTCGATGTCGGCGCGCATCTCGTCGGCTGACTGGTAGCGGTAGTCGGGGTCCTTGACCAGCGCCTTCAGGACGATGGCGTCCATCTCCGGCGTGATCTCGGGGTCGAAGTTGCTGGGCTTCTGGGGCTCCTCGCGGACATGCTGATAGGCCACCGCGACCGGTGAGTCACCGACGAACGGCGGCCGGACGGTCAGCAGCTCGTAGAGCAGACAGCCGGTGGAGTACAGGTCGGAGCGGGCGTCGACCTGCTCGCCCTTGGCCTGCTCGGGAGAGAGGTACTGCGCGGTGCCGATGACCGCCGCGGTCTGCGTCATCGTCATACCGGCATCGCCCATGGCCCGGGCGATGCCGAAGTCCATGACCTTGACCTGGCCGGTGCGCGTCAGCATGACGTTGGCCGGCTTGATGTCGCGGTGGACGATGCCGGCCCGGTGGGAGTACTCCAGCGCCTGGAGGACGCCGGTGGTCATCTCCAGCGACCGCTCGGGCAGCAGCTTTCTTCCGGAGTGCAGAAGCTCACGCAGCGTGGAGCCGTCGACGTACTCCATGACGATGTACGGGATCGAGACACCGTCGACGTAGTCCTCGCCGGTGTCGTAGACCGCGACGATCGACGGATGGTTCAGCGAGGCGGCCGACTGGGCCTCACGGCGGAACCGGGCCTGGAAGGACGGGTCACGGGCGAGGTCCACCCGCAGCGTCTTCACAGCTACGGTGCGGCCCAGGCGGGTGTCATGCGCGAGGTACACCTCGGCCATGCCACCGCGGCCGAGCACCGAGCCCAGCTCGTACCGGCCGCCGAGGCGACGCGGCTCTTCCATAAGCTTCTCCAGCCCTCTCCGTCAGTCCCGACCGCACCGGTGTGTGGTCCGGCGGTGTGCTGTCCGGGCATACCGTACCCGGCACGCCGTACCGGACCGGGCCGGAGCCGCAACCTGATACGTGACCGGTACGGGCATGACCCGGGTCACTTCTCGCCTTCGAGTACCGCCTGCATGACGCGCTTCGCGACAGGGGCTGCAAGCTTTCCGCCGGCGATGTCGTCGCGAAGAGTGTCGGATCCCTCAATGACGACCGCGACCGCGACGGGGGTGCCCTTGTCGGTTTTCGCGTAGGAGATGAACCAGGCGTACGGGTTGTCCTTGTTGTTCTCGCCGTGCTGGGCGGTACCGGTCTTTCCGCCGACTGTGACGCCGGGGATCTGGGCGCTGGTTCCCGTGCCCTTCTGGACCACGGTCTCCATGATGCTCTGCACCTTCTGGGCGTTCTCCGCGCTGAGCGGCTGGTTCATCTCCTGCGGCGTGTGCTTCTGGACCACATTGAGGTTCGGCGCGACCAGCTGGTCGACCATGTACGGCTTCATCAGCTTGCCGCCGTTGGCGACCGCCGAGGCGACCATGGCCATCTGCAGCGGCGTGGCACGGTTGGAGGCCTGGCCGATGCCCGCCATGGCGTTCTGCGGCCGGTTGTCCGTGGGGTAGATGCTCTCCGAGGCGCGGACCGGAGTGTTGATCCCCGGGTCGTTGAAGCCGAACTTCTCCGCCTCGGCCTTCATCTTCTTGTTGCCGAGGTCCGCGCTGATCTTGCCGAAGACCGTGTTGCAGGACCAGCGCAGCGCCTCACGCAGGGAAGCGTCCTTGCACGGGATGTTGCCCTCGTTGTTCAGCGGGAGGCCCGAGGTGTCGGGAAGCGTGTAGGGCAGCGGCGAGTCGGTGTGGGCGTCGACGTCGTGGTAGAGCCCGTTCTGCAGTGCCGCCGAGGCCGTGACGACCTTGAAGGTGGAGCCGGGCGGGTAGGTCTGGCGCAGCGCCCGGTTGAGCATCGGCTCGTCGGCGTCGTTCTTCTTCTGCAGCGCGTTGTACGCCTCGGCGTCCTTGTTGCTCATCCCCGCGAAGGTCGAGGGGTCGTACGACGGGGTGCTGGCCAGGGCCAGGATCGCGCCGGTCTCCGGGTTGATCGCGGCGACCGCGCCCTTCTGCTTGCCGAGGCCGTCGTAGGCGGCCTTCTGGGCCTTGGCGTCGAGGGTGGTCACCACGTTGCCGCCCTTCTGCTTGCCGCCGGTGAACATGTCGACCGTGCGGCTGAAGAAGAGCCTGTCGTCGGTGCCGCTGAGGATGCCGTCGTTCAGCTTCTCGAGCTGGTTGGCGTCGAAGGCCTGTGAGGCGTAGCCGGTGACCGGCGCCCACATCTTGCCGTTCTTGTACGTGCGCTTGTACTTGAAGTCGCCGCTGTCGGTGGTCGTGGAGCCGGTGATGGCCTTGCCGTCGACGATGATGTTGCCGCGCGGTGTGCTGTAGCGCTCGATGGCGACCCGGCGGTTGTGCGGGTCGTTCTTGAGCGCGTCACCCTGGACGAACTGCACCCAGTTGACGCGGACGAGCAGAGCGAGGACGAGCAGGCCGCAGAAGATCGCGACCCGGCGCAGGGGCTTGTTCACGGGCGGACCACCTGGGTCATCTCGGCGTCGGTGGACGGGGCGGGAGCCGGCGCCGGACGGCGCGCGGTGTCGCTGATCCGGAGCAGGATCGCGACCAGTGCCCAGTTGGCGATCACGGACGAGCCACCCTGGGCGAGGAACGGCATCGTCATACCCGTCAGGGGGATGAGGCCCGTCACACCACCGGCGACGACGAAGACCTGCAGCGCGAAGGCGCCGGACAGGCCGATCGACAGCAGCTTGCCGAACGGGTCGCGGGCGGCCAGCGCCGTGCGGATACCGCGCTCGATCAGCAGGCCGTACAGCAGCAGGATGGCCATCAGCCCGGCGAGCCCGACCTCCTCGCCGACCGTGGCGAGAATGTAGTCACTCTTCGGCGCGATACCCAGGATGAGGCGGGAGTAGCCCTGTCCCAGACCGGAGCCGAGGATGCCGCCGGAGCCGAAGGAATACATCGCCTGGGCGGTTTCGGTGACACCGCCGTTGGCCAGCTCCAGCGGGTTGAGCCAGTTGTGGACACGCGTCTGGACGTGCGACTCGAACGTCGCCACCGCGACCGCGCCGCCGGCGCTGAGCAGCAGACCGAACACGATCCAGCTGGTGCGCTCGGTGGCCACGTACAGCATCACGACGAACAGGCCGAAGAACAGCAGCGAGGTACCCAGGTCGGTCTCGAAGACCAGGATCATCAGGCTGAGCGCCCAGATGACGAGGATGGGGCCGAGGTCACGGCCGCGGGGGAGGTAGAGCCCCATGAAGCGGCGGCTGGCCAGCGCCAGCGCATCCCGCTTCACCATCAGGTAGCCGGCGAAGAAGATCGCGATGATGATCTTCGCGAACTCGCCGGGCTGCAGCGAGCCGAGACCCGGAATCGTGATCCAGATCTTCGCGCCGTTCACGCCCGGGAAGAACACCGGCGCGACGAGCAGGACCAGTGCCACCACCATCGAGATATAGGTGTAGCGCTGCAGGACCCGGTGGTCCTTGAGGAAGATCAGGATGGCGAGGAAGAAGGCGACACCGAGGGTCGACCACATCAGCTGGTTGGGCGCCATCGCCTTGCCCAGGGAGGGCTCCTGGTCCAGCCGCCAGATGAAGATCAGTCCCAGCCCGTTGAGCAGGGTGCCGATGGGCAGCATCAGCGGGTCCGCGTACGGCGCCCACTTGCGGACGACGAGATGCGCGACGCCCGCCAGCAGGCCCAGGCCGAGGCTGTAGCCCAGCACGCCGGCGGGGACCGAACCGTCCTTCGCCAGACCGACGTTGATGTACGCGAACACCGGAATCAGCACCGCGAAGATGAGCATCGCCAGCTCGGTGTTGCGGCGGCTCGGGGCTCCGATGGTGCCGATGGTGGTGGTGTTGGTGGTGCTGCTGCTCATGAGATCTACGGCCCCCTAGGCCCTCACTGCTGGGTGCTGCAATTTTTTTCCAGCTGCTTCTGCTCCTCGGAGGGGGCGGCCTGGCTGGTGCTGGGTCCGGGTTTCGGAGTCACGGTCGCCGCCAGCGTGCCGACCGTGCCGGTGCCGCTGTCGTTGCCCGCCTTGCCGGTGGAACCGGGCTTGGCGCTCGGCGAACCGGACTGGGACGGGCTACCGGACTTCGGCGGCGTGCCGGCCTGGCCCTTCTTGGCCGGGTGCCGCGCCGCCTCGCGTTCGGCCGCCTCCCGCTGCTCCTTATTACGGCAGGCATTGGCCTGGTTGTTCAGTTCGGTGACTTTTTCGCCGGCCTGGGTGCGGCTGTCGACCGCGATCGTCTCCTTGACCTGGTTGCGCTGGTACAGCGGCAGGTACTTGAGTTCGATCTCGGGATGGTCCTCGTCCACGTCGTTGAGCTTTATCCACGCGAGGTCCTGGCTGATGCCCCGGTAGAGCGCGACGTGGTCGTCCTTGGCACCGACGAAGTACTGGGTCTGCGTCCAGTTGTAGCCCGCGTAGCACCCGCCGCCCACGATGGCCAGCGCCAGCGCGATGAACAGCGACCGCTTCAGCCACCGTCCGCGCCGGCGCGGCTTGACGAAGTCCTCGTCGATGAACGCGCCGAACGAGCCCTGCGGCGGTCCGCCGACCTCGTGCTCACCGCTGCCGGGCGGCCCGAAGGCACCGGGCGCGGCCGGCTGTCCGCCCGGCCGGCCGAGCTCGGCGGCCCGCGCCGCGGGGGTCTGCAGCGTGCTCGGGTCGCTGAGCTGGTGCTGGTTCTCCGCGACGGCGCCGACGATGACCGGGGTGTCGTTGAGCCGGCCGGCCATCGCCTCGTTGCCGTCCACGTCCAGGACGTCGGCGACGATGCAGGTGATGTTGTCGGGTCCGCCACCGCGCAGGGCGAGCTGAATCAGCTCCTGCACGGTTTCGTGCGGCCCGTGGTAGCTGGCGAGGGTCTCCTCCAGCGTCTGGTGGCTGACGACCCCGGACAGTCCGTCCGAGCAGATCAGATACCGGTCGCCGGCCCGCACCTCGCGGATCGACAGATCGGGCTCGACATGATCGCCGCTGCCCAGCGCCCGCATCAGCAGCGACCGCTGCGGATGGGTGGTGGCTTCCTCTTCGGTGATCCGGCCCTCGTCGACCAGCCGCTGCACCCAGGTGTGGTCCTGGGTGATCTGGGTCAGCACGCCGTCGCGCAGCAGATACGCCCGCGAGTCACCGACGTGGACGAGGCCGAGCCGCTGTCCGGTCCACAGCAGGGCGGTCAGGGTCGTGCCCATGCCCTCCAGCTGGGGGTCCTCCTCGACCATCACCCGCAGCTGGTCATTGGCGCGCGTGACGGCCGTGCCCAGCGAGGTGAGGAGGTCGGAGCCGGGGACGTCGTCGTCGAGCTGGACGAGCGTGGAGATCACCTCGGAGGAGGCGACCTCACCGGCGGCCTGGCCGCCCATGCCGTCGGCGATGGCGAGCAGCCGTGGCCCGGCATAGCCGGAGTCCTCGTTGCCCTCGCGGATCATGCCCTTGTGCGATCCGGCGGCGAAGCGCAGTGACAAGCTCATGTGCACCTCACCCGTCGGCTCGGGGTACAGCCGGTCTCGTCGAGCCACACTGCCCACCCTCCGGTCGGGAGCACGCCCGGGTCCGCCGAGTGGACCGTCGCGGCTCGCTCGCTCCGCTCGCTCATTGTCGTACTACTTCCGCAGCTCGATGACGGTCTTGCCGATGCGGATCGGGGCTCCCAGCGGAATCGGTGTCGGGGTCGTCAGTCGGGTCCGGTCCAGGTACGTGCCGTTGGTGGAACCGAGATCCTCGACGATCCACTGGCCGTCACGGTCCGGGTAGATCCTGGCATGCCTGCTGGACGCGTAGTCGTCGTCCAGCACGATGGTGGAGTCGTGCGCACGGCCCAGAGAGATGGTCTGGCCCTGGAGGGCGACGGTGGTGCCGGTCAGCGAGCCCTCGGAGACCACCAGCTTGGTGGGCGCTCCGCGGCGCTGACGGTTGTTGCCGCGGCCGCCTTCCTGGCGGCGCTGCTGCTGCTGCGGTGGCGCAGCCTGCCGCTGCGCACGCGCTTCCTGCCCGCCGCGCCGGGCGGCACCGCGCTGTGTGACGCGCGTGCCGAACAGATCGCTGCGGATGACCTGAACGGCCACGATGACGAACAGCCACAGTACGGCGAGGAAACCCAACCGCATGACCGTGAGGGTCAGCTCTGACATTGCCCCCGCTTCACCCTTCGGCTTGCCGGTAAACGATGGTGGTACTGCCCACGACAATCCGCGAGCCGTCGCGGAGATTAGCGTGAGTGGTGTGCTGCCCGTCTACCACGATGCCGTTCGTGGAGCCCAGATCCTGGATCGTGGGGGGCGTTCCGACCCGGATCTCACAATGACGCCGGGAGACACCCGGGTCGTCGATCCGTACGTCAGCGTCGGTGCTGCGGCCCAGCACGAGCGTCGGGCGCGAGATCTGGTGGCGGGTGCCGTTGATCTCGATCCAGCGCCTGGTCTGCGCGTGGGGCTGCGGTCCTGCACCGGGCGGTGCCGTACGAGGTACGGGCTGTGCGCCGCCGGGAGGCGGGGACGAAGGCATGGGGGGCGGGCTCACGTGGCCGCCGCCGCGGGGCGCCGCGGGGCGCTGTGCGGCCGCCGGGCCCGGCTGGTCCTGGGACGAGCTGGAGGCGAGCGTACGGCTGCGGACGCGGTACAGGCCGGTGTCGAGATCGTCGGCCTTCTCCAGATGGACCTTGATCGAGCCCATGAAGGTGTAGCGCTGCTGCTTGGCGTAGTCGCGGACCATGCTGGAGAGCTCGTCGCCGAGCTGCCCGCTGTAGGGGCTCAGCCGCTCGTAGTCCGGGGTGCTCAGCTCGACGATGAAGTCGTTGGGGACGACCGTGCGGTCGCGGTTCCAGATGGTGGCGTTGTTGTCGCACTCGCGCTGCAGCGCGCCGGCGATCTCAACGGGCTGCACCTCGGACTTGAACACCTTGGCGAAGGTGCCGTTGACGAGACCTTCGAGACGCTGCTCGAAACGCTTCAGTACTCCCACGGGGCACCTCCTTCCTCAGTCTTCGTCGGGGTCGTCCTGATCGAGTCGTCCTGATACTGCTTACTGATCGTATCCACGCGTAGGGAAATCGGCTGGTTCCCCTTTCCCGCCTTGAGGACGAGTGTCGCCCCTCACAGGGTTGCCCGGTGCTTGCTTGCTCCTTGCCCACTGCTCGTGCACTGCGATCGTAGATGTGCCCCGTGGACAGTGTCCCGCAACCGCCGGGCACTCTCGCCGGGCGGGTGCCGGAGTCGGACGTGACGCAGGCGCCGGCCTTGTCCGGCAGGCCCGGAGGCGGGCCGGGCGGCCCCGCTCTGTTGCGGCTACCGCGAGTGTGAACCCTCGGGGCGGTGGTCGGCGAATGTCCGAGGCACGGCGGGGTGCGCCTCCGGGTTGCCGCAGGGCGGGGACCGGCGAAAAGGCGCGTGAAGGCACCCCCGACAGCGTGCTAGTGTTCTGGATGTCGGAAGGCGCTCGCACAAGACCCGGACGGAACAGCCCGGATCATGTGAGAGCATCAAACGGCAGCACCCATGCGCGGGTGGCGGAATAGGCAGACGCGCTGGATTCAGGTTCCAGTGCCCGAAAGGGCGTGGGGGTTCAACTCCCCCCTCGCGCACAGATGAGACCCCCGGGTCTCCGGAGAAATCCGGAGACCCGGGGGTCTTTCGTTGTGTTCGTCACGTTGTCGTGTATGTCACGGGGGCGGGTGGGGCCGTGGGGTGGGTTCGCGGGGCGGGCTGGGGCCTGGCGGGTTGGGGCCTGGCGGGTTGGGGTGGCTTCGAGGCGGCCTGTTGGGGCGCTTGTCGGGGCGGCTTGGGCGGGCTTGGGCCGGCTTGAGGAGTGCGTCACATGTGTGGCTGGTGGGTCTGTTGGGGGTGACTTCCGTGGCACTTCGTGGCGCGGGTGTCACCTTTCGTGGTGAGTTGCCCCGGGCTGTGCCTTCGGGGCGTCGTCGGCGCCGGCCCTCTTCCTTTCGTCGGCGTCCGGTCCTCGGCCTCTCTTTTCCTCGTCCTCCTTTTCTCGGCCTCCGGTTCGTGACTTCCGGTTCGTGATTTCCGGTTCGTGATTTCCGGTTCGTGATTTCCGGTCCCTGGGGTGTCCGGTCCCTCGGCGTCCCCCCTGGGCTTCCGGCGCGGTCGTACGGGAAGTACGGGCCAACGAGCCGCGCAGGCCAACGAGCCGCGCAGGCCGGGGAGTCGGGGGCGGGGCCAGGGGCGGGGCGTACGCCGCGAGGCGGGCGCCGTGGTGGGGGCGCCCGCCTCGCGTGGGGCGGTGGGGGGACCGGTGGGGCCGTGCGGGGCCGCGTGAGGTTGCCGGGAGGCCGTGGGCTGCCGTGAGGTCGTATCGGCCGTGTGAGGCAGCCAAGGCCGGATGAGACAGCGTCAGCGGCTCTCCTCGGAAGGGGGGCTCTCGGGCGGTCTCAAGCGGCGAAGCGGGCGACGAGGGCCTTGGCCTTGGCCGCCGCGTCCTCGTGGGCCTTGTCGCGGGAGGTCTCGTACAGCGGGATGAGCTCGGCCATCGCCGGGTTGTTGGGGGCCATGGTCAGCTCGGGGACGATGAAGTCGACTTCGAGCCCCAGCCCGCCGCCGAGCACGGCCTCCAGGTAGTTCTGGACGTACTCGAAGGGCTCGCGGGGCGTGCCCGGCGCGTACGAGCCGCCGCGGCTGGCGACGACGGTGACCGGGGTGCCCTTGGCGGACGGCTGCTCGCCCGAGGTGCGGCCCATGAGGATCACCTGGTCCAGCCACGCCTTGAGAGTGGAAGGAATCGTGAAGTTGTACATCGGAGCGCCGATGACGATCGCGTCGGCCTGCTCCAGCTCCTCGGCCAGCTTCACGCGCAGCGCGAAGGCGGCCTGCTGCTCGGGGGTGTGGCCGGCCGGATCGGAGAAGCCGGCGGAGGCGCCGATGCCGTCGAGGTGCGGCAACGGGTCGGCGGCCAGGTCGCGGTGAATCACGGTGCCGTCGGGGTGCTGCTCCTCCCAGGCCTTGCGGAAGGCCGCGGTGACCGAGCGGGAGGCGGAGCCGCCCTCGGGGAAGAGCGAGGAGTCGATGAGCAGAAGCGTGGCCATGGGGATCGGTCCTTCGGTAGGCGGCCGGGCGGTGCGCGACCACTGGTTGAATTCCGTACGTCCCTATTAATAACACAGGAACTTACTTTTCTGCAGCAGCCAACGGGAAGGCGGTACCCTGGCTGTATGGCGGATCATGGCGAGGCGGTGTGCAGGCAGGTCGACGACGGTGTGACGCGCGTCTTCGAGCTGCTGGGGAAGCGCTGGACGGGGCTGATCGTCGCGACCTTGATGCCGGCGCCGGTGCACTTCGCCGATCTGAGGCGGGCCATCCCCGGTATCAGTGAGCGCATGCTCTCCGACCGCCTCGTGGAGCTGGCGGCGGCCGGCCTGCTCGTGCGCGAGGTGGATCCGGGCCCGCCGCTGCGCGTCTCCTACCGGCTGACGGAGGCCGGTCTCGCGATGGAACCCGCCCTCAAGGAGCTGGGGCGCTGGGCGGAGACCTATCTCGCGGATGGCGGGCAGTGTCCGGAGCGGTTCCGGAAGTGAGCGGCCCGCGGTTCCGGAAGTGAGCGGCCCGCGCTTGCGGGAGTGAGCAGCCCTCGTTTCCGGATGTGAGTAGCCCCCGGTGCCGGATGTGAGCGGCCCGCGGTTCCGTGGGTGAGCGGCCCCGGAAGTGAGCGGCCCCGGAAGTGAGCGGCCCCGGAAGTGAGCGGCCCCGGGAGCGGGCAGCTTCAAGGGGCCGAGTTCCAGGGGCGGTTCTACCCCAGTCGTTCCTGGGCGGCGTTGTAGCGCAGCAGGTAGGCGGCGAAGCGGTCGAGGTCGTCCTCGTCCCAGTCGGCCAGCCGCCCCTGGAACGCCTTGCGGCGGCTGGCGGTGACGTTGGCGAGAACCTGGGCGCCCTTCTCGGTGGGATGCAGCACCTGGACCCGGTGGTCCTCCGGGTCGACGCGGCGCTCGACGAAGTCGAGCTTCTCCAGTGCGGCGATCTGCCGGCTGACCGTGGACTTGTCCAGGAGGTAGTGCGCGGCGAGGTCCGTGGCGCGGCATCCGTGCTGGTCATCGAGGTGTGCCAGCAGGGTGTAGGAGACCAGCGAGAGCTCGGGATGCATCCGGGCGGCGGTCGCGCGGGCCCGGCGGGCGAACGCGGTCATCTCCTGCTGGATGGTCTCGACGGAGTCGTCGCGGTGGGTCACGAGTTGCCTTTCGCAGAGGTAGTTGTATAGTACAACGCATATTGAGAGTTGTATTTGCCAACTACTGTCTTCGGTCAGTAGCGGCGACAGCTGATCCGACGAGCTGAGAAGGGCTACGCATGAGTACGGTCCGGCGTCCCGACCATCGAAGCGAGCAGCACGGCAGCCACCGTTCCGCGCGCTCCTCCCACTCCGCCGGGCTGCGTCATGTGCTGACGCACCTGATCACCCCGCTGCTGATGTGCATCGGAATGGGGCTGGCCTACCTGGGTGCCTTCGCGAACCCCGCACCGCATCACCTGCCCGTCGCGGTCGTCGGGTCGGGCCGGAGCGCACAGCTGCTCGCCCAGTCGATCAACGACAAGGCGGACGGTGACCTGGAGGTGCGGACCGTCGCTGACCGGTCTGCGGCGGTCGACCGGCTCAAGCACCAGGAGATTTTCGGTGCGTATGTGATCCATGCGCAGGGTGCGGCGAAGTCTTCGTCGGAAGCTGCGACGACGTCTTCGGCCAAGGGCGCGGAGAAGACTTCGGCCAAGGGCGCGGAGAAGGGTTCGGCGAAGGGGACGAAGGAAGGGGCAGGTGCCGGCGGGACGGCGGCTGCTTCGGCGCAGGCGGCGCCCGAGCTGTTGGTGGCGACTGCCGGATCCGACACCAGCGCTTCCGTCGTACAGAAGATCTTCACCCCGATCGCGGCGCAGCAAGGCGCTCCGTTGAAGGTCACGGACGTGGCGCCGACGGCCGAGGACGACCCGACCGGACAGGGCATCTTCTTCCTGCTGGTCGCGATCAGCATCGGCTCGTACGCCTCGGTCGCGGTGATCGGTGGTGCCGGGGCCGTGCTGCCGCTCCGGTTGCGGGCGGCGCTGGCGATCGGGACGTCCTTCGTCGTCAGCCTCATCGGGGCGGCGTTCGCCGGTCCGGTCTTCCATCTCGTCGACCACGGTCTCAGGGGGCTGTGGGGCATGGCCTGGCTCTACTCCGCCGGCATTCTGCTGATCGGCACCGGCCTGCACACCTTCCTCAAGCGCTGGACCACGCTCGGCGTGATGGCTCTCTTCGTCATGCTCAACTTCACGTCCTCCGGCGGGATCTTCCGTCCGGAGATGCAGAACGGATTCTTCGCGGCTCTGCACTCCTTCTGGAACGGCGCGGGCTTCGTGGAGGGCACCCGCAGCCACGTCTACTTCGACAATTACGGCCTGCCGGGACACGTCTGGACGCTGGTGGGGTGGCTGGTCGCCGGCCTGCTGATCATCGGGGTGGCGGCGCTGGCCGAGAAGCGGCGGCGTACCGCGGAGACGGAGGCAGCGGCCAATGCCGCGGCGGTGGCGGCCGCCGCAGTGGCGGCAACTGTGCCGGAGCGGGAGCCGGAGCCGTCGCGGAAGCGGGGAAGTCGGACGGCGCGGTCGGCAGGGGGCGCAGAGTCGGAAGTGGGCGCCGGGGCTGCGGATGTGACTGCCGCTGCGGCTGTGGCCGCGGCCGCGGAGGCGAACGTGGATGTGGAGATGGAGATGGAGATGGAGATGGAGATGGAGGAGGCCGTGGGGGTTTAGCGGTTGATTCGGGGCGGTGTGGTGCGGGGCTGGGGGCGAAGAAGAAGGAGAAGGACGAGGCGGTGGACACCGCTCGAAGCACCCCAAGTGCGCGGAGCACTTGGGGTGCTTGGCGCGCTTGGGGTGCTTGGCGCCCGGATGTCCCGAGTTCTGAGGCTCCGTCGTGCCAAGAGTTCGACGTTCCGAGAGTTCGACATCCTCAGCTTCGATGTTCGGAGAGTCCGCGGATTCCGCAGGGTCGGGTTCCGTGGTTCGGGGATCCGGAGAGTTATCCACAGGCTCTGCAGGTTGTGACGGGATCTCGGTAACGTCGTTGCTCGTCGGCAGGCCGGGTTCGCTCGGCGGGCTGATGGACGCAGTGGACGAGGACACAAGAACGCAGGTCGTGAAGGGGGAGGTGGCCCGCTATGCCGCGTGTGCCGTATGTACCGGGGTTTGCGAAGGTGGACGAGCGGGGGGCGTCGCCCAAGGCCGCCGGGCGTGCCCTGCGGAAGCGCGTTCCGCGTGCCGAGCAGGCCGCGCTGTCGCTCACGGCCGGGCGGCCGGATGCGGTTGCGGCGGTTGAGCAGTCCAACGCCGGCCGACTCACTGAACTGACACCGATACGGGTCGGCCGGATGGCCGCGAGCCCCTTCGCCTTCCTCCGCGGCTCTGCGGGCCTGATGGCGTACGACCTGACGGGGAGCCCCGTGACGGGCATCGGCGCGCAGATCTGCGGTGATGCCCACGCCGCCAACTTCGGACTCTACGGCGACGCCCGCGGCCAGCTCGTCATCGATCTCAACGACTTCGACGAGACCTTGTACGGGCCGTGGGAGTGGGATGTGAAGCGGCTTGCGACGTCGATGGTGCTGGCCGGCCGGGAGGCGGGCGCCGGCGAGGACGACTGCCGCAAGGCGGCGCAGGACGCGGCGGGCGCGTACCGGCGCACGATGCGGTTGCTGGCGAAGCTGCCGGTGACCGAGGCGTGGAACGCCATCGCCGACGAGGCGCTGGTCTCGCACGCTGACGCAAGGGATCTTGTGGGGACGCTGGAGCGGGTAGCGGACAAGGCGCGCAAGAACACCAGCGCGCGGTTCGCGGCAAAGGCGACGGAGGAGACGCCGGACGGTGGCCGCCGGTTCGTGGACGCTCAGCCGGTGTTGCGACGGGTGCCGGATGCGGAAGCGGCCGCCGTGGCCGCGTCTCTCACCGGCTATCTGGAGACGCTTCCTGAGGATCTGCTGCCCCTGATGGCTCGGCACGCGGTACACGACGTGGCCTTCCGAGTGGTCGGCACGGGCAGCGTGGGGCTGCGGTCGTATGTGGTGCTGCTGTTGGACCACCGGGGCGAGCCGCTTGTCCTGCAGGTGAAGGAGGCCCGCGCCTCGGTGCTGGTGCCGTTCGTGGCGAAGGTCGGCTTCCCGGTACCGCAAGTGGTGCACGAGGGACGCCGGGTGGTGCTCGGGCAACGCAGGATGCAGGTGGTCAGCGACATTCTGCTGGGCTGGACGACGGTGGAGGGTGCGGCGTCGCAGGGCGGTGGCGCGACCGAGGGGCACGGCCGGCGGGGAGGAATGGCCTTCCAGGTCCGCCAGTTCCGAAACCGCAAGGGCAGCGTGGACCCGGCGCAGCTGTCCGGCGATCAGATGGATGACTACGCCCGTATGACCGGCGCTCTCTTGGCCCGAGCCCATGCCCACAGCGCCGACCCACGCCTTCTGGCCGGCTACTGCGGCAAGAACGAGGAACTGGACGAGGCGATCGCGAACTTCGCGGTCATGTACGCGGACCGCACGGAAGCAGACCATGCGGAGCTGGCCACAGCGGTGAAGAACGGTCGGATTGCGGCGGAGACGGGGGTGTGAGGGAGGAGGCGCTCGGGCTCCCGGCCGTTGAGGGGCCGGCGCGGGGGCGCTTGGGCACTGCCGGGTTCGGGAGCTGGAGCAGTGGAGCAGGAAGGAGCTCTGCCCGGGGCAGGGGCTGTGAGGGGCTGCGAGGCGGCGGCCCGCCGGACCAGCCGGGACAGGTGTGCGGGTGTGGGCTCTCGTGGAACGGGCCGGTCGGCTTGCGTTCCGGCCGTCGCGGCGTTGCCAGGTCGGGCCTGCGGACCGTTGATCCGTTGCTACGAGGGCCGGTGTGGCCCCGGCTGCCGGGCCCGGCCCGGGGATGTCTGCGCCTCCTGGTCGGCGATGAGCAGGCAGCTGATGCTGATCCGGTGGGGCGGGACGCCGGGGGATCCGTTGGCTGGTGAGGGGGTTCGCTGGGGGCTGCCGGAGCTTCCAGGCCTGCCAAGGCTCCCGGGCCTGTCGGGGCTCCTCGGCTTGCTAGGGCTCCTGGGGCTCCTGGGGCTCCTGGGGCGCGCGGGGGGCGGCTCGGGCCTGCTCGGGCTATTGGAGTAGCGAGGGCAGCTGAGACAGCTGGGGCCTGTCGGGGCTGCCGCGGCAGCTGGGGCCTGCCCAGGGCTGTCGAGCGCTGCTGGGGTGCCGACGGAGGGGCCTGCTGAGAAGCCGGTCGGCTTGAGGGGTTGGGGGCGGGTGAGGGGTGGGTGGGATGGGGGGGAGGGCCCCCGGTAGGAAGCGAGGGAATGGCCGTGGAGGGCCGGGCCCGGCGTGGGCCGTACGCTGACCGGGTGACGAACTCGCACGCGGAGAACACGCAGGACGGTCAGCACCGACCGGACGTACCGGGTACCCCGGACGCCACGGCCGCGCCGCAGGCACCGGACGCCCGCGGCGGCGGTCAGAGAGTCCAGGTCGGGCAGGACGACGGCTCGGGAGACCGGACCGGGGCCCCCGAGGCGGTGGACGCCGGCCAAGGGGCTCAGGACGATTCGCCTACCGCTCAGGCCGGGGCGGGTGCCGAGCCGGACGGTGCGCCCGATGAGCAGGCGGCCCAGGACGAGGCAACCCGGCGGTTGGCGAAGGCGGTCCTGGCCGCGGAGCAGGCGCTGATCGAGTTCGAGATCGCGGTGGAGACCTTCCGGGTGGAAGTGGAGAACTTCTCCCGCCTGCACCACCAGCGGCTCGGCCCCATGTACGCGCGGCTGGACGAGCTCGATGCGCAGATCGCCGAGGCTGTGGCGGCGCGTACGGGGGCTCCCGAGGACGTCCGTAAGGCGCAGGAGGCGCGTGCGTCGGTACTGCCGATGCCGGAGGTCGAGGAGCTGTTCCACGGCTGGATGGGCTCGGACGGGCTGTTCTCCGAGGCGCAGGCGATGCTCACCGAGCAGTCGGTGCAGCCGCCGCAGAAGGTGCGGCCCAGCGAGGAGGCCCGCAAGGTCTACCGCGACCTGGTGCGCAAGGCCCATCCGGACCTGGCGCGGGACGATGCCGAGCGGGCACGGCGCGACGAGTTCATCGCGCGCGTCAACGCAGCGTACGGGCAGGGTAACGAGGCCCTGCTGCGGGAGCTGGCACAGGAATGGGAGGCCGGTCCCGCGCCGGCCGAGGAACGGCTCAGCGAGAGTGAGGAGCTGTACGCCCGGCTGGAGTGGCTGGCCGAGCGCAAGGAGCTGCTGGCTGCCGCGGCCTCCGAGCTGGAGGAGAGCGCGATCGGGGCGATGATCAAGATGGCGCCGGAGGACCCTGACGCACTCCTGGACGAGATCGCCGAGAAGCTGCTGGCCGATGTTGCGGAACGCGAGACGTACCTCGCGCAGCTGGTCGGGTAGCGTCGGCACCATGCAATTTGGTTCTGTGCCCACGGTCGATGTCGACGCTCTCACGCCGGAGGACTTCCTCCTGGACGTGCGGGAGAACGACGAGTGGCAGGCGGGGCACGCCGAGGGCGCGCTGCACATCCCGATGAGCGAATTCGTTGCTCGCTACGGAGAGCTGACCGAAGCAGCTCCCGCGGACGGCAAGGTGTATGTGCTGTGCCGGGTCGGCGGGCGTTCGGCGCAGGTGACGCAGTATCTGGTCCAGCAGGGCGTCGACGCGGTGAATGTCGCGGGCGGCATGCAGGCCTGGGAGGCCGCCGGCCGCCCCGTGTCGGATGGCAAGGGCGGGCCCGGGGCGGTTATCTAGCCGGGAGCCGGGAGCCGGGAGCCGGGAGCCGGGAGCCGGGAGCCGGGAGCCGCAGTCCGGCGGCCGGGTTGGGCTGCTCGGTGTCGGAGGCTCTGACGGGCGGCCGTCCGCGGCCGGGCGTACGTGGCCGCCGAGCCGGACCGGAAACTCAGTGCTGCGCCACCGACACTCGCTGTGTGTTCCGCCCTTCTCCCGCCTCAGCTCAGCGGATGCGCTGCGAGCAGGTCGCCGAGCGCCTCCTCGTGGGCGGCGGCGGGGCCGAGGGAGAGCTCCAGCTGTTTGGCCCAGGCGTGGTAGCGGTGCAGCGAGTAGTCGGTGTCGGCGCCGAAGCCGCCATGAAGGTGCTGGGCGGTCTGGACGACGCGGCGTACGCCCTCGGAGGCCCAGATCTTGGCGACCGCGACATCCCCGGCGGGCGGGAGCGGGCCGGCCGCATCGGTGGTGATGCGCCAGGCGGCCTGCCAGAGGGTGGCCTCCATGGCGCGCAGGTCGATGTAACGGTCGGCGGCCTGGACCGCGACGGCCTGGAAGGTGGCCACCGGGAATCCGAACTGCTCGCGCTTGCTCGTGTAGTCGCCGGTCATGGCGAGGACGCACTCGCCCAGGCCCAGGGAGAGTGCACAGGTACCGGTGGTCAGAACGTTGCGCAGCAACTCCCAGGCGTTCGGGTCAGTGATCGTTTCCTGGTGGCTGAGGCGTACGGAATCCAGCCGGACCTCGGCAAGACGCTCTCCGGTGGTGGATATCTGGTCGTCGAGTGTGACGCCCGGCTGGGTGCGGGGGACGAGGGCGAGTACGGCGTGGCCTTCGGATGTGTGGGCGGGGAGCAGGATCCGGTCCGCGGTTTGGGCCCAGGGAACGGCTGTCTGGATCCCGTCGAAGACCCAGTCGGCACCCTCCTGGCGGGCGCCGACGGCGAGTTCGGCCGGTTCGTGCCCGGTGCGCCCGCTGCCGGCGACGGTCACGACGAGCTCCCCGGCAGCGATCCGGGGCAGCACTTGCGCACACAACTCGTCGGCCGCGTAACGCTGGAGGGTGAGCGCGGCGGCGCCGGCCTCCAGCAGCGGCACCCGCGCCAGCACCTTGGCCGACTCGCGCAGTACGAGGCAGAGCGCGATCGGGTCGAGGCCCGCGCCGCCGTGCTCGGGCGCGATCGGCAGGCTCAGCAGGTCGGCGTCGGCGAGCTTGCGCCACAGAGCGCGGTCGAAGTCGTCGGCGACCGCACCGGGGGTGAGCGCCGGGCTGGGCACGCCGTCCGGAGCCACCCCCGCGAAGACGGCCCTGGCCGCTTCGACGGCGGCCTGCTGCTCCTCGGTGAAGGTGAAGTCCATTGCACTGTCCTCCCACGCGGCGCCTCGAACTGACGATGCGTCAAGGTAGAACATGTTCCAGGAATTGTGAATGGCGGAGTCGTTGGAAGGGGCGGAAGGGCGGATCCGTGGAGCGGCGGTAGGGATGGCGGCGGTGGACGGGTGAGGTGGCGTCGTCGGGCCTCTGCCGAGCGCTATGCGGTGGTGTCCGCCCGGACCGGATTCGTCGGGTTCATCGGTCGAAGTCCAGCTCGACCTTCTCCGTGACCGGGTGGGACTGGCAGGCGAGGACGTACCCCGCGTCGACCTCGTCGGATTCCAGGGCGAAGTTGCGGTCCATGCGGATCTCGCCCGAGACCAGGAAGGCGCGGCAGGTGCCGCAGACCCCGCCCTTGCAGGCGTACGGGGCGTCCGCGCGGTTGCGCAGGACTGCCTCGAGCAGCGACTCGCTGTCATGGACCGGCCAGGTGCCGGAGCGGCCGTCGAGGGTCGCGGTCACGGTGCTGTGCGCAGGGATGGCGGTGGCGGGGGCGGTCGGGGCGCCGTTGTCGACGTGGAAGATTTCTTCGTGGATGCGGGTGCGGGGCACATGGAGGGCGCGAAGGGCGCGTTCGGCGCCCTGGACCAGGCCGTAGGGGCCGCAGAGGTACCAGCCGTCGACGGAGTCGGTCTTCAGGAGCGCGGGCAGGAGGGAGCGGAGCCGGGTCTCGTCCAGGCGGCCGGAGGGCAGGCCGGCTTGTTGCTCCTCGCGCGAGAGGGTGTGGATGAGCTGGAAGCGCTGGGGATAGCGGTCCTTGAGGTCGGCCACCTCCTCCAGGAACATCGTCGATGCCGCCGTGCGGTCGCTGCGGATGAGGCAGAAGTGGGCGTCCGGCTGCCGTTCGAGCAGCGTGGAGGCGATGGACAGCACGGGCGTGATGCCACTGCCGCCGACGATGGCGACGAAATGTCCTGGACGTGGTGCGAGGGTGAACCGGCCGGCCGGGGCCATCACCTCCACCGTGTCGCCGACGGTGAGCTCCTTGAGCGCGTAGGTCGAGAAGACGCCGTCCTCGACGAGGCGGATGCCTACTCGCAGTACGGGCTGGTCGGTGGCCGGCGTGCAGATGGAGTACGTACGGCGGATCTCCTGGCCGTCGACCGTTCTGCGCAGGGCGATGTGCTGTCCGGGAGTGTGCCGGAAGGTCGTGCGCAGCTCGGGCGGGACCGCGAAGGTGACGGCCACCGCGTCGTCCGTGAGCCGCTCGATCTCCCGGACCTGGAGCGGGTGGAACATCACAACTCCTTGAAGTGGTCGAAGGGTTCGCGGCAGGACTCACAGCGTCGCAGTGCCTTGCACGCCGTGGAGGAGAACCGGCTCAGCAGGGTGGTGTCGGTCGATCCGCAGTGCGGGCAGCGGAGGGTGAGGTCGACGGCGACCGGGCCGGCGGCCGGTCCCGTGGGGCGCGGGGGTGCGATACCGAATTCCGCGAGCTTGCGGCGGCCCTCGGCGGTGATCGCGTCCGTGGTCCACGGTGGGCTGAGGACCGTGCGGACCTCGACCTCGGGTATCCCGTGGTCGTGCAGCACTCGCTCGATGTCGGCCGACATCGTCTCGATGGCGGGGCAGCCGGTGTAGGTGGGGGTGAGGCGCACCTCGACCCTGCCCGGACCGGTCAGCTGCACCCCGCGCAGCACGCCCAGTTCGGCGAGGGTGAGCACCGGCAGCTCGGGGTCGGGAACGGAGCCGGCCAGGGCAAGCAGTTCCTCTTCGAGGGCGGTGGTGGTCACCATGCCGCCCCCGGGTGGCTGCGGTGGAGGTGCTGCATCTCGGCGAGCAGCCGTCCGAACGATTCGGTGTGCAGGCCCTGGCGGCCCGCCCCGGCCTTCCAGGCACCGTGCCGGGGGCCTTCAGGGACGGTGAGGGTGGCTTGCTCCAGGGTGGCGGTGATACGTGCGGTCCAGCTGTCGTGCAGGGCCGGCCAGGGCACCGTTCCCAGGCCTTCCACCGGCTCGAACAACTCGCCGGTGAAGCGCCAGAGGGTGTCCAGGGCACGTTGCATCCGGGCGTGGCTCTCGTCGGTGCCGTCGCCCAGGCGCAGCGTCCACTGGTGGGCGTGGTCGCGGTGGTAGGCGACCTCCTTGACGGCCTTCGCGGCCAGCGGTGCCAATTCGCTCTCTGCGGTGGCGAGATGGTCGAACAGCAGCTCCTGGTAGGTGGAGAAGTAGAGCTGGCGGGCGATGGTGTGGGCGAAGTCGCCGTTGGGCTGCTCGACGAGCTGGAGGTTGCGGAATTGCCGCTCCTCGCGCAGGTAGGCCAGTTCGTCCTCATCACCGGCGAGGGAGAGCAGCACACGGGCCTGGCCGAGCAGGTCCAGCGCGATATTGGCCAGTGCGACCTCCTCCTCCAGGACCGGGGCGTGCCCGGCCCACTCGCCCAGGCGGTGGGAGAGGATCAGGGCGTCGTCCCCGAGGGGCAGGGCCGGGGTGGCGGTGACGTTCATCAAAGGTGATGCACCCCGTCCGGGATCTCGTAGAAGGTCGGGTGGCGGTAGGGCTTGTCACCGGCCGGCTCGAAGAAGCTGTCCTTCTCGTCCGGCGAGGAGGCGGTGACCTGCGCGGAGGGCACCACCCAGAGGGAGACGCCTTCCGAGCGGCGGGTGTAGAGGTCGCGGGCGTTGCGCAGCGCCATCTCGGCATCCGGTGCGTGCAGGCTGCCGGCGTGGGTGTGGGAGAGGCCGCGGCGGCTGCGGACGAAGACCTCCCACAGGGGCCAGTCGGCGGGCCGGGCGGCCGGCGGCGCGGTGGCTTCGGCAGGGCGTGGTGTCGTCATCGGGTGACCTCCCCGTGCTTGGCCGCGTGTGCGGCGGCTGCCTCACGCACCCAGGCGCCGTCCTCGTGAGCCTGCCGCCGTCGGCTTATCCGCTGTTCATTGCAGGGGCCGTTGCCCTTGAGGACTTCGCGGAACTCGGCCCAGTCGATCGGGCCGAAGTCCCAGTGGCCGCGCTCGTCGTTCCACGTCAGATCCGGGTCGGGGAGCGTGAGCCCGAGGGCCTCGGCCTGGGGGACGCAGATGTCCACGAAGCGCTGGCGCAGCTCGTCGTTGGAGTGCCGCTTGATCTTCCAGGCCATGGACTGCGCGGAGTGCGATGACTCGTCGTCCGGCGGGCCGAACATCATCAGTGACGGCCACCACCAGCGGTTCACCGCATCCTGCGCCATGGCGTGCTGTGCCTCGGTGCCGCGGCTGAGGGTCAGCAGGAGTTCGTAGCCCTGTCGCTGGTGGAAGGACTCCTCCTTGCAGATACGGACCATCGCGCGGGCGTAGGGGCCGTACGAACAGCGGCAGAGCGGGACCTGGTTGGTGATCGCCGCGCCGTCCACCAGCCAGCCGACGGCTCCGACATCGGCCCAGGTCAGGGTCGGGTAGTTGAAGATCGAGGAGTACTTCTGGCGGCCGGAGTGCAGCTTGTCGAGCAGTTCGTCACGGCCGGTGCCCAGGGTCTCGGCGGCGCTGTAGAGATACAGGCCGTGGCCGGCTTCGTCCTGCACCTTCGCCATCAGGATCGCCTTGCGGCGCAGGGACGGCGCGCGGGTGATCCAGTTGCCCTCCGGCTGCATGCCGATGATCTCGGAATGGGCGTGCTGCGCGATCTGGCGCACGAGAGTGGAGCGGTAGGCGTCCGGCATCCAGTCCCGCGGCTCGATGCGTTCGTCCGCGGCCACGGTGGCGTCGAATACGGCCTCGCGTGCCGTTTCTTCCGGCGCGATCGTCGTCATGTGGTGCCCCCTCGCTCCCGACCGACCGATCGTTCGGTTCAATGGTGAGCGGGCGGGCCACGGGTGTCAAGCCTGTGGATAACCCAGGGGAGGGTGTGCCCGGTGCGGCCGCGTAGGTACGGTTCCGAAGCGGAGTCGACCGCATGGATTCTGGGAACGGGGCGGGAATGCAGTCATACGGGGACGAAACGCGGCCATTGTCCGCGCTCTCGCTGCCCTCGCGGATCGTCATAGGGGTGGCGGCCTGCGCCCTCGCGGTCATCGTCGCGATTCATCTCGCCATGATGTTCTTGCACGTAGCGCCGTCGAACACGCTCAGCAAGCAGCAGGGTGCCCTGATCAGCGACTACGTCTACCCCGAGTACGAACAGAACTGGAAGCTGTTCGCCCCCAATCCGCTGCAGCAGAACATCGCGGTACAGGTCCGTGCGCAGTTGCGCACCGAGGGCGGCGCCCCGCGGACCACCGGCTGGACCGACCTGACCGCCCGCGACGGCCAGGCAATCCTTCACAACCCGCTGCCCAGCCACACCCAGCAGAACCAACTGCGCCGCGGCTGGGAGCTCTTCCTCAACACCCACAACGCGCAGAGCCGCCCCGTCGGCCTGCGCGGTGAGCTGTCCGAGCGCTATATCCGGCGGATCGTGCTGCTCCGGATGGACGGCGAGTGGACCAAGGGCGGCGGCCACGTCGAACACGTCCAGGTCCGCTCGCAGACGACGGCGGTCCGCCCGCCGCCGTGGAGCTCCGAGAAGATCAGCGAGAAGCCCGTGTACCGCGTGCTGCCCTGGTGGCAGGTCACCGCAGACGACCTGCCCGAGGGGGCGAACAGCCAGTGACGTCACCGACGCCCCACCAGCCTCAGCAGACGCCGAGCGAAGAGCAGGCTCCGCACACCACGGAGCCGGCCGACGTGCCGCGGCAAGCCCAGGCGCCACAGACGCCCCCGGAGCCCGACCCCTACCGGGAGACCCGCATCGAGCGCGCCATCGGACGCGGCTTCGGACTGGTCACCAGCCGTGCACTGGCCCCGTACCAGACCGCCGTGATCCGGATCGGCTTCTCGGCGACGTGGCTGCTGTTCCTGCTGCGCGAGTGGCCGCACCGCGCGGTGCTCTACGGGCCCGACAGTCCATGGAACCTGGACATGGCCCGCCGGCTCCTGGACAGCAACCACGCCTTCTCGGTGCTCCCCTGGTCCGACAGCCGCGGCTGGTTCGAGTGCGTCTACCTCGCCGCCGTCGTGGCCGGCGCGCTGCTGATGCTCGGCTGGCGCACCCGCACCATGTCCGTGCTGTTCATGGTGGGCGTGATCTCGCTGCAGAACCGCAGCGTCTTCATAGGCGACGGCGGCGACAACGTCATCCACCTGATGTCGATGTATCTCGTGCTGACCCGGTGCGGGCAGGTCTGGTCGCTGGACGCACGCCGTGCGAAGCGCGCGGCGGCCGCCGCGTACGCCTCCGGTGGGGAGGAAGCCGGGCGTGCACCTGCCGCCTCCCGCGATCTGCCCGGCATCATCCTGTGGGCCGTGCTCGGCCTCGGTCTGGCCTTCGCCCAGCTCCATGGCAGCTACGGCCTCGGCTGGTCCGAGGGCGGCCCGTTCCCGCACATCGGCTGGAGCCCGGTGCTGTGGGGCCTGTGGCTGGCCCATGGTCTGTGGTGGGCGGTACAGCGCTACGCGCCCGGCGAGCCGCGCACCGTCCTGGACACCCTCACCAAGCTCGCCCACAACGGCGCACTGCTGGTGATCATGGTCGAGGTCTGCCTGATCTACGCCACGGCCGGCTGGTACAAGATCCAGGGCTCACGCTGGCAGGACGGCACCGCGGTCTACTACCCGATGCACCTGGACTACTTCTCCCCCTGGCCGGCCCTGTCCGAGCTGCTGGGCAGCAACGGCGTGATGGTCATGCTGATCACCTACGGGACGGTGATGGTGCAGGTCGCCTTCCCGTTCACGGTCTTCAACCGCCGGCTGAAGAATGTGCTGCTGGTCGCGATGATCTGCGAGCACCTTTCGATCGCGTTTCTGCTCGGACTGCCGTTCTTCTCGCTCGCGATGATCACCGCGGACGCGGTCTTTCTGCCGACGAACTTCCTGAACTGGGTCTCCGCACGCCTCTCCCGCCTGCGCGAACGGCTCTTTTCGCGTGGCGGTGCGGCCCGGCCGGCCGACGGGGCCGGGGGCGGCGAGCCGGAGGCCCGTACGGGGCACGGCGACGGGGGCCATACGCTCGTAGGGTGAGCAGCGAGAAAACCGCCCCCGCCGAGCCCCTTCAGTACGACGAGGGGTACGGGACCCCGATCGGCGTCGGACCGCATCCGGAGCCCTGGCCCCAGGACGACCGCCTGGACCCCGAGCTGCTCGCGCACGGTGACCGCCGCAATGTCGTCGACCATTACCGCTACTGGAGGCGCGAGGCGATCATCGCCGACCTCGACACCCGCCGCCATGACTTCCATGTGGCGGTCGAGAACTGGGGCCACGACTTCAACATCGGCTCGGTCGTACGGACCGCGAATGCGTTCCTGGCCAAGGAGATCCATATCGTCGGCCAGCGACGTTGGAACCGCCGCGGCGCGATGGTGACCGACCGCTACCAGCACGTCCGCCACCACCCGGACACCGCGGACCTCACCGCCTGGGCGGCGGCCGAGGAGCTGCCGATCATCGGGATCGACAATCTCCCCGGTTCCGTGCCGCTGGAGACGACCGCGCTGCCACGGCGCTGTGTGCTGCTGTTCGGCCAGGAGGGGCCGGGGCTGACCGAGGAGGCGCGCCGGCATGCCTCACTGGTCTGCTCGATCGCGCAGTTCGGCTCGACCCGCTCGATCAACGCGGGAGCCGCGGCCGCCATCGCGATGCACGCCTGGATCGGCCGCCATGCGCGCATCGAGGGGCCGGACGGCGGCTGACGGGCCCCGGGCAGCGCCGGGTGTCAGGCGCGGGCCCGGGAAAACGTCCGGGTCCCGGGGCCCCGCACCGGGACCCGGCACCCGCACCCGTCACGCCGGCCGTCGCACCTCCACCGTCCGGAAGCGGTTGGCCACGAAGGCGCCGTCGCACAGCGCCGCATTGGCCGCCGGGTTGCCGCCCGAGCCATGGAAGTCCGAGAACGCCGCGGTCTGGTTCACATAGACCCCGCCGGTCAGATTCAGCGACAGCTGGGCGCACTCCTCCAGGCAGGCCTCCTCCACCAGCTGCTCGACCTCGGCGGAGGTGGTGTACGCGCCGACCGTCATGGCGCCCTTCTCTCGGACCGTGCGCCGCAGCAGATCCACCGCGTCGGCCGCGGAACCGACGGCCACCGCGAAGGACACCGGGCCGAAGCACTCCGAAAGATAGGCCGCCTCGGAGTCCGGCTTGGCGCCGTCCAGCTTGACGATCACCGGGGTGCGGACCGTCGCGCCGGGGAACTCGGGGTTGGGCACCTCACGGGAGGCCAGGGCCACCTCGCCGAGCCCGGCCGCCGCGTCGATCCGCTCCTTGACCTGCGGGTTGACGATGGCGCCCAGCAGGGCGTTGGCCCGAGCGTCGTCACCCAGCAGGCCGCTCACCGCGCCCGCGAGGTCGCTGACCACCTCGTCGTACGACTTCGGGCCGGCGTCCGTGGTGATGCCGTCGCGCGGGATCAGCAGATTCTGCGGAGTGGTGCACATCTGGCCGCTGTAGAGCGACAGCGAGAAGGCGAGGTTGCTGAGCATGCCCTTGTAGTCATCGGTGGATTCGATGACGACGGTGTTGACGCCGGCCTTCTCCGTGAAGACCTGCGCCTGCCGGGCGTGGGTCTCCAGCCAGTCGCCGAAGGCGGTCGAGCCGGTGTAGTCGATGATGCGGACCTCGGGGCGGACGGCCAGCGTCTTGGCCAGGCCCTCGTCCGGCCTGTCCACGGCCAGGCACACCAGGTCGGCGGGGAAGCCGGCCTCGGCGAGCACCTCGCGGGCCACCTTGACGGTCAGCGCCAGCGGCAGCACGGCGCGCGGATGCGGCTTGACCAGCACCGGGTTGCCGGTCGCCAGAGAGGCGAACAGGCCCGGATAGCCGTTCCACGTCGGGAAGGTATTACAGCCGATCATCAGGGCGACGCCGCGCGGCACGGCCGTGAAGCTCTTGGTCAGCTCGAGCGGGTCGCGCTTGCCCTGCGGCTTGGACCACGGCGCCCGCTCCGGGATGCGGACCTGCTCGGCGTACGCATAGGCCACCGCTTCCAGGCCGCGGTCCTGGGCATGCGGGCCACCGGCCTGGAACGCCATCATGAACGCCTGGCCGCTGGTGTGCATCACGGCCTGCGCGAACTCGTGGGTCCGGGCGCTGATCCGGGCCAGGATCTCCAGACACACCGTCGCGCGGGTCTCGGGGCCGGCGTCCCGCCAGACGGGGAGCGCGGCGCGCATGGCCGGCAGCAGCACGTCCACATCAGGGTGCGGATAGCTGATGTCCAACTTCAGGCCGTACGGCGAGACTTCCTCGCCGGTCCAGTCGTCCGTGCCGGGCTGGTCGAGCTCGAAGCGATGGCCGCGCAGGGCTTCGAAGGCGGCCAGCCCGTCGGGTGCGGCGCTCTCGCCGTACGCCTTCGGGTGCTCGGGGTGCGGGGACCAGTACGCGCGGGTGCGGATCGCCTCCAGCGCCTGGTCGAGGGTCGGGCGGTGCTTCTCGATCAACTGCGCTGCGGTCATTTCGGCGGCCATCGATGACCAACTCCTCGTCGAGCTGGGCGGAGAGCGGATAGGGGCTGGGAGCGGACAGGGGCTGGGAGCGGACAGGGCAACGGAGTTAGAGTAACCGAACGATCGGTCGGGGCAAGAGGGCCCGGCCAGCCTGTGGAAAAGTCGGTCGGGGAGGATCAGCTGGCATGACGGCTCTCGCAACCAGCAGCACCGTGGCAGTGGTGGGAACCGGCACCATGGGGCAGGGCATCGCGCAGGTGGCGCTGGTCGCCGGCCATCGCGTACGCCTCCATGACACCGCCCCCGGGCGTGCCGGACAAGCCGCCGAGGCGATCGTGGGACGGCTGGACCGGCTGGTCGAAAAAGGCCGGATCACGGCGGACGAGCGGGATGCCGCCCGCGGGCGGCTCTCCCCCGCCACCGCCCTCCCGGAGCTGGCCGACGCCGCACTGGTCATCGAGGCGATCCTGGAGCAACTGCCCGCCAAGCAGGAGCTTTTCACCGCCCTGGAGGACATCGTGGCGGCCGACTGCTTGCTGGCGACCAACACCTCCTCACTGTCGGTGACCGCGGTCGCGGGCCGGCTGCGCCATCCCGGCCGCTGTGTGGGCATGCACTTCTTCAACCCCGCGCCGCTGCTCCCGCTGGTCGAGGTGATCAGCGGCTTCGCCACCGACGAGGGCGCCGCCACCACCGCGTACGACACCGCCGCGGCCTGGGGCAAGAAGCCGGTGCGCTGTACGGACACCCCCGGGTTCGTCGTCAACCGCATCGCCCGCCCTTTCTACGCCGAAGCCCTGCGTGCCTACGAGGAGCGGGTCGCCGACCCGGCCACCATCGATGCGGTGCTGCGCGACGGCACCGGCTTCAAGATGGGGCCCTTCGAACTGACCGACCTCATCGGGCAGGACGTCAACGAGGCGGTCACCCACTCCGTGTGGCAGGCCTTCTTCCAGGACCCGAAGTTCACTCCCTCCCTGGCGCAGCGCCGGCTGGTCGAGTCCGGGCTGCACGGCCGCAAGGCGGGCCGGGGATGGTTCGACTACTCCGAGGGGGCCCGCCGGCCCGGACCGCGGACCGCGGAGCCCTGTCCGGCGCCGGCGTCCGTCGGCCTGCACGGGACGCTGGCCGGCCCCGCGGTGGTGCTGTGCGAGCTCATCGAGGAGGCGGGCATCAAGGTCACCCGGGACCGGGCACCGGGGGAGTCGGAGGGTTTCCTGCGGCTGCCCGGCGGTGCCTGCCTGGCGCTGACCAACGGCTGTCCGGCCACGTCGAACGCCCACGGGAAGGACATCCGCTTCGACCTCTCGCTGGACTACCGCGCCGCCACCCGTATTGCCCTGGCGGCTTCGGCGGGGGTCTCAGAGGCGGACCTCGCCGAGGCGGTCGGGCTGTTCCAGGCCCTGGGCAAGCAGGTCAGCGTGATCGAGGACGTACCGGGGATGATCGTCGCCCGGACGATCGCGATGATCATCGATTTCGCCGTGGATGCCGCGGACCGCGGGGTCGCGAGTCCCGAGGACATCGACACGGCCATGCGGCTGGGCGTGAACTACCCCGGCGGCCCGATGGAGTGGGCCGAGAGGCTCGGTGCCCAGTGGGTGTGGGATCTGCTGGACTCGATGCACCACCGGAACGCCGGCGGACGCTATGTACCGTCCTGGGCGCTACGGCGCCGTGCGGACCTCGAGGAATAGGTGCTCTAATCATGACCATGGCCAAGCGCGACACCTATACGCCCGATTCGCTGCTCGCGGTCGCCGTCGAGGTGTTCATCGAGCGCGGCTACGACGGCACGTCCATGGAGCACCTTTCCAAAGCGGCCGGCATCTCGAAGTCCTCGATCTACCACCATGTCCGCAGCAAGGAAGAGATGCTGCGCCGCGCCATAAGCCGCGCCCTGGGCGGGCTGTTCGGTGTGCTGGAGGAGCCGGGCGCCCTCCAGGGGCGGGCGATCGAGAGGCTGGAGCATGTCACCCGGCGCGTGGCCGAGGTGCTGATGGACGAACTCCCTTACGTGACGCTGCTGTTGCGGGTGCGCGGAAATACGGACACCGAGCGGTGGGCCATGGAGCGCCGCCGGGAGTTCGACCACGAGGTCTCCGATCTGCTCAAGCAGGCCGCCGCCGACGGTGACCTCCGGGACGACGTGGACATCCGGCTGGCCACCCGGCTGCTCTTCGGCATGATCAACTCGATTGTGGAGTGGTACCGGCCGGGGCGGGGCGGTGCGGTGAGCCGTGACGAGGTTGCCGAGGCCGTGGTGCGTACGGCGTTCGCGGGGCTGCGCAAGGCCTGACCTGCGCAAGCCCTGACCTGCGCTGGCCCTGCTCTGCGCAAGTCCTGATCTGGGCCGGCTCTGCTCCCGCGCAAGCCTGCTCTGCGCCGGTGTCGGCCGCCCGGGGCGGATCAGTTTTCCTCGGGCCCGAGGTCGGTCTCCTCGAAGACCAGCAGGGTGCGGGTGCTGAGCACTTCCGGTATCGACTGGATACGGGTGAGGACCAGCTCCCGCAGCTCGCGGTTGTCCTTGGTGTGGACGAGTAGCAGCACATCGAAATCGCCGCTGACCAGCGCGATGTGGGTGGCCCCCGGCAGCGCCGTGAGCTGCTTGCGCACGGTCCGCCAGGAGTTCTGCACGATCTTCAGCGTGATATATGCGGAAGCGCCCTGACCTGCGCGTTCCTGGTCGATGAGGGCGCTGAAGCCGCGGATCACTCCATCGTCGATCAGCCGGTTGATCCGGGCGTAGGCGTTGGCGCGCGAGACGTGCACCCGCTCGGCCACGGAGCGTATCGAGGCCCTGCCGTCGGTCTGCAGCATGCGCAGGATGGAGCGGTCGATGGTGTCCAGCGGGCGTGCGGCCGGCGCCGGGGCCGGTGACGGTGCCGCGGCGGGTGGCGCCGGGGGTGCGGGTGCCGGCGGGGTGGCGGCGGGTGGCGCTGGCGGCTGCCCGTCGGAATTGGCCATCTGTTCGCCCGGCATATGGTCCCGCCTCCCCTTTGTGGACGCCCTGCCTTCATCTCAAGCTGTGGAGAACCGTTTGTCCACAGGCTGAGTGCGCCTGTAGCCAAAATGCATCAACGACCGAACAATCGGTAGGGCAGGGCGTACCCGCCCTGGCCGAATCCATCCTGCCCATCCGCCGTTCGCCCACCACCCACATGAGGCGCATCGCGCCACCCCTTCGATCCGAGGAGGTGCTCGGCATGACGGTCCTTGAGCAGCCCGGCAGCAGCAGGAAGAAGAGCAGCCTGGCCGGCCCCCCGCCCGCCTGGCGTCCGCGCGTCGATCCCGCGCCCCTCCTGCCCGACGAGGAGCCGTACCGCCTCCTGGGCACGGATGCCGCGGCCCGGCTCGACTCCGGACTGCTGACCCGGCTGTACACCCAGCTGGTGCGCGGCCGCCGGTACAACGCCCAGGCCACGGCCCTGACCCGGCAGGGACGCCTGGCGGTCTACCCGTCCTCCACGGGACAGGAGGCCTGCGAGGTCGCCGCGGCGCTGGCGCTCGAAGACCGGGACTGGCTCTTCCCCAGCTACCGCGACACCCTCGCCGCCGTGGCCCGCGGCCTCGACCCCGTACAGGCGCTCACCCTGCTGCGCGGTGACTGGCACACCGGATACGACCCGCACGAACACCGCATCGCTCCCCTGTGCACCCCGCTCGCCACCCAGCTCCCGCATGCCGTGGGCCTGGCGCACGCCGCACGCCTCAAGGGCGACGAAGTGGTGGCGCTGGCCATGGTGGGTGACGGCGGCACGAGCGAGGGCGACTTCCACGAGGCACTGAACTTCGCGGCGGTCTGGCAGGCACCGGTGGTCTTCCTCGTCCAGAACAACGGCTTCGCGATCTCGGTGCCGCTCGCCAAGCAGACCGCCGCGCCGTCCCTCGCCCACAAGGCGGTCGGATACGGCATGCCGGGCCGCCTGGTCGACGGCAATGACGCGCCCGCCATGCACGAGGTGCTGACCGAGGCCGTGCAGCGGGCCCGCAGGGGCGGCGGTCCCACGCTGATCGAGGCCGTCACCTACCGCATCGAGGCGCACACCAACGCCGACGACGCCACCCGCTACCGCAGCGATACCGAGGTCGAGACCTGGCGGTCGCACGACCCGATAGCGCTTCTGGAGCGTGAGCTGGCAGCCCGCGACCTGCTCACCGATGAATTCGTCGCCGCCACCCGGGACGGCGCCGAGCAACTGGCGGCCGGCCTTCGGGAGCGGATGAACGCCGACCCGGAGCTGGACCCGATGGACCTGTTCACCCACGTATTCGCCGAGCAGACCGGTCAACTGCGCGCCCAGGCAGCCCTGTTGCGCGCCGAGCTGGACGCCGAGGCCAACGGCCACACCGAGGACACCGCGGGCGCCGACGGCTCCGCCGAGGAGGCCAGGCCATGACGACCACCGCCGCGCCGGCAACCGCGCGCAAGCCTGCCACCATGGCGCAGGCGCTGACCCGCGCGCTGCGCGACGCCATGGCCGACGACCCGTCCGTCCATGTCATGGGCGAGGACGTCGGCACCCTCGGCGGCGTCTTCCGGGTCACCGACGGCCTCGCCAAGGAGTTCGGCGAGGACCGCTGTACCGACACCGCGCTCGCCGAGGCCGGCATCCTGGGCACCGCCGTCGGCATGGCGATGTACGGGCTGCGACCGGTCGTCGAGATGCAGTTCGACGCCTTCGCCTACCCCGCGTTCGAGCAGCTGATCAGCCATGTCGCCCGGATGCGCAACCGCACCCGCGGCGCGCTGACGATGCCGCTGACCATCCGCATCCCGTACGGCGGCGGTATCGGCGGGGTCGAGCACCACAGCGACTCCTCCGAGGCGTACTACCTCGCCACCCCCGGGCTCCAGGTCGTCACCCCGGCGACCGTCGAGGACGCCTACGGGCTGCTGCGCGCCGCCATCGCCTCCGACGACCCGGTCGTCTTCCTGGAGCCCAAGCGCCTGTACTGGTCCAAGGCCGACTGGTCGCCCGATGCGCCGACCGAGGTCGCGCCGCTGGGCCGCGCCGCGGTCCGCCGCCGCGGCAGCAGCGCGACGCTGATCACCTACGGCCCCTCGCTGCCGGTCTGCATGGAGGCCGCCGAGGCTGCCGGTGCCGAGGGCTGGGACCTGGAAGTGGTCGATCTGCGCTCGCTGATGCCGTTCGACGACGACACGGTCTGCGCCTCGGTACGGCGGACCGGACGGGCCGTGGTCGTCCATGAGTCCAACGGGTTCGGCGGTCCCGGAGGGGAGATCGCCGCACGGATCACCGAGCGCTGCTTCCACCACCTGGAGGCACCGGTCCTGCGCGTCGCCGGGTTCGACATCCCCTATCCGCCACCCATGCTGGAGCGGCACCATCTGCCCGGCGTGGACCGGATCCTGGACACCGTCGCCCGTCTCCAGTGGGAGTCGGACTGGACCGAGGGACGTGGTGAGTGATGGCCGTGGTCCGCGAATTCACCCTGCCCGACCTGGGAGAAGGCCTCACCGAGGCGGTGATCGTGCACTGGATGGTCGAGGTCGGCGAGGTGGTGGCCATCGACCAGCCGGTGGTGGAGGTCGAGACCGCCAAGGCGATGGTGGAGGTGCCGTGCCCGTATGGGGGCGTGGTGACCGCCCGCTTCGGAGCACAGGGGGAGGAAGTCCCGGTGGGGGCGCCGCTGGTGACGGTCGCGGTGGGGGCCGTGCCCGATGATCTGGCGGGGGTAGGCCCTGGGGAGGGGCCGGGCGCCGGTGCGGGCGCGGCGGGTGGTGCGCCTGATGCGGGGGCTTCGGCGCCGCCTTCCCCCGGGGCCGTCGCTCCGGCCGAGGGGAGCACCGCGGATGCCGGGTCCGGAAATGTGCTCGTCGGATACGGCACGAGCGCGGCGGCGGCGCGGCGGCGCCGGATCCGGCCGGGGGGCGGGGCAAGCCCCATGGCAGGAGTGTCGCGGGCGGCCGGAGGAGTGGCGGAGGGCTCGGCCGGAGCCGGAGTGGCCGATGGTGCCCCCGGTCGCTCGGGGGCGGCTGATGCCGAGGCGGCGACCGGGGCACGCTTCGTCACCGAGGACGGTCCGGAAGGGACGGCCGCGGAAGCCGGGATGGCCGGGACGGTCGAGGTGGCCGAGGTGGCCGGGGCCGGTGTGGTGGATGCCGGCAGTCGTACGGTGGCGGTCATTTCTCCGCTGGTGCGTCGGATGGCGCGGGAAAACGGTCTGGACCTAAGGGAGTTGACGGGGTCAGGGCGTGATGGGCTGATTCTCCGTACGGACGTCGAGTGCGCGATCCGGGCGCGGCAGGAGAGGGCGACGGCCGGGGCGGTCACCTCGGCAGGTGCCGGGGCGGCGAACCGTGCCGCAGGAATCGTCGGCGCCGGTGCGACAGGCGTGGTGGGGGCCGCGTCCGCCGCCGGAGCCGTGACGCCCCTCAAAACCGCGGGAGCGGGCGCCGCGGCGGACGAGGAGCGGATCCCGCTGAGGGGGATGCTCGGTGCGGCCGCCGAGAAGTTCAGCCGTAGCCGCCGGGAGATCCCGGAGGCGACCTGCTGGGTGGACGCCGATGCCACCGAACTCCTCGCCGCCCGCAGGGCGATGAATGTGGCGGGCGCCCCCAAGGTGTCGCTGCTCGCGCTGCTGGCCCGGATCACCACGGCGGCGCTGGCACGATTCCCCGAGCTCAACGCCACCGTCGACACCAAGTCCCAGGAGATCGTCCGGCTGCCCGCCGTCCATCTGGGCTTCGCGGCGCAGACCGACCGCGGTCTGGTCGTGCCGGTCGTACGGGACGCTCATGCCCGTACGGCCGAGGAGCTGTCCGCCGAGATCACCCGGCTCACCGAAACCGCCAGGAGAGGCGGGCTCTCCCTGGCCGAGCTGACACATGGCACCTTCACGCTCAACAACTACGGGGTCTTCGGTGTCGACGGCTCCACGCCGATCATCAACCATCCCGAAGCGGCGATGCTCGGCGTCGGCCGGATAGCCGCCAAACCCTGGGTGCACGACGGCGAGCTGGCCGTCCGGCAGGTCGTCCAGCTCTCCCTCACCTTCGATCACCGGGTGTGCGACGGCGGCACCGCCGGAGGCTTCCTGCGCCATGTGGCCGACTGTGTGGAACAGCCCGCGTTGTTGCTACGGAGTCTGTGAGCTCGGGAGGGGGGCGGGCGACCCTGGTGTGGTGGGTGACCTCGGTGCGACCGTCGCGTGTGATCCGTTCACCCCCGGCGATACTCAAGGGGTGAACGCCCTCACCGACTACGACACCATCGTGCTGGCCGGAGGCGCGGCCCGACGGCTCGGCGGGGCGGACAAACCCGCCCTGTCCGTCGGCGCCCGCCCCCTCCTGGACCGGGTGCTCGCCGCCTGCCCCGGTGCCGCGATCACCGTCGTTGTCGGCCCGCACCGCCCGACCACCCGCGTCGTCGTCCGAGCCTTGGAGGACCCGCCGGGCGGCGGTCCGCTCGCCGCCCTGGAAGCCGGTCTGCGGCACACCACCGCCCCGACGGTGCTCGTCCTCTCCGCCGATCTCCCGTTCCTGACCGCCAAGACCGTGCAGGGCCTGTTGGCAGCGGCGACGGGAACGCCCGCCGCCGGGCCGGGAAGCGGTGCCCTAGGGCGGCCCGGCAGCGGTGCCCCGTCCTACGGCGACGGCGCGATGCTCCAGGACGCCTCGGGACGGGACCAGCCGCTGGTGGCCGCGTACCGGGCCGAGTCGCTGCGTCGTGAACTGGCGCGGGTACGGGCCGGGCACGGCACTGTGGCCGGGCTGCCGCTGCGCGCCCTGGTGAACGGGCTGCGGCTCGAACGGGTCCCGGACGTCACGGCCACGGCGTCCTTCGACTGCGACACCTGGGAAGACCTCAGCGCGGCACGCGCCCGTATCAGGGAGCATGGAAACGTGTTGGATGAATGGATCACCGCAGTCAAGGCCGAACTGGGCATCGAGCTCGATGTCGACACGGCGGCGCTTCTCGATCTTGCGCGGGACGCGGCGCACGGTGTGGCCCGGCCGGCCGCACCGCTGACGACCTTCTTGATCGGTTACGCGGCGGGCCGGCAGGGCCGGGACGTGAAGGAGCTGACCGAACGGGCCACCGCGCTGGCCAACCGCTGGGCGGCGGAGGCCGAGGAGTCCGCCGGTTCGGCGGAGGCCGGCGGCGGCACGGGTGCCGAAACGAAGCCCGCAGAATGACCGACAGGGACTTCGGCAAGGACTTCGACGGGGACTTCGAGGGCGATGTCGGCTGGGATTTCGGCGGGGAGCCCCGCGACACGGTGGGCAGGGCAGGGGGCGCGGCGGCGGACGAGGGGCGTGGCGACCCGTTCGAAGAGGCGCTTGCGCTGGCCAACGCGCCGGTGCCGCCGCGCGCACGGGCCGGGGCCGAGGCAGGCGGGGCCGTGCCCACGACCGGCAGGGTGCCGTATGCCACCCGCGAGGCCGCGGCAGCCGACTCCTCCGCCACCGGGGGCAGCGACGCCATCCCCTACACACCGGACGATCCCTTCTCCCTCGACGACCCCGCCGCCTCCGGGAACGGTGCCTCCCGCGCTTCCCGCGCCTCCGGGCCATCCCGCGCCTCTGACCCCGTCAGCCCCGTCAGCCCCGTCGACCCCGAAGACCCCGTCGACCCCGTCGACCCCGTCGACCCCGAAGACCCCGGAAGCCCCCCGCCTCCCACCGGCCGAGGCTCCCGTCCCACTCCGGTCGCCGTCCCTTGGCACACCGCCCGGGACATCGCCGAGCGCGCCGTGGCCGGTCCACCCGGGCCCGCGACCTCGGCGCTCGGCGACGCGCTCGGCCGTACGCTCGCCGCGCCCCTCACCGCGCTCACCGATCTGCCGTCGTTCGACACCTCGGCGATGGACGGCTGGGCGGTGTCCGGCCCCGGCCCCTGGCGTCTCGACCACCCCGCCGGCACCTCAGAGGCCGGCCCCCCTCCCGGCATCCTCGCAGGCCACGCCCCTGCCCAGGCGCTCCACGACGGACATGCGATCCCGATCGCCACCGGTGCGCGCGTGCCGTCCGGTGCCACCGCCGTACTGCGCAGCGAGCACGGCGAGGTCCGTGAGCTGAGTGACGGCGGACGGCGGCTGTATGCACCGCAGCCCGCGCCGCCCGGTCAGGACATCCGCCCACGGGGCCAGGAGTGCCGCCGCGGCGACCAACTGCTGCCCGCCGGTGCCCTGGTGACCCCTGCCGTGCTCGGCCTGGCCGCCGCGGCCGGTTACGACGAGCTGACCGCGTATCGCCGGCCGCGCGCCGAAGTCCTCGTGCTGGGGGATGAGTTGCTGGACCACGGCCTGCCGCAGGACGGCCGGATCCGGGATGCGCTCGGCCCGATGCTCGCGCCGTGGCTGCATGCCCTCGGCGTCGAAGCGGCCGCGCCACGCCACCTCGCCGATGACGCCGACACCCTGTACGCGGCCGTTGCGGAGTCCGCCGCCGACGTGGTGATCACCACCGGTGGCACCGCATCGGGCCCCCTCGACCATGTGCACCCCACCCTGCACCGGCTGGGCGCCGAGGTGCTGGTCGACGGCGTCGCGGTACGCCCCGGGCACCCCATGCTGCTCGCCCGCCTGGCCCCGCACCGGCATCTCGTCGGCCTGCCCGGCAACCCGCTCGCCGCTGTTTCGGGCCTGGTCACGCTCGCCGAACCGCTGCTCCGCACGCTCGCCGCCCGCCCTCCTGCCGCGCCGTACCGTACGCCGCTGGCCGCCCCGGTCCACGGGCATCCGCGGGATACCCGGCTCGTTCCGGTGGCCTACCGCGAGGACGAACGGCACGGCCTGACGGCGGCGCCGCTGCACTTCCACGGCCCTGCCATGCTGCGCGGAATCGCCGCCGCCGATGCGCTGGCCGTCGTCCCGCCCGGTGGCGCGGAGCGCGGAACCGAGCTCGAACTCCTGGAACTTCCCTGGTCGGCGGGGTCGTCCGCGGGCTGGTCGCCGGGCTCATCGACGGGCTGGACCGCCCCGGGGGCCGGGTAGGGCACGGACGCCGGGTAGGGCACGGGCGCCGAGCCGACCGCAGGTTCCGCCCGCCGTCACGTCGCCCGCCGCCCGCTGGTCCCGGCTCTCCGGCGGGCCGGCCGCCTCGCCCGGCCCGCCGCCCCTTCACTCGCCCTCTGCCGCGCACACCTCTGCCGCGCACACCCCTGCCGCGCAGGGGCTGTGCATACGTCAGCTGCTCGGCACCGCCTGCCGGATGGTGATCACGCGGTCCGTGAGTTCGAGTGTCGCGGCCTGCGGATCGCTGTAGCTCAGTACCCGGTGCCCCCGTACGACCGCCACCACCAGGTCACCGAGCTCCCGGGGCGAGCGGCCCGCCTCGCTCTTCGTCACCGGTCGCTCGTCGAGATCCAATCCGCTCCCGTAGGTCAGCAGATCCTCCAGGACCGTGCCGACGTACGGGCTGGCCATGGACATACCGAGCAGCCGCCCCGCCGCACTGGAACTCGTGATGACCATGTCGGCGCCGCTCTGCTTCAGCAGCGGTACGTTCTCGTCCTCCCGGACCGCCACCACGATCGAGGCGTGCGTGTTGAGCTGTCGTGCCGTCAGCGTCACCAGGGCCGCGGTGTCGTCGCGCTGGGTGGCCACGACCACGCGCGCGGCACGCTGCAACTCGGCTCTGGTCAGCGTGCCGGAGCGGGTCGCGTCCCCGTGAACGCCCACGAAGCCGTCACTGCTGGCGGCGTCCACGACGGTCTTCTGCGGGTCGACAACGACGATCTGCTCTTTCGGGACGCCCTGACCGATCAGCGTCTCGATGGTGTGGCGGCCCTTTGTCCCGTACCCGATGACGACGACGTGATCTCGCATGCGGGACCTCCAACGGTGAATGCGTACTTGGTGCCGGGTGCGCGCGGTGAGGACTTCGAGCGTGGTGCCGACCAAGATGATCAGGAACAGCACGCGGAGCGGTGTGATGACCAGGATGTTGGTCAGCCGTGCGCCATCGCTGACCGGGGTGATGTCGCCGTAACCGGTGGTCGAGAGGGTGACCGTCGCGTAGTACGCCGCGCCGAGGAAATCGACGTCGTCGTGGGCGCTGTCGCGGTATCCGGCGCGGTCGAACCAGACGAGCAGCGTGGTGAGGGCCAGTACGCCGAGCGCCATCACCAGTCGCCGCAGGACCTGTTGAAGGGGCGGCGCCATGCCTTGGACGGGCATCACGATGGAGCGGCCGGCCTCGGTGTCGTCCTTGGCCTCGGTCCGGGTACGGGACCAGAGGGAGCGGAGAGTGGAGGAGCTGCCCGTCCCGCGGCGCGGTCGCTGCTCGCCGCTCATCCGGCCGGCGCTCCCGGAGCGGCCTGGGCTGAGACGGTCTGTGAGGGAGACATACCTCCCATGCTCCTTGATCCGGGCACCCTGCGTGCCTGGCCGCGGCGGGAGTCGGCAACCGGCGGCAGAACTCCGCGACACCGGCGAAGGTGCGAGCTGTGGTGAGCTGTGGTGGTGATCACGGAGCGTTGATATCGCCGGCGGCGGGGCGGTTGTGGGGTGATGCCGGGGCGCTCACCCGGTGGAGTGGCAAGTCGTACCGGAGAGAAGGAAGACAGCCGTGGTCCGGCACCCCGCCGTGGCCCCAGCACCGCTCGCCGTCCCCCGGCACCGCCGCGCTACGGCCCGACCCGCTGTCGCCGGGGCCCGCCGCACCGTAGCCGGGCGCGCCGTCCCAGGCTCGCCCGGCACCGCCGCACGGGCCCGCTGGGCACCGCCGTCCCAAGCCCGCCCGGCACCGCAGCCCCAGGCCCGCCCGGCACTGCCCCCGAGCCGTCCATTGCTGCGGGCAGCGGGCGCCCCGGGTGCGCCGGACGGAGGAATAACCGCACGTCATCCGGGGGCCGGTGGCCGACCCTGCGGTAGGTGTGGGCCCCCGCACCGTCGCCCTGTGCGCGGACGGCGAGTAGCCTCGCGCCCATGCGAGCGATCACTATCCCGGAGCCCGGTGGACCCGAAGCACTTGTCTGGGCGGAGGTGCCCGATCCGCAGCCCGCCGAGGGCGAGGTCCTGATCGAGGTCGTGGCCAGCGCCGTGAACCGCGCCGACCTGCTCCAGCGCCAGGGCTTCTACGACCCGCCGCCGGGATCCTCTCCGTATCCGGGGCTGGAGTGCGCGGGGCGGATCATCGGGCTCGGCCCCGGCGTGCACGGCTGGGCCGTCGGCGACGAGGTGTGCGCGCTGCTGGCGGGCGGCGGATACGCGGAGAGGGTCGCTGTCCCGGCCGGGCAGGTCCTGCCCGTACCGAACGGCCTGGATCTGGTCTCGGCCGCCGCGTTGCCCGAGGTGACCTGCACGGTCTGGTCGAACGTCTTCATGATCGCGCATCTGCGGCCCGGCGAGACGCTGCTGGTCCACGGTGGTGCCAGCGGCATCGGCACCATGGCGATCCAGCTCGCCAAGGCGGTCGGCGCACGGGTCGCGGTCACCGCCGGCGGCCCCGAGAAGCTGGCCCGCTGTGCCGAGTTGGGCGCGGACATCCTCATCGACTACCGCGAGCAGGACTTCGTCCAGGAGATCCGCAAAGCCACCGATGGCACGGGCGCGGACGTCATCCTCGACATCATCGGCGCGAAATATCTGCAGCGGAACATCAAGGCGCTGGCGGTCAGCGGACGGCTGGCCGTCATCGGGCTGCAGGGCGGGGTAAAGGCGGAGCTGAATCTCGCCGCCCTGATGGCGAAGCGCGCCGCGATCACCGGTGCCGGGCTGCGTGCCCGCCCGCTGAACGAGAAGGCGGCCATCGTCGCTGCTGTCCGGGAGCATGTCTGGCCGTTGATCGGTAACGGACAGGTGCGGCCGATCGTGGACCGTGCGCTCCCGATGCCGGAGGCCGCCGAGGCGCACCGCATCGTGGAGGAAAGTGCGCACGTCGGCAAGGTCGTGCTGACGCTCTGAGCCGACCCGGCCACCCCCTCACCCGCGCCGCCTGGGGCTGACCCTCCCGCGTCCCGTCAGGTAACCCGCCTGATATGTCCGAGATGCCGTGAATCTCATCACATGTGACTCTGAGGAGGTCACCCGACGGCTCGGCACGGGAGGGGCACTGTGGTCGCTCCAGGTTTCCGTTCGCGCATTGCCACCGGTCTGTTGGTGGCCGCCGTCGTCCTGCCCGTTCCGATAGGAGCCACCTCGGCGGCGGCTGCGGACCGGCGGGGCACACCGGTCGACCGCCCCCCGCACCTCGCCCGCCCGGGCGATCAGCCCGACGACTATGCGCAGGAAGAAACCGGACCCGACGACTACGGGTTCGACGAGTACGGGCCCGACGACTTCGCGGCCGACCGTCGTCCGTTCGACGGCCGCGGTGACGGAGCGGGCCGGGGCCACCATGGTCACCCAGGACATCCCGGGGCGCCTGCGCGCCTCCCGGAGCTGTCGCCGCGCTTCCCCGGGATGCCGGACGCCTTCCCGCGCTTCCCGCACCGGCCGTCGCACCGCCACTTCGGTGGCCCTCGTGTGCCCGGCCGGTGGCACCAGCGCCCGCATCACCCGTTCAGCCCTGCCTTCATCGGGCCGGACGGTCCGTCGTACCCCTACCCGGGGCCTGACTACGGCGGTGCGGGCTTCCCGGGAGCGGGGCATCACGGGCCGACCGCCGGGGCGAACGCTCCGGACGCCGACCGTGCGCACCGCCGGCCCGGTCCGCGCACCCCGGTGTCGAAGCACCCCAAGCCCGCCGCGTCCGCATCGCATGCGGCGAAGAGCGCCCCGGCAGGGCCGTCGCCCTCGCATCGCTTCAACGTCGCCGACCGGCTCACTCAGCATCCCTACGAGGCGTTGCCGCCGCTCCCGACCCCTTCCGCCCCGGAGGAGGCGCGCTCGGTACCGGAAAGCGTGGAGGGCGAAGAGGCCGCAACGGCGAGCCCTTACGCCATGGAAGCCCCGAACGCACCGGTCGAGCGGGTCCTTCCGCTGGGTGCCGGCCTCGCTCTCACGGGCCTGGGTCTGGCCTTCTTCGCTCTACGGCTGCGCCGGAGCTGATATCGGCCGCTGGGTCGGCGGGCTGTCCGTGGCTTTATCGGCGGTTTCACGTGAAACGGTGGGAATCCGTTGTTTCACGTGAAACCGCGGCAGCCGAGTCCGTCCGGAAGGGTGGATCACCTTCTCTCAGGGGCACCACCCTTCATGACCCCTCGTACGAGAGAATGGCGGCATGGATATGCCGATGAATGAACGGTCGCAGGAAAATCCGCACGTCCTGGTGGTCGGCCCGGACGGCATGGCACTCGGCAGCTCCGGCGGCGGGGGCGAAGGCGACGAGCCCCGTGAGACCCCCGTGACGGACATGGTTGAACAGCCTGCGAAGGTCATGCGCATCGGCAGCATGATCAAGCAGTTGCTGGAGGAGGTGAAGTCCGCGCCTCTGGACGAGGCGAGCCGGGTCCGGCTCAAGGAGATCCATGCCAGCTCGGTCAAGGAGCTGGAGGACGGGCTGGCGCCCGAGCTGGTCGAGGAACTGGAGCGGCTGTCGCTGCCGTTCACCGATGAATCGGTGCCGACGGATGCGGAGCTGCGGATCGCCCAGGCTCAGCTGGTGGGCTGGCTGGAGGGCCTTTTCCACGGCATCCAGACCGCACTCTTCGCCCAGCAGATGGCCGCCCGTGCCCAGCTGGAGTCGATGCGCCGCGCGCTGCCGCCCGGCGCCGTTCCGATGGACGGCGAAGAGGCCAAGCCGGGCCAGGGCGGCGCCCGCTCGGGCCCGTACCTCTGACCCGGGTCGCACTTCTCACCCGTGCCCGACTGCTCATCACTCGGGCCGTACTTCTCACGCTGTCCCAGGACCGCCACGCCGGAGCCGGTGCACCACGCGCGGAATAGACAGAAGGGGCCGGCACGCTGCGCGCGTGCCGGCCCCTTTGCTGTCCATGGGACGCCCCGGCGGGCCGTCGCCGACTGCGACCGCCGTCAGCCGCTGCGGCCGGTCGAGACGGTCAGCTCGATGGGCTCGGTCTTGCTCGGGAGCCAGTAGCTGAAGGCAGCCGGCGTCTGACTGGTGACGGTGTTCTTACCCCAGAGCGCGCTGTCCTCGTGCGAGACGATCTTGTACTTCCAGCCTGCGGCCTCGATGCACTTCTTCACCGAGCCCAGGTTCTTGAAGCGGAACGAAGGGACGAGAATCTTGCCCTTCTCGCTGTAGCTCTTGCTCGGGTTGGTGCACTCGGACATCAGGATCGTCGCCGACTTGTCCTCCGGCTTGACGTCCTGGGGCGGTGAGGCCGTCGTGATGTCGTTGTCGTCGGAGTAGGCCGAGGACGGGCCGACGTCACCGCTGCTGACCTCGCTCGAGCCGGCGCTCAGACCGATGCCGATCGCGATCGCGGTGACCACGATCACGCCGACTATCGCCGAGACAACGATCACCGCGCTGTTGTTCTTGCGCGGGGCGGGGCCGCCGGCCGGCGGCATCGAGGCCGTCACGGGCGGTGGGCTGTACGGCGGCTGGAAGCCACCCGAGTTGAAGGGCGCCGGCCCCGGAACGGGACCCGACACGGGCGTCTGGTAGCCGTTGTTCGGCAGCGGGGACGTCTGGTAGCCGCTGTTGGGCGGCGGGGGCGTCGGGTAGGTGTTGTTCGGCGGTGCGGGCGTCGACGGGCCGAACCCGGCCGCCTGCGTCGGCTGATACGGCTGCTGCACGCTCGGCGGGGCCGGGGTGTGCGGGGTGCCGGAGGCGGTGGGGAACACCGCGGAGGAGACCGACGCGCCGCTGGCGCGCGCCCGCGGGCCCTCTCCGATGATCAGTGGCGTCGCACCGGACTGCCCGGATCCGACGATCCGCAGGCACTCGTCCCGCATCGCCTCGGAGGTGGGGAACCGCTCATTGGGGTTCTTCTTCAGCGCACGGGCCACCAGCGCGTCCACGGCCGGAGGCAGCGAGCTGTTGATGCTCGACGGGACCGGGGGCTCTTCCTGGACGTGGGCGTAAGCGATGGCGAGCGGGGAGTCCGCGTCGAACGGCAGCTGACCGGTCAGCAGCTCGAAGAGCATGATGCCGACGGAGTAGAGGTCGGAGCGGGCGTCCACGGCCCGTCCGAGGGCCTGCTCGGGCGACAGGTACTGCGGAGTGCCGACGACCATGCCGGTCTGGGTCATGGACGTCACGCCGGACTGCATGGCGCGGGCGATGCCGAAGTCCATGACCTTGACCACGCCACGCTTGTTCAGCATGACGTTCCCGGGCTTGATGTCCCGGTGGACCAGGCTCATTTCATGGCTGACCTCGAGCGCGGCCAGCACATCGGCCGTGATCTTCAAGGCTTTTTCCGTCGGCATCGCGCCATGCTGGGCGATGTCGTTGTCCAGATCGGAGCGCAGCGGCTGGCCCGCGACGTACTCCATGACGATGTACGGCACCATGCCGCCGTCGAGCTCGTCCTCGCCGGAGTCGTAGACCGAGACGATATTGGTGTGCGTGAGTTTCGCCACGGACTGGGCCTCACGCCGGAAGCGCTCACGGAAGGCCTGCTCGCGGCCGAGCTCGGTGTGCAGCGTCTTGATCGCGACCTCGCGGTCCAGCACGCTGTCATAAGCGAGGTGCACGGAGGCCATGCCACCGGCGCCCAGAAGATCACGAAGCTGGTAACGTCCTCCGCCGACCGAACGGCCCTCGAATTGGCCCTGAGTGCCGTCCTGGCTCATCGTTCCGCTTCCCCCTAGGCGCTATACGCGTATGTATAGCGATCAAAATCTGGAATTCCGCAGCCAAGTCTGCCCCAGGCCTCGGACACGTCAAGCTGTGTGCCCGTTCCGTGACCAGATGTGCAAGATCCCGTCACGGCCCGATGACTGTTCCGTGCCTCATTACCCCAGGTGAGCTTGCGGCAAGTGGCGCGCGGCAGGTTTGATGGCCGGTCCGCGACGGATCGGCGAGTGCCGCGGAGCCTGTAGCGTGCTCTAGCGAAGACCGATGACCTTACCGCTCTCATGCGGATTGATTCGACGGCGAGGACCGATGGCACCGACGCAGAGCCCCCAGGGCCCGTCCGATCCTGACGCCACCGGCTCCAATATCCCCGACGCACCGGAGATGTGGGGCAACGGCGGGCTGGTCGGCGATGGCCGCTACCGGCTCACGCGACGGCTCGGCCGCGGCGGCATGGCGGAGGTGTTCGCGGCCGAGGACGTACGTCTCGGCCGGACCGTCGCCGTGAAGCTGCTGCGCGCCGACCTCGCCGAGGACCCGGTCTCCAAGGCCCGCTTCACACGTGAGGCACAGTCCGTGGCCGGGCTGAACCACCACGCGGTGGTGGCGGTCTACGACTCCGGCGAGGACCTGGTCGGCGGCAACACCGTGCCGTACATCGTGATGGAGCTGGTCGAGGGCCACACCATCCGCGATCTGCTGCTCAACGCCGACGCCCCGCCGGCGGACCAGGCGCTGATCATCGTTTCCGGTGTGCTGGAGGCGCTGGCCTACAGCCACCAGCACGGCATCGTGCACCGTGACATCAAGCCCGCGAACGTGATCATCACGAACAGCGGCGCCGTCAAGGTCATGGACTTCGGTATCGCCCGTGCCCTGCACGGTGCCGCGTCCACCATGACCCAGACCGGCATGGTCATGGGCACCCCTCAGTACCTCTCCCCGGAGCAGGCGCTCGGCAAGACCGTCGACACCCGCTCCGACCTCTACGCCACCGGCTGCCTGCTTTACGAACTCCTGACCCTGCGGCCGCCGTTCACCGGCGAGACCCCGCTGTCGGTCGTCTACCAGCACGTTCAGGACATGCCGGTGGCGCCGTCCGAGGTCGCCGACGCGGTGCCCCCGGAGCTGGACGGCCTGGTCATGCGGTCGCTGGCGAAGGACCCCGACGACCGGTTCCAGTCCGCCGAGGAGATGCGCGGCCTGGTCCAGTACTCGCTGCAGATGCTGCACGAGCAGGGCGGTCACACCGGCACCTGGAGCACCGGCCCGGTCGCGGTGCACGAGGGTGGTCACACCTCGTCCCTGGGGGCCGCGGCCACCACCGCGCTGCCGCACTCCGACGCCGGGCAGACCACGGCGCAGCCGATTCTGACGCCCGGTATGCGGGCCGACGACGGCGGCTTCGACGGCGGGCCCCGTCCGGCCAAGGGCGGTCGCGGCAAGATCTGGCTGATCGCGGCGCTCGCGGTGATCGCCATCGCCATGGGTGTGGCCTTCGCGATGCAGAACACCGGTGGTCAGGGCAAGAAGCACGACACGCCCTCGTCGCAGTCGCCGAAGCCGACGAAGGACGACAAGGCGAGCGAGCAGCCTTCGGAGGAGCCGAGCACCGCGGAGACCTATCCCGGCGACACGGGCGAGGGCGACAGCACGTACAGCGAGCCGCCGCCCGAGCAGCCCAGCACGCCGCAGACCTCGCAGCCGCCCACCTCGGAGCCGCCGACGTCTCAGCCGCCGACATCCGCGCCGCCCACCGACACCGGCGGGACGTCCGACGGTGGTCCCACGGACGGCACCGCTGACGGGGGCGCCGCGGACGGCGGTACCGCCGATGGCGGGGCGAGTGCCGGCGCGGACGGCGGGGCCACCGCCGGCAACGGCGCCGACGGCGGGGCCACGCTCGGTGCGACAGGCTGAACCGGCACCCTTCCCGGTTCAGCCGGTGAAGGCGTTCCGTACGGCCCGGTATTCGCGGGTCCACCACACGGCCAGTGCGGCCGCCGCCGGGAACTGCGGATCGGTGCGGCGGTCGCCCAACTGGTAACGCCAGGTGAGCATCCAGAAGTCGTTCAGCCGCTCCCACCACACCCGGTGGACGGCCGCCGCGAGCTCATCGGCACCGGCGTTGCAGGTGCTGCGGTAGGCACCCGCGTACGCCGCCACCTTCGCCAGGTCCAGCGTGCCGCACGGGCGGACGAAGAAGATCGCGGCGGCGCGCACCGCCTCCTCGGCGCGGGGGTGGACGCCCAGCCGGTCCCAGTCGACGATCGCGGTCGGCTCCGTGTCGCGGTAGAGCACATTCAGCGGATGGAAGTCCCCGTGCACCCAGCCGGCCGGCGGCTCCGCGCCGGGGGCCGGACGGTGATGCGCCAGCTGTGCCAGCAGGGCCCGGCGCTCCAGCAGACGGTGTTCGGCGAGTTCGTCGAAGCTGGTGCGCGGCCGGGCGCCGCGGGCCAGGGCCAGCAGCTCGTCGATCGTCTCGAAGGTCCGCTCGGGGTCGGCGCCGGCGTCCGCGCAGGGCGGCCTGGGCGGGTGCGGCTCGTCGGCCATGACCTGCTCCAGAGCCATGTGGACGAGCCCGAGGAGGGCGCCGAGCTGCCAGGACTGGCCGCGGGTCAGTGCGGCGCCGCCCAGGTGCCGGCCTTCGACCCACGGGTGCAGGGCGTAGCAGCGGCCGTCGAGGACGGTGACGGTCCGGCCGTCCTCGTCGGCGACGGGCGGGGCGACCGGCAGGCCGAGCGCGGCGAGCCTGCGGGTGGCGCGGTGCTGGCGGGTGAGGGCCGCGCGGTCGCCGTCGAGATGGTGTTTGAGGAAGTAGCGGCCGCGGGTGGTGGCGAGGAAGTAGCCGTGGTTGAGCAGGCCCTCGGCGACGGGTTCGCACGACAGTGGCGCACCGGCGCCGGCGTAGTGGCGGAGCAGGGATCCGAGGGTGTCTTTGTCGGGCGTTGCCGCCGTCCGGACTACAGATGAGCGCAGCACGCGCCAGATGTTAGATCAAATGCGCCCGTCGGAGTGGGTGAGCCGGAAAGCCTTACGCGGAGTGCGCATAGCGGAAGACGGGCACATCGGTGAGGCAGTGCATGGTCACGAACTCCGGCTCGATGCGCAGGAAGACCGGGTCGAAGGGGGCTCCGTCGGCGAGCAGCGGAGTACGGCCGAAGAGCTCGCGCACGGCGGGGGTGGGCTCGATGACCCGGGCGGTGCCGGTGAACTGCACCGACCATGTGTCGGGCTCACCGCTGTTGACGTTGTCGGCCTCGTAGGCGACCACGCTGCCGTCCAGGGCCTGGTGGTAGCCGTAGCCGCGGTGCAGCCGCAGGACCAGCCGCCCGTCGAGGACGAGATGACGGGTGACGGTGGTGAAGGGCAGCGCCCGCCGACTGGCCGAGACGCGCCCGTAGGGCGTGCGGCTCAGCAGGTCGATGGCACGGTAGTTGTCGGTGGGCATGTCACCACCTTGCCGGGCGGTTCCGGGCGGCAAGTAGGGGCCGGGAGCCCCGGGGGACCGGGACGAGGGTCCTGAATCGCCATGAACCGGGCAGGGCGGCGCCCGGCTGTTTCAGTGCCGCTCCGCCTGCCGTCGTGCGACGTACGCGGCGGCCTGCGAGCGGCGCTCCATGCCGAGCTTGGACAGCAGGCTGGAGACGTAATTCTTGATCGTTTTCTCGGCGAGATGGAGCCGCTCGCCGATGGCGCGATTGGTCAGCCCCTCGCCGATCAGGTCGAGAATCCTGCGCTCCTGGTCGGTGAGGCTCGCCAGCCGGTCGTCACCCTTCGCGGTATTGCCGTCGCGCAGGCGCTCCAGCACCCGGGCGGTGGCCACGGGGTCGAGGAGGGACTTCCCGGCAGCCACCTCGCGTACCGCGGAGAGCAGTTCATTGCCCCGGATGGCCTTGAGGACATAACCGGCCGCACCAGCCAGAATCGCATCGAAAAGGGCTTCGTCATCCGCGAACGAGGTGAGCATCAGGCATTTGATGTCCTCGTCCTGCGAACGGATCTCACGGCAGACCTCGACACCGCTCCCGTCAGGCAGCCGGACATCGAGCACCGCCACGTCCGGACGCGTCGCCGGGATCCTGACCAGGGCATCTGCGGCGGTACCCGCTTCGCCGACCACCTCGATGTCGTCCTCGACCGACAGCATTTCGTGAACGCCACGCCGGACAACTTCATGGTCATCGAGCAGGAATACCGTGATTTTTCCGTCTTCGCGCACCACACCAGTCTCACACATCAACCCTTCCCGTGCTCCAGGTCAGCGATATAACGTGCCGTTGTCCCGGCGGCCTGCAACGCTGTGACCAGGAGTTGTTCCAAGCCTCCGCGGTTTACTTGGAAATCCAAGCAAAATCGCAGGTCAGCGCCGTTTCCACTTCGGCTTTGACAATGGGTAACGTGCAATGAGCAGGCCACCTTCCGGGAGCTTTGTTCCACCCGGAACCGGCCGCGTTCGCACACACCCCGTGCGCCGTATCGGATACCGGGTGAGCCGCAATACGGCCACCGGCGGACCCCGGGGGCCGGACAGACGGAGGAGCAGCACGTGACCGTGGAAGGCACTGCGCAGCGGAAAAACGCCCGCGGCAGCAGCAAGCGCACCACCGCCAAAAAGGCGACGTCGGCGAAGAAGGCGTCCCCGGCCAAGACCCGGAACTCCGGTCGGCCCGAGCAGGCGGAGCAGGACCAGCTCGTACAGCTGCTGACCCCCGAGGGGAAGCGGGTCGAGCACCCGGATTACGCGATCGATCTCTCCGCCGACGAGCTGCGCGGGCTCTACCGCGACATGGTTCTCACGCGGCAGTTCGACGCCGAGGCGACCACCCTCCAGCGCCAGGGCGAACTGGGTCTGTGGGCGTCGCTGCTGGGTCAGGAGGCCGCCCAGATCGGCTCCGGCCGGGCGCTGCGCGACGACGACTATGTCTTCCCGACCTACCGCGAGCACGGTGTGGCGTGGTGCCGTGGCGTCGACCCGACGAATCTGCTGGGCATGTTCCGCGGCGTCAATCACGGCGGCTGGGACCCCAACAGCAACAACTTCCACCTCTACACCATTGTCATCGGTTCGCAGACGCTGCATGCGACCGGCTATGCGATGGGTGTGCAGAAGGACGGCACGGATTCCGCGGTCATCGCGTATTTCGGTGACGGTGCCTCCAGCCAGGGAGATGTCGCGGAATCCTTCACCTTCTCCGCGGTCTACAACGCCCCGGTCGTGTTCTTCTGCCAGAACAACCAATGGGCGATTTCCGAACCCACCGAGAAGCAGACCCGGGTGCCGCTCTACCAGCGCGCCCGCGGTTACGGATTCCCCGGCGTACGGGTCGACGGCAATGACGTACTGGCCTGTCTCGCGGTGACCAAGGCGGCGCTGGAGCGGGCGCGCACCGGCCAGGGCCCGATGCTCATCGAGGCGTTCACCTACCGCATGGGTGCGCACACCACCTCCGACGACCCGACGAAGTACCGGGAGGACGAGGAGCGGGCGGCCTGGGAGGCCAAGGACCCGATCCTGCGGCTGCGGACGTATCTGGAGGCCGAGGGCCTGGTCGACGAGGCGTACCTCGCCTCGATCGACGAGGAGAGCGAGGCCCTGGGCAAGCGGGTCCGCGAGGCCGTGCGTGCCATGCCCGACCCGGACACCATGGCGATCTTCGAGAACGTCTATGCCGACGGGCATGCGCTCGTCGATGAGGAGCGCGCGCAGTTCGCCGCGTACCAGGCATCGTTCGTCGATGCCGATGCCGTCGCGGAGGAGAACTGACCATGGCCGTCTTCGAGAAGATCACCATTGCCAAGGCGATCAACGAATCGCTGCGTGCCTCCATGGAGGCGGACCCCAAGGTCCTCGTCATGGGTGAGGACGTCGGCAAGCTCGGCGGCGTCTTCCGGGTCACCGACGGTCTGCAGAAGGACTTCGGCGAGGAGCGGGTGATCGACACCCCGCTCGCCGAGTCCGGCATCGTCGGCACCGCGATCGGCATGGCGCTGCGCGGCTACCGCCCGGTCGTCGAGATCCAGTTCGACGGCTTCGTCTTCCCCGCCTACGACCAGATCGTCACCCAGCTGGCGAAGATGCACGCCCGCGCGCTGGGCAAGGTCAAGGTGCCGGTGGTCATCCGCATCCCGTACGCGGGCGGCATCGGTGCGGTCGAGCACCACTCCGAGTCGCCCGAGGCGCTGTTCGCGCATGTCGCGGGGCTCAAGATCGTCTCTCCCTCGAACTCCTCCGATGCCTACTGGATGCTCCAGCAGGCCATCGCGGGTGACGACCCGGTCATCTACTTCGAGCCCAAGCGCCGCTACCACGACAAGTCGCGGCTGGACACCGAGTCGATCCCCGACCCCCTGCACAAGGCCCGGGTCGCCCGGACCGGCTCCGACCTCACCCTGGCCGCCTACGGCCCGATGGTGAAGGTCTGCCAGGACGTCGCCAATGTCGCGGCCGAGGAGGGCAAGTCGATCGAGATCGTCGACCTGCGCTCGCTCTCCCCGATCGACTTCGACACCGTGCAGTCGTCGGTGGAGAAGACGGGACGGCTGGTCGTGGTGCACGAGGCCCCGGTCTTCTTCGGTGCGGGTGCGGAGATCGCCGCCCGGATCACCGAGCGGTGCTTCTACCACCTGGAGGCCCCCGTCCTGCGGGTCGGCGGGTTCCATTCCCCGTATCCGCCCTCCCGTCTGGAGGACGAGTACCTTCCGGGACTGGACCGGGTGCTCGACGCCGTCGACCGTGCGTTGGCGTACTGAGGGTTTGAGGAGAGTTCGTAACCATGACTGCAAGTACCGCCCGTGCCCAGCGCTTCCGCGAGTTCAAGATGCCCGACGTGGGCGAGGGCCTCACCGAGGCCGAGATCCTCAAGTGGTTCGTCCAGCCGGGTGACACCGTCACCGATGGCCAGGTCGTCTGTGAGGTCGAGACCGCCAAGGCCGCCGTGGAACTGCCCATTCCCTACGACGGAGTGGTGCATGAGCTGAACTTCGGCGAGGGCGTCACCGTCGACGTCGGCACCGTCATCATCTCCGTGGACACGGACCCCGGCGCCGGGCCCGCGGGCGCGCCGCAGGCGCCGCAGGCCGCCGCGTCCCCCGAGGAGGACGCCGAGCCCCAGGGCCGGCAGGCGGTGCTGGTCGGCTACGGTGCCGCGCCGTCCTCGACCAAGCGCCGGGCGCGCAAGCCCCAGGCAGGGGTGCCGGCCCAGCCGGAGCCCGCGCGTGCCGCGCTCCAGGCGGAGTTGAACGGACGGGCCGCATCCGCCCCGGCCGCCGCTCCCGCCGCCGCCCCGGCCGCTCCCGCCGCCGCCCCGGCCGCTTCCGCCGCCCCGGCCGCTCCCGTGGCTGCGGCCGCCAACGGCGCGGGTACGGGGCACGCCGGCCGGCCGCTGGCCAAGCCGCCGGTGCGCAAGCTCGCCAAGGACCTCGGTATCGACCTGGCGGCGATCGTCCCGACCGGCCCGGACGGCGTCATCACCCGCGAGGACGTCCATGCGGCCGTCACCCCGGCAGCGGCGCCGTCCACGACCGAGGCTCCGGGGACGGTTGCCCCCGCTCCGGCGGCCGCCCCGGCCGAGCCCGGCCTCGTCGATGCCGCTGCCCGCGAGCGGCGGGTGCCGGTCAAGGGCGTACGCAAGGCCACCGCGCAGGCGATGGTCACCAGCGCCTTCACCGCGCCGCATGTCACGGAGTTCATCACCGTCGATGTGACCCGCACGATGAAGCTGGTCCAGGAACTCAAGCAGGACCCGGACATGGCGGGGCTGCGGGTCAACCCGCTGCTGCTCGTCGCCAGGGCCTTCCTTGTCGCCATCAAGCGTCACCCGGAGGTCAACGCCGCCTGGGACGAGGCGCGTCAGGAGATCGTCTACAAGGACTACGTGAACCTCGGGATCGCGGCGGCCACCCCGCGCGGTCTGATCGTCCCGAACATCAAGGACGCCGGGGTCAAGACCCTCCCCCAACTCGCCGCGGAACTGGGCGATCTGGTCGCCACCGCCCGCGAGGGCAAGACGTCCCCGGCGGCGATGGCCGGCGGTACGGTCACCATCACCAATGTCGGCGTCTTCGGCGTCGACACCGGGACGCCGATCCTCAACCCGGGGGAGTCGGCGATCCTTGCCTTCGGCGCGGTCAAGCTGCAGCCGTGGGTCCACAAGGGCAAGGTGAAGGCGCGCCAGGTCACCACTCTCGCGCTGTCCTTCGACCACCGGCTCATCGACGGCGAGCTCGGCTCCAAGCTGCTCGCGGATATCGCGGCCGTGCTGGAGCGGCCCAAGCGTCTGATCACCTGGGGATGAGCCGGGATGCGGGGCCGGGCGGTTCGGAGCGGTGTTTCACGTGAAACGCCGTCTCGGGACCGCCCCGGACCCGTGGACGAGCATCCGCTCGACCGCCTCGCGGATGCGATGCTCGGCCGGCACGGCGCGGACCTCGGTGAACGGCTCATCCGCCGCGGCTACTTCGACCAGGCCCATGTCGTACTTCGTCCGGGCCCAGCTCGCCCGGGAGTTCCGCTCGCCGGGCGGCTGCAGGCCCAGCCAGTGGCCCACCGAGGAGTTCCGAAACGTCCAAGCCCCCGGGACACCATCGAGGAATGCCGAGGTCAGCGGCCCGTCAGGGGGCGCATACCCGATCCAGGAGGGGCGACCATGCCCGAGAACCCGTCCGACACCACGCCCGCACCCCAGGTATGGCCGACGCTGCGGGCCCACGACGCCCGCGGGCTGATCCGTTTCCTGGTCGCTGCCTTCGGATTTGAGGAGACCGTGGTCCACGGCGAGGGCGAGCGTGTCGAGCACGCCCAACTCTCCTGGCCGGAAGGCGGGGGCATCATGCTCGGCTCCGTCAAGGACCCGGACGACGATCGCTGGCCGCTGCGGCCGGGGACGTTCGGTGCCTATGTGGTCACCGCCCACCCCGACGAGCTGTGTGCCCGCGCACGAGCGGCCGGCGCGGAGATCACCGATGAGCTGACCGACACCGAGTACGGGTCGCGGGGCTTCGGCGCTCGCGACCCCGAGGGCAACCGCTGGTCGTTCGGTACCTATCGCGGTGAGCCGCGGAAGGCGTAGGGGTGCCTCCCCGGTCAGGCCGGAGCAGGGAGACACCCCCTGGCGGGCGCCGCAGCGCGCCGGTGCCGGTCAGCCGCGGATGAGTTCCACGGCGCGGCTGAAGTGAGCCACCGGCCCGACCGGGGCGGACTCATGGGGGTGCGTGGCGCCGCGGGTCAGGGCGACGCCCGCCCACAGGCCGGCGACGATCAATGCCAGCACGACGGTGTTCCGCGTACGGCGGCCGGCGTTCGTCCTGGGCTGCATGGTCAACTCCCCTTGGATGTCGGAGCCTCCCCGGCTCCGTGCCTCTATTCACCCACGGAATCCGCGCCGGACCGTACGCGGCAGGTATGGACTCTTGTCAGACTTGAGGCGGATCCGACATCGCTCTCCGGTACCCCTTTCGGCAGAGATCGGACACGTTGCGGGAAAGGGTTTGCGGCGGTCGGCGGTGCTGCCTACGGTCGGCGAAATGAGCAGCGAAATGATCATCCGGCGCTACCGCGCATCCGACCAGGACGTGGTCACCGATCTGTGGGACCGGGCCGTGCGGCGGGCGCATCCCTTTCTCGACGGGGAGGACCGGGACGAACGGCCTCGGATCCTCCGTGCGGCGGATCTCGTCCGGGCGGAGAACTGGGTCGCCGAGCGTGCGGGCAGCGTCGTCGGGCTGCTCGGACTGCTGCCCGACGGGTCCGGGGGCGGAAGCGGGGACGACGGTCCCGGGACCGGGGTCGGTGGGCTCGTTGTGGCCCCGGAAGCCCAAGGGGCCGGCATCGGACGGGAGTTGCTGGAACATGCGGCGGCGCTGCACGGTGCGCTGGCCCTGGAGATCTTCGAGGGGAACGGCACAGCCCGGCGCTTCTTCACGCATCTGGGCTTCACGGAGCGGGGGCGGCGGGCGGACGAGGAGACCGGTCATCCGCTGATCGCCCTGGAGCGTGCCGCGCCGCTGAAGTCGGTGGGCTGGCTGCATGTGCGCGACGGGCGGCTGCTGAGCGTACGGACGCGGGGGAATGACACGTTCTACCTCCCCGGTGGCAAGTACGAGCCCGGAGAGACCGCGCGGGAGGCCTTGTCGCGTGAGCTCCGGGAAGAGCTCGGCCTGGTGGTGCCGGTGGAGGACCTTTCTGAGGCGTTTGTCATCCATGACGTGGCCCATGGCAAGAACGGGCGCCGGCTGCGGATGACCTGCTTCACCGGCGGGCCCCAGGACATCACACCGGTCCCCGGCCGGGAGATTGCCGAGTTCGCCTGGTTCGACCGCCAGGAGGCGCGTGAGCGCTGTGCCCCCGCTCATTCGCAGGTGGTGAACCGGCTGATCGCCCAGGGGTGGATGCCGGGCTGAGGACGCGGCGGCCGGGGGCGTCCTGGCAGGCGGTGGCCGGGCCGGGCGGCTGGGCCGGGGGCGCCCGCCGCCCGGCCGCCCCTCCGAGGTGGCCGCGACTCCGACAGCCCCCACCTGGACATTCCGCCCCACCGCGCCCCACCGCACCCACCGCACCCACCCCACCCCACTCCACCGTGTCCGCATCGCGGAATGAAGTATCGGACGCATACCTGTTGTATCTATCCTGTGTGCATGCCCTCCGCCTCCACGTCCACCGCACCTGTCAGAGAGCCCGCCGCCAAGCAGCCGCCCGCCGCCGAGCGGGTCTATGCGCACATCAAGGACGCCGTCCTGGACCGCCGCTACGAGGGCGGGATGCTGCTCACCGAGGGCGAGCTGGCCGAGGCGGTGGGGGTGTCGCGGACGCCGGTGCGTGAGGCGCTGCTGCGGCTGGAGGTCGAGGGGCTGATCAAGCTCTACCCCAAGAAGGGCGCGCTGGTGCTGCCGGTCTCCGCGCAGGAGATCGCCGATGTCGTCGAGACCCGGCTGCTGGTGGAGAAGCATGCCGCGGCCAAGGCGGTGCCCGTGAGCGAGGCGCTGGTCGGCGAGCTGACCGAACTGCTGGAGATGATGCGGGAGCAGGCCGCGTCCGGTGATCTGGCTGCCGTCTCCGTCACCGACCGCGCCTTCCATGCCGCCATTGTGCGCAGCGCCGGCAATCAGATCCTGGACCGGCTCTACGAGCAGCTGCGCGACCGCCAGTTGCGGATGGGCGTGGCCGTGATGCATGCCCACCCGGACCGGATCGCCAAGAACATCACCGAGCATGCGGAGATCCTTGAGGCCCTGCGCGCAGGGGATGCGGACGCCGCGACCGACGCCGTGCAGCGGCACGTCAGCTGGGTCCGTCACCTCGCGCAGGGGGACGTGCGATGAGTGGTGGTTCCGAAAGTCCCGGCAGCGCCGGCGGCTCCAGCAGTTCCGGCATAGGCGGCGGCTCCGCCCGGCTGCTGCCCGCCGACCCGCCCGGCGGCCGTCAGGCCATGGCCGTCTGGGGCATCGGCGTTGCGGTCTACTTCGTCGCCATCACCTACCGCACCAGCCTCGGCGTGGCGGGCCTGGACGCCGCCGAGCGCTTCCACATCAACGCCTCGGCGTTGTCGACGTTCTCCATCCTTCAGCTGCTGGTGTACGCGGGGATGCAGATCCCCGTCGGTCTGCTGGTCGACCGGCTCGGCGCCAAGAAGGTGCTGACCCTCGGCGTGGTGCTCTACACCGTCGGGCAGCTCGGCTTTGCGCTGTCCTCGTCGTACGCCATGGCGCTCGGCTCCCGTGCGCTGCTCGGCTGCGGGGACGCGATGACCTTCATCAGCGTGCTGCGGCTGGGCTCGCGGTGGTTCCCGGCCCGCCGCGGCCCGATGATCGCGCAGATCGCCGCGCTCGTGGGTATGGCGGGAAATCTGGTCTCCACGCTCGTCCTCGCCCGTTTCCTGCACACCTTCGGCTGGACCCCGACCTTCGCCTCCAGCGCCGTCGGCGGCATCGTCGTGCTGATCGTGCTGCTGCTCTTCCTCACGGACCACCCCAAGGGCTTCGAGCCGCCGCCCGCATCCGCCGAGCACACCGGCACGGGGTTCGTGCGCCGGCAGATCATGGATGCCTGGCGGGAGCCCGGCACCCGGCTGGGCATGTGGGTGCACTTCACCACCCAGTTCCCCGCCATGGTGTTCCTGCTGCTCTGGGGGCTGCCGTTCCTTGTCGAGGCGCAGGGCCTGTCGCGTGGCACCGCCGGTGAACTGCTCACGCTCGTGGTGCTCTCCAACATGGCGGTGGGCCTGATCTACGGCCAGGTCATCGCCCGCCACCACGCCGCCCGCATGCCCCTGGCACTGGGCACCGCCGGCGCCACGGCACTGATGTGGGCGACGGTTCTGTGCTGGCCGGCCGATCATGCGCCGATGGGGCTGCTGATCGTGCTCTGTGCGGTGATGGGCGCCTGTGGCCCTGCATCGATGATCGGCTTCGACTTCGCGCGGCCCGCCAACCCGCCGGAGCGCCAGGGCACCGCCTCCGGCATCGTCAACATGGGCGGCTTCACGGCCTCGATGACGACTCTGTTCGCCATCGGTGTCCTGCTGGACGCGACCGGCGACAACTACCGGATCGCCTTTGCCTCGATCTTCGTCCTGGAAGCGACCGGGGTCTCCCAGATCCTGCGGCTGCGGCGGCGCGCGGCGCGGCGCGAGCGCGAACGGCTGGTGGTCAGCCGGGTGGAAGCGGTCCACGTGCCCGCATGAGGCCTGCAGGCCGATCGGTCGGCAGCCGGGGGTCCGTTTCACGTGGAACGGACAGGGCTGTTTCACGTGAAACGGCTCGCTCCGGGGCCAACTGCTCGTGGCCGGCCGACAGTCAGGGCATCAATGAGGGGCCCACCGGCCCGCCCCGCTACGGCGTGATGGCGAAGTTGCCCAGGATCGCCTGTGCCAGCTCATCGTCGCCGTCGATCTTGATCTGTTCGGCGACGGCCGCCGGGCGGACGCGGCCGCAGGCCAGCTGGTGGAAGGTGTCCCACTCCAGGGCGAGCGTCACGGTCGGGCCGAGCGAGACACTGCCATCGATCGTGGCATTGCCCTCCGCGTCGAGGCGGACCGTGCGCAGGAATTCCAGCGGCCCGCTGACATCGAAGACCACCGCCGAATCGGCGGGTGCCTGGGCCCTCTTGGCCACGATGCCGGGCAGTGCCTTCACCAGCAGATCGCGGGTCACATACGCGCCGGGGGAGTCGAGGTTGCCGGGCTTACCGAGGGTCCGGCGCAGGTCCTGCTCATGGACCCAGACGTCGAACGCCCGCTGCTGCAGCACGAATTCCAGCGTACGGTCCTCACCGAGCGGGCTGCGCATCACGGCGTCCGGCTGCCGGGACTCGTTGCGCAGCTGCCGTGAGCGGCGGATGACGGTGTATTCGAGCTCGCTCAGCATCTCCGGCGCGGTGTGGTGCCGGCGGACGTCGACCTGCACCTCCATGCGTCGCGCGGACTCGCTGCGTACGTGGTAGAGATCGCGCGGCAGCGTATGGATCGGCCGCGGGTCACCCAGCATTTCGCATTCCAGGCCGATGACATGGGAGACCACATCGCGAACGGACCATCCTGGGAGGCCCGTCGCCCCGTTCCACTCGCCTTCGACGAGCGGGGTGACCAGCTCGGTTATCGCTTCTATGGAGTGAGTCCAGGCATCGATGGAGGATTGAAGGCTGGGATGGACGGTCACGGGACCCCTCGGACGGTTCGTACGCGGGCTGCTGTCTGTGCAGTTAAGTTACGCTGCGCACGGGCACCCCGGCAGTGCTTTCGGGTGACCATCGTAGGCCGATGTTGCGGGGCCGCAGAGGGCCGTACGGCCGGGAAGCCGGCTCCTCAGTCGTCTCCGCGCTCCCGCTCCGCCAGCCGGATCACACACACCGCGACGGCGATCAGCAGCGCCGGATCCGCGTCGTCCCGTACGACATTGACCGCATAGGTGTCGCGCACGGTCAGCCAGCGCCGCGAGATCTCCGCAAGCAGCTCGCCGTCGTACTCGATCGCGAACTCCCGGTCCAGGATCTTTCCGCTGACATCCAGCTCGGTGCCGTCCACCAGCGCGACGCGGTAGTGGTTGCGCAGCAGCGAGAGCCGCTTGCGCTTGATGGTGGCCAGCGGCTGGTCGTCCCGCTCGATGGTCATCGTGTCGCGCACGCTGAGCATCTTCTTGCGGATGGTGATCAGCACCCGCCGCTCGGTGTCCTTCAGCTCGAAGGTCTCCCGCAGCCGCAGCGCCTTCCCGTCCACGAGGAAGACGTGCCGTCCGTGCTCGTCGTCGATCCAGTAGTCGTCGCCGATGCCGAAGATGCGGTCGCGCACCATGTACTTGCCCGAGTGCGGGGGTGGCCCCCCGGGGGATTGCTGCATGGCTGACGTGTTCCCGCCGGGACCTGCGGAATGCGCACGCACCGGAGTGACGTTGAATGTCCACATGGCTTCACGTGCACGCGTCCGCGCCCCCGAGCTGATCGGCAAGGGCGGCTGGCTGAATACCGGTAACAAGGATCTGACCCTCTCTGACCTGCGGGGACGCATTGTCGTCCTGGATTTCTGGACTTTTTGCTGTGTGAATTGTCTGCATGTCCTGGACGAGCTGCGGGAGCTGGAGGAGCGGCACCGCGACACCGTCGTGATCATCGGCGTGCACTCCCCGAAGTTCGTGCACGAGGCCGAGCACCAGGCGGTCGTGGATGCCGTGGAGCGCTATGGCGTCGAGCACCCGGTCCTCGACGACCCGGAGCTCGCCACGTGGAAGCAGTACGCGGTACGGGCCTGGCCGACGCTCGTGGTGATCGACCCCGAGGGGTATGTCGTCGCCCAGCACGCCGGCGAGGGCCATGCGCACGCCATCGAGAAGCTTGTCGAGGAGCTGGAGGCCGAGCACGGGGCGAAGGGCACCCTGTGCCGCGGCGACGGCCCCTACGTACCGCCGGAGCCGGTCGCCACCGATCTGCGCTTCCCCGGCAAGGCGGTCCGGCTGCCCGCGGGCAGCTTCCTCGTCTCGGACACCACCCGGCATCAGCTGGTGGAGCTGGCCGCGGACGGCGAGCGGGTGCTGCGGCGGATCGGCACCGGCGAGCGCGGTCTGACGCCGGACTCCTTCAACGAACCGCAGGGCCTGGCCCTGCTGCCCGATGGCCGGGTGGCCGTTGCGGACACCGTCAACCACGCCATCCGCGTCTTCGACCCGGCGTCCGGTGCGCTGGAGACCGTGGCCGGTACCGGTAAGCAGTGGTGGCAGGGCTCGCCGGTCTCCGGGCCGGCGCGTGCGGTGGATCTCTCCTCACCGTGGGACCTCGCCTGGTGGCGGGACCGGCTGTGGATCGCGATGGCCGGGGTGCATCAGCTGTGGACCTGGGACCCGGCCGCGGGCACGGTCGAGGCCGCGGCCGGCACGACCAATGAGGGCCTGGTGGACGGTCCCGCCGCGGAGGCGTGGTTCGCCCAGCCGTCCGGCCTCGCCGCGGCCGGCGACCGGCTGTGGATCGCGGACTCGGAGACCAGCGCGGTCCGCTGGGTGGAGCCCTCCGCAGCAGGTGACGGCTATGTCATCCGTACGGCCGTCGGCACCGGCCTCTTCGACTTCGGGCACCGCGACGGCGCCGCGGACCAGGCGCTGCTCCAGCACCCGCTGGGCGTGACCGCCCTGCCCGACGGCTCGGTCGCCATCGCGGACACCTACAACCACGCACTGCGCCGCTTCGATCCCGCGACCGGCGAGGTGACGACACTGGCGACGGATCTGCGCGAACCGTCCGCCGCGGTGCTCGTCGACGACGACATCGTGGTGGTGGAATCGGCGCGGCACCGGCTGACCCGGCTGCGGCTGCCCGAGGAGGCCGTCCGCGTCGAATCGCTGGCGCACCGCACCCAGCGCGCGGCCACCGAGGTCGCTCCGGGCGCGCTGCGGCTGGAGGTGGTCTTCCAGGCCCCGGCCGGTCAGAAGCTCGACACCCGCTACGGCCCGTCGACGCGGCTGCTGGTCAGCGCGACGCCGCCGGAACTCCTCGCCGACGGTGCGGGCGCGGGCACCGACCTCGCGCGGGAGCTGGTGCTCGCGGACGGCGTGACCGAGGGGGTGCTGCATGTCTCGGCGATGGCCGCGTCCTGTGACGACGCCCCGGACATCGAGTACCCCGCCTGCCATGTGCACCAGCAGGACTGGGGCGTCCCGGTCGAGATCGCCGAGGGCGGGGTGGCCCGGCTGGGGCTCGTCCTGGCAGGTATGGACGCCGGGTAGGAGCGGAATCCCGGGCCCGTCGGCCGGGCCCGGGACGTGGTCGTGCCGGCGGGCCGGTGCGCCGGCGGATCAGTTCCCGACGCCGCCCGCCAGCTGTGCTCCGTGAAGGCTGGAGCTCCAGTTGGTGACCTTGCTCTTGCCGACGGAGACGTGGAGCCGCTTCTGCGCGAAGTTGACGGTGACCGGACCGTGCGTGACCGAGCTCGCCGAGATGCCCATGAAGTCGATGGTCACCGACTTCTGCTCAGTGCCCTTGGCGGCCGCGGTGTTGGTCGGGATGACCGCGTAGGCGTAGCCGTGGGCGGGCACGGTGATGCGGGTGCCGTCGAGGTGGCCGGGCGTGCCCTGCAGCAGGGGCAGCGGGGCCTTGGCGTTGTTGAAGCGCAGCAGCGGCGCGTTGTAGAGCTTGCAGTCGCGGCTGGTGGAGTTCTTGAACTTCACCGCCACATGGCTCTTCGGGCCGGTCTGCTGCGAGAACGTGACCTTGTACGTGCTGGGGTAGCAGTCGGACACCCGCCGGGACGCCGCCCCCGCCGTGCCGGCCGCGGCCGCGCCCCCGCCGATGATCCTGCGCTTCTTGGTCTTGGAAGTCTTGGAAGTCTTGGAAGACGAGAAGGAGGACTTCTTCGACTTCTTCGAGGAGTGACTGTTGCAGCCGGTCAGGGCGAGGGAGCCGGCCAGTCCGAGGGCCAGTGCGGCGTACGCGGCGGATCGGCTGCGGGAGCGGCGTGCGGTCATGGGTGGTTCCCCCAGTGGAGTGCTGCAATCAGCGAGGTGTGTCTGTCATGGCACGGCCACGATATCCATTGCCGGCGGATGCGCCAGGGTGGGTTCGCCGGGCCGCCGGCCGATGTGGCATCAAAGCGGGGCAGATGGTTCGCGCGCGGCGGACATCCGCCCGTGGCAGGGGTGAAGATCAGTTTTTTGGGGGGCGGGCAGGCCTCCGGGGCAGGCGCCGGAGGCCTGCCCGCCCCGCCGGGCAAGAGAAAGGGCGCCCGCTGGGGGATGCGGGCGCCCTGGTTCAGGGGGATCCTCGGTGGTCGCGTCGCGCGACCCGGGTCAGCGGACCCGGCTCACCAGGCGGCTGCGTCGTTGGCGTCCGACTGCCAGTACGTCACCCACGCGCTGTCGTCGAGGTGTACCTGGCCTGAGGGGAGCGCCACCGCCGCCGAGCCGCCGATGCTGCCCTTGCCGTCGCGGCCGGGCAGGCTGACCGACAGCGAGGTCACGGAGCGGCCGTTGCGGCCGGAGCCGTCGGCGGACGAGGTCAGCACGCCGGCGTAGCCGGACTCGCCGGGGGCGAGCGTGACCACGGACTGCGGCCTGCTGGCCGGCAGTTCGGCGAGCGGGGACTGTGCCTGGTCGAACCGCAGGTAGGGGGCGAAGTAGAGGTCGCAGACGGCACCGGAGGTGTTGGTGGCCTTCAGGAGAAGGTGGTTGACCGGCCGGGTCAGCCGCTCGGCCACGATATGGATCTTCGCGGCGTCGCACGCGGTGTGCCGGACGCGGGAGGTGTTGCCGGAGGCGTCGCCGGGCGTGGTCGCGCGGTGCGAGCCCGTCCCGGAGGCCTTCGTCCCCGCTTCCGTTCCGGTCCCGTTGCCGCCGTGCTCCGCGTAAGCCCGCTCCGTCCGGCCGCCGTTGGTCCGGGTGCCGTCCTGCCCGGCCTCGTCGCCCTGCGCCGCCGGGGCCTGGGCGACCTCGGGCGACGGGTTGTACGGCTTGGCCGCGCTCGTCTTGAGCGGGTTGTCCTGACCACCGCAGGCGGTGAGGGTGAGCGCGGCGGCGGCGGTCAGCCCGGCCGCGGCGATCCGCAGCGTACGGCGGCGGACGGTACGGGACCCACGAGGGGCGCCGGTGACCTTCCGGGCGCCGGTCTCGACGGCGGCCTCGGATCGGGCGTGGCTGCGCGGCATGTCCGGTCTCCCCCGGTCGGTGGTCCGCACCGCCCCGGCGGTACGTCCTGCGGTCCGGCCGACTCTGTCCTGCGGCCTGAACACCAGGTTGCCGCCCACCGCTGCCGTGCCACTAACGTGCGCCTAACGTTTCCGCGTTCGGGCCGTGCCGACCGACCGGGCCGTTCCGGCCGTCCGCGCGGTTCCGATCGTCCGCGCCGTTCCGGCCGCGCCGTTCCGGCCGCGCCGCCCCCGCGCCGCCCCGCGCTGTGCCGCCCCGCGCAGTGCCGCCCCGGGGTGGGGGCCGGGAGCGGCGGCCACAGCTCAGCCGCGGCCGTCACTCCCCCTTGCTCCCGTCACTCCCCCTTGCCCCTGTCACCCGTTCCGCTCGTGCCCCCCTCGCCGCCTTCACCGCGATCGTCCCGGGCGAACAGCTGCGTCAGCGTGCTGATCGTGTAGACATCGGTGGCCTCTTCGTCCACCAGATGCATCTCCGCGAGCCGGTCCAGACCGTCCTGGGTGCGCTCCGGGTCGTACCCGGCGAGGGCCGCGGCCAACGAGGCGTTGAGGTGGCCGTCCGCGCTGGTCGCCAGTGCGCTGAGCAGCCGTGCGTCGTCCGCCGACAGCCGGGCGACGGACATCCGCAGCGCCGCCGCGATGCCGGTGTCCTCCGCCGACAGCAGCGCCAGCCGCCGCCGTTCGTCGCGCAGCGCCGCCGCCAGCCGGGCCAGCCGCCAGCGCGGCCGGGCGGTCAGCTGGGCGGCCGCGGCCCGCAGCGCCAGCGGCAGACCGTCGCACAGATCGACCAGTTCTCGCGCGGCGGCCGGGTCCTCGGCGACCCGCTCCGGGCCGAGCATGGCGCCGAGCAGCGCCGCGCCCTCCTCGTGGCCGAGCGTCTGGAGACCGACCGGCCGGGCCCAGTCGGTGGCGACCAGGCCGTCGAGACGGCTGCGGCTCGTGACGACCGTGGCGCAGTGCGGACCACCGGGCAGCAGCGGCCGTACCTGTGCCGAACTGCTGGCGTTGTCGAGGACGACCAGCAGCCTGCGCTCCGCGACCAGCGACCTGAACAGCGCCGATGCGGCCTGCGCCGAGCCGGGCACCCGCTCCGGCGGAGTGCCCAGCGCCAGCAGGAAGTCACGCAGGATCTCGGCCGGGGGCGCCTCGTCGCCCTCGCCGAAGCCGCGCAGATCGGCGAAGAGCTGCCCGTCGGGGAAGGCTCCGGCATGCAGATGCGCCCACTGCACGGCGCAAGCGGTCTTGCCGACACCGGCCGGTCCCGCCACCACCGCGAGCGGGCTCTCCCCTGTCGTACGGTCCGTCAGCACCGCGGTGAGTGCGGAGAGCTGGTCCTCCCGGCCCAGGAAGCGGGCGGGCGGACGGGGCAGCAGCCGCGGCGCCGCGCCGCCCCGCCCGGAGCCCGGCCCGTCACGCACCTCGGCCGTCGTGCCGGGCAGCGTCTGGCCGGTACCCGGTGCCTCAGGACCACCACCCGCGGCACTCCGGCCGGCGACCCCCTGGGCGGGGGCCTGCCCCTCACTGCCAACGGGCGACCCGGCGCCCGTTGTGGAGCGGTCCGCTGCCGGAGCACCGGTACGGCCGCCTCCGGAAACCGCCCCGGAACCAGCCCCTCCGGACGGCGCCCCGCCCGAAGCGGAGCCCGCGCCGGGTGCCCCGGGCTTCGCCGCGCCCTGCCGGTTCCCGCCGGCCGCCTCCGCGCGCAGAATCTCCTCGTACGCCTGGCGCAGCCGCTCGCCGGGATCGACGCCCAGCTCCTCGTTGAGCAGCCGTCGGGTGCGGTGGAACCACTCCAGGGCATCGGACTGCCGTCCCGTATGGAACAGCGCCCGCATCAGCCCGGCGATCAGGCCCTCCCGCAAGGGGTGGTTGACGGCGGCGGAGTAGAGGATGGCGGCGGCCTGTTCGTGCTCGCCGAGGGCGCCGTGGGCCCGGCCCAGCGCCTCCACGGCCGTCAGCCGGCGCTCCTCCAGCGCATGCGCGGCGGCCGCGAACGGCGGGCTGGTGACCGTGCCGGTCAGCGCGGGCCCGCGCCACAGTCCCAGCGCCTCCCGCAGCAGCGGTACGGCATCGCCCGGCGCCGCCTCGGGGCGCGCCAGAGCCACCAGCTCACCGAAGCGGTGAGCGTCGATCAACTCCTCCGGCAACCGCAGCAGATAGGCGGAACCATGGGTGGTCAGCTCGATGCCGTACGCCTCCGCGCCGCCCTCGGCGAGCGTGGCGCGCAGCCGCGAGACATGACCCTGGACGACGGTGCGGGAGTGTTCGGGGGGCTCGTCCTCCCATAGAGAGTCGATCAACTGCTCCAGTGGGACAGTGGTGTTGGGCTGCAGCAACAGCAGCGCCAGCACACTGCGCCGTTTGGCGGGCCCGAGCGACAGCTCCGCGGAGCCGGTCGTCACGGAGATCGGACCGAGCAGTGAGAATTCCAACTCAGCCCTCCAGGAAGGCCGTCAGGGCGTTCGCCAGCAGATACGGGTCCTCGGAGCCGCACAGTTCACGCGCCGAGTGCATGGACAGGATCGCCACTCCGATGTCGACCGTGGCGATGCCGTGCCGGGCCGCGGTGATCGGCCCGATGGTGGTGCCGCACGGCATCGAATTGTTGGACACAAAGCTCTGCCACGGCACACCGGCCCGCTCGCAGGCCGCCGCGAAGACGGCCCGTCCGCTGCCGTCCGTCGCATAGCGCTGGTTGACGTTGACCTTGAGGATCGGCCCGCCGTTGGGCATCGGGTGGTGCCCGGGCTCATGCCGTTCGCTGTAGTTGGGGTGGACGGCGTGCCCGGTGTCGGACGACAGGCAGACGGTGCCGGCGAAGGCCCGCGCCCGGTCCTCGTACGAGCCGCCGCGGGCGAACACCGAGCGCTCCAGGACCGTGCCGAGCAGCGGTCCGTCCGCGCCGGTGTCCGACTGGCTGCCGTTCTCCTCGTGGTCGAAGGCGGCCAGCACCGGAATGCTGGTCAGCTCGCTGCCCGCGGCCGCCGCCGCGGTGAGGGCGGCCGTACCGGCGTGTACCGACAGCAGGTTGTCCATCCGCGGCCCGGCCACCAGCTCGCGGTCGCGGCCCAGATAGGCGGGCGCCTCGATGCTGTGCACCATCAGGTCCCAGCCCTTGATGTCGTCGGCCGGTATGCCGGTTTCCTCGGCGACGAAGGTGATCAGATCGCCCTCGGCGACCTCGCCCAGGCCCCAGATGGGCGTCATATGGCGTTGCTTGTCGAGCTTCAGGCCGTCGGCGTTCACCGAGCGGTCGAGGTGCACGGCCAGCTGCGGCACTCTCAGCAGCGCCCGGTCGACATGGACGAGCCGGTGGCTGCCGTCCGCGAGCGTCACCCGGCCGCTCAGTCCCAGGTCGCGGTCGAGCCAGGTGTTGAGCAGCGTGCCGCCGTAGATCTCGACGGCGATCTGCCGCCAGCCGCGTGAGCCGGTGTCCGGGATCGGTTTGACGCGCAAATTGGGAGAGTCTGTGTGAGCACCGACAATTCGGTACGAAGTCGAGGCGCTTGCACCCTCGGGCACGTACCAGGCGATGATCGCGCCGCCGCGCAGCACAAACTTCCCGCCGGTTCCGCCGTCCCATTCATCGACCTCGGCGACCTGCCGGAACCCGGCCTTCTCCAGCCGCTCCGCCGCATTCGCCACTGCGTGGTAGGGCGACGGACTGGCGGCGAGGAAGGACATCAGGTCGTCGGTGTGGCCGCGATCGAAGCGGGCGGAGTTGGTCATGGATTCAGCATAAGGAGCCGGAGGCCGCATTCCCCGTGCGCATGCATGGTGACTCCGCTCCCTTCCGGCCAGGATTTCAGTATTCGGGACCGAAAGCGCTCCGGAGCGGAGGATTCCGGGTTTGCTCCGAGGCGATGACCCGGCGTACGCCGCGCACTTTCCGTGCCGTCCCCATTGTCCCTGCCCTCTTCGTGCCGTCCGCATCGCGCCCCCCGCCCGCGCCTCGCCCCGCGCGTCCGCCCCGTCCGCGCCGTCCCGCAGCGGTCCCGGCGGCCGGTCCCGCTGCCTGCCGGACATGACGAAGCCCGCCTCTCCGGGGGAAGAGAGGCGGGCACCATCAGTCTGGACGGCCCGTCTGAGAGTTTCCTGAGAGACCCGCCGCGGCAGGGCCGCGGAAGGCGCTCCTAGAACGCGGCCTCGTCGAGCTCCATCAGCGACTGGTCGACGGACTCGGCCAGACCGCGCTGGACGCCGACGCCCGGCAGGACGTTGTGCGCGAAGAACTTCGCCGCGGCGATCTTGCCGGTGTAGAAGGGCTTGTCCTTCGCCGAGGCGCCGGCCAGCTTCTCGGCGGCCACGGCCGCACCCTTGAGCAGGAGGTAGCCGATGACGACGTCACCGGAGGCCATCAGCACGCGGGTGGTGTTCAGACCGACCTTGTAGATGGACTTGACGTCCTTCTCGGTCGCCGCGAGGTCGGTCAGCATGGCGCCGACGATCGCCTCCAGGTCGGCGGCCGCCTTGGCCAGCTCGCCGCGGGCCTGCTCCAGCTCCTCGCCGCCGGTGTTGTCCGCGAGGAACTTCTTGATCTCGTCGGAGAGGGCGGTGAGCGCCTGGCCCTGGTCGCGGACGATCTTCCGGAAGAAGAAGTCCTGGCCCTGGATCGCGGTGGTGCCCTCGTAGAGGGTGTCGATCTTGGCGTCCCGGATGTACTGCTCGATCGGGTACTCCTGCAGGTACCCGGAGCCGCCGAAGGTCTGCAGCGACTGCGCCAGCTGCTCGTAGGACTTCTCCGAGCCGTAGCCCTTGACGATCGGCAGCAGCAGGTCGTTGAGGCGGATCGCGGCGCTCGCGTCCTCGCCCGCGGCCTCCTTGACGATGATCTCGTCCTGGACCGTGGCGGTGTAGAGCACCAGGGCGCGCATGCCCTCGGTGTACGCCTTCTGCGTCATCAGCGAGCGGCGCACGTCGGGGTGGTGGGTGATCGTGACGCGCGGCGCGGTCTTGTCGGTGAAGGCGGCCAGGTCCGGACCCTGCACGCGCTCCTTGGCGTACTCCAGCGCGTTGAGGTAGCCGGTGGAGAGGGTGGCGATGGCCTTCGTGCCGACCATCATCCGGGCGAACTCGATGATCTTGAACATCTGGCGGATGCCGTCGTGCTTCTCGCCGAGCAGCCAGCCCTTGGCCGGGTGGTTGGCGCCGAAGGTCATCTCGCAGGTGTTGGAGGCCTTCAGGCCCATCTTGTGCTCGACGTTGGTGGCGTAGGCGCCGTTGCGCTCGCCCAGCTCGCCGGTCTCCCAGTCGAAGTCGTACTTCGGCACGATGAACAGCGACAGGCCCTTGGTGCCCGGACCGGCACCCTCGGGGCGGGCGAGGACGAAGTGCACGATGTTCTCGGACATGTCGTGCTCACCGGAGGTGATGAAGCGCTTGACGCCCTCGACGTGCCAGGAGCCGTCCTCCTGCTGCACGGCCTTGGTGCGGCCGGCGCCGACGTCCGAACCGGCGTCCGGCTCGGTGAGCACCATGGTGGAGCCCCACTGCTTGTCCACCATCAGCTGGGCTATGCGGTGCTGCTCCTCGGTGCCCTCCTCGAAGAGCACACCGGCGAAGGCGGGGCCGGACGCGTACATCCACACGGCCGGGTTGGCGCCCAGGATCGTCTCGGCGAAGCCCCAGAGGAGCGAGCGCGGCGCGGTGGTGCCGCCGAGCTCCTCCGGGATGCCCAGCCGCCACCACTCGGCGTCCATGAAGGCCTGGTAGCTCTTCTTGAAGGTGTCCGGAACCGGCGCGGTGTTGGTGTCCGGGTCGAAGACCGGCGGGTTGCGGTCGGCGTCGGCGAACGACTCGGCCAGTTCGTTCTCGGACAGCCGGGCGATCTCGGACAGCACGCTCTTGGCGGTGTCGACATCCATCTCCGCGAACGGTCCGGTGCCGTACACGCTGTCACGGCCGAGCACCTCGAAGAGGTTGAACTCGATGTCGCGGAGATTCGACTTGTAGTGCCCCATGGATACGGCTCCGTAAGGGTTCGGGAGGGAGGACCTCAAACGCAAATACCAGCAAGTAGCAAGTGCCTACGATGATGCTACCCACCGGTAATAAGAATCAACCCCTACCGCCCATCTGTGACGAGCGTCCCCCGGCGAATCGCCGACTCAGTACGCTGTGGCGCATGTACGGCTACGACCAGAACGCGGGTGCCGGGCAGCAGCAATACGGAGCGCCGCAGCCCCCGCCGCAGCAATCGCCCCCCGGGGGCTACGGCGAGGCGCCGCTGTATCCCGAGCCGTCCCCGCCCTCCCTCGCCGATGCGGTGCGTGCCTTCACCACCGGCTCGATGTCGGCCGAGGACTTCCAGGGCATCTTCTCCACGTCCAAGATCTACTGCCCGCGCGGTGACAACCCCGGCTTCCTGGCGCTGCACAACACCCAGCAGCCGGTGATCCCGATGTTCACCTCCCTCAAGGAGCTGCGGCGGTACGCGGGCAAGGAGTCGAAGTACTTCGTGATCACCGGCGCCGAGGTGCTGGACCTGCTGCCGACCGGCTACGGGTTCGTCCTCGATATGGAGGGGGACCACCGGATGGTCTTCGACGCGAAGGCCGTGGAGCAGATGGTCGACTTCGCGATGCGGCGCATGTACGGCTGACCGCCCCTGCCGCGCAGAGGGCTGAGGGCCGCCACCGCGGCGGCGTCGAGGGCCGGTCCCGGGATGGGGGCCGGCTCGATTCGTGTCTCGGTCCGGGGGGAGCTCGTCCGGAACGACCCCTTTGACCTGCGGAAACAGGTACGGGAATGCCGCACGCCTTGCGGGTTGTTCACCATTCAACTAAGTTGAGGGAACGACCGAGGAGGCCGTCATGCCCGCTGTGACCGTAGAGAACCCGCTGACCCTGCCGCGTGTGGCGGCGCCCGTCGCGGCGCACGTCCGTCCGGTGCTGGCCGTTGCCACCGCTCCGAGCGGCTTCGAGGGCGAGGGCTTCCCGGTGCGCCGGGCGTTCGCCGGCATCGACTACAAGCACCTCGACCCGTTCATCATGATGGACCAGATGGGCGAGGTGGAGTACGCGCCCGGAGAGGCCAAGGGCACGCCCTGGCACCCGCACCGCGGCTTCGAGACGGTGACCTATCTGCTCGACGGCACCTTCGTGCACCGTGACTCGCACGGTGGCGGCGGCGTCATCAACGACGGCGACACCCAGTGGATGACGGCCGGTTCGGGGCTGCTGCACATCGAGGCGCCGCCGGAGTCGCTGGTCATGTCCGGCGGTCTCTTCCACGGCCTCCAGCTGTGGGTGAACCTGCCGAAGAGCGACAAGATGATGGCCCCTCGCTACCAGGACATCGGCGGCGGCCAGGTCAAGCTGCTGACCTCGGGCGACGGCGGAGCCCTGCTGCGGCTGATCGCCGGTGACCTCGACGGCCACAACGGTCCGGGCATCACGCACACGCCGATCACGATGATGCATGTGACGGTGAACCCGGGTGCGGAGCTGACCCTCCCCTGGCGCAAGGACTTCAACGCCCTCGCCTACGCCCTGGCCGGAAGCGGCTCGGCCGGTACGGAGGGGCGCCCCTTCCGCATGGGGCAGTCGGTCGTGTTCGGTGCCGGGGACTCGATCACGATCCGGGCGGACGAGTCCCAGGAGTCGCGCAGTCCGAACTTCGAGGTGGTGCTGCTCGGTGGGCTGCCGATCCGCGAGCCGATGATGCATTACGGCCCGTTCGTGATGAACACCCACGCCGAACTGGCGCAGGCCTTCGAGGACTTCCAGGCCGGCCGGCTCGGGACGATCCCCGCCGACGGGCACTGACGCCCGGTCGGCAGCAGGGGCGGCGTTTCACGTGAAACGCCGCCCCTGACCCGTTTCGGGGTCCGGGTCCGGGCCTGTGGCCGTGGTGGACTGTCCGGGTGCAAAAAGACTCGGAGGAAAACGGGCCCGGCGCGGGACGCGAACGGCCACGGTCCTCGCCGCCGTTGCTGCCGGTCCAGGCCCGCCGTGCCGCGGCCTGGTGCCTGGTGGGGCTGCTGCTCGCGGCCGTGGCGGCCCTCGTGGTGTGGCTGTGCATCGAACTGAGCGCGGCGGTCACGCCCGTACTGCTGGCGCTGCTCGGCAGCGGGCTGCTCGGACCGCTCTACCGGCGGCTGGTGGCGATGAAGCTCAACCGCTCACTGGCCGCCGGGCTGACCTGTGCGGTCCTTCTGGTGGTGGTCGGCGGCGCCGGATACATCGTCGTCAGCGCGCTGGTCGACACCGGTGACCAGATCATCTCCTCGCTCAGGCAAGCCGCCAAGGATCTCTCCCAGCACTTCGGTGCGGCCGGTACCTCGCTCGACGATCTCGCCTCCCGGTCCAAGGGGCTGGTGACCAAGTTCGGCGGCACCGCGGCCTCGGGGCTGCTGACAGGTGTCAGCGCGGTCGGCCAGTTCCTCGCCGCCTCGGTTCTGGCCCTGCTGCTGACCTTCTTCTTCCTGCGCGACGCGGACAAGGCCGTACGCACCTTGAAACACTGGGCGCCGGGCAACTCCGCACCGCAGCTGGAGCGGATGGCCCGCCGCGGCTTCCAGTCCATCGAAGGCTTTATGCGGGGGACCACCTTCATCGCGCTGATCGACGCCGTCTGCATCACCGTCGGACTGCTGATCCTCCGGGTGCCGGGCGCCGTCGGGCTGGGCGCGCTGGTCTTCGTCGGCGCCTATATCCCCTACCTCGGCGCCTTCATCTCCGGCGCCGTGGCGATCCTGGTGGCGCTGGCCGACCGCGGTTTCGTGATCGCGCTCTGGGCGCTCGGCGTCGTCCTGGCCGTGCAGGTGCTGGAGGGGCACGTACTGCAGCCGATGATCCAGAGCCGGACGGTCAAGATGCATCCGGCGACGGTGCTGCTGGCGATCACCGCGGGCGCCAGCGTCGCCGGAATCCTCGGCATGCTGCTGTCCGTACCGCTGACCGCCGCCGTCACCGGCGTCCTCCACGAGCTGCGGGAGTACTACGCCACGGGCCCGGACTCCGGTGACACCGGACCCGCCGCGTCCCCCGCGTCCTCATAGAGCTCGAACCACGTCGACTTGCCGTCCCCGCGCGGGTCCACACCCCAGGAGCCGGCCAGCAGCTCCAGCAGCATCAGACCGCGCCCCGACGACGCCAGTTCGCCGGGGCAGCGGCGGTGCGGCAGCTCATCGCTGCTGTCGGCGACATCGACGCGGATGCGCCGGGCGCCCCGCTCGCCGGTGATCTCGGCGACCAACAGCGCCTCTCCGTCGGTGTGCACCAAGACGTTGGTGACCATCTCGGAGACCATCAGCACCGCCGAGTCCACCTGGTCCGGGTCGGCCCAGTCGTGCAGCACGTCACGGACCTGACGGCGCGCCTCGGCTATCCGCTCCGGTTCGGCCTGCGCGACGGAGAGCACGGTGCGCCGTATGGGCTGCGGCGCGAGCAGTCCGCCGGTTCCGACCCCGCAGCCGGCGGCCTCGCGGCTCAGCAGCAGCACGGCGATGTCGTCCTCGCGGCGGTCCACCAGCGGTCCGGTGGTGTGGTGCGAGGACGGTCCGTGCACGGCCTGGACCAAGGCGTCGGCCAGTCGCTCCAGGCTCTCGCCGTCCCCGCCGTCCCCGCCGTCCCCGCCGTCCCCGCCGGGCCGATGCGCCTCGATGATGTCGCGCAGCCGTGCCCAGCCGGTCTCCAGATCGTGGCCGCCGGTCTCGATCAGCCCGTCGGTGCACACCATCATGGTCTCGCCGGGCTCCAGGACGAGCCGGGTGGTCGGGTAGTCGGCGTCCGGGACGATGCCCAGCGGCAGCCCGCCCGCGGTGGGCCGGACCAGCACCGTGCCGTCGCTCATCCGGATGGCCGGGTCGGGGTGGCCGGCCCGTGCGATGTCCAGCAGTCCCGTCGCCGGGTCCACCTCGATGTAGAGACAGGTCGCGAAGCGCTGGTCCTCGCCGTGGCCGCGGAGTTCGGTCTCGTTGATCCCGGCCAGGAACCGGGAGGCACGGGAGAGCACCGCATCGGGGTGGTGACCCTCGGAGGCGTAGGCACGCAGCGCGATCCGCAACTGCCCCATCAGGCCCGCCGCCCGTACGTCGTGCCCCTGGACATCCCCGATGACCAGCGCGATCCGGCCGGACGGCAGCGGGATCATGTCGTACCAGTCGCCGCCGACCGCCAGCCCGCCACCGGTCGGGACGTAGCGGGCCGCGACCGTCATCCCCGGGATGTCCGGCTGCACCGTGGGCATCATGCTGCGCTGCAGCCCCAGTGCCAGCTCCTGCTGCTCCTCCTGCATACCGGCCCTGGCAAGCGCCTGTGCCAGCATCCGGGCGACGGTGGTCAGCACCGACCGCTCATCGGGCGTGAACGCCACCGGCTGGGCGAACGCCGCCATCCAGGCGCCGATCGTCCGGCCCGCGTTCACCAGTGGCAGGAAGGCCCAGGACGTCCGGCGGAAGCGGGCGGCCAGCGGCCAGGTGCCGGGGTAACGGCGGCTGTACTCCTCGGGCGTGGGCAGATAGATGGCCCGGCCGGTACGGATGACCTCGGCGGCCGGATAGTCGGTCTCCAGCGTCATGGCGACGAACGGCCGCTCGTCGTCGCCGTGATGGCCGTGATGGCCGATGACCGACAGCCGGTCGCCCTCGATGCCGAAGACCGCCAGCCCGTCCGGCATGAACCCGGGCATGGACAGTCCGGCCGCGACCCGCAGCACCTCCGCGGTGGACCGCGCCTCGGCCAGCCCCCGGCCCGCGTCCAGCAGGAACGCCTCGCGTGACCGGCGCCAGTCGCCGGTGATCGGGGTGTGCGCGGCGGAGGTCCCGGGCTGCGGCTCGGGCACCTCCTGAAGGGTGCCGACCAGCTCGAAGCCGCCGTCGACGATGCGGGGGCGGGAGCGGGAGCGGACGATGCGCTGCACCCGCCCGCGCTCGTCCACGATGCGCAGCCGGGCCTCGGCGAGCGTCTTCTCGGCGAGCGCGAGCTGCACGATCCCGTTGATCTCGGCGAAGTCGACGGGATGAAAACGGGAGCGCACCGCGGCCTCGGTCAGCTCCACCGGGGCGGCGGGCAGCCCGAGCAGCCGGGCCGCTTCGGAGTCGAGGGTCACCCGTCCCGCCGCGTTGTCCCAGCGCCACAGGCCGGTCGCGATGGCGGCCAGGAGATCCTCGGTGCGCATTGCCTCACTTTATGTGTGTTTAGCGGGACCGGACCAGCGATCCGGACGTGACCATCGTCCCAGTGGGGACACCCCGCTTCGTTGATGCGTATACGTCAACGAAGACGTGCGGGCCGGGACGGTAACCTGGAGCGGTTATGTCAATCCTGGGGTGGCCTTTCGGGTGATCCACGGGGAGAGCGACCGGGCATCCGCGCCCGTACTCCTTTTCCTCTCCCTCTCCCGACAACTCCTCACCTCGACCTCGCGACGACTTGGATGAGCGATGCATCGGTACCGGTCCCATAACTGCGGCGAGCTCCGAGCCGCGGACGTCGACACCGACGTCCGCCTCAGCGGCTGGCTGCACAATCGACGTGACCTGGGCGGCATCCTCTTCATCGATCTGCGCGACCACTACGGTCTCGTTCAGCTCGTCGCCCGCCCCGGCACCCCCGCCAACGAGGCCCTCGGCTCCCTGACCAAGGAGACCGTCGTCCGTATCGACGGCAAGGTCAGCGCGCGCGGCGCCGACAACGTCAACCCCGATCTGCCGACGGGCGAGATCGAGATCGAGGTCTCCGACGTCGAGGTGCTCGGCGCCGCCGACCAGATCCCGTTCACGATCAACGCGGACGACGGCGTCAACGAGGAGCGGCGCCTCGAGTACCGCTTCCTCGACCTGCGCCGCGAGCGGATGCACCGCAACATCATGCTGCGCACCGCCGTCATCTCCGCCATCCGCCACAAGATGGTGACCCTCGGCTTCAACGAGATGGCGACCCCGATCCTGTCCGCGACCTCCCCCGAGGGCGCCCGCGACTTCCTGGTCCCCTCGCGTCTGCACGCCGGCAAGTTCTATGCGCTGCCGCAGGCCCCGCAGCAGTTCAAGCAGCTGCTGATGATCGCCGGCTTCGACCGCTACTTCCAGATCGCGCCCTGCTTCCGTGACGAGGACGCCCGCGCGGACCGCTCGCCGGGCGAGTTCTACCAGCTCGACATCGAGATGAGCTTCGTCGAGCAGGAAGATGTCTTCCGGCCTGTCGAGAAGCTGATGACCGAGCTGTTCACCGAGTTCGGCAACGGCCGTACGGTCACCTCCCCCTTCCCGCGCATCCCGTTCCGCGAGGCGATGCTCAAGTACGGCTCCGACAAGCCGGACCTGCGCGCCGAGCTGGAGCTGGTCGATGTCTCGGACGTCTTCGCGGGCTCCGGCTTCAAGGCCTTCGCCGACAAGCACGTCCGCGCCCTGGCCGTGCCGGACACCGCCGACCAGTCGCGCAAGTTCTTCGACCAGCTGGGTGACTTCGCCGTCCAGCAGGGCGCCAAGGGCCTGGCCTGGGTCCGTGTGGGCGAGGAGAACGCCCTCAGCGGCCCGATCGCCAAGTTCCTCACCGAGGACGACGTCAAGGCGCTGGTCGCCGCCCTGGGCCTCAAGCCCGGCCACGCCGTCTTCTTCGGCGCCGGCGAGTTCGACGAGGTCTCCAAGATCATGGGCGCGGTCCGCGTCGAGGCCGCCAAGCGCGTCGGCCGCTTCGTCGAGGACGAGTTCCGCTTCTGCTGGATCGTCGACTTCCCGATGTTCGAGAAGGACGAGGACACCGGCAAGATCGAGTTCTCGCACAACCCCTTCTCCATGCCGCAGGGCGGCCTGGAGGCGCTGGAGACCAAGGACCCGCTGGACATCCTGGCCTGGCAGTACGACATCGTCTGCAACGGCACCGAGCTGTCCTCCGGCGCCATCCGTAACCACGAGCCCGAGGTCATGTACAAGGCCTTCGCGATCGCCGGCTACGACAAGGAGACGGTCGAGGCGGAGTTCGGCGGCATGCTCCGTGCCTTCAAGTTCGGCGCCCCGCCGCACGGTGGCATCGCCCCCGGCGTCGACCGCATCGTCATGCTGCTGGCCGATGAGCCCAACATCCGCGAGACCATCGCCTTCCCGCTCAACGGCAATGCCCAGGACCTCCTGATGGGGGCCCCGAGCGAGGTCGAGGAGGCGCGCCTCAAGGAGCTGCACCTCTCCCTCCGCAAGCCGCAGGCGAAGTAGGCGGCATCGCCTGGGACCAGAAGCCTCGAACAGGCTGAGGGGCGGCGTTTCACGTGAAACGCCGCCCCGGCCCGTTTCCGGCACCGTTGCCGTCGGGCGGGCGTCGGCAGCGTGTGCCCCTCGGGCGGGCCTTGGCGGCCAGCAGCGGTACGCCCCCGGGGACGGTTCCGGATCCGGCGGTGTGCCCCGACCGCCCCATCCGTGTGGCAGGGCCCCGGCAGGGCACGCACTGTGGTGCCCATGCAGCAAGCAAGTCTCCTCACCGCCAGGTCCGCCCTGGGGCCGCCGGCTCGGGTGACCCGCCCCGTCCCGGCCGGTGACCTGCGGTGGCTCACCGTCGTGGCCGTCGTCTTCACCGCCTGTCTGCTCGCCTCCGCCGTCGCCGCCCCCGGCCTGGGGTGGGACGAGACGGTGTACGTCAGCCAGGTCGCCCCTCATACGCCGGCCGCGTTCTTCAGCGCCCCGCGCGCTCGCGGTGTCACCTTCCTGCTCGCCCCGGTGGCGGCGCTGACGACCTCGGCGACCGTGCTGCACTGCTACCTCGCGGTGCTCTCCGGCGCCGCGCTCCTGCTCACCCTGTGCATCTGGCGCCGGGTGCTGCCCGCCCCCGTACCGGCCCTGGGCGGCGCGCTGTTCGCCGGGTTGTGGATCACGCTCTTCTACGGCGGGCAGGCGATGCCCAACCTGTGGGTCGGCTACGCCGCGCTCGCCGCCACCGGCTGCTTCCTGCGGGCCGTACGGCAGCCGCCCCGTCAACTGGCCCCGCGCCGCGACCGGGGGGCCGCGGCCGGCCTCGCCGTCGCGGTCGCCGTGACCGCGCTGATGCGTCCGACCGACGCCATCTGGCTGGCCGTGCCGCTCTGCGCCGCCGCGCTGTGCGTCCCGTCCTGGCGGCGCCCCGCCGTGCTGCTCGCGTTGCCGGCCGGCCTGGCCCTGGGGTGTGCCCCCTGGGTCGTGGAGGCGTATCTGTCCTACGGCGGGCTCCTGGCGCGGCTGCACCGGGCCGCGCAGATTCAGGGTGGTCTCGGCTGGCATCTGACCTTCGACGACCACGCACGGGCACTCCAGGGCAAGACGCTGTGCCGTCCCTGCCATCTGAGCTGGGACCATCCGGTGACGGCGGTGTGGTGGCTGGTGCTGCCCCTGGCGGTCGCCGGAGCGGTGTGGGCGGCGCTGCGCGCCCGCGAGCCCCGTGGCGGACTGCACGGGTACGGACCGGCGGAGCGCAGCGGGGCCCGGCACCCGCTCGGCCTGGCGCCGATCCGGCCCGGCAGCCTCGGCCCGGACCCGGCGGACGATCCTGCGCCCGGCGGCGGGCGGCACGGCCGCGGTCCCGCGTGGCCGCTGGTGCGCCTGAGCGACCCCCGCGGCCCGCTGCACCGGTACGGCCCTGCTCCCGTCGTCCTCCCGGCTCTGGTCGGCCTCTGCCTCGCCGCCCCCTACCTTCTGACGGTGGACTACGCCGCCCCGCGCTTCCTGCTGCCCGCCTACGCCCTGCTGATGATGCCGGCCGCCTGGTTCCTGTACTGGCTGACCCTCCTGCCGCGCCGCGGGCACGCCTGGGCGGTGGCCGTCCTCGTCCTTGCGCTGCTGACCCACGAGGTCATCCAACTGACGGTCTGGCACAAGATGGCGCAGAGCACCGCACGGGCACAGGCCGGTGTCGAGCGGGTCGCCACGTCGCTGCGGGCGGCCGGCGTACGGCCGCCCTGTGTGGTGAGCGGCGAGGAGGCGGTACGGCTGGCGTACCGGGCGGGCTGTGCGTCCCGCCAGCCCCACGGCCATGACGCCAGCATCACCCCCGCGGGCCTGGTCCGGCTGGGTACGCGCCGTCCGGTCGCCGTCGTGGTGGCAGGCGGTCAGCGGCCACCGGCCTACGCCCGTGGCTGGCGGCGGGTCATCCTGCCGCCGGTGCCGGACTTCGGACGGCTGACCGCTTACGTGTCCGCACCGCGCAGGCGCTGAGCGACGTCCCGACCGGGGACCGGCCGGTGCCCGGACGCACGGCGCCCGTCCGCCCCGGAGGGCCGGACGGGCGCGGTGCGGTGCGGTGCTGAGAGATCCGCGGCGCGAACACACCCGCGCCCGGACGGGGTTACTGAGTTACCGTCCCGGGGCGCCGGCCAGAACCGACGCGTGCGGGCGGTCCTGGCCTACTGCTCCGCGCCGCCGAAGCGCTCGCGGTAGGACTCCAGGTCCTCCTCGGTGATCTTCGCGAAGAGCACCGGCGGCACCGTGAAGGGCGTTCCGGCAGGCACCGAGGCCAGCGCCTTCGCCTCCTCGGCACGGACCCACACCGCGGTGTCGTTCTCCAGGGTGAAGGCCCCGCGCATCGCCTTGGCCGACGAGGGGATGAACGGCTTGGAGACGATCGCGTACAGGTGGATGAGGTTCATCGCCGTACGCAGCGTCAGCGCCGCCGCGTCCTTGTCGGTCTTGATCTCCAGCCACGGGGCCTTCTCCTCCAGGTAGGAGTTGCCCGCGCTCCACAGGGCGCGCAGCGAGGCCGCGGCCTTGCGGAACTGCAGGGCCTCCATGTGGCCCTCGTACTCCGACAGCAGCCCGGCGATCTCCTCCCCGAGCTTCTGCTCCGCGGGCCCGGCCTCGGCGCCGGCGGGCACCTCGTCACCGAACCGCTTGCGCGAGAACGACAGCACCCGGTTGACGAAGTTGCCGAGGGTGTCCGCCAGGTCCTTGTTGACCGATGCCGAGAACAGCTCCCAGGTGAAGGAGGTGTCGTCCGACTCCGGGGCGTTGGCGATCAGGAAGTAGCGCCAGTAGTCGGCGGGCAGCAGCTCCAGCGCCGCGTCCGTGAAGATGCCGCGCCGCTGCGAGGTGGAGAACTTCCCGCCGTAGTAGTTGAGCCAGTTGAAGGCCTTGAGGAAGTCGACCTTCTTCCACGGCTCGCGGGTGCCCAGCTGCGTCGCCGGGAACATCACGGAGTGGAACGGCACGTTGTCCTTGGCCATGAACTCCGTGTACCGGACGTCCTCGGCCTCGTACCACCACGACTTCCAGTCGCGGCTCCCGTCGGAGACGGCGTCCGCCCACTCCTTGGTCGACCCGATGTACTCGATCGGGGCGTCGAACCAGACGTAGAAGACCTTGCCCTCGGCCGCCAGCTCCGGCCACACATCGGCCGGCACCGGAACGCCCCAGTCCAGGTCACGGGTGATCGCCCGGTCCTGAAGGCCTTCGGTCAGCCACTTGTGCGCGATGGACGAGGCCAGCGTCGGCCAGTCCTTGCTGCCGTTGCCGTCCAGCCAGCCCTCGACCTCGTGCTGCAGCTTCGACTGGAGCAGGAAGAGGTGCTTGGTCTCGCGCACCTCCAGCTCACCGCTGCCGCTGATCGCCGAGCGGGCGTCGATCAGGTCGGTCGGGTCGAGCACCCGGGTGCAGTTCTCGCACTGGTCGCCGCGCGCCTTGTCGTAGCCGCAGTGCGGACACGTACCGACGATGTAGCGGTCCGGCAGGAAGCGGTCGTCGGCGATCGAGAAGACCTGGCGGATCGCCCGCTCCTCGATGAAGCCGTTCTCGTGGAGCTTGCGCGCGAAGTGCTGCGTCAGCTCCACGTTCTCCCGCGACGAGCTCCGGCCGAAGTAGTCGAATTCGAGGCCGAAGCCCTCGTAGATCGCCTTCTGCTTGTCGTGCTGCTCCGCGCAGAACGCGTCGACCGACTGGCCCGCGTCCTTCGCCGCCAGCTCGGCGGGGGTCCCGTGCTCGTCCGTCGCGCAGATGTAGAGCACGTCGTGCCCGCGCTGCCGCATATACCGCGCATACACATCGGCCGGGAGCATGGACCCCACCATGTTGCCCAGGTGCTTGATCCCGTTGATATACGGAAGGGCGCTGGTGATGAGGTGTCGAGCCATTGCCGGCTGCTCCCAAGTCGCTACGGTGAGTGAGGATTTGCTTTACGGAACGTCAATATCGTACTGGACGGGGTGGGGGTGCCCGCGCGGGCTTTTCGGGGCCTCACGCCGCCGCGTCCGCCGATTCCTCGCTGTCCGCCGCCGAGACCTGGCCCTGCCTGGCGGGCCGGCCGTTGACCAGCAGCCCGGCGACGAGCGCGGCCAGCAGCATGATCGCCGAACCCACCCCGATGGCCACCGTAAACCCGTGCACCACTCCGCTCTTCACGATCCCCTCCCGCACCGCCGGGGTGAGGCCGAGCGCCCCGCTGCTGCGGGCCGCGGCCGCCAGGTGATCCGCGATGTACGCCGCACTCGTCGAGGTCGCGATCGTGTTCAGCAGCGCCGTACCGATCGAACCGCCCACCTGCTGTGCCGTGTTGACCGTCGCGGACGTGACTCCGGAGTCGTGCGGAGCCACCCCGGACGTGGCCGTCGCCAGCACCGGCATAAAGGTCAGGCCCATGCCGAGGCCGACGAGCAGCATGGCCGGAAGCACATGGGAGACATACGCGGGCTCGGCCGTCAGGAATGTCAGGGTGAAGAGCCCCGTGGAGGCGAGGACGGCCCCCGGGACCATCAGGAACCGTGGCGGGATCCGGTGCAGCAGCCTCGCCGAGATCTGCGTCGACCCGACGACGATCGCCGCCACCATCGGCAGGAAGGCCACTCCGGTCCTGACCGGCGAATATCCGAGCACGGTCTGCAGGTAATAGGTCATGAACAGGAACATTCCGAACAGTCCGATGACCGCCAGCGCCATCGTCAGGAAGGCGCCGCCACGATTCCGGTTGCGGACGATGTGCAGCGGCAGCAGGGGGTGACGTGCCCTCGTCTGCCACCAGGCGAAGACACCCAGCAGCACCACACCCCCCACCAGCAGCCCGAGGACCAGCTCGTCCCCCCAGCCCCGCGGCTCCGCTTCGCTGCACCCGTAAACGATCGCGACCAGACCGCTGCAGCCCAGCACCACACCCGGAGCGTCCAGCGAGACGCGCCCCCGCTCGGACCGGTCGCGCAGAAATACGGCGGCGCCGGTGAGGGCGATCACGGCGATCGGGACGTTCACGTACAGACACCATCGCCAGTCCAGATATTCGGTCAGCAGCCCGCCGGCGATCAGCCCGATGGCCGCGCCCCCGCCCGCGATCGCCCCGTAGATTCCGAAGGCCTTGCTGCGTTCCTTCCCGATGGTGAAGGTGGTGGTCAGCAAGGACAGCGCGGAGGGCGCCAGCAGCGCCGCGAAGGCGCCCTGCAGTGCCCGCGCCCCGAACAGCAGCCCGGACCCGGTGGCCGCGCCGCCCAGGCCGGACGCGATGGCGAAGCCGACCAGCCCGATCATGAAGGTCTTCTTCCGTCCCACCAGGTCGGCGATCCGCCCGCCGAGCAGCAGCAGCCCGCCGAAAGCGAGCGTGTACGCGGTGATCACCCACTGGCGGTTCGCATCCGACATCCCCAGGTCCCGCTGGGCCGACGGCAGCGCGATATTCACGATGGTCGCGTCCAGCACCACCATCAACTGTGCAATCGCGATCACCACCAGCGCCCACCAGCGCCGTGGATCGGGCTCGGCCGCGGTGGCCCAGGAGGGAACGCTGGGCCTGCGCGGCGCCGGAGGCGGCTCGCCGCCCCCCTCTCGGCTCGCCTCACCCATCACGACCCACCTCGCTCGCTGGTACGGCCACCCCCGAACGCCCCGCCGGCCAGCGCATGAGCGCGGCAGGGAGAAAACAGGGCATTTCCCCCATTCAGCGTAGGCAGTGGGGCGGGGTGGCGCCTGCTGTGCCGGGGCAGGGCGTGGGGCGGCCGCGCACGGTCCGTCTCCGGTGCTCCGTGCCGTACCCGGGCGCCTCGTCCTGGGGCTTTGGGGCCTCGGCCCCAGGGCTGCCGGATCTCAGTCCGCGGGCTTCCGGACCTCGCTGCGGATCTTGGCCGTCCGGTCGGCGAGCGCCTGGAGGTCGACGGACTGCGGGTCCTGCGCCGGGTTGGCGCCGTCGGCCGTGGCGACGCTCACGTTCGTACGGGAATCAGCCCAGACGCAATACGGCAGGGTGATCTTCTGTCCCGCCTGCCGGCGCACATCCACACCACAGGTCAGCGGGTCTGCGCCGCCGCTCGGGGTGTATTTCCGGTCCGGCACCGCGACGTCCGTGTTTCCGATGATCGCCCACACCTTTCCGGCGCTTTTCCTGGGCGGAACCGGCTGCGGCAGCCCCGGCCTGCCGTACCCGAACGGGGCCTGCTGCGGGACGCCGTAGGGGCCTTGCTGTCCGTGGGGCCCTGGCTGTCCATGAGGTCCCTGCTGTCCATAGGGGTCGTGCGGTCCGTAAGGACCCGGCGCCGGGCCCGCGGGTATCCAGCCGCCCGGAGCCGGCTGCTGGGGGCCGCCGGGCTGCTGGGAGCCGACCGGCTGCGCGGGTAGTGGCGTGCCGGGCGGGAAACCGTGTGCGGGCACGTTTCCGAACCCGGCTGAGGCTGCTGCGGCATATTCATTTATTCCCCCTCGTTCCACATCGACGGACTTGTTCAACATTCACGGATAAGTGCATTCCGGTGTCGAATTCCGTCCGCCGCATTCGGCATGGGCGGGTGTCATGGCGCGACACCCTGGTGTATTCGCGGTCGGTGATTTCGGGGAGCACTCTGTCATACGGCATCAGTAATGCCATTGGGGGCGTCCGGCGGATAGCCGTCCCAGAGGTTCTTTTCTTTCTCGCGGGAGCGGCCCCGGGCAGCCGGGCACGAAAGGGGTCGGCCGCGGCGGGCCCGGGGCCCGGCCGCGGCCGGTGAGGTGTCGTCAGGGGAGCGGGAGAGCGGTCAGTTGTCCTTGATGATGCCCGCGGTGCGGGCCTCGGCGAGCCACTCGGGGAACTCGACCATCAGCTGCTGGTAGAGCTCGTCGTGGGAGAGGCCGCGCGGGTCGCGGCCGGCGTGGAAGAAGCCGGCATTGTCGACGACGCGCTTCTCCGGGACGGCCAGGTCGTCGAGCTTGCGGAGGAAGTCGAAGCCCTTGGCGTCCGGGTCCCCGAAGCCGATGAACTGCCAGAAGATGGGGAGTCCGGCCGCTTCGCAGAGCGCCTTTTCGGCGGCCGGCTTGGAGGTCGGGGCGCCGTCGGTCTGGAAGATGACGAAGGCCGGGGCGGTGGAGCCGGACTTCCTGTAGTGCTCGACGACGGCGTTGATGGCCCAGTGGTAGTTCGTACGGCCCATGTGGCCGAGGCCGGCGTGCAGTTCCGCGATGCGGCCCTCGTAGTTGGTGAGGTCGATATCGGCGGTGCCGTCGATGTCGGTGGAGAAGAAGATGACAGGGACGGTGGCGTCGTCGTCGAAGTGGGCCGAGAGGCCGAGGGCCTGCTCGGCGAGGTTCTGGACCGTGCCGTCCTTGTAGTAGTTGCGCATCGAGCCGGAGCGGTCGAGGACCAGGTAGACGGCGGCGCGCTGGGTGGCGAGGCCGTGCTTGTCCAGGGTGGCGGCCGCGGACTTGTAGAGGCTGAGGAGCGCGGGGGCCGTGGTGGGGAGGGAGCCCGCGCCCTCGGACCGGTCCTCCGCCTTCGGCTCCGTCGCGGTCGCCGGCTCGGCCTCGGGGGTGGCTTCCGGCTGGTCGGCGACCTCTGCCTTGGCTTCGGCCTTCGGCTCGGTGTCGGTGTCGGTGTCGGCGTCTGCCTTCGGCTCGGTGTCGGCCTTCGGCTCGGTGTTGGCCTTGTCCTCGGGCTCCGGCTCGATGTCGGCCTTTGCCTCCGCCTGCTCTTCAGGCTTCTCTTCCGGCTCGGCCTCGGCCGTCGGCTCCGCCTCGTTCTCGGCCTCCGCCACGGGCTCCGGCTTGTCGAAGGCCTGGCTCACCAGGTCGGAGACGGGGTCGGCAGCGGCCGGGGTGGCAGCGGGGGCCGCGGCCGCCTCCGCGGTGGACGGCTCGGTCGTCGCGGGTGCACCGGCACCAGCGTCGGCGTCGGCGTGGGCGTTGGTGCCGGTGCCGGCGTCGGCACCTGCCTCGTCCTCCCGCACCGCGGAGGTCTCCGCCGCCCGGTCTGCCCGGTCCGTCCGGTCTCCGCGGTCCGCCCGGCTGCCCTGTGCCGGCAGCGTCGCGGTCGTCGGAGCCGGAGCCAGGTCCGTGTCGGGACTCTCCGTGGGAGCGGTCCGTGCGGCCGGGACCTCGGCCTCCGGGGTGGCGGCCGGGGTGGACTCTTCGCGAGCCTCCGGGATGGTCGCGGATTCCGGCTTGTCGGCGCCGCTCGGGGCCGCGCCGGTTTCTTCACGGGTCGCCTTGGAGCGACCGAAAGCGTTGCGCAGCAGACTCCGAATGCCCATCGGCGAACCTCTCTTGCGTGTGGTGGGTGCGGCGTATGTCCGTGAAGCGCGGACATGTCCCTGACCAGGACGGATACGTAAGGGTAGCCGCCGACACCGGCCTCATCGTGGGACCCCGCGCCTTGTGCGGTGGGCCATCCGGGGGTGTTGCGGAGGCCGATGGTTTCAGTCGGCGCGGCCTGGGCGCGTTCGCCCTGCGTACGAGGTGGTCCGGTCGTCCGCACCATCTCCTCGGCCGTCCACAAAACCTCCCCGCAGTCCGTACGAGCCGCCCTGCCGGGACGTACCCACCGCCCCGACGGCCGCGCACCCACCGCCCCGACGGTCCGTACCCACCGGCTCGACGTGTCCGTACTTGCTGCCCGACGGTACGCACCGCCCGCCCGGATCGGTGCACCGGCTCCCGCCCGGTCGATCAGGGCACCTTGGCCGCACAGAGGCCGGTGTAGCAATGGACTGAAGGGGAAGGCGTGTTGGCACCGCCCCGCCCACGACATCCGTCCACGACTCCGGCCACGGCACCGGCACGGCACCGGCTCCGGGCCCGCCCACATCACGCCGCGGAAACGATGTGGCAAGAGCTGGGTAAGAAGTGAGTCGCTCAGGTATCCGATGGGCAGGTGTGCCCGTCTTCTCCGGTGACCATTGTCCAGAGCCGCCCGTTGTGCCTTAGGCGGCCGGTAAGAAGGCAAGAACCCTTTCGAGGGTGACGGGAGATGTGGGCGCATGGGGCTGACCAGTCAGTCGCTCGAATACACGGTGATCGTGCTGGCGGTGGCCTGCGTCGCTGCCACGGTGTGGCTCTGGCCTCGGCTGTCGCGGCGCGGGGTGGGCCCCGTCCTGGGCAGACTGGGCGCCATCATGGTCACCCAGGTGTCCATCGTGTGTGCGCTCGCCCTCGCCGTGAACACGAACTTCGAGTTCTACGGCAACTGGGACGAGCTGCTGGGCAACAACGACAAGGCCCCGGTGTCCGTGAGCGAGGGGGGCGGGCAGTACGCCTCGGTCGGCAACATGAAGGGCGGGCTGGTCCAGCCGGCCGGTCCGCAGGGCCTCGACCGGGTGACCGGACTGCCCAAGGGGCCCGCGGACAAGGTGGGCAAGGTCGAGTCCGTACGGATCGTCGGCCGTCGTAGCCGGGCCATAAACCCCGGCTTCGTCTACCTGCCGCCGCAGTACTTCCAGCAGCAGTTCCGCCGTCAGCGGTTCCCTGTCATGGTCGTCATCAGCGGTTACCCCGGCGGGATCATGAACCTCGCGCAGCACCTCCAGGTGCCGCAGAACGCGGGGCGGCTGATCGCGCAGGGCAAGATGCAGCCGACGGTGATCGTGATGGTCCGGCCGACGATCGCGCCGCCGCGGGACACCGAGTGTGTGGATGTGCCGGGCGGGCCGCAGGCCGAGACGTTCTTCACCAAGGACCTGCCGGACGCCATGAAGTCGGCCTACCGGGTGGGCCACGACCCCAGTGCCTGGGGTGCGTTCGGGTACTCGTCCGGTGGTTCCTGCTCGCTGCAGCTGGCGATGCGCAACCCGAATGCCTACACCTCGGCGGTCTCGCTCTCGGGTGACTACGCGATCAAGGACGACCTGACCACCGGCAGCCTCTTCGGCCCCGGCCCCGAGGGCGCCCAGCGGGAGCGTGAGCACGATCTGCTGTGGCGGCTGAAGAACCTGCCCGCGCCGCAGATCTCCGCGCTGGTCGCCAGCAGCCGTAAGGGCGAGGCGGATTACGGCGAGACCATGAAGTTCATCCATGCCGCGAAGTCGCCGATGTCGGTCGACTCGATCATCCTGCCGCAGGGCAGCCACCAGTTCGCGACCTGGCGGCGCGAGGTCGTGCCGGCCCTGGAGTGGCAGAGCCAGCAGCTGACGTTCCCGCAGGACACCCAGGCTGCCTCCCCGTCGCAAAAGCCGGGGGCGGGCGCGGGTGCACCGGGGAAGGGCGGCGCTCCGGGCTCCGGGCAGCAGGCCGGGCCGTCCAAGGCGCCCACGGCGTCCGACGACAAGGGGCGTCGACGGGTGGAGGCGGAGCGCCCCCGGGGGTGAGCCGCAGCGGAACTGAGAGCAGGGGCGCCGGAGCTGTCCGGCGCCCCTGTTGCGTGTGGCGTTCCTTGTGGTGTGTGTGGGGGGACGGGTGTGCCACGTGGCGCGGCGTCCGTTCCCGGCTACATGATTCGCGGGACCCCGGGTAACTGGATGTCCCATCGGCGCACAGCGCACCTCGCACCCCCGGGAGTGACCTCATGGCGCGTACGCAACAGGGCGATGAGGCGGCGTGGTCCCCCGTGGCCGCGCGGGCCCCGCTGGCCGTCCGGATCCTTCTGCTGGTGCTGGCGTTCGCCGCGATGGTGGCCTTCGCGGTGGCGCTGGCGCGGGTCACGCTGACCCCGTCGGCGGCCTCGGTGCCGCTGACCCACCCCAACCTCCGCCCCGGCGACTCGATCCGGAGCTATCTGGCGCAACCGCACCTGGCCGATACGGTCAAGCAGCTCGGCGGCAACGTCCTGTTGGGGGTGCCCTTCGGGGTGCTGCTGCCGGTGCTGCTGCCCCAGGCGCGCGGGCTGCTCCGGGTCGGTGTGGCGACGGCGTTGGTGATGCTGCTGGTGGAGCTGGTGCAGGGGGCGCTGATCACCGGCCGGGCGTTCGACATCGACGATGTGATCCTCAACTGCGCCGGCGCGCTGATCGGGTATCTGTTGCTGGGGCGCCGGCTGGGCCGCGCGGTGCATCCGCGGCGCAGTCACTGGTGGCACCGGCTCAACGGGAAGGGGGCGGCGGTGGGGCAGCAGCCGCCCACGGCCTCCAAGGCGTCCGCTCCGTAGGCCCGTCCGGCCCGTCCGGTCCCCGGCCCGTCCCGTCCCCGTCCCGTCCCGTCCCGTGCCGCCGGTCCGCCCTGTTCTGTGGCGTCCGCCCCGTGCCGGGTACTACGGGCGGTAGACCATCCCGGGCTCCGGCTTCGCCGGGGACAGCAGCTGGGAGACGGTGACGACCGTGTAGCCGCGCTTCTTGAGCTCCTTGAGGATGCCGGGGACGGCCGGCACGGTCCCCTTGTAGATGTCGTGCAGCAGGATGATGCCGTCGCGTTCGGTCTGGTCGAGCACCCGCTTGGTGATCAGGGCCGGGTCGTTGGTCTGGTAGTCCTTGGCGGTCACGCTCCACAGGACCTGCGCCAGGCCGAGCCGCTTGCTGATCCCGGATACGTTTTCGTCGGTCCGGCCCTGCGGCGGGCGCATCAGCTTCGGCGTCTTGCCGGTGATCTTGCGGACCGCGTCCTGGACGCGGGACAGCTCGCGGGTGGCCTCTTCGGGCTTGATGTCGGTCAGGATCTGGTGCGACCAGGTGTGGTTGGCCAGCTCATGGCCCTCGGCGTCGATCCGCTTCACCTCGGCGGGGCGCTTGTCGACGTGGTTCTGGCCGAGCATGAAGAAGGTCGCGTGCACCTTCTCCTTCTTGAGGATGTCCAGCAGGCGGTGGGTGTGCTCACTGGGGCCCGCGTCGAAGGTGAGCGCGACGCACTTCGCCTTGCGGCAGTCGACGTCGCCGTCGCCGTCGCCGTTCCCGGCCGTGGTCCGTCCGCCGTTCCTCGCGCCCCCGTTCCTCGCGTCCCCGTTCTTGCCCTCCGCGTTCTTGCCGTCCGCGTTCCTTGCGTCCTTGGCCGCGGCGAGGCGGGCGTCCTTCGCCTTGATGTCGGAGGCCGGTGCGTCGGCGCGGGCGTCGGCCGGGGCGGTGACGTCGTAGGTGGCGCAGCCGCTGAGGGCCAGGGTCAGGGTGGTGGCCGCGAGTAGCCCGGCTATGGACGTACGGCGGGCCGTGGGCATCTGCTTCGGCATGCGGGCCTCTCTTCGGGCGGTGCGGGCAACAGCGGGCCCATGACCTGCGTTTTTGCGCATGGCAAAGCCGACGCGTACGGCGGCATCACCGCCTCGCGCCGCCCCTCGATCACAGGGGGCCAACCGAGAGGGACTATACATAGGGTGTATACGCCACGTGTATACGTGGGGTGTCTAGGTGGGCTGCGCAGGTGCGGCAGGAAAGGAAGCGGGTGGGCACCGAGGCCGTCGGGGCGGCCGTCCGCGCCCACCCCGATCGGACGCGTCCGCCGCGACACCCCGCCCCCGCCGGGGTGGACTCGTACCGTGACGGGACCCTCGCCGGACGACTGTCTGGCCCGTAACGACTGGATCTGCGGCGACTACCTGAGCACCCGTCGGCAGATCCTGCTCGACGCGGTCGTCCAGCACATCCAGCTGACGGTGATCTCGGTGGCGCTCGGGCTGGTGATCGCCGTCCCGCTGGCGCTGCTGGCCCGCCGCAGGCGCTGGACGGTCGGGCCGGTGCTCGGCATCACCACGGTCCTCTACACCATTCCGTCGCTGGCGATGTTCTCGCTGCTGCTGCCCGTCTACGGGCTGTCCGCCACCCTCGTCGTGGTCGGCCTCGCCCTGTACTCGCTCACCCTGCTCGTACGGAACATCCTGGCGGGTCTGGACGGTGTTCCCGCCGAGGCCAAGGAAGCGGCCCGCGGCATGGGATACGGGCCGACGCGCCAACTGCTGGCCATCGAGCTGCCGCTGGCCGTACCGGCCGCGATGGCCGGGCTGCGGATCGCCACCGTCTCGGCGGTCGCGCTCACCACCGTCGGGGCGATCGTCGGGTACGGCGGGCTGGGGAACCTCATCTACGCCGGCATGAACTCCTTCTTCAAGGCGCAGGTGCTCACCGCGTCCGTGCTGTGCGTGATCATCGCGGTCGCCTTCGATCTGCTGCTGCTCGGCGCGGAACGGCTGCTCACCCCGTGGCGCCGGGCCGGACATCGGGCACGGCGGCGGACCCGGGCCGGCGAAGGAGTGAAGCGGCTGGTCACAGCCGCCGGGCGGCGGACATGAACACCCTCTCCGCGGTCTGGGCCTGGCTGACCACCGCTGCCAACTGGTCCGGTGAGAACGGTGTCTGGCACCGCCTCGAACAGCACCTCGTGCTCACCTTCGCCTGCCTGGTCATCAGCGCCCTGATCGCACTGCCGGTCGCGCTGACCCTCGGGCACCTCGGCCGGGGCGGTGCGCTGGCCGTCAACCTCGCCAACATCGGCCGCGCGGTGCCGACCTTCGCCGTCCTCGTCCTGCTTCTGCTGACTCCCCTCGGACGGCACGGGCAGTGGCCGACGATCATTGCGCTGGTGCTGTTCGCCATCCCGCCGTTGCTGACCAATGCGTATGTCGGGATGCGCGAGGTGGACCGGAACGTGGTGCGGGCCGCGCGGGGCATGGGGATGACCGGGACGCAGCTGGTGTGGCGGGTCGAGGTGCCGCTGGCCTTCCCGCTCGTCCTGACCGGCATCCGGATCGCCGCGGTCCAGCTGGTGGCCACCGCCACGCTCGCCGCGCTGGTGGGCGGCGGTGGCCTCGGCCGGATCATCACCGCGGGGTTCAACCTGGCCAGCACGCCTCAGGTGGTCGCCGGTGCGGTCCTGGTCGCGGTGTTCGCGCTGCTGATGGAGGCCGCATTCGAGCTGGCACAGCGGTGCGCGCCGGGCTGGGCACGGGGGAGGACCCGGTGAGGGCGGCTGGTGGCGCGGCACTTGTGGTCCTTACCGCGCTCGGGCTCTCGTCCTGCGCCGGCGGCCCCTCCCTGGAGAACCGCTCCGCGATCACCGCCTCCCCGGGTGACAGCCACGATCTGGCCATCGGCTCTGCGGGCTTCACGGAGAGCGAGCTGCTTGCCCAGATGTACGCGGCCCTGCTCCAGCGGGCCGGCTACCGCACCCACGTCCTGACGGTCGGCAACCGTGAGCTGTACGAACCGGCCCTGGAGGCGGGGCAGATCGATGTCGTTCCCGAGTACGCCGCAACCTTCGCGGACTGGCTCAACGCCAAGAGCAAGGGGTCCAAGGCGGCCCCGGTCGCCTCGCCGGACCTCGGCACGACCATGGCCGCGCTGCGCCGCCTCGCCGGCCCCCGCGGTCTGACCGTGCTCCCGGCCGGCCGGGCCGTCGACCAGAACGCCTTCGCGGTGAGCGCCGCCTACGCCCGCACACATCACCTCAAGACCCTCAGCGACCTGGGCCGCGCCAAGCTGCCGGTGCGTCTGGCGGCGGGCGATGAGTGTGTCCAGCGGCCGTTCTGTGCACCGGGGCTCAAGAAGAAGTACGGGATCAACATCACCGCCATCGACCCGAAGGGCGTCGGCACCACGCCCGCCAAGCAGGCCGTCCAGAACGGCCAGGACCAGATGGTGCTGACCACCAGCACCGATGCCACCCTCGACCAGTTCGGCCTGGTGCTGCTCGCCGATGACAAGAAGCTCCAGAACGCCGACTACGTCGTCCCCGTCGTCAACCGCGCCCGTGCGGGCAGCGCACGGGCGGCCGCCGCGCTCAACCAACTCAACAAGGTCCTGACCACCGCCGATCTGGCGCACCTCAATGAGGAGGTGGACAGCTGGCGGCGGCTGCCGGCGGATGTGGCCCGCAACTACCTCCGGTCCACAGGGCTGTTGCCCAAGGAATGACGCCTGCCGGGGCGGTGAGGGAGCGGGCGGGTGAGGTGGCGGGGGGTTTCACGTGAAACTCCGGCCGGTCCCTCGGGCAGGCAGAGCAGGCGTTTCACGTGAAACGGCCACTCCGCCCCGCGCCCTCACTCCGTGGGAACGGAATCCACCTCGGCCCGCTCGCGCGGCACCCCTCGCTCGTCGGAGTCGATGGTGCGGCGCAGCGCCTCATGGAGCTTGGTCGGGGTGAGGACGCCCAGGAAACGGTGGCCGTCCAGGACCGCGATCCAGCCGGCATCGTGTTTGAGCATCTCGCTGAAGGCTGCTTTGAGAGTGCCGGTCACCGGCACCCAGGCTTCCATCCGCCGGGCATGCCCGGCGACCGTGCCCGCCACTCCGGCCAACTCCTCCGTGCCCGCCCAGCCGTGCAGCGCGCCCTCCTCGTCAAGCACCACCGCCCAGCGGGCGCCCTCGGCCCGCAGCCGCCTTCCGGCGTCCGCGGCGGGTTCGCCGAGCCGCACGAGCGGAGGGCGTTCCAGATCGCCGCGGTCGATCCCGGTGACCGAGAGCTGCTTCAACGCGCGGTCGGTGCCGACGAATTCGGCGACATAGGGGGTGGCGGGGGCACCGAGGACGCTCGCGGGCGTGTCGTACTGCTCGATCCGGCCCTCCCCGTAGACCGCGATCCGGTCGCCGAGCCGGATGGCCTCCTCGATGTCATGGGTGACCAGCAGCACCGTCTTGTGCATGGTGGCCTGCAGCCGCAGAAACTCCTTCTGCAGCCGGTCGCGGACGACCGGGTCGACCGCGCCGAACGGCTCGTCCATCAGCAGCACCGGCGGGTCGGCGGCGAGCGCACGGGCCACCCCGACGCGCTGACGCTGGCCACCGGAGAGCTGGTCGGGGTAGCGCGAGCCGTGGACCGCAGGATCCAGGCCCACCAGGTCCAGGAGTTCGGCGGCCCGCTCGCGGGCCCTGCCCTTCTTCCAGCCGGTCAGAAAGGGCACGGTGGCGGTGTTGTCGAGGACGGTGCGATGGGGGAAGAGACCGGTCTGCTGGATGACGTAGCCGATCCGGCGGCGCAGTGCGACCGGGTCGACACCGGCGACGTCCGAACCGTCGACATAGATCTGGCCGTGCGTGGGGTCGATGAGCCGGTTGACCATCATCATGGTCGTCGTCTTGCCGCAGCCGGACGGTCCGACCAGCGTCACCAGCTCCCCCTCGCCGACCTCGAAGGAGAGGTCGTCGACAGCGGTGGTCCCGTCGGGGTAGCGCTTGGTGACGGACTCGAACCGGATCATTGCGCCATTGAATCCCGCGGCTCGTGAACGGACCCGTCACACGGGCAATCGGGTGGCCGCCGGGGCCGGGGACCTACGGGCCGGACCGACGGCCCCTGGGACCGCGTCCCGTCGAACGGAGGGCCGTACAGCCCCGGTGCGCGGGGCCGTACGAGTTGCTTCCGCCGCACCGCCTCTCCTCCTGCCGCGTCCGGCCCCACCCGCGTGCTTACGATCCCCTTCGGCCACCGTTCGGAAGGGTGGAAGGGAACGCCACGATGAGAGCCGTAGCAGTCAGCGCATTCGGTGAAAAGCCGCAGCTCATGGATCTGCCCCAGCCCGAGCCAGGGCCCGGTGAGGTTCTGGTGCGGCTGTCCGCCGCCGGACTCAACCCCGTCGACTGGAAGATCGCCGACGGCATGTTCGGCGATGCCGTGCCGGCGGCCTTCCCCCTCGTCCTGGGGTCGGACGGGGCGGGCGAGGTACTTGCGATCGGGAACGGCGTACGGCGATTCACCGTCGGCGACGCCGTGTTCGGGCAGTTCCAGCGGCCGGAGCAGGGCGGCGGTTCCTACTGCGAGCTCGCCGTCGCCGACGAGAGCCGCCTCGCGCACGCCGCCCGGAGCGTCACCTACGCCACCTCCGCGGGGCTGCCGACGGCCGGCATGACCGCGTACAACCTGGTCGAGGAGACCCGGGTCACCGAGGGCACCCGGGTGCTGATCGTCGGCGCGACCGGCGGCGTCGGCACCTTCGTCACCCAGCTCGCGGCCGGCCGTGGCGCCGAGGTGATCGCCACCGCGCGCCCGGCCAAGGCGGAGCTGATGCGGACGCTGGGCGCCGCGGAGACCGTCGACCATGCCGCGGGCCCGCTCGCCGACCAGGTCCTCGCGGCTCATCCGGACGGCGTCGACGTGCTGATCGACATGATCGGCGGGCCCGCCGAGTTCGGCGAGCTGACCCGGACCGTGCGCGACGGCGGCACGGCCGTCTCGCTCCTCGGCTCGGCCGACGCCGACGAGCTGACCGACAACAACCTGCGCGGCTTCAACTTCGTCAACCGCCCCTCCCAGCAGTTGCTGGAGATCCTCGCCGGTCAGGTCGACGCGGGCCGTCTGACGGTCCTCGTGGGACGCGAGGTTTCGCTGGAGGAGGCGCCGGAGGCCTTGGAAGCCAGCCGCAGCGGCCGGGCGCAGGGCAAGACGGTCCTGGCGATCTGAGCGGAGCTCAGGGGCCTGCGGCGGCGCGGGCGAGGCGGCGCGCCCGCAGCGTCCGGGCCGCCGGCGGCCCCGCCGCGGCCAGCGCCGCTGTCAGGGTGCCGGCACCGACGACCAGCCAGACGCCGGTGAGCAACGGGCCGGTGAGCGCATCGGCGTAGGCGCCCGCGGCGGGCCGGGAGATCACGGCGGGCAGCGCGTCCAGGGCCCGGCCGCGGACCAGCGCGAGCGCGGCGGCCAGCAGGGCGGCTGCCGCCGCGCAGCCCAGTCCCGTACAGATCAGCGCCCGCCGCCGCTGCCGGGCCAGCAGCAGCCCGCCGGTCAGGCACAGCGCCGCGGCGGGCGGCAACAGCAGCGCCCCGGTGTGCACGACCCGGTAAACGGCCCGGATCCGTGGCACGTCCGGTGCCTTCAGCAGCACGATCTCCACCCCGGCCCGCGGCACCCGGCCGAGGAGGTCGAGCCCCATGCCGTTGTGCGACAGCTGACGCTTGACCCGCTCCACGACCGGTGTGAGATCAAGGGTGACCGCGGAGCGGCCGGACGCGGTCAGACTGCCGTCCAGGCTCCGGTGGGCGGTCCGGTGCACCCCGTTCCACACCGCGGGAAAGCCGCGCCCGGTGACGACCTGCCGTACCTGTTTGTCCACGAACTGGCGCAGGCCGCGGGTGAAGTGCTTGCGCAGCGCGGGACGCTCGGCGCGCGGTACGGCGTCCAGCAGCCCGTCGAGCCGGACATGCGCCATCACCCCGTCCGTCACATCGTCGACGACCGCGTTCTGAACGGCAGGATTCCCGGCCAGTGGTGCCACCGCCGCCACGTAGCTGTCGGTCTGGGTCAGCTCGGCTCGTGCCCAGGTCGCCGCCAGACTCAGCGGCAGCAGCAAGGCACCCAACAGCAGCAGCACCCCACCGGCCACCGCCCGCCCGCACCGCCACGGCGAGCGCTCCCGCTCCGTCATCCGCCCGCCCGGGCGTAGGGGAGCGTTCGCTGACATCGCGTCTGGTCCTTCCTGCCCGGCGGGCGGACAAGGGCGCGTCCCGCGGACCGGCCGGGCTCGGGAAGACCTCGGTGCCGGTCCGGCAGTTCCTGCCGGTGAGCCCCTGGCCCGGCCGGGCACGGGAAGTCCCCCGCAACGCGCCCTACGGCCTGCTTCCAGGCAAGTGCGAACCCCCGCCGCCCGCGAGCGGGGCCGGTGCCAACGGGTGACCCGGCGCGCGGCCCGTGGGCTCGGACCGATCCGTGGCCTCAGCGCGGCGCCGCGCCGCGCCGCCGCCGTACCGCCCGCACCACTCCCGGCCCGAGCAGCGCGGCGGCCGCGGCCGCCGCCGCCCACCACCCCCAGCCGCCGCCGGCCCCGGCGTCCGCGCGGGTCTCCGGCAGATCGTCCAGGTCGCCGGAGCAGGCCGTGGGGGCGAAGGATTCGTCCACGTAGACACAGACCGTGGCGGCGGCACGCAGGGTGCCGGGGGCGGCGCTGCCGGCGCGGTCGGCACGGTCGCCGAGCACGGCCGAGGCGGTGAACACCTGGATGTCGTGTGCGGGCAGGTCGGAGCGCCAGACCGCCTTCTGCCGGCCCACGCCGCGCCCTTCGACGGTGGCGCCGGGCGCGGTGGCGGAGGTGGTGGTGGCCGGCATCTCCTGCTCGATGCGGGCCCCGTGGACGGCGGTGGGGCCGAGGTTGTGCACAGTGATGCGGTAGTCGAGCCGTTTGCCGGCCTCGGCGTCGTCCCGTCCGTCCGTCACCGCCACCGTGACCGAGACGGCGGGGGGCGCCGGGGCGTACCCGGCAGCGGACGATGCCTGCGGGATGTACGCGGCAGCGGACGATGCCTGCGGGATGTACGCGGCGACGGGTAGTGCCCGCGGGGTGTACGCGGCGACGGGTAGTGCCCGCGGGGTGTACGCGCCGACGGGCGGTGCCTGCGGGGCGTACGCGGCGGCGGACGGTCCGGGGAGCGGGGCGGCGCAGAGCAGCGCGCAGACAACGGCGGTTCTCATGCCGTCATCCGAGCACCGCGGCCCCCGTCACCGGCGGCAGGCGGCCTCCTCCCGGGCCGGGTTCACCCGAGTGAGGGGCGGTGGCCGCCGCTCAACGCCGGTGCGGCCCCGGCCGCCGCACCGGACCCGTCAACGCCGGTGCGGCCCCGACCGGTGGACCGGACCGTGGGAGTCCTCGCAATGGCCGGCCTGCTCCTCCGCTCCGGCGCCGGGCCGCGGGCCCAGCGTCAGTACGTCGTCCGGCGAGCCCTGTTCGCCGACGTGGTCGACCTGGAGGGTGGCGTGGCTGATGCCGTACTCGCCGCTCAACAGCTCCTGCAGACCGCGGCGGACCTTGTGGCAGTCACCGCCCGGCGCCACCAGGATGTGCGCGGAGAGCGCCGGCTGCCCGGAGGTGATCTGCCAGATGTGCAGATCGTGCACCTCGACGACCTCGTCCATGGCGACCAGACGCTCGCCCAGCGCGTCCGGGTCGACCCCGGCCGGTGCGGCCTCCATGAAGATCCGTCCGGATTCGCGCACCAGCCCCGTACCGGCCCGCAGCATCAGCGCGACGACCACCAGCGAGGCGATCGCATCCGCCCGCTCGAACCCCGTCGTCAGCACGATCAGACCGGCGAGAGCGGTGGCGACGAAGCCGAACAGGTCGGTGAGGATGTGCTGGTAGGCGCCCTCGACGTTCAGGCTGGAGCGGTTGGCGCGGGACAGCAGCCAGGTGCAGATCAGATTCACCACGATCCCGGACAGCGCGGTGACCAGCACCAGCCCGCCGGTCACCGCGGGCGGCGAGATCAGCCGCTGGACCGCCTCGTACGCCAGCCAGACCGACAGCAGCAGCAACGTGATGCCGTTGGCCTGTGCGGAGAGGATTTCGGCGCGCTTGAGCCCGTAGGTGTACCCACCGCGCGCGGGCCGCGCCGCCAGCCGCATCGCGACCAGGGCCAGCACGATCGAGACCGCGTCGGTGAGCATATGGGCGGCGTCCGAGATCAGTGCCAGGGACTGCGCCAGGACACCGATGACGACCTCGACCGCCATGTATGCGGTGAGCAGGATGAGCGCGCTGCGCAGCCAGCGCCGGTCGGCGTCCGGCGAGACCCCGTGGGCGTGGCTGTGGCTGTGCCCGTGGCTGTGGGCGTGTCCGGTCATGGGCGCGCTCCTTCCTGGCTCCTTGCTCCGAAGCAAACCGCACTTCAGCAAAAGATCCAAAGGCTGCATCGGTGACCGTTGTCATTACCGTCGAACGGACTGTCGTGCCTGGTCAGAGCGGTGCGGGCGGGAAGGGGAGCCGGGGTGGAAAACGGAACTCGGATGTCCGCTCCCGGCTGGCGTGGGAAGCCGCCGGAGCCTTTGTGCCCCGGTAGCATCCGGCGCTATGAGCGCTACGGGCGAGACCGTGCGGCCCGCACCCGGCAAGGGCCAGATCCTGGCGGTGCTCGGCCTGCTGGCCGCCGTCGCGATCCTGTACGGCTACCACGACGGCCTCCCCTTCTGGCTGGGTGCGCTGACCGGTGTGGTCGCCGTGCTCGGTTACCTGGTCTGCTTCGACTCCCCGCGCGGCCTCTGGCAGTGGCTGCCGGCCGGAGTGGGTTTCTGCGCGGCGTTTCTGTTCGCGTGGCAGTTCTTGCTCGTGGTGCTGGGTTAGCTGGTGGCGCTGAGATGACTCGCAGTGCTGGGGTGACTCGTGGCGCTGGGGTGACTCGTGGCGCTGGGGTGACTCGTGGCGCTGAGGTGACTCGTGGTGCCGGTGTGAGGGGATGGGGCCGCCGCGCGGGTTGACGCGGGTTGACGGGGGGCAGCGGGACCGCGCGAGGCGACCGGTCAGTAAAGTTCGGCTCCCGTCCCCCGGACCGGTGCCCCTTCGTCTTCGACGGGTTCCTCGGGTCCGGCCCCTCCCGACCTCTGAGGTATTCGGCAGTGAGCCCCGCACCACCCGCCCCGGCCGCTCCTGAACCCGTGTCCGTCGTCGGCATCGGGGCCGACGGCTGGGACGGACTGCCCGCCGCCTCCCGGCAGGAGCTGCGGAGCGCCGAGGTACTGATCGGCGGCCCCCGCCAGCTCGCGCTGCTGCCCGACGAGTGCGCCGGTGAGCGCGTCCCGTGGCCGTCCCCCCTGCGCCCCGCCGTCCGCGGACTGCTCGCCGCGCACGCCGGGCGCCGGGTGTGCGTGCTGGCCAGCGGCGATCCGATGTTCTACGGGATCGGGCGGACCCTGACCGAGGTACTGGCGGAAACGGCAGGGGGAGCAGCAGTTGAAGGGGCAGCGGAAGGGGGAGCCGCCGCGGAAGAGGAAGCAGCAGGGGAAGCGGTAGCGGCGCCCCCGTCAGGGCCCCGGCTCCGGATCTTCCCCCACCCCTCCTCCGTCTCCTACGCCTGCGCCCGCCTCGGCTGGCCGCTGGAGGACACCGAGGTCATCACGCTCGTCGGGCGGCCCACCGAGAACCTGGCCCGCGGGCTGTACGACGGCCACCGCCTGCTGGTGCTGTCCGCCGGTGCCGGTACCCCCGCCGAGGTTGCCGCCCTGCTGCGCGCCCACGGCTTCGGCCCGACCCGTATGCGGGTACTGGAGCAACTGGGCGGCTCGCGCGAACGGATGGCGGAGGGCACCGCCGACGGCTGGGACGCTCCGCCCGCCGACCCCCTCAACGTCATCGCCCTCGACTGCCGCCGCGCACCCGGCACCCCACCGCTGTCCCCCGTCCCCGGCCTCCCCGACGCGGCCTACGAACACGACGGCCAGCTCACCAAGCGCCATGTCCGTGCCGCCACCCTCGCCGCGCTGGCGCCCGCCCCCGGCGAACTCCTGTGGGACATCGGCGGCGGCTCCGGCTCCATCGCCATCGAGTGGCTGCGGGCGCACCACACCTGCCGCGCCATCGGTGTCGAGCGCGACGCCGTACGGGCCGAGCGGATCGGCCGCAACGCCCGCGCGCTCGGCGTCCCCGCGCTGCGCGTCGTCCACGGATCGGCGCCCGCCGCCCTGGACGGACTGCCGACCCCGGACGCGGTGTTCATCGGCGGCGGGCTGACCGCCCCCGGCCTGCTGGCCGCGTGCTGGGAGGCGCTGCCCGCGGGCGGCCGGATCGTCGCGAACACGGTGACGCTGGAGTCCGAGGCGCTGCTCGCCGACTGCCACCGGCGGTACGGCGGCGAACTGGTCCGGCTCGCCGTCGCCCATGCGGTGCCGGTCGGCGGCTTCACAGGCTGGCGGCAGGCGATGCCGGTCACCCAGTGGTCGGCCGTGAAGCCGCCGGCCGTCTCTCCGTCCCCGGCCGTTTCTCCGTCCTTGCCCCCGTCCTCCCGCCCCCAGGAGACCGAGCAACCATGACCGTCCACTTCATCGGCGCGGGTCCCGGCGCCGCCGACCTGATCACCGTGCGCGGCGCCCGTACGCTCGCCTCCTGCGGGGTCTGCCTCTACGCGGGAAGCCTGGTGCCGCGCGAGCTGCTGGCCGAGTGCCCGCCCGGCGCCCGGCTCATCGACACCGCTCAGCTGGACCTCGACACGATCACCGCCGAGATGGTCCGCGCTCACGAGGAGGGCCACGACGTCGCCCGGCTGCACTCCGGCGACCCGTCCGTCTTCAGCGCCGTCGCCGAGCAGATGCGCAGGCTGGACGCGGCCGGGGTGCCGTACGACGTGGTGCCGGGCGTGCCCGCTTTCGCCGCGGCCGCCGCCGCCCTGGGGCGCGAACTGACCGTCCCCACCGTCGGCCAGACCGTCATCCTCACCCGCGTCGCCCAACGCGCCACCCCCATGCCCGAGGGCGAGGACCTTGCCACTCTCGGCCGCAGCGGTGCGCTGCTGGTCCTCCACCTGGCCGCGATGTACGTCGACCGGGTCGTCGACGAACTCCTGCCGCACTACGGCGCCGACTGCCCGGCCGCCGTCGTCGCCATGGCCTCCCGCCCCGACGAACTGGTCCTGCGCGGCACCCTCGCCGACATCGCCGCCCAGGTGAAGGCCGCGGGCGTGGTCCGTACGGCCGTCATCATGGTCGGCCGCACCCTGGGCGCCGAGCAGTTCCGCGACAGCCATCTCTACTCGGCGGACCGGGAGCGGCCGCACGGTGGGTGTGGTGCAGGCGAGGCCGGAGCAGGCGCTCCTGCCACTCCCTGAACCCGGGCAGACCCAGACGTAAACGCAGACACAGACACACCGGAACCCCGGGACGGGATGTCCCGGGGTTCCGCTGCGTCCTGCTGATGCGTGGCGTGCCGCTCTCAGAGGCTGGTGGTGTGCACCGCGCCCATGACGGAGCCGGAGACCTGCGCAGAGGCACCCTCGGGGGAGACCGACGCGCCGGCGCCGAGGAAGCCGCCGACGTTCGCGGAGACGCCGTGCCCGGCGATCTCGGCACCCGTGTTGGCGCCGCCGGCGACGAGACCACCGGAAATGTTCTCGAGCTCGCTGTCGGAGATCTCCGTGGCGGCGGTGAAGTCGTTGCGCATGGTGTGCCCTTTTCGTCAATGCTGTGGATTCTGAACCAACACAGGCCGAATTGTGGAGTAATCCGTCCGCAACACGGGCGCCTGGCACCGGGCACCGGAAACCGGACACCGGGAGAATGACGCGCGTAATGGCGTCCGCGTGTTCATGAAATGCAATCACGGCGAGGGGTTTCGCGGCAACTTGCCGGCCCGTTTTTCATCGGCGTGAAATGCGACGTCACAACCGCCCTGACGTGCATCTTTGTCCGGTTCTTGCCTGATGGGGCGCACCGGGTATCCGCCGAGTGGGATGGTGTGAGATGTCTGCATTTTCCGCGTAACGCGGGTTGTGGCGCGGGTTGTCATGCTGGTTGTCGCAGGGATTATGAATTTACGCCGAAGCCCTGAAATGCCCTTTGGGTTGCCGGGGGTGCGTCACGTCCCTCGCGATGGCAGTCGCAGTCGCGCTTTCAGTTTCCGCTTTCCGGATTCGGTTTATGGGTTTTCGGTGAAGGTTCCGCACCGAAAGGCGGCACATCCGTTTACGGGCGCCCGCCTGGTGCCCTCTCTCTGTCCGCCCACTGCCTGTCCCCGGACCTGTCCCCGGGTCTGAAGCCCGGCCCCGTCAGACCCGACTTCCCCGGGCCCGTCCGGCTGACCATACGACCGCATAGGGGTGAATGTCCGTTACTCGGCTACCGGGGGCCGGTAAGGAAGCTGCGAGACCCAAGGGGGGCCGAGCAAAGGAGTGCGCCACGATGCGTACCAGACTGGCCGCCGGTGCGGTCGGCGCCGCCGTCCTGCTGACGCTCTTCGGCGGCAACGTCGCCGGCGCCGACGGCAGGGACCACACCACGCAGGCGACGGCGGCGGAGACCCCGGCACAGACGCACGACAGCTCGCCGTGGATGCACGACAGCCCGGCCGCGATGAACGACCGGCCGCTTCGCGTGAACAACCGTCCGGCAGGGCGCTACGACCGCAGGCAAGCAGGCTTCGACCGCAACGGGCGGTTCCGCGACAACCCGCTGCAGCTGACCACCTGTGCCCTCGGCACGGCGCTGGGCAGGCTCACCGGCCGCGGCAGCGACTGCGTGGCAAGCCGGTACGGGCTGCGTACCTGACTACCTGACAGGTGCGGAGGTGGGGCGAGCCCTTCACCGGAGCCGGCCACCCTGACGGGCGTCCACCGGCCCCCGCGGCTCCGCCCGCCCCACCACCATGCCCGCCCGGTCGATGCAGATGACGTCGACCGCGACGGGCGCCCCCCGCAGCACGGCCAGCGACTCGTCGCGCGCCGTCGCCGCCACCAGATCCCCCAGCGGGACGTCCGCCGCGGCGCACAACTGCAGCGCCGCCAGGCCCGTGTTGGCCTCGGCCACCGCCTGTGCCAGCGTCTCGTCCGCCCCGCCCCGCCGGGCCAGCTCCGCCAGGAATCCCTTGTCGACCTGGGACCGCGCGGAGTGCAGATCCAGATGTCCGGCCGCCAGTTTGGACAGCTTGGCGAACCCGCCGCAGATGGTCAGCCGCTCCACGGGGTGGCGCCGGATGTACTTGAGCACCGCCCCCGCGAAGTCCCCCATGTCCAGCAGCGCGTCCTCGGGCAGGTGGTGCAGCGCGACGGCGACCTTCTCCGACGTCGATCCCGTACACCCGGCCACGTGCCGCCGCCCCGCCGCCCGTGCCACGTCCACGCCGCGCCGGATGGAGTCGATCCAGGCCGAGCAGGAGTACGGCACCACGATCCCGGTGGTTCCCAGGATCGACAGCCCGCCCAGGATCCCCAGCCGCGGATTCCAGGTGCTGCGGGCGATCTCCTCCCCGTGATCGACGGAGATCTCCACCTCGACGTCGGCAGCCGCCCCCGGACCGCCGCCGTAGCGCGCCGCGACCTCGGCCAGGTGCTCTCGCATCATCTGCCGCGGTACGGGGTTGACCGCCGGCTCGCCCACGTCCAGCGGCAGCCCGGGCCGGGTCACCGTCCCGACCCCCGGCCCGGCCTTGAACACGACCCCCGACCCGGGCGGCAGCGCCCGCACGGTGGCCCGGACGAGCGCCCCGTGGGTCACGTCGGGATCGTCGCCCGCGTCCTTCACCACCCCCGCCATGGCGGCCGTACACCCCGGCGCGGACTCCTTTACCGTCGGCTCCTTTGCCCTCGGCTCCTCCACCATCAGCTTCTCCACAGCCAGCGCGAAGGACGGCGTCTGCCCCTTCGGCAGGGTGATCGTCACCGGGTCCGGGAACTCGCCGCTCAGCAGCGCCGTGTACGCGGCAGTGCTCGCCGCCGTCGCACAGGCCCCGGTCGTCCAGCCGTGCCGCAGCCCGGTGTGCGCGAGCTGCGCGCTGCGCCCGCCCGCGGCCTTGCCCGTACCCTGCGGCCCCGTATGCCCGGTACCCGTATGCCCCGTACCCTGCGGTTGCGCTTCAGCCACGGAGGAACCCACATCCCATGCCCGACGCAGCCCGCCCGCCGCGCCACGTACTGATCCTCGGCGGCACGACGGAGGCCCGCCGCCTGGCCGCCACCCTGGCAGCGGAGCCGTCCCTGCGCGTGACGACCTCGCTCGCCGGCCGGGTCGCCGCGCCGCGGCTGCCCGCCGGGGAGGTCCGCATCGGCGGGTTCGGGGGCCCCGAGGGCCAAGCCCGCTGGCTGCGGGAGCATGCGGTGGACGCGCTCATTGACGCCACCCATCCTTTCGCCGACACGATCAGTCACCACGCGGCCCTGGCCGCCGCCACCGCCCATGTTCCCCTGCTCGCCCTCCGCAGGCCCGGCTGGGTACCGGGACCCGGCGACGACTGGCACCAGGTCACCTCCCTGGACGAGGCCGCCGCCGCCCTCCCCGCCCTCGGCACCCGCATCTTCCTCACCACCGGCCGCATGGGCCTGGCCCACTTCGCCCACCTCACCGACCTCTGGTTCCTCGTCCGCTCCGTCGACGCCCCCGAGCCGCCGCACCCGCCCCGGATGACGACCCTCCTGGCCCGCGGCCCGTTCACCCCGGACGGCGAACGGCAGCTCCTCCGGGACCACCGCATCGACGTCGTCGTCACGAAGGACAGCGGCGCGACCGCCACCGCCGCCAAGCTGACGGCGGCGCGTGAGGCGGGCGTACCGGTGGTGGTCGTCCGGCGGCCGCCGCTGCCCGACGGGGTGCCGGTGGCGGCGGGTCCGGACGAGGCCGTGCAATGGATCCGCAGCCTTTTCAGCGAGGCCAATGCACGCTGAAGTGATTGGCCTCGCGGACCCTTTTTGCTAATTCTTCGCGACGTTTTGCCGATTCCGCAGGCTCGTCATCGCGGTCGGCCTTCACGTTTTCGCGACCGGGCTCCTGGGCACTCGCGGATTCGTCTGCCTCGGTGCTCACGGGGCGCACGTCCGCACCGCTTCCGCGAGCCGGCGTGCGACGTCCGGGGTGCAGCGGCCCAGCTCCACGAGCGGCTGCGGAAAGTGATCCGCCAGCGAGACCGGGTCCACGGCCAGCGACGGCAGGGTGATCCCCGCCCCCTTCAGCGCCGTCCGCAGCTCGCCGCACGCCTGCTCCGCGTCCCTGCGCTTCCCGGCCGCCGGCCCGCGCTCCGCCATTCCCATTTCTTCTTCTCCCTCTTCTGGGTTCGAGTCCTGACTGGGCTGCAAAAGCCCTTTCACACTCCTAGAGTCGTCACAACGGGCCGCTTCCGACAGGGAGTTGGCGTTGCCGTAGGGACAGGACAACAGGGGTATTGGGGAATGGTCGAAAAGAATTCCGAGGAGTACGTGGGTTCGGCTCGCTGGGTCCTCGCCTGCGAACTCCAGCGGTTACGGGAGGCGTCGGGCAAATCATTGGCCCAGCTCGCCGAGGAGACCAACTACGACCGCACCTACCTGCACCGCCTGGAGACCGGCGAACGACTCTCCAAGCTCCCGGTCATGGAGGCGCTGGACCGGGTCTACGGGACGGGTGAGCTGCTGGTGCGGTTGTGGGGGCTGGCGCGGCTGGATGCCTTCAAGGACAAGTACCGGGAGTTCATGAAGCTTGAGGCGAAGGCCACGATTATTCACAAGTACGCGGTGGTCGTCCCTGGCCTCTTGCAGACCGAGGGCTTCGCGCGGTTCGTGCTGTCGTCGTCTCCAACTTCGAAAAGTCCGGACGAGCTCGAAGACGACGTCGCTGCTCGTATCGGTAGGCAGGAACTGTTGCGCCGCACCCCTCCGCCCAGCGTCCGGATCATTCTCGACGAGGCGGTTCTGCGGCGCCCGGCACCCGATCCCAAGGTCTGGCATGACCAGCTTGCCCGGATCGAGGGCGCTGCCGAAGCTCCGACTATGACGATCCAGGTGCTTCCGCTGTCTGCCGGGGTGCAGGGCCTCACTGGCGGGCCACTCTCGCTCCTCTGGATGGCGGACGGCAGTGCTGTTGCCTACCTGGAGGGCAACAGGTCAGGGGAGTTGGTCGAAGATCCAGCAGAAATCGAGCGATACCGATTGTCTTACGATCGCCTGCGAGACGCGGCACTGCCGCCGTGTGCCTCATCCACATTCATCCAGCAGTTGGTGGAGGACAGCAGGCCATGAAGACGATCCCCAACCTGTCAGGTGTTGCATGGCGCAAGAGCAGCTACAGCGACGGAGGAGAGGACAACTGCGTCGAGGTCTCCGATGGCTTCCCCGGCGCCGTCCCGGTCCGTGACAGCAAGAACCCGTCCGGCGGCGTGCTGCTCTTCCCGGCAGAGGCGTGGACGTCGTTCATAGCCACCGTCAAGGCGGACCAACTGAGTTGAGGACGAGGGGAAGGCAGCAAGCCGTGAAGACGATCCTGAACCCGGCCGCCCTCGCGTGGCGCAAGAGCAGCTACAGCAATGGCGGCGACGCCAACTGCGTGGAGGTCTCCGAGGGCTTCCCCGGGGCGGTCCCGGTGCGTGACAGTAAGACCCCGACTGGTGGTGTGCTGCTCTTCCCGGCCGAGGTCTGGTCGGCCTTCATAGGTGAGGTGAAGGGCGGCCGGCTCGGCTGAGCTCGACCGGCGCCCGGCCCCGGGTTCCGGCCCCGGGACGAGCTACTTGTGCGCTGCCGTGCGTACCCCGAAGGCCGCGCGGATGAGCCGTTCTCCGACCGGGTTGGGAGTCGTGCTTTTCGCGTCGGTCGAGTTGAGGGAGTAGATGAGGGTCCGCGACAGGTCGCGGGTGGCGACGAGCAGAGTGCTGTAGCCAGGCCGGGCGCCGCTCTTGCCCCACAGGACGAGGCCGTCCCCCGCGTCGTACCGCTCAAGTCCGGCACTCATCCGGGCACCCTTGATGTCCGGCACCGTGAACATCTCGCGGTCCAGCAGTGGCTGGGGCACGATCCGCCCCCGGAACAGGGCGGATATCAGCCGCTCCAGGTCCGCTGTCGTGGAGATCATGTCTCCCACCGCCCGGCGGTCGGAGACGTTCCACATGGTGGCGTCCACGAGGCGGCCGTCCGTGAGCTTCTGGTAGCCGCGGTTGTGCGGGCCATGAATGCGCGGGTCGGGCCCGTCCGGAAAGGAGGTGTGCCGCATGCCGGCGGGGCGCAGCACCTGCAGCCATGCCTGGTGCGCGTACGAATCGCCGGTGACCTTCTCCACGAGCAGACCCAGCACGGTGTAGTCGATGTTGTCGTACCGCTGCTTCTTGCCCGGCCCCTCGCCCTCGCCGCGGTAAGGCCCCTTCGCCACAGAGCCGGCGACCACCTGCTCGGGGGTGAGGGTCCTGAAGCGGTTCTCATACCCCTCGCCGTTCTCCGGCCCAAGGGTGGCACCGGGCTGCAGCCCACTCGTATACGTGAGCAACTGCCTTATGGTGATGGGTTCGAACTCGTCTGTCAGCAAGCCCGGCAGGTAGTGCTGCACCGTGCCGTCGAGGTCGATCCGCCCCTGGGAGGCGAGCCTCAGCACGAGCGCCGCCGTGACGACCTTTGTCGTGGAACCCGCCCGGAACCGCGCGTTCTCCAGCGCTTTCCGCCCACTGTGCAGGTCCCGCACCCCGGAACTGCCGTGCCAACTCCCGCCCTCCCCGCCCGCACGCGCGAGTGCGGCCGTGGTGTTTCCGTCGGGCAGCTTCGCGATGGCGGCCTCCAGCGCCCCCGCGTCAGGCCCGTCGGGTCCGTTGGGTCGGGCGGCGACTGCCGCCGCCTGCGCGCTTCTCTCGTCCGCGACGGCGGGCGTCACGCCCACCGAACCCACCAGCCCACCCACCACGACTGCCGCAACCAGGGCGGTCCGTATCCGCTGCCGCATCGCTCACCTGTCCCCAAGCGTCCAAAACCAATGGGCTTCACCCTTCCGCCACCGGCCCGGCCCCGGATCCCCTTCCGGAACGATCCCCACCCCTGGAATCTCCCCACGCACCCGCCGCGACGCCCCGGAGATTTCATGGGGGTCTTCCCTAGGTGTGCTGTCCACGGAGACCGGTGGCGGTGCCCACTGGAGAGTGATCGTGAATGGTTGCGGCCTTCCGGTGGGAGGCGTGGGACGGCACGGACCGGTGTGCGGTCTGCCGCCGTGAGGGGCGGCCACCGGGGCCTGAATGCCGGGCCGTCGGCTGAGGCTGACGGGCGAGGGGCGACGGGCGAGGCGTGAGATAGGGTACGGGTACGTACCCGTACCCCACGGAAGAGCGCGACGATGTCCGATGCCAATGTCCGCATCCCTGAAGAGGCCAAGGACCGGCTCGCCGCGATAGCGGCTGCCGAGGGGCTGTCGCTGCGCGCCTATCTGGCACGCCTGGCGGAGACCATGCTGACCCCGGCCGAACGTGCCGAGCGTGCGGAGAAGGCCCTTGCGGCACTGCAGAAGTGGAACGGGTACGCCCCGACCGCGGCACAGCAGCAGGACCTGGACAGTGAGCTCGACCGGCGGCTGGCGCGGGTGACCGGCCAGTGAGCGACCCTCTGCACATCGTCCTGGACGACACCGCGATGACCGCGGCCGGCCAGGGCAACGTCCTCGCCTCTCGCCTCATCCACCGTGCCCACGCCGAATCCGGCTGGTACCTCTACGCGCCGACGTGCGCGCTTGTCGAAGCCGACCGCGCACGGCCCGGCACGGCCGAGCACCTTGCCGCCATGCCCGGCATCACCGTCCTGGACCTGGACCTGCCCGCCGCCTTGGTCATAGCAGGACAGGAGACGTGGGCCGCGGCCCACAGCCAGTACGCAGCCCAGCCCACGGCCGACCGTCCCGAGGGAGCGATCGTCGCCACCACCGCCCCGAAGCGATGGCACGGTGAACCGGTCCGCGTCCTGGACCTCAACGCCTGAGCCGAAGGAACCCTTTCAAGCTCAGCCCTCCGGATACCTCCGCGGTGTCCACACGATCTCCGTGTCGTCGTCGCGACGGACCGCCTGGGTCTGGGAGGAGCCGACGATCAGGAGGGTGCGCATGTCGACCTGGGTCGGGTCGAGGTCGGCCAGACGCACCGTGCGGACGGATTCCTCGGGGCCGCCGATGTCGCGGGCGAGGATGACCGGGGTGTCGGGGGCGCGGTGTTCCAGGAGGAGTTCGCGGGCCTTGCCGACCTGCCAGGTGCGGCTGCGGGAGCCGGGGTTGTAGAGGGCGAGGGCCAGGTCGGCGGAGGCCGCCGCGTGGAGGCGTTCGGCGATGACTTCCCAGGGCTTGAGGCGGTCGGAGAGGGAGATGACCGCGTAGTCGTGGCCGAGCGGGGCGCCGGCGCGGGCGGCGGCGGCGTTGGCGGCGGTGACGCCCGGCAGGACGCGTACGGGGATCGAGCGGTACGGGTCCTGGGAGGCGACCTCAAGGACGGCGGTCGCCATGGCGAAGACGCCGGGGTCGCCGCCGGAGACCACGGCCACCCGGCGGCCGCGCCGGGCCAGGTCGAGGGCGAGTTCGGCGCGTTCGGACTCGACCTTGTTGTCGGAGGCGTGGCGGCGCTGGCCGGGGCGCAGCGGGACGCGGTTCAGGTAGGTGGCGTAGCCGACGAGGTCTTCGGCGGCGGCCAGGGCCCCGCGGGATTCGGGCGTCAGCCAGAGGGGGCCGGCCGGCCCGGTGCCGACGATCACGACCTCGCCGGGACCGGACGGTGCGGTGGCCTCGTCGGCCTCCGCACCGGGCGCGCTGTAGGACTGCTCGGCGACGCGGCTGGGGACGACCGCGACGGAGAAGTAGGGGACGGTGTCGGTGTCGATGCCGGCGAGCGTGCCGGTGCGCTCGCCGGGCATCGTGGCGCGTTCGACGTAGCGGGCCTCGGGGAGGCGTCCTGAGCGTTCCATGGCGCGGCGCACGGTGGGGAAGGTGCGGCCCAGCTTCATGACGACGGCCGTGTCGGTCGAGGCCAGGCGGGCGGTCAACTCCTCCTCCGGGAGCGTGCCGGGGAGGATCGTCAGGACCTCGTCGGCCTCGGCGAGCGGCTTGCCCAGGCGGGCCGCGGCGGCGCTGATGGAGGTGACGCCGGGGATGACCTCGGTGGGGTAGCGGTGGGCCAGCCGCTTGTGCATGTGCTGGTAGGAGCCGTAGAAGAGCGGGTCGCCCTCGGAGATGACGGCGACGGTGCGGTCGGCGTCGAGGTGGGCGGCGAGGCGGGCCGCCGCGGACTCGTAGAACTCGTCCAGCGCGCCCCGGTAGCCGCCGGGGTGGTCGGTCGACTCGGTGGTGACCGGGTAGACCAGCGCCTCTTCGATGTGGTCGGGGCGCAGGTGCGCGGCGGCGATGGAGCGCGCGATCGAGCGTCCGTGCCGGGCGCTGTGGTACGCGATGACGTCGGCGCCGGCGATGATCTCGACCGCCCGGACCGTCATGAGGGACGGGTCGCCGGGACCGAGGCCGACCCCGTAGAGCCGGCCCGGGCCGGCCGTCGTCGCGACGCTGCCGTCACCGGTTGCCTGCTGCTCGCTCACGCTCACTCTTCCTCGCTTGCCATGGCGTTGATCGCGGCCGCGGCCATGGCGCTGCCGCCACGGCGTCCGCGCACCACGAGGTGGTCCAGCTTCGACGGGTGGGCGATCAGCGCGTCCTTGGACTCGGCGGCGCCGATGAAGCCCACGGGTATGCCGATGACGGCGGCCGGGCGGGGCGCGCCCTCCTCGATCATTTCGAGGAACCGGAAGAGGGCGGTGGGGGCGTTGCCGAACGCGACCACGGCACCTTCCATCCGGTCCCGCCACAGCTCCAGGGCCGCGGCGCTGCGGGTGGTCCCCGTCCTGGCCGCCAGCTCCGGGACCGCGGGGTCGGTGAGCGTGCACAGCACCTCGTTGCCGGCCGGCAGCCGCTTACGGGTGACGCCGCTGGCGACCATGTTGGCGTCGCAGAGGATCGGCGCACCGGCGCGCAGCGCCGCGCGGCCGCGGGCCACCACCTCGGGGGTGAAGGCCAGATCGCGTACCAGGTCGACCATGCCGCAGGCGTGGATCATGCGGACCGTGACCTGGCTGACGTCGGCGGGCAGGCCGGCGAGGTCCGCCTCGGCGCGGATGGTGGCGAAGGACTGGCGGTAGATCGTCGCCCCGTCCTTCTCGTAGTCGAACGCGGTCACTTGGGCCTCAGGGGTGTCGGGTGCGGGAGGGCTCGGGTGGTTCATGGGATTTCGGGGCAGTTCATGGGGCTTCGGGGTGGTGCAGGGTTTCGTGGGTGGTGCGGGGCGTTCGGGTGGTGCGGGCTCCGGGGTGGTTCATGGGGCCGAGGGCGGGGCCGGGGGGCGGGACGCCGCGGTGCGTGCGGAGGGCCGTGCGGGGGGCCGCGCGGCGGTCGGGGCGCCGTCCGGTTCCACCAGTGCCACCCGGTAGCCCTCCGCCGTGGCCAGTACGTCGACCCAGGTGCCGTGCGGGTGACCGCAGCGGCGTTCGCAGCCGGACCAGTAGACGGGGACGCCCGGGGGAGAGGAGCCGGTGGGCGCTCCGTCCGGGACGGTCGTGCCGGCGGCGACGGCGGCCGTGGCGTCGGCGCGCACGTCCGTACGGGACTTGGCGCAGCCGGGGCGGCCCGTACAGGCGCCGAGGCGGTGCCAGGGGGAGGCCGGGTCGGTGATCAGGCCGGCGGCGGTGAGCTCCGCCAGCCGGTCCGGTGCCGCGGCGGCAGGCACTCCGGGCAGGACGATGCCGCGCCACGGGGTGAGGCGCAGCGCGCCGGAGCCGTCGACGTCGGCGATCGCGGTCAGCAGCCGCCACTGGGCCACCGACAGCCGGCCCAGCGGCGCCAGGACCGAGAGCGCCCGGTCGCCGTCGGGGCCTTCGACGATGCCGGGGGCGGCGGAGTCCGCGTACGGCGGGGAGTGCGGCAGGGCGTACGGAGGGGCGTGCGGCGGCGAGGTGCGGGCGACGCGTGCGGGCGGCTCGGCCACGTACGCGGCCTCGATGCCCGCCGACCGCAGTGCCTCCGCCACCTCCCGGGCCGTGAGCCGGTGCCCGTCCGGGAGTTCGCGGACCCGCCAGGCGCCGCTGCCGCTCGCCGCGGCGGTGGTCAGGAAGGCCTCGGCGGCGGCGAGCGCGGCGCGCGGCACGTCCGGGCCGGCGACCTGCAGTGCCGCCGGATCGTCGCCGATCCGCAGCAGGGCGCCGCCGGCCGGGCCGGTCCCCTCCCCGTCCTCGTCCGCTCCCGCTAGCGGTTCCGCTTCCGCCCCCGCCCCCGGTTCTGCGAGCAAGCTCACATCCCCGCCGAGCGCCGCCACATCGCCCCGTCCGTCGTCCAGAACGAACAGGAAACGGCCGGAGAGGGCGGTCGCGGACTCGCTCGCACAGAGCAGCGCGTCCAGCTCACGGGCCCACCGTCGCACGTCGGAAGGGGTGTGCCGGTCCAGTCCGGCCAGCGGCGAGGCGAGGATGTTGCGGATGCGTTCATGGCGCTCGGAGGGCAGCAGACCGGCGTCGCGCAGCAGAGCGGCGAGGCGGCTGCCGCAGTCCTCCGCAAGGCCGCGGAGCTCGGCGTTGCCGCGGGAGGTGAGGGAGAGATGTCCGTCACCGAGCAGGTCAGCGGCGTCGGCCAGGGCAGTGGCCTGACGCATCGTCAAATCTCCGGCGGGCAGCCGGATGCGGGCGAGGTGGCCGTCGGCGGCCTGGTGCAGTCGCAGCGCTCCCGGGCAGGCGTCACCGCGGTCGCGCAGCGGCGGTGCGGCGGCCCGGGACCGTGTCGAGGGGGAGGGCGGCATGGCGGCGAGCATACCCACGAGGCTGGGCGCCGATCCGGCCCGGATCCGGCCAGGCACCCGGCCTGCTGCCTGCCCGTCGGCCGGTCCGCCACCTGCCCGCCCCCTGCCCGCGCGTGCCCGTCGCCCCCTCCCGCCGTGTGCCCGTCCGCCGGTCCGTCGCGTGCCCGTCTCCCCGTCCGCCGCGTGCCCCTCGCCCGTCCCGCCGCGGGCCCTCCCCGTGGTCCCGTCGCGGCCTGTCCCCATGCCCGCTTACCTGACCCGGCCACAGCCTTTACCATTCAGGTCGGTGGGTCGGCTGGCCCGCCGGACGCCAGCGACGGCGCAGGGGCTGCGGCCCCGGGGAGGAAGCCCGGTGAGAATCCGGCGCGGTCCCGCCACTGTGAACCCGGCAGCTGCCGGGCGAGCCAGGAACTCCCGCCGTCCTTACGACCACCCGGGGCGCGGACACCCCGAGGAAGGCCTGCGCTCGCATGCTTCTGCTGCTGTCGACCTCCGACACCGACCTGCTCAGTGCCCGCGCGGCCACGGGCCCCGTGCCGTACCGGCTCGCCAACCCCGCCCGGCTCGACGTCGCCGAGCTGCCTGACCTGCTGGAGGGCTGTGACCTCGTCGTCGTACGCCTCCTCGGCGGCATCCGCGCCTGGGAGGAGGGCCTGGAGGTGCTGCTCGCCGAGGACCAGCACCGGCCGGTCGTCGTCCTCACCGGCGAACAGGCCCCCGACGCCCAGCTCATGGAGCAGTCGACGGTCCCGGTCGGCATCGCGGCCGAGGCGCACGCCTACCTCGCGCACGGCGGGCCCGCCAACCTCGACCAGCTCGCCCGCTTCCTGTCCGACACGGTGCTGCTGACCGGCCACGGCTTCGAGCCGCCCGAGCCCGCCCCGTCCTGGGGACCGCTGGAGTGGGAGGCCCGCAACGAGACCGGCCCGCAGATCGCCGTGCTCTACTACCGCGCGCACCACATGAGCGGTAACACCGGCTTCGTACGGACCCTGTGCGAGCAGATCGAGGCGGCGGGCGGCCGGGCCCGCCCGCTGTTCGTCGCCTCCCTCCGTGCCCCCGAGGCGGAGCTGATCGAGGAGCTGCGGTCCGCCGACGCCCTGGTCACCACCGTGCTCGCCGCGGGTGGCAGCAAGCCCGCCGAGGCGTCCGCCGGCGGCGACGACGAGGCGTGGGACGCGGGCGCGCTGGCCGCCCTCGACGTACCGATCCTGCAGGCCCTGTGCCTGACCGGGCCGCGCAGCGCCTGGGAGGAGAACGACGAGGGCCTGTCGCCGCTGGACGCCGCCTCGCAGATCGCCGTCCCCGAGTTCGACGGCCGGCTGATCACCGTGCCGTTCTCCTTCAAGGAGGTCGACGAGGACGGCCTGCCGGTGTACGCCGCCGACCCCGAGCGCGCCGCCCGGGTCGCCGGGATCGCCGTCCGGCACGCCCGGCTGCGCCACATCCCGGCCGCGGACAAGCGCCTCGCCCTGGTGCTGTCGGCGTACCCGACCAAGCACTCCCGGATCGGCAACGCGGTCGGCCTGGACACCCCGGCCAGCGCCGTGGCCCTGCTGCGCCGCCTGCAGGCCGACGGCTACGACTTCGGCAGCGAAGAAGTCCCGGGCCTGGTCTCCGGCGACGGCGACGAGCTGATCTACGCCCTCATCGAGGCCGGCGGCCACGACCAGGAATGGCTCACCGAGGAACAGCTCGCCCGCAACCCGGTCCGCATCCCGGCCGCCGACTACAAGCGCTGGTACGCCACGCTCCCGCAGGAACTGCGTGACTCCGTCGAGGAGCACTGGGGGCCGCCGCCCGGCGAGATGTTCGTCGACCGGAGCCGCAACCCCGACGGCGACATCGTGCTGGCCGCCCTGCGCCGCGGCAATCTCCTCATCCTCATCCAGCCGCCGCGAGGCTTCGGCGAGAACCCGATCGCGATCTACCACGACCCCGATCTGCCGCCCTCGCACCACTACTTGGCGGCGTACCGCTGGATCGCGGCATCGGCCGACGACGGCGGGTTCGGCGCGGACGCCATGGTCCACCTGGGCAAGCACGGCAACCTGGAGTGGCTGCCCGGCAAGAACGCCGGACTGTCCGCGGCCTGCGGCCCGGACGCCGCCCTCGGCGACCTCCCGCTCGTCTACCCCTTCCTGGTCAACGACCCCGGCGAGGGCACCCAGGCCAAGCGCCGGGTCCACGCCACCCTCGTCGACCACCTCGTGCCGCCGATGGCCCGCGCCGAGTCCTACGGCGACATCGCGCGCCTGGAGCAGCTGCTCGACGAGTACGCGGCGATCTCCGCCATGGACCCGGCCAAGCTGCCCGCGATCCGCGCCCAGATCTGGACGCTGATCCAGGCCGCCAAGCTCGACCACGACCTGGGCCTGGAGGCTCGCCCCGACGACGACGGCTTCGACGACTTCCTGCTGCACGTCGACGGCTGGCTGTGCGAGGTCAAGGACGCCCAGATCCGCGACGGGCTGCACGTCCTGGGCGGCGCCCCGGCCGGTGAGGCGCGCGTCAATCTCGTCCTCTCCATCCTCCGTGCCCGCCAGATCTGGGGCGGCACCTCCGCCCTGCCCGGTCTGCGGGAGGCGCTCGGCCTCGACGAGTCGGCGGCCACCCGGACGACTGCCGACGCGGCCGAGGAGACCGCCCGTGGCCTGGTCCAGGCGATGGAGGACGCGGCCTGGGACCCGGCGGCGGTGCCCGGCGTCGCCGAGGGGCACCCGACCGCGGTCGCCGACATCCTCGACTTCGCCGCCCGCCAGGTCGTCCCGCGCCTCGCCGCCACCACCGACGAGATCGACCACGCGGTGCACGCCCTCAACGGCGGTTTCGTCCCGGCCGGTCCCTCAGGATCCCCGCTGCGCGGCCTGGTCAACGTCCTGCCGACGGGCCGGAACTTCTACTCCGTCGACCCCAAGGCCGTCCCCTCCCGCCTCGCCTGGGAGACCGGCCAGGCCCTCGCCGACTCCCTGCTGGAGCGCTACCGCGACGACAACGGCGACTGGCCGCAGTCGGTCGGCCTGTCCCTGTGGGGCACCAGCGCGATGCGCACCAGCGGCGACGATGTGGCCGAGGCCCTGGCCCTGCTGGGGGTCCGCCCCGTATGGGACGACGCCTCGCGCCGGGTCAACGGCCTGGAGCCGATCGACCTCGCCGAGCTCGGGCGTCCCCGCATCGATGTCACCCTGCGCATCTCCGGCTTCTTCCGTGATGCGTTCCCGCACGTCATCGGCCTGCTCGACGACGCCGTACGGCTGGTCGCCGGTCTGGACGAGCCCGCGGAGTCCAACTTCGTCCGCGCCCACGCCCAGGCCGACCTGGCCGAGCACGGTGACGAGCGGCGCGCCACCACCCGCATCTTCGGCTCCCGCCCGGGGACGTACGGCGCGGGCCTGCTCCAGCTGATCGACTCCCGCGACTGGCGCACCGACGCCGACCTCGCCGAGGTCTACACCGTCTGGGGCGGCTACGCCTACGGCCGCGGTCTCGAAGGCCGCCCGGCCCGGGACGAGATGGAGACCGCCTACAAGCGCATCGCGGTCGCCGCCAAGAACACCGACACCCGCGAGCACGACATCGCGGACTCCGACGACTACTTCCAGTACCACGGCGGCATGGTCGCCACCGTCAAGGCGCTCAAGGGCAAGGCCCCCGAGGCGTACATCGGTGACTCCACCCGTCCCGAGACGGTCCGCACCCGCACCCTGGTCGAGGAGACCTCCCGGGTCTTCCGCGCCCGGGTGGTCAACCCCCGCTGGATCGAGGCGATGCGCCGCCACGGCTACAAGGGCGCCTTCGAACTCGCCGCGACCGTGGACTACTTGTTCGGCTACGACGCCACCACGGGCGTCGTCGCCGACTGGATGTACGACAAGCTCGCCCAGACCTACGTCCTCGACCCGGAGAACCGCGACTTCCTCCAGGAAGCCAACCCCTGGGCCCTGCACGGCATCGCCGAACGCCTCCTGGAGGCGGAGTCCCGCGGTATGTGGGAGAAGCCGGACGCCGAGACGCTGGCGGCGCTGCGGCAGGCGTTCCTGGAGACCGAAGGGGAGCTGGAAGGGGAGGACTGACGACGCGGCGGCGGGGCGCCCGCGGCACTGCCCGGGCCCGTCTGATGCCGCTGCATCAGGCGGGCTTCGCGGTGCTCTCTCCCCGCCCGACGGTGCCGTCTCCGGCCGCACGGTGCCGTCCCCGGCCGCGCGGTGCCGTCTCCGGCCGCACGGTGATGCCCCCGCCCCGGGTGCGGCCCGCGGACGCCGGTGCGAGGATTTTTGTGGGGGCGGTGCCCCTGCTGCCCCTGGGCGGACGAGGAGGCTTCCGGTGACCGGCACGAAGACATGGAACGCCGAGATCAGCATCACCGAGACCGACAACCAGGTCCGGGCCGAGGCCAGGCTGCGTGGCAAGGAGGGCGGGCAGATGGTCGGCCAGGGAGAGGCCCGCTGTAACCCCGCCGACGAGAACGTCCCGGCCATCGGGGACGAGCTGGCCGTGTCGCGGGCGATGTCGGACCTCAGCCATCAACTGCTGCAGCGCGCCGCGCACGATATCGAGGTACACACGGCCCGGCCGGTGGAACGCCTGCGCGCCTGAGGGACCTCGGCGTCAGGGCATCTGAGCCGGGAAGTCCGGCCCGATGGTCAGGGTCACCGCGCCCGGGGCCGCCCCGGCCGACTCCGTGGCCTTGGTGCCGGGGAGGCGGGAGGACAGCACCTCGCTCTGTGTCTTGAGCGCGGCCGGGTAGCTGACGGTGGTCTTGTCCGTCGCCGGGGCGTTGCCGGTGCCGACGACCGTGAACCCGAGCTTGCGCAGCTGGTCGGCGGCGGAGGCGGCCCGGCCGGGTGCGCCGGTGCCGTTGAGGACGCGGACCCGCACGGCGCGGGCGGTCACCGGGTTCTTCGCGGCCTCGGCGAGCTTCTGCTTTCCGGCGGCGCCGATCTCGCGGTCGTGCGCCAGGTCGCTGAAGAGCCGGCCGGCCTGCGGATACTGCCAGACGACATTGGCCTTGTCGGTGGGGACGTCGGCCTCGCGGTAGTAGTTGGGGACCGTCAGGAAGGTGAGGCGGTCGGTGGGGATGTCCTTGACGGTCGCGGCCAGGTCGTAGAGGGGCTTGATACCGGCCAGGTCGTTGTCGGTGGTCAGGGACTTGGTGGCCGAGTTCAGGAAGTCGTAGAGCTCGCCGGGGCTGGTGAGCTTGGACTGGGCCTTGGCGCCCAGCGCCTTCATGAACTCCTGCTGCCGGCCGATGCGGCCGAGGTCGGAGCCGTCGCCGACGCTGTAGCGGGTGCGGACGTAGCCGAGCGCCTTCTCGTCCCGGACGTTCTGGCAGCCCGCGTCCATGTCGAGGTGGGCCTTCTTGTCGTGGATGGCGTGCTTGGGGCAGACCTCTATGCCGCCCAGCGCGTTGACCATGCCCTTGAAGCCCTGGAAGTCGACCGAGGTGAAGTGGTCGATGCGCAGCCCGGTGTTCTTCTCGACGGTCTTGATGGTGCAGGCCGCGGCCTTGCGGATGTCGCCGGAGTCACCGCCGATCGAGAACGCCTCGTTGATCTTGAAGTGGTGCGGGGACGACTTCGAGCCGTTGCCCCGGGTGCAGGCGGGGATCTGCACCCAGGAGTCCCGGGGGAAGGACAGCGCGGTGGCCCACTTACGGTCGGCGGCGATGTGCAGCACCATCAGCGTGTCCGACTGCATGGTGGTGAGGTTCTTGCCGTACTTGGCGTTGGCACCCGCACGGCTGTCGGAGCCGACGACCAGGATGTTCTTGGAGCCGGGGCTGAGGTTGACCGGCCGGGCGCCGTCGACCCCGATGTCCACACCGTGGATATTGCCGTCCAGGTGCTGGTAGACCCACGCCCCGACGCCGGCCGTGCCGAGCAGCAGCACGCCGAGTACGCCACCCGTCCAGGCGAGGATGCGGCCGCGGCGGGTCATCCGCAGCTTGCCCGTACCGCCCGCGGGACCGGAGCCTTCGCCGGTGGTGCGGGACGCTCTGCCGGCGGTGCGGGACGTTCCGCCGGTGCCACGGGACGTTCTGGATGCGCCGCCGGTGCCCCGCCGGGCCGTCTGCTGGTGCGTCTGCCTGTCATGCACGCCGATGGCCCTTCTGGTCCTTCTGATACTGGTGAGGCGAGCGGTGCTCTAGGGGGGAGGGCGCGGCAGCGGCGGCTGACGGTGCCGGCTGTGGCGGCAGGGGCCGCTGTGACGGCAGTGCCAACGGTGTCGGCAGCGCTGAAGGTGCCGTCAGCGTCGGCCGTGGCGGCCGTGGCGGCAGGAGAGGGCGGGTCAGATGCCGGTGCTGGGCAGCAGCAGTATGGACTCGGGGTCGTACCGCAGCCACTGCGGACACGCGCTTGCGCTGCCGGGCAGGGTGCGCAGCCGGCACCACAACTCGCCCGCGCCGTCCGTCCACCAGGCGGTGATGCGGCCCAATGTCCATTCGCCGTCCGGGTATTGGACCTCCACCGGCTGATAAACCCATCGCACCTCCGCCTCTGGAGGCGGGCAGTCCCAGGTCAGGAGTCCGCACCTCGTTGCCATCTCCCCCTCCGGCCGCGCCTGTTGCGCATGTGCGCGTCACTGTACCGGGAAGGTCTACAGCGCTGTAGAAGTTGTCCGGTACGGCGTACGCACAGCGCGGGTGCGCCGTGCGTGCCCCGTGAGGGTCAAGGGTCAGTGTGCCCCTAGAGGGGCGTTGCTGCCTTCAGAACAACGAACAGCGCTACCGCGGCGTTGAGTGCGGAGACGGCGGAGGCGGCCGTGCCCGCCGCGGCGACCAGGGCCGCCAGACCGGCCGGGGTCAGCGCCGGCGGCCAGTGGCGGGCCGGCGGCACGGGCCCGAGCAGCGCCACCACCCGGCGCGGCACCGGCCCCGGTTCGGGCGCCGCGAAGTGCGCCAGCCCCGGTTCCGGTGCGGACCGGGTGACCAGCGCCGCCTTGCCCACCGCACGCGCGGTCAGCCGCCGGTCGCCGACCACCTGCGCCGCCTCCTCGTCCGCCCAGCGCTCGGTGGCGAAGGCGACCGCGGAACGCAGCGGCAGCAGCAGCGGGTTGACGCAGCCGGCCAGGCGTACGGCGAGCAGATAGCGGTGGTGGCGGCAGTGCAGGTGTGCGCGCTCATGGGCGAACAGGGCCCGCCGCTCGTCGCCGTCCAGGCTGCGCAGCATCCCGCGGGAGACCGCGACCCGGCCGGGCCTGGCGGGGCGTCCGGGGCGGGCCGGAGTGCCGGGCACGGCGTAGGCATAGGGCTCGTCGTCCGGCAGCACCGCGGGATCGGCGTCGGCCGGCAGCCCGTTCAGCGCACGGTGGGTACGGGCCCGGATGCGGCGGTGCCGGCGAAGCGCCGCGCCGCACACGGTGAGCGCGGTGGCCAGCAGGGGCATCGCGGCGACGCCCGCGACCTCGGCGAACGGGACCGCGGCCCGCACCTGAGGGTTCGACCAGCCGTCGGGCAGCGGATTGCCGCGCAGTTGGGCGGTGCCGACGACCACCAGCAGGCCCAGGCACAGCGTGCTGCACAGGCCGAGGACCGCGGCGAGGAGGGTCAGCAGGCGGGTGGTGGCGCGGGGGTGCAGGTGCTGCTCCGCGAGCCGGGCGATCGGCAGGGCGGTGAGCGGCAGGACGAGCGGCAGGAACACGAAGACGCCCACCGGTCAGCCTCCGCGCGCTTCGTCCGAGGGGTGGTGCCGGCCGGGGGCCGGGGACATGGGCGGGGGCGGGGCCGCGCCGGGCTCCTCGGTGCGGGCCGGGCCGGGCTTCTCCGCGCGGGCCGGGCCGTCGGCCGTCGTGGGGCCGTCGGCGGTCGTGGGGGCGTCGGGCGTCGTGGGGTCATCGGCCGTCGTGGGGCCGTCAGCCGCATCGCGGTCGAGGAGGGTGCGCAGCACTTGCTCGTCGTGGGCGGAGAGCGCGGAGACAAAGCTGGTGAGTACGGCGTCCCGGTCCGGTTCGCCGTCCAGGACGCGGCGCATCCGTAGTGCGGCGAGCCCGGCCTCGTCGGCGGCCGGGGTCCAGACGTAGGCACGGCCGGACCGCTCGCGGGTGACGGCCTGCTTGGCGTGCAGCCGGGAGAGGATCGTCATCACGGTCGTATAGGCGAGGTCGTCGCCGAGCCGTTCCTGTACCCAGGCGGCGGTGGCCGGTCCCGGCGCGTGGTGCAGCGCGGCCAGCACCTGGGCCTCCAGCTGGCCCTGCCCCCGCTTGCGGGCGCGTTCCCGTCCGGCGCCGCCGAAGTTCCCGAAGGTCTTCCCGCCCATGCCGTCGCCTCCCGTCGCTCCGGGTGTCCCGCTGGCCGGGACGTCGGGGCATCTTACTGAGCGGCCGGATCCGGGCGATGGCCCGCTCGGATCCGTCGCCGGACGCCACGGATTCCGGCCGCTTACTTCTACACTCCTGTAGATTTTGAGGCTCACCCGGAATGCAGGCAACACCTGGAGGGAAGCCATGGGAGTCTCGCTGGCCAAGGGCGGCAACGTCTCGCTGTCGAAGGAAGCGCCCGGACTGACCGCAGTCACGGTCGGCCTCGGCTGGGACGTACGGACGACGACGGGCGCGGACTACGACCTGGATGCCAGCGCGCTGCTGTGCACCGAGGCGGGCAAGGTCGTCTCCGACGCCCACTTCGTCTTCTACAACAACCTCACCAGCCCCGATGGCTCGGTGCGGCACACCGGTGACAACCTGACCGGCGAGGGCGAGGGGGACGACGAGTCCGTCGAGGTCACGCTGTCCACGGTGCCCGCCGAGGTCGCAAAGATCGTCTTCCCGGTCTCCATCCACGACGCCGAGAGCCGGGGACAGAGTTTCGGCCAGGTCCGCAACGCCTTCATCCGCGTCGTCAACCAGGCGGACGGGGCGGAGCTGGCCCGCTACGACCTGAGCGAGGACGCTTCGACCGAGACCGCGATGGTCTTCGGTGAGCTCTACCGGAGCGGTGCGGAGTGGAAATTCCGCGCCGTGGGCCAGGGGTACGCATCCGGCCTGGCGGGCATCGCGGCGGACTTCGGCGTCAACGTCTGAGCGGCTGACTTCGGTGCCGGGGGAGGGCGCGGGAGCGGGCGCGGGATCTACGGCTCCGTAGCGTTCGCCGCGCCTTCGCCCCGCCCCGCCCCAGCTTCGCCTCACCTTCCCCCCCGCCCTCGCCCTGCCCTCGCCCCGCCCTGGGCGCCACCCGCACGGCAGGCCCGCCACCTCGACTCGCCTCCCTTCTCTCCGTCGCCTCGCCCTCTCTCCCCCATAACTACTCACAACGGGATGTACCGGTCTCCTGCGGGGTACCTTGGAAGCACCGGAACGCCGAAGGATGCCGAGGGCGCCGAGGGCGCCTGGGGACGCCCAGGGAGCCGGGGAGGCGCGCATTCGGTGAGGTGAGCACCATGCAGACGCTGTGGACCGTGATCGTGCTGCTGGCGCTGGTCGCGCTGGGGGCGCTGTTCATCGCCCGGGTCAATGCCCAGGGAGCCGGACGGATGGCCCCCCACCGCTACGCGGACTGGAGGCATTCGCTGCGGGACCGCAAGCACAATCAGCCGCACGACGATGCCCACCCCGGACCGCCGGTGGCCGGACCGCCGGTGGCCGAACCGCCGGTGGCCGAACCGCCGCAGGGCGGCCCGCCGACGCCACCGGACAAGGCAGGTGGCGACCCGTGACGTCCACCGCCCGAGGCGACCCGTCGGCACGGGACTACGACGGGACCTCCCCGTTCCCCGACAGCGGCACCGAGCCCCCGCCGACCCCCGGCCGGCGGATGTACGTCACGGTGACCGCCCTCATCGTCATCGCCCCGTTCGTCGGCCTGGCCGTCGCCATCCCCCTCCTCTGGGGCAGCGTCGTCCACCTCACCGATCTCGTTCTGCTGGCCGTCTTCTACGTCATCAGCGGCCTGGGCGTCACCGTCGGCTTCCACCGCGGCCTCACCCACGGCAGCTATACCGCCACCCCTGCACTGCGTGTGGCGCTCGCCCTCGCGGGCTCGCTCAGCTTCCAAGGCGATGTCATCGACTGGGTCGCCACCCACCGTCGCCACCACGCCTACACCGACCGGCCCGGCGATCCGCACTCCCCCTACCGCTACGGCACCAGCCTGCGCGGTCAGCTGCGCGGACTGGTGCACTCGCACATCGGCTGGCTGTTCGGCAACGACCCCACCTCGCACCGGCGCTTTGCGCCCGATCTGCTCGCCGACCCCGGGATCCGCGCGGTCGACCGGGCGTTCCCGCTGCTGTGTCTGCTCACCCTCGCCCTGCCGTTCGGGCTGGGCTGGGCGCTCGGCGGCTCCTGGGTCACCGCGCTGACCGCCCTGCTGTGGGCCGGGTTCCTCCGGATCGCGCTGCTGCACCACGTCACCTGGAGCGTCAATTCGCTCTGCCATGTCATCGGGGAGCGGCCGTTCCGCACCCGGCGGCACGACCGGGCGACGAACCTGTGGCCCCTGGCCCTGCTGTCGTTCGGTGAGAGCTGGCACAACCTGCACCACGCCGACCCGACCTGCGCCCGGCACGGCGTCGACCGCGGTCAGCTCGATGTGTCCGCCGCCGTCATCCGGCTCTTCGAACGCCTCGGCTGGGTCTGGGACGTGCGCTGGCCCGACCCGGCACGGGTGGCGGACCGCCGCGTCAGGAGCACCGTATGACCATCGCCGGGGATCCCCATCCAGCCCCTCCCCTGCACCATGCGCATCACGCGCCACCGCTCGTCGCCCGACTGACCATCGCCCCGCACACCGATACGGTGCGGTGCATCGACGGCATCTGGTGGCCCCACTCGGCCGACCTGCTGGCCGAACTCCCCGAGCTGCTGGCCGCGCTCCCCTTCGACTGGCCCCGGATCACCCACGCCACGGTGAACGGCGCGCCCTGGTCCGCTCTCCCCGCCCATACCCTCGTCGAGGGTCATGTCGTGCGCCTGCGCAGAACCACCGGCCGTCCGGGCCCGGACACCATCTGCCTGGTCTCCCCCGGTCACGGCCGCTGGGACCTGCTGATCATCCCGCCCGGCACCCCCGAGCCGGAGGCCGTTCGCATGATGGCGGAGATGGCACGCACGGGGGAGCTGACCCCGGCCTGAGCGGGATCACGGGGAGGCGGCGGGCAGCGCGCTGCGGTCGTTTCACGTGAAACGACCGCTACGCCCGAGCACGAGGACTACGCCCGAGGACGACGCCGCGCCGCCCGAGGACGACGCCGCTCCCGCCGGGGGTGAGGCCGCACCGGGGCGCCGCTAGCCGAGAATCCCCCGGTCGTACGCCACCGCCACCGCCGCGGCCCGGTCCTTGGCGCCCAACTTGCCGTAGATATGCGTCAGATGGGTCTTGACCGTCGCCTCGCTGATGAACAGCTCGGCGGCGATCTCACGGTTCGAGGTGCCCTTCGCGACGAGTGCCAGCACCTCGCGCTCGCGGGCGCTGAGCGGTTCGTTGCCCGGTGACCTGACCCGTGAGACCAGACGGGAGGCGACCGCGGGCGAGAGCACCGTACGGCCCTCGGCCGCCGCACGGACGGCCGTGAACAGCTCCTCGCGTGGGGTGTCCTTGAGGAGATAGCCGGTGGCGCCGGCCTCGATCGCCGGCAGGGTGTCGGAGTCGGTGTCGTAGGTCGTGAGCACCAGTACCTTGCAGCGCGGCGCCCGGCGCGCCAGCTCGGTGATGGCCGCGACCCCGCCGCCGCCCGGCATCCGCAGGTCCATCAGGACCACATCGGGGTCGAGGCGGGCGGCGAGCTCCACGCCCTCGATGCCGTTGCCGGCCTCGGCCAGCACCTCGAAGCCGGCGGCGGAGGCGAACATGCCGCGCAGACCGTCCCGGACGACGGGGTGGTCATCGACGATCAGGACGGTGACGAGGGCGGCCGTGCCGGTGCGCTCGCCGGACTCGGTTCGCTCGGTGTGTTCAGCCATGGCGGACCAACGGTACGCGTGCGGAGACGGCTGTTCCCTGGCCAGGTTCGGACTCGATGCCGACGGCGCCCGCGATCCGTTCGGCACGTGCCCGCATCCCGCCGAGGCCGAAGCCGCCGGTGCGCTCACGGGGCGGCAGCGCCGCCGGGTCAAAGCCACGGCCGTCGTCGCGGATGTCCAGTGTCACCTCGTCCCCCATGTACGAGAGGGTGACGCCGACACGTGAAGCGGCCGCGTGCCGACGGGCGTTGGCCAGGCACTCCTGGGCGATCCGCAGCAGAGTGGCCTCGACCTCGTCGTGCAGCGGCTCGGCGGTCCCGGTGACCGTGAACTCGGCGCGTACGCCTGCCAGGGCCGACCACTCCTCGACGGTGTTGCGCAGGGCATCCGGCAGCGCGGCATGTTCCAGCAGGCCGGGGCCCAGGTTGTGCACCGAGCGACGGGCCTCGCCGAGGCTGTCGCGGGCCAGCGCCACGGCGCGCCGGGCGTGCCCGCGGGCGGCGGCCGGATCGCTGCTCTCGGTGGCGGCCTCCAGCTGGGTGATGATGCCGGCCAGGCCCTGCGCGAGAGTGTCATGGATCTCCGCGGCCAGCCGGCGGCGCTCATCGGCGATGCCCGCTTCCCGCGCCTGGACCAGCAGTTGAGCGTGGAGGCCGACGTTCTCCTCCAGCGCCGACTCCAGCCGGGCGTTGGTGCGTTCCAGCTCGGCGATGGTGGCGGCATTCGCCGCGGCGTGCTCGGCCTCCTGGACGGCGATCCGGCTGAAGACCAGGACCAGGGGGGCGTTGAGGACGAACAGCAGCCCGAACGCCACCCAGTTCACGGCGCTCGCCGGGGGAAGCCCACCGGACTGCGACCCGGACATGACCACCGCGGTGGCCAGCAGCCCCGCGCCGACGAAACGCGGCCGCAGCAACTGCGAAGCATCGAAGTAGCCGAGCACCGCGTAGATCGCGAAGAAGGGATTCAGCCAGGTCAGCGTGAAGGCGAGCAGAAAGCGGACGAAGTAGTAGACCTCACCTGCCGGTGCCTGCGCGGGCAGCCGGTAGCCGGCCCGGCTCCACCACACCTGGAGCGCCAGCGCCGCCGCCACCAGTACCCCCGCTGCCCAGGCCTCCTGTCCCGGCAGTAGCTGATCCGCCGACGCGGCCGAGGTCAGGACCCCGAGGCCGAGCAACGGGTAGCCGCCCCACCGCCGGAAGTTGCGGTCCCACGCCTGCTGCGCGGAGCTGCGGGGCTGCACGAAGCCGGCAGGGGTGTGCGGCACCGGTCGGCCGGCGAGGGGTCCCGCGGTCCGGCCCTTGCTGTCGACGCTTGCCATGCGGGCAGTGTCCCCCGGGCGGCGTGCGGACACCCATACTCCGCTTGCCACCCTCACTCCCACCGGAAGCGATGCCTGGCGACCCCGCCCAGAACGAGGGTCCACACCGCCAGCACGGCGAGATGCGACCAGCCGGGCCAGTGGCCGGACGAGGCCTGGGCGAGTGCCTGTGAGGCGGCGCCGAACGGCAGCAACTGGACGATCTGCTGCAGCGTTTCCGACATCGACTGGACGGGACCCCACACGCCCGCCGTGAACATCATCGGGAAGAACACCGCCGAGCCGGCCACGCTCGCCGCCTTGGTGGTCCGGGAGAGCGCACAGAGCAGGCAGCCCAGGGCAAGCGCGCTGCACAGGGTCAGGACGGCTGCCAGCACATAGCCGGCAGGCTGCCCGGGCAGCGCCACACCGAAGGCGAGCCGGCCGACGGTGAGCGCCAGCGCCATGGAGACCACGGTGGCCGTACCGTGCAGGGCGATCTGCGCGCCGAGCAGCGCCGCGGGCCGCACCGGGGTCGTCGACATCCGGCGCAGGATGCCGCGCTCCCGATAGCCCGTCAGCACCGCGGGCATCACCTGGACTCCGGTGGTGATCGCGGCGAGCAGCAGGGCCACCGGAACGTACAGATCGATGACCCGCCGGCCGCCCAGCGAGGGACTGGCCTCCCGGAAAGAGGGGATCAGGCCGAGGATGGTCAGCAGCAGGGTCGGGAAGACCAGGATCCAGAACAGCGACCCGGGCTCGCGCAGGAACAGCCGGGCCTCGGTCTTCAGGACGGCGCGCGAGGCGGCGGCCCGGGCCTTCGGCGGTGCAGGCGGGTGTGCCGGGGCGGACATGGTGGGTGTGGCGGGCATGGCGGGCACCTCAGGCTTCCTGCGCGGTCAGATCGAGAAAGGCGTCGTCGAGCGTGGCGTCGCCGACCCGTAGTTGCCGTGCGGTGATGCGGTGCCGGGCCAGCAGGGAGATCACCGCGTCGACGGTGGCGTCCGTCCCGTGGATCACCAGCCGCTCACCGGCGGACCCCGGCGCACCCCGCCCGTCGGTCCGCCCGTCGGTCCGTCCGTCGGTCCGTCCGTCGGTCCGTCCGCTCCGTTCCACTGACCCGAGCTGTGGCAGCGCCGCCAGCTCGGCCGGGTCGAGCGGTGCCGACGGCGTGAAGGAGATGACGACGGACCGGGAGGCCTTGCCGATCAGACCCGCCGGGGTGTCCAGCGCGGCGATCCGGCCGCCGTCGATCACCGCGATCCGGTCGCACAGCCGCTCGGCCTCCTCCATGAAGTGCGTGACCAGCAGCACCGTCACCCCGGAGGCACGCACCTCCTCGATCAGCTGCCAGGTGTCCCGGCGGGCCCGCGGATCGAGGCCGGTGGTCAGCTCGTCGAGCACCACCACCCGCGGATTGCCGATCAGCGCAAGCGCAATGAACAGCCGCTGCTTCTGGCCGCCGGAGAGCTTGCCGAAGCGGGCGGAGAGCCGGTCGGTGAGGCCGAGCCGTTCGACCAGCTGCCGCCAGTCGGCCGGGTGCGGATAGCAGGCGGCGTAGAGCTCCAGCGCCTCCTGCACGGTGAGCTTGCTCTGCAGCTCGCTCTCCTGCAGCTGGCAGCCCAGGATCTGGGTGACCCGGTCGTGGTCGGCGACCGGATCCAGCCCGCCCACGCGCACCGCCCCGCCGTCCGGGACACGAAGGCCCTCGATGCATTCGACGGTCGTCGTCTTGCCGGCGCCGTTCGGGCCGAGGACGCCGAAGATCTCCCCCTCCTGTACGGCGAAGGAGACCTCGTCGACCACGGCCCGGCCCCCGTAGACCTTGCGCAGCCCGGTGACTTCGATGATTGCCATAACCCGAGAATCCGCCCGATGCACCCGCTGGCACATCGCCCATCCCGCTCGGAACGGCATCAACCGATCGGTTGACCGGCGGCTGCGACCCACCGCCGGCCTGCCGTCCGACGGCTGTGGCTACTGCGTACGGGTGGTGTTCATCGGAAGAACGCCGATCCGGGGGCGTCGGTCCATGAATCCTCCCATTGCGTACTCATCATAAGAAAACGCAACAGAAGCGACGCCATCCAAGCGGTGCACCGGAAGCGGCGCAACTGAAGCGAAGCAACCGAAGCGAAGCAACTGAGAAAGCACAACGAAGCAGACGCAGTGGATCTCTCGGGGAGATCCTGACCGAAAGTGAGGGGCCATGGCTGCGACCAAGGTCATGAAGTTCTGGGCGGTGTGCCTTGCCATGCTGGGCAAGCTGCTGGCAGCACTGGGTGTCTCCGCGGCGGCCTCGGCCGCGCGCCGGGATGCCGCACTGTACGAGCGGACCCTGGGCAACGGAAACGCGGGCACCGACGCCCCCGATGCCGAGGCCCCGGAGGAGGTGAGCTGCGCCGCACCGGATCGCGGTCCAGGCACGGGAACCCCTGCTGTGCCCGCTCCGCGCGCCGTACCGCTACCGCTGTACTGCCAAGCCGGCCCGGCCCGGCGGATGTTCGCCCGGCCCGAGCTGCCGCCGACGATCAAGCAGCGCATCAGCGCCGAGGCACACGGCACCTCGCCCGGTCTGCGTACCCGCCTCCGCTCCCGCACCGAGCCGACGGCCGACGAGTTCGCCGCCCCGGCCCCGGCCCCGGCTCCTGCCCCGGCCCCTGCCTCCGTCCCTGTCGGTACCGGCCCGGACGCCGGTGCCGAGGCGGACGCACGCTCCGCGGCCATTCCGGCGGCCCGCCGCCATGCCCACACCGCTCGCGCCGTCTGAACCGGGCGCCAGCCGTTCTGACGCCGGTACCCGGCCCTGAAAAGGGCGCAACGACGCGTGACAGCTCCGGCGAACAGTCCCGCCGAGCGAACACTCCCGCCGAGCGAACGCTCATGCAGAGCGGATGCTCACGCCGAGCCCACGCTGACATGGACGTCGGCGAGGAAGCGTCGTAAGCGAGGAAGCGGTGTCGATGAGGAAGTGCGAGGAAGTGGTGTCGACGAGGCAGCACAGGCCGACATGTTCCACGTGAAACAACAGCAGCCATGACCCACCCGCAGACGTGAACCATCCGCAGGCATGAACGACCCATCCGCAGACGTGAACCACCCGCAGAACTGACCCACCCGCAGAACTGACCCACCCGGACTTCCCGGGGGTCCCGCAGACCTGAACCACCCGCCATACACCCGGAGTCGTCCGCTCAGCCCCCGACCGGGGCCTCGGTCCCCGGACCCCCTCCCAGCTCCAGCCCGAGCTCCGCACGCAGCGCACGCGTGTCGGGCTTTCCGTTGGCCGTGAGCGGGAAGTGGTCGACGACATGGACCGCATTGGGCTGTTCATACTCCGCGAGGTGTTCGGCGAGGCGTCGGCGCCAGGTGAGCGGAGCCTCCCCGTCGGGGTCGGCGACCACGAAGTGCAGTGCACTGCCACGGCGTTGGTCCTCGACCGCCAGTACCTTCACCGGCCGGCCACAGGCCTCGGCACGGCGTTCCAGGCTCTCGGGGTAGAGCGTGAAGCCCAGCCGGTGCACAGCCTGATTGCGGCCCACCACCCGTACGGTGCCCTCGGCGTCGACACTGCCCAGGTCGGCCGTCGGATACCACGCGTCCGGGGCGACCGGCGTGAGCGAGCCGTCCTCCTGGAGATAGCCGGCCATCAGCCCGGGTGAGCGCACCTCGATGCCGCCGAGCTCGCCGGGGCCGGCAGCGGTGCCGTCGGGGCGCATGACGCGCACCCGAACGCCGGGCAACGGGCGCCCGCAGCCGTGCGGTGCGTCCGGGGTGGCCAGCGCGACATTGCCGAGTTCCGTCAGACCGTAGCCGTCCAGGAGTGGGCGGCCCATTGTCCTGTGGAAGGCCTCGGCCAGCGGCGCGGGCAGCGGTGCGCCGCCCACGCCCCAGAGCCGTACCCCGGCGAGTCCGGCCCGTGCCTCCGGGCGGCGGCGCACCACGCCGAGGAGCGAGTGGTACGTGGACGGGGCGGCGTCCACGGCGGTGGCGCCGTGGGCCGCGGCCTGGCCGACGGCCGCGTCGAGCCGCTGGTAGGGGGTGACCAGCAGGGTGCAACGGGCCAGCCACCACAGCAGGATGACGGAGAGTCCGTACTGGTGCGAGAAGGGCAGCAGGGGCGCGAGGACGTCGTCCTCCCGGTAGCCCATGGCCTGGATGGTGCGCAGCGAATTGTCGAGGACGGCCCGGCCGGGCTTGATGATGCCCTTGGGCCGTCCTGTGGTGCCCGAGGACCACAGGACGAGGGCGTCGGGGCGGCGGAACCAGGAGGCCGGACCGACCGCGCCGGGCGGGGGCGCCGGGGCGTCGGCGGCCGGCCGCGGGTAGGGGATCACGCGCCGGTCGGGGATGCCGGGGAAGCCGGTGGCGTGGTCGGCGGCGGTGACCAGCCAGCGGGCCCGGGCCTGGCGGCCGGCCGCGGCGGCGTCGGCGCGGGAGAGCCGGTGGTCGAGCGGGATGAGCGAGGTGTCCAGATGCATCAGCGCCAGCAGGGTGACGACATAGTCGACGCTGTTGTCGCCCTGTACCAGGACCCGGTCGCCGGTGCGGAGGCCGAGCTGCCGTAAGGCGTGTGCGGTGGTGGATATCCGGCGGCCGAGCGTCGGGCCGTCGAGGCGGCCGGTGCCGTCAGGCGGGGCCGCGCTGCCGTCGAGCGGGGCAGCGGTGCCGTCGACGAGCCGGGCGGCGGCGACCGGAGGGGCGATGGTGTCGGTCATGGGTGGTCCGATTCCGTGGTGTCGGGCGGGCGCCGGGAGGGCCGCGGTGCGGTGGCCGGGCACAGCAGCGAGGACGTGGTGGTGGCCACCCGGGCACCGCCCTCGTCCCGGAACTCGCAGTCGAGGGTGAGGAGGGGGCGGCCGGCGAGGGTGGCGGCGGTGAGGCGCACGGTCGCGTGCAGGGTGTCGCCGGCGTGTGCGGGGCGGGCGTGGCGCAGCGTCTGCGCACGGTGCACGGTGCCCTCGGTGGTGACGAAGGCCGGTTGCAGGCGCAGGAGTCGGTCCTCGGCGTGGCCGGCGAGGGTGGCCAGGTAGGTGGGCGGGGCGATGATGTCCGGGTGGCCGAGGGCGCGGGCTGCGGCCGGGTCCGTGTACGCGGGGTGGGGGTCGCCGATCGCGGCGGCGAAGGCGGCGATCCGCAGCCGCTCGATGGCGTACGGGCCGCAGTGCAGCGTGGTCGGCGCCGCCGCTCCGCCCGCCGCCGCTCCGCCCGCCGCCGCTCCGCCCGCCGCCGCTCCGCCCGCCGCCACGGCACTCTCCGCCATCGCCGCTCAGTCGCCGATCATGTGGTGGCCGCCGTCCGCGTGCACGATCTCGCCGGTGGTGGCGGGCAGCCAGTCCGACAGCAGCGCCACACACGTACGGGCGACCGGGTCGGCGTCCTGCGGATCCCAGCCGAGCGGGGCGCGGGCCGCCCAGCTCTTCTCGAAGGACGGGCCGTCACCGCCGATACCGCGCGCGGCCAGGGTGCGCAGGGGGCCGGCCGCGACGAGGTTGGCCCGTATGCCCTGGCCCCCGAGGTCGCGCGCCAGATAGCGGGAGCAGGCCTCGAGTCCCGCCTTGGCGACGCCCATCCAGTCGTAGCCGGGCCAGGCGCGGGAGGCGTCGAAGTCGACGCCGACGACACAGGACCCGGGGCGCAGCAGCGGCCGGCAGGCCATGGCCAGCGCCACCAGGGAGTACGTCGAGGTGTGCAGGGCGGCGGAGACATCGCGCCACGGTGCGGTCAGGAAGCCGCCGTCCAGGCAGCCTGCGGGGGCGTGGGCGACGGAGTGCAGTACGCCGTCGAGGCCGTCGAGGTGCGCGCCGACGCGGTCGGCGAGGGTGCTGAGCTGCTCTTCGTCCGTGACGTCCAGCTCCACCACGGGGGGCTCCTCCGGCAGTCGCCGGGCGAGCCGGGCGACCAGACTCGGCCGTCCGTAGGCGGTGAGGACGATCTTGGCGCCCTCTTCCTGGGCGAGGCGGGCCACCGCGTAGGCGATCGAGCTTTCGGTGATCACACCCGTGATGACCAGCTGCTTTCCGTCGAGCAGACCGCTCATGCGGTTCCTCCGTCTGACTCATTCCCGACTTCGGAGTCACTGAAGATAACTCAGAAGCATTGTCCTGGCTTGGTCTTGAAAGGCCGTCATTGACAACCTATCGGACCTCCAGTTGACTGGAACAGTCAAGTGTAGTCAAAAGAATGACTCCGGTGTCATGGAGGCGCGGACGTCCTACCGGCGCGCAGGACTTCCCGGTGCTGCCCGCGCGCCGGGACGCCGCGTCGGCCGGTCGGTGCCGGCCCGCCCCACGGCAGGACGCCGGCCGGGCCGCGGCCGCTCCGCACGGCCTCCGGGCCGCCCCTCCACCCTGCGCCACCCCGCACTCCACAGAGAGGTGACCGTCATGACCGTCCCGACCCGCGAAGAGATCGTTGCGCAGCTAGCCGAGATCCTGCACGAGGTGGCCGGAGTGGTCCCGGCCGAGGTGACCGAAGAGAAGTCCCTGGTCGAGGAGTTGGATGTGGACTCGCTCGCGATGGCCGAGGTCATCGTCGTGGCGGAGGAGCGCTTCGGGGTCGAGCTGCCCGAAGAGGAGATGAAGGACATGCGCACGGTTTTGGACATAGTGATCCGGGTGGAGAAGCAGGCGGCGTCCTGAGGGCGGCCGCCGGCCCGTGCGCTCCTGCCGGCCGTGCCGCACCGGCAGGAGCGCACCACCACAAGACACCCGCACAACGGAGGTGAATAGCAGCCGGATTGCCGCCCACGGAAGCGTGACCGGCTCTCGGCTTGCGGCCACCCGGGGTTCACCGCGTCGCGTCGGGGCCGCACGGTGGCGAAATCTCGTAATGCCCTCGGGTAAAGCGAAGTTGATTTTCGGTCGTCACTTGTTGACGCAGGCATAGACCAGGGATACCTTGAAGATCTCCGGAGTGTAAATCAAATCGACTCAGTGCACTGCTTTCTCGGATGTGACCGTCCGGAAAGGAGACATGGTGCGAGGGGATCTATGCGGGGGGACCAGCCTTCCTGTGGCGCGCATTCGCTCAACCATGACGGCGGACCGGCCAACGCGCCCCGAGAGGAGGCATGTTGGGACCCTTCCCGCTCATCCGAATTAGCCGACGGCTTTTTGCATATATTCTCGAACGTCCCCGTTGACATTCGACAGCCCGACTGTTTAACGGCATTTCTGGGCCGGCTGCTGCATTGTTCCCCCGGCGATATTCGGATGAGCCGGGACGGCTTCGGACGACCGGTGTGCGCCGAACCGCCCGCCACCGCCGTCCGGCGACCTGGCACCCGCCTTTGCCTCGACGCCGGTGCGGATGCGGGCCGTCGGTTTCTGGCCCTGATCAGGGACCTCCCGGTGGCGCTGTCCGTGCACACCGTGCCCCGCGGACCGGTCGGCGAACTGCTGCTCCCCTTCACCCCGTTGGAGCGCGGCTATGTCCAGGAGGCCCCGGCGGGCCGGCGGGGCCGGCGACTGGCGCAGCTGTGGACCCGTAAGGAAGCGGCACTGCGGCTGACCGGACGCGGCGAGCTGGCCACCGCCGACGCGATCGACGCGCTGAGCGGTGCGCGGGAGGGCAAGATCGTGATCCCCGGATCCGCCGCGGGCCCCGGCGGCACGGCGTACGTCCGCGAACTGCCCGCGGGCCCGCAGACCGTGGCCTGCGCGGCGACCTCGGCCCCGGCACCCGGAGTCCGCATCTGGCGGGCGACCTCGGCGTGCGAGCCCGCCGGTACACACGGCAACGCACCGGCCGAGGCGGGCAGCGCCAAGAGAGATGCCTAGAGGGGGACGCCTGGAGGGGGACGCGGGGGACGTCTGGAGGGCGGCTCCCCTGGGGCACGGGCGCCGCTCTACGGCATGAGCACCGCGTGGGGATCCGGGCCCTCGCCCGCTCGGCCGCCGGCGCTCAGCTCCCGCCAGCTCTCCAGCGCCAGCCGGAAGGCGCCGGCGTGCTCGTAGCCCTCGGCGGCCTCCTTGAAGTCGGCCTCCGCGGCCTCCTCACCGCCGTCCGCGCGATGGGCGCGGGCGAGGTGGAGCAGAGCGCGGGCACGGTCGAGGGGCGTCAGTCCGGCGGCGTCGGGGTCGATCGCGACGGCGTGCTCCGCGGCCGCCGCCGGCCGGTGGTGGCGCAGCGCCGCGGCCGTCTCCAGGACGGCGAGCCAGGTCCTGGCGGCCGGGGTGTCGACGAGTGCGGCGGCCTGCCTGGCCCGCTCCAGCAGGGCGTCGGCCTCCTCCGGCGGGCCCGCGGCGAAGGCCAGCAGCCCACGGGCGCGGGCCAGTTGCAGCCGCAGCCGTACCCCGTCCGTCGTGGCGAGCAACTGCTCCGCCTCGGCCAGCAGCTCCAGCGCCCGCTCGGGATGCCCGCCGAGATACTGCGCACCGGCCACCGCCCACAGCGCGCCGGCCCGCAGTTCACCGGCCGGGAGAGGGGCGATCTCCGCCTGCAGCTCCGCCCCGAGCTGTCCGGCGCGGCTCCACTCCCCGCTGTCGACGGACACCGACAGCAGCGTCATCCGGGCCTGCGCCCGCTCCGGGCGGCCGGGCTCCAGCTCGCCGGTGATCCGGACGGCCTCCTCGGCGAAGCGCACCCCGTCCGCGAGGCGGCCCGCGGCGCGCAGCAGTTGGGCGAGTTCGATGGCGACGCGGGCGTGCAGCACCGGCGCGGAGCGGGTGAGCGGGTCGTCGAGGAGGTGGCGCAGCGCCGCTTCATGGCGGGCCGGGTCGTCGAGCTGTCCGAGGACGGTCGCCAGTTCCCAGCGCGCCTCCCAGCGCACCTCGTCGTGACCGGTGCCGGCCTGCTCCACCACGGACTCCAGCTGCCGCCGGGCGCCCGGCCAGTCACCGGCCAGCCGGCTGGACCGGGCGGCCACCAACTGGCCGACCAGACCCAGGCGACGGGTCAGCCGGTCGCCGGGCTCGTCGGTGGCGCACAGCGCCTCGACCGTCGTGCCCAGGCGCTGCGCGAGGGACCGGGCGATCTTGGCGCCGGGGACTCTGCGGCCGTTCTCGACCAGCGAGACATAGCTGGGGGAGAGATCGTCCCCGGCGAGGTCCCCCTGGGACAGACCCTGGGAGCGCCGGACCTCCCGCACTCGCTTACCGAAAGCAGGCTGCTCAATCGTCAAGAAAATCGCTCGCAGTTGAGTGGGGCGGACGGACGGTGACGGGGGCTCGGACGCTGCGGACTGACGGAACGCAATGACCGCGAGTCTACTCGTCACCGGCCTGCTCAGGGGCGTTTGTGAACGACCCGGCTCCGCGCCGGGAGTCATTTTTTGTCACTTTCGGAGCCCGGCATTCCCGTGGCCGGGGCGGGAGTATTACGACAGATGAGAGGTTGCCCCGGGGGTTTCGCGCCGGGGTGGGCGGGAGTGTGAGGGGTCCCGTGGCACGGCCGGGAGTGCGGTCGCTTGTCATATGGGGCAGTCGAGTGTAATGACTTTACTTGACAATAAATGACAGTTGGCTGACGCTGACCCTCCATGGACTACGCCCCGAGGAGGGACATATGAGCTCCGCTCCCGCATGGCCGACCGTGGCCGCCGAGCCGGAGGAGGACAGCACCGACAGCCGGCGTGCGGCGGCCGTGCACCGGGTCCGGGACTTCCTGGTGAACGACGCCGATACCGTGCACGAGCTGCTGTGCGAGATCTCCACCCACCGCGCCGCGCGCTACGAGATCGAGTCGACCGTCGCCACCCTCGACGGGGCCCTGGACGAGGTGGCCGCCCACCGGCCCGGCCGGGTCCCCCACCTCGCCGCCTTCATGCCGTCGAACGTCATCCTCTACTCCTACGCCCTCTACCTCCTGGTCCCTGCGCTCTACACCGACCGGCTGGTCTTCCGTCCCTCCAGCCGGGTCAAGGACCAGATGCAGCGGCTGCACACCCTGCTCGCCGAGCGGCACGGCCTGCCGATCACCCTCACCGGCGCCAGCCAGCGGGAGTTCCTGCACGAGCACGTCCGCCCCGCCGATGTCGTCGTCTTCACCGGCGCCTACGCCAACGCCGAACAGATCCGCGCCCGGCTCTCCCCCGGGCAGCTCTTCCTCTTCCTCGGCTCCGGCGTCAACCCGTTCGTCGTCGCCCCCGGCGCCGATGTCGAGCAGGCGGTCCGCGACGCCATCGCCATCCGGGTCCTCAACACCGGCCAGGACTGCCTGGGCCCCGACCTGTTCAGCGTCCACGAGTCGCTGCTCGACCCGTTCGTCGACACCCTGGTCAGCGAGCTGAAGGGGCTGCGCTACGGCCCCTACTCCGACCCGGACGCCGATTTCGGGCCGATCTTCTACGAGAGCGCGCTGGAGGACGGCGCGCAGTTCCTCGCCCGCAACCACGGTGGCATCGTGCACGGCGGGCATGTCGACTTCCGCGGCCGGCGGCTCGACCCCACCGTCGTCGTCGGTCCGGAGGTCACCCCGCGCACCCACGTACCGGAGTTCTTCGCCCCGATCTTCAACATCGCCGGCTACCGCGACGAGGACGCGCTGGCCGCGACCCTCACCACCGGCATGTTCACCGAACGCGCCCTGGGCTCCAGCGTCTACGGCCACGCCCCTGGCCTGGTCGAGGCGCTGCGCCGGCGCACCACCGTCACCCTCGACACCACCTTGCTCTCCATCGACAACGGCAACGCCCCGTTCGGCGGCTACGGCCGGATGGCCAACTACATCGCCGACGGCGAGGACGTGCGGGCCGAACCCGTACTGATCTCCCAGGCCGTCGCCGCCTACGGTCCGGGAGCCTGCCGATGACCCTCACGACCCACCCCACCGGCCACCCCACCGCCTGGGCCGCGATCGCCGACCACCTCCACCACCTGGGCACCGAGGTGGTGTTCGGGCTGCCCGGCGACGACATGGCGCTGCTCGGCGAGCTGGAGCGGTCCGACACCGAGGTGGTGCTCTGCCGCGATCAGCGCAACGCCCTGTTCATGGCGACCGGTTACGCGCTCGCCGCCGGCCGCCCCGGCGTCTGCGTGATCGGCAAGGGGCCGGCGCTGACCAATGCGCTCACCGGCGTCCTGGAGGCCCGCTCCGCCGCCGTGCCGCTGCTCCTCATCGCCGACGGCACCCGGCTCGACCGGCTCGGTACCGGCGCCTTCCAGGAGCTGGACCAGCTGACCGCGATCCGCCCGTATGTGAAGTGGGCGACCCGTGTCGACCATGCCGCACGGCTGCCCGGCGCCCTGGAGAAGGCCGCCGCGCTCGCCGTCAACGGCGCCCCGGGCCCGGTCTACCTGGAGCTCGCCGAGCAGATCGCCGCCGAACCGGTCACCCGCAGCGGGCCGTGGCGCCCGGCCACGCCTCAACGGCCCGCCCCCGACCCTCAGGCGCTGGCCGCCACCGCCGCCCGGATCGCCGCGGCCGAGCGGCCGTTGCTGCTGGTCGGCGGCGGCGCCCGGCACCGCAACACCGGCCGCCGTATCGAGCGCTTCGCCGAACTGCTCGGCGCCGGGCTCTTCAGCACCGCCTCCGGCCGTGGCACGGTCGCCGAGGACCACCCGCTCCACTGCGGCGTCAGCGGCCTCTACACGGTCGCCCCGATGGACGCGCTGTGGCGCGAGGCAGACCTCGTCATCGCGCTGGGCAGCCGCCTGGAGGAGACCGCCACCTTCGGCTGGCCGGAGGAGGCGGCGCAACTCCCGGTGATCCAGGCGGTGCTGGGCGAGGAGAATCTGGCCATGGAGCGGCCCGGCGCCCATGTGCTCGGCGACGCCGGACGGATCGTCGACGGCTGGACGGGGCTGCTGTCCGGGCACCGGCCCACGGGTGCCTGGCCGGCCCGGGTCCGTACGGCGCGGGCCGCGCTGGAGCGGCGTGCCGCGGACCGCGCCGAGGAGGCCGCCAAGACGGTGACCGGGGGGGCCGTACCGGTCGCCCGGGTGCTGGCCGCCCTCGACCGGGCGCTCCCCGCGGACCGCGTCCTGGTGCAGGAGAACGGCCTGCAGGACATGTGGTCGTACTTCTTCCCGCACTGGTCGCTGGGGTCCGCAGGCGGTTCCGTGGTGCCCAGCGAGCAGACCCCGCTCGGCTTCGGGGCGGCCGCCGCGGTGGGCGTACGGCTGGCCGAACCGGCCGGGCGGCCGGTGGTCGCGGTGGTCGGTGACGGTGCCTTCAACCTCTTCCGCGGCGAGCTGCCCACCGTCGCCGACGCGGGCGTCGCCGTTCTCTATGTCGTCCTCGACAACGGCGGTTACGGCTGGCTGCAGTCCAACCTCGACCGGGTCTCTCCGGCCGGCTCGCGCTTCGCCTTCACCCGGCCCCGCCCGACCGGCACCGAGGGCCTGGCCGCCGCCTACGGCCTGGGCTACCGGCGGGTGACGGACGCCGACGAGCTGCCCGGGGCACTGGCGGACGCCTGGCGGCAGGTCGCGGCCGGGACCACCGCCGTGGTGGAGGTGGCGACCGCGCTCGCCGACACCCCGCCGGGGATGACCGCCGCCGCGGGGGACTTCCCGGAGCGCGAGGGCCATTAGGGCTCTTGGGGCCGTTGGGGCCGTTGGGGCCGTTGGGGCCCCTGGACCCGTCAGAGCCATCAGCGCCGTCAGCGCCATCAGGGGCTGCCGGCACGGGGCCGGCGGCCGGTGGGCGGCACGAGGAAGCTGCGGCCCCGACGGGGAGGGCGCGTGCCCGGCGCCCTCCGGCCCGGGGGTGCCGGAGGGAGTCGGGCACGACTTCTTCGTACGGAGGGAGCCACGCCGAGGGCGTGCCGGGGGAGGCGCTCGGCTCCGTACGGATCGGTGTCAGGTCTTGGTGCGGAACTTGGCGACGGCCACCGGGGCGGTGAGGGCGGTCAGCCCCACCGACCACACCAGCGTCCAGAGCACAGGGCCGGCCACCGGGCCCTCGCCCAGGGCGAGTCCGCGGGCCGCGTCGGCCATGTGGGTCAGGGGGTTGAAGCGGGTGAAGGTGTACAGCCAGTCCGGCATGGTCGAGGGCGGCACGAAGATCGAGGAGCCGAACTCCAGCGGGGTCAGCACCAGGACCGAGAGCCCCTGGATGGCCTGTGCGGTGCGCAGGGTCAGGCCCAGCAGCATGAAGGTCCACACCAGCGAGGTCCCGAACGCGGCGGTCAGGGCGGTCGCGGCCAGCAGGCCCGGCCAGTGCCCGGCGACGTCAAAGCCGAGCACCGCGCCGACGATCAGCAACACCGTGATGGCCACCAGCATCCGGCCGGTCTCCACCACCAGCTTGGCCACCAGCACCGAGGAGCGGCCGATGGGCATCGTGCGGAAGCGGTCCATCACGCCTGTACGGAAGTCGTCGTTGACGCCGACGCCCACGGCCATGGCGATGGTCATGCCGAGGATCACCATCAGCCCCGGCACCAGGAAGGCGGTGTAGCGCACACGGTCGCCGCCGGGGTCGATCGAGCCGCCCAGGACGAAGACGAACAGCACGGTCAGCACGACCGGCATCAGCAGCGCGTCGGACATCGCCGTCGGGTTCCGCCGGATCTGCAGGAGGTTGCGGCGGACCAGCGCGCCGATGTGCCGTGCGCTCGCCCGCAGCGTGATCCGGCCCTCGTCGGGCAGGGGAGCGGACGGTCCGGAGCGGGGCAGGGTCTGAGCGGATGCCACGGCTGCTCCTCCGGTCAGGTCCGGGTGCGGCGCTCGTCGAGCCACTTCTGCCAGTACGTGCGGCGGTCGCTGTCGGGGTGGGCGACGATGATGTCACCGAGGACGGCGGCGCCGGTGATGCGCACGAGCGGGGTGATGGCTTCGGGGCCGGCGTGCGCCCGGGTCAGATCGCGCACATCACCGAGGACCTGGCTGCAGTTCATCTCGACCCGGACGCCCTCCGGGAGCAGCAGATGCACATCGCCGACGATCGCACGGGCCGCGATGGTCAGTTCACCGGTGGACGGTGCCGGGGAGGCGCACAGGTCCAGGGTCAGATCCCCGAAGACCGCGGTCGCCTCGATGCCGTGTTCCAGCACGGGGCTGCGGTGGACGAGGTCGCCGAAGGTGGCGCGGAAGGTGCGCGCTCCCGCCGAGGGGCCCGGCGGCGCCGGGGGTGTCACCTGCGGCAGATCCTGGCCGACGGACATCAACTCCGTGCGGGTGCGGGCCAGATAGGCCGCCTCGGACCGTTCGGCCAGCTCCTCCAGGGTTAACCGGCCTTCCACGGCGGCCTCTCTGAGGCGTTCGACCATGTTCTCGCGCTCGGCGTCGGAGGCCAGCACCGTGGGCGACGAGGGGGAAGGGGGCGCCGGATCCTTCTGCAGATCCGGGCGTGGGGGCTGCGTCATGGGTGGTGCCTCCGCGGAGTCCGGCGGTGGTGGGGCGCTTGCTGCCTCATCCGACCACGTCACCTCCGGGGCGTGCATCGCCGTGCGGTAGTACATCGAAAGGCTGACCCACGGCGTCGCGGCACACAGTTCGGCGTACCCGGCAGCCGGTTTTCGGTGTGCGCACCGGCCTCTCGGCGGGGGGCCGGGCGCAATGCACCGAGGACATCGAAATGATCTCGGCGCACCCGGTGAAGGCCGGGGGAGGAATCCGAATATCGGTCGACTTCTTCTTGACTGCTTGGTAAAGTGCCGACCACTCATTGTGACTCGGCGATTTGATGCAGCCGGCCGGGATCATCCGTCGTCCGAAATCCGGAGGGTTTGTCGAATGCCTGAGCTGGCGGACACCGGGAGGAGAATCAAAGAGCTCCGGGTCGGCGCCGGTATGACACAGCACGACCTTGCCGGGCCCGACATGTCGTCCAGCTACATCTCGTTGGTGGAACGCGGGAAGCGTATTCCCAGCGGCCGGGCACTCAAGATCCTGGCGGAACGCCTCGGCGTGGGCGTGGAGGAAATATCCGGTACCGCCGGGCAGGACGAAACCACCGGCCGGGTCCGCAGGCTCGACCTCGTCGGGCGATTGGTGGCGGCGCGCAGGCAATGGGACGGTGGCGACGCCGAGGGCGCGCTGTCGGAATTCCGCGCACTGGCCGAGAGGGAACCGGCCGGCCGGCAGGACGACGTATTTGCCGAGGCGCAGCTCGCCATTGCCGAAATACTGGGCACGCTCGGCCGCGCCGACGAGGGCGCGCAGGTTCTGCTGCGGATGCTGGAGGCGCCGGTCCCCGTGCCGTACGCCGAGCCCCGGCTGCGCGCTCTGATCGCGCTGGCCGATCTGCTGGAGTCGGCCGGCCGGGTCCAGGACGGGCTGCGCCACGCGCTCACCGGCTACCTCGAATGCGAAGGCCGGCGCCCCGGGACCGGGTTCCACTCGCTGCTGGCCCTCGAAGTGCTCACCCGCTGCGCGTATTGGAGCGGCTGCCCCCACTGGGCTCCCGACGGCGATCAGGCCCGGCCCCCGGCGGACGGCGTGCTCCCCGGGCCGCGCGCCGCCATCGCGCTGCACCGGGCGCTCGACCTGTGTGACCGGGGCGAGGCGGAGCAGGCCGCCGACCTGCTGGGGGAGTGTGCGCGCCGGGTGACCCCGGCCGCCGGCTTCCCGCTCTGGGAGAAGATCAACGGCCGGTACGCCCTGCTGTTGCTGCACCGGGGCGAGACGGAAGGGGCCCGCAGCATCGTCGAGCGCGGACTCGTGGTGGCCTCGGTGGCCCAGGAACCGGAGTTCCCGCTCTGGCTCACGGCCGCCGATGCGGTCCGTGCGGAGGCGGCCGGTGACACCGACCGCCTCTTTGCGCTGGGCGAGCGGCTGGCCGCGCTGCCCGATACAGGACGCAGCCATGAGAAGGCCGCCGCGCTCGGTGAGATCGCGGCGGCATGTGAGCGGGTGGGGGACCGGGAAAGGGCGGTCAGGCACTTCCGGTATTCCGCGGAACTGTTCCGGGGGGCCCAGGCGTACCGGCACGCCGAGCGGGCCCGGGAACGGCTGACGGATCTCCTCGAAAAGCGGGACTGACCGCACCGGGGCCATGTCCCGCTGGGGCGCAATGCCACTCTTGCGCGCAATGCGCGTTTATTTATTAGCTTTCTTTCCCAATCCCAGGAGCGCGAACAAGGCCTCCGCGCCACCGATGATCGCCAGGATCAGCCCGGCCTTGTGAAGCGAGATGATCGGGGTCTCCACTTCCTTTGTGGTCAGCCAGAGGACCAGACCCGCGATCGCCAGCACAATCCCTACGGCAATACCCTTCATGAGTTCCCCTCGTTCCCTGTGATGTGTCGGAGCGCGTTGCAAGACCAGCGTCCCGCCCGGCCGGCGCATTCGGATCATCCGCAGGTAGGCACTTTCCGTCCCGCCGTCTGTCACTTTCTATGTACTCCCGGCCCTGCCGGGGGGAGGCGAAGCGGCCTCGGACGGGGCGGTGAGGGGCCGCGGGGGAGGCGGCAGGTGCGGGATGGCCGGCGGCGGGAGTGGGGTAGTTGGCGGCGGGAGTGGGGTGGCGCCCCTGAGGGTGTCCCCGCCCCGGCCGGGTTCTCCATCCCCGCCGCACGCGCACCGGTGCCCCGTCAAACAGCAGTCACAACCCCGCCTCAGTCAATTTTCGTGACTCCGCTAGTCATCTCCGTGGTGGCGTTTTCGCTGGTGCGGGGCCGGTTCAGGGGGCGGGATGTCGGGTGGTGGCCGACCGTCTTCTGGGTGGACCGTTGACAGCGCAATGACTCACCTGTCATGTTTCTGGTCATGAGGACGCCCTGAGCGTGACAACGGGGCAGGAAATCAGGAGGCGGGTTTCATGGAGTTGCGCACGGATCGGCGACGCGTGGTCGTCACCGGCTGCGGCGTGGTGTCCCCCGTGGGAAACACCACCGCGGACTTCTGGGCCGCTCTTCTCGCCGGCCGTAGCGGCGTCCGCTCCGTGACCCGCTTCGACGTTTCCGGCCTTCCGGTCCGTATCGGCGGCGATGTCACCGGCTTTGACACGACCGGATACCTCACCCCGCAGGAAGCCCGGCGCAGCGACCGCTTCACGCAGTACGCGGTGGTCGCCGCGGCGCAGGCGATGCGGGCCGCCGGCCTCGAAGAGGCCGGAACCGACCCGTACCGCTTCGCCGCGGTGATCGGCTCCGGCTACGGCGCCGCCCACGCGATCCAGCAGCAGTACGACGTCCTGCAGAGGCAGGGTCCGCGCCGGGTCTCCCCGTACCACTCGGTCCTCACCGCCATCGACCACCCGGCGAGCCTGCTGTCGATCAAATACGGCATCAACGGCCCCAGTTGTGCGGTCTCCGCGGCCTGTGCCACCGGCGCGGTGGCCCTCGGCGAGGCGACCGAGCTGATCCGCAGCGGCCGGGCCGACATCGTCCTGGCCGGCGGCACCGATGACGCCCTCACCGCCGCCGACCTGGCCGGCACCGCCAACGCCCAGGCGCTCTCCCGCCGCAACGACGACCCCGAAGGCGCCAGCCGGCCCTTCGACCGGGACCGCGACGGGTTCGTGATGGCCGTCGGCGCCACCGTCCTGACGCTGGAGGAGGCCGGCCACGCCGAACGCCGCGGCGCGGAGATCCTTGCCGAGGTGGCCGGTTACGCCGCCACCACCGACGCCCACCACGCCACCGCCCCCGACCCGACCGGCGCCGGAGCCGTCCGCGCGATGCGCGGCGCGCTCGCCGACGCCGGCCTCGCCCCCGAGGACGTCGGCCAGGTCAGCGCCCACGGCACCGGCACCCTCCTGAACGACCGCATCGAGGCGGCGGCGCTGCGCCGGGCGCTCGGTCCCGACCATCTGAGCCGTACGCCGGTCACCGCGGTCAAGAGCATGACCGGGCACATGCTCGGTGCCTCCGGAGCCGCCGAGGCGGCCGCCGCGGTGCTGTCCCTCCGGGACCGCAAGATCCCGCCGGTGCGCAACTGCGACCACCCCGCGGAAGAAGACCTCGACCTGGTGCTCAAGGGCGCCCGCGACTGGGACGGCGACGTGGTGCTGAGCAATTCCTTCGGCTTCGGCGGCCACAACGCCGTCCTCGTACTGACCCGCTACAGGCGCTGACGACCCGCTCCACGCACGCACGACCCGCTGCACCTGCCCGACGACCCGCTCCACCCGCTGACGACCCGCCACCACCCGCTGAGGAGGGAAACGCACCGTGCAGGGACGACTGGTGACCTTGGAATGGCCCGGCGACGACGACTGGGCAGCGATCGCCTCCTGGCTGCGGCCCGGCTCGCCGGCCGCCGTGCTCAGCGGTGACTGGGAGCTGCTGGGCGCCGCCGAGGTCGAGCAGGCCAACCGCTCAGGACGGGTCCACCACCTGGTGATCCGCAGCAAGGACGGCGAGCGCATCGGCACCGTCAGCTATCAGCGCTCCGGCCGGATCGGCGGCTTCACCGTCGGGGGCGCCATCGGTTCACCCGAGCTGTGGCGCCGCGGCTACGGCGCGGAGGCCGTCGTCCTGCTCGTCGACTACCTCTTCCACCAGCTCGACGCGCACCGCGTGCAGGTCACCACCGCCGGCTACAACAAGGGCGTCATCCGGCTGATGACCAAGACCCCGTTCGTGGTCGAGGGCATCCTGCGCGACCACTGCTACCTCGACGGCCGGTACCACGACGCGATCGTCTGGGGCCTGCTGCGCGACGAGCACTACGCCTCGCTCAAGCCCAGTGAGGACAACCGCGTGCTGGCCGTCGGCCTCGCGGACTTCCTCTCCGACGACGACAAGACCCAGGCCCGCGCCGTCCTCGCCGAGCACCTGGCGAGCGGCCGCCGCACCGCACTCGACGCCTACCTGGACGGGGCCGCCGAGCCCGCCCGGCCGGCCGCACCGGTCGCCGCCGGAGCCGCCGAGGCCGGCCCGCCCGCCGCCGAGTTCACCGAGCCCGCCGAGCCCGCCGAGCTCACCGAGCTCACCGAGCCCGCCGAGCTCACCGCACCCATCGGGACCGCCGCACCGCGCGCCGCCGAGGCCGGCGCGCCCGCCCCCGCCGGGGGTGTTGCATGAGAGACGGCGCCGAGAGCTTCGCCCTGGCCGACCGCACCTTCTTCGACTGGCCCGGCAACTGGGACCTGGAGGCCACCCGCTTCCCCGCCCCGCCGCTGCCCGACGGCTGGCGGCGCGACGACAACGAGGCCTGGACCTTCTGCCGCCCGCCCGAGGACCAACTCCCCGACCAGGGCTGGAAGATCCACGTCAGCGCGGCACCCGACGACGCCCCCCGTACCCTCGCCGATGTCGCCCGCTACTGCGCCCGGCACGGCATCGCCTTCAAGTACCTCAAGAGCGCCAACGTCCTGCGGGCCCTGAGCCGCAAGTACGCCCAGCGCTCCTCGGCAGGCAAGCTGCTGACCGTCTATCCGGTGGACGACGCCGAGTTCGCCCGCACCCTCGAAGGGCTCGACGCCCTCGTCGGCGGCCGGCCCGGCCCGTACGTCCTCACCGATCTGCGCTTCCGGCAGGGTCCGCTCCACGTACGCTACGGCGGCTTCCGCACCCACTACACGGAGGACACCGACGGCGAGCTGGTCACCGCCGTCCACCGCCCCGACGGCACCCCGGAACCGGACCGCCGCACCCCGGTCTTCCACACCCCCGACTGGGTCGGGGTGCCGGACATCCTCAAGGACTCGCTGGCCGCCCGCCAGGCCCTGGACGACTTCCCCTACCGGATCACCGGGGCCCTGCAGTTCTCCCACGGCGGCGGTGTCTACCGGGCCGTCCCGACCGGCCCCGACGCCCTCGGCGCGGGGGAGACCGGTGTCGTCCTCAAGGAGGGCCGGCCCTACTCCGGCACCGACGGCGTCGGCCGCGACGCGGTCACCCGGATCGCCCACGAGCACCGGATGCTGCAGCGGCTGGCGGGGATGCCCGGCATTCCGCGCACCTTCGGCACCTTCCAGGTCCGCGACCACCTCTTCCTGGTGCTGGAGGACATCGCAGGACAGGACTTCCAGACCTGGCTCGCCGCGCACCACCCGCTGACCGTCCCCGACCCCGACGAGCAGGCCGTCGCGCGGTACCGCGACCGCGCGCTGGCCCTGTTCGGCCGGATCGAGGCGCTGGTCGCCGCGGTGCACGGCCGCGGCATCCGGATCGGAGACCTGCACCCGGGCAACCTCATCATCAGGCCCGGCGACGAACCGGTCCTCATCGACTTCGAGGTGGCCGACGAGCTCGGCCAAGCCACCCCCAGCAGCCTCGGCGCCCCCGGTTTCCACCGCGCCGACGCGACCGGCGCGGACGGCGACCACTATGCGCTCGCCGCCATCGGACTGTGGCTCTTCCTGCCGCTGGCCGCCCTCGGCGGGCTCGCCCCGGACAAGGCGCCCGCCCTGCTGGCCACCGCGGCCGAGCGGTTCGGGCTGCCGGACGCGCTGGTGGCCCGGCTGGCTCCGCAGCTGGCCCCCAACGACAACACGACGTCCACGCTCCGCTCCTCACCGGGCACCTTCCCGCCCACCGATGTGCTGGTCTCCCTCGCCCGCGGACTGCGCGACAGCTCCACCCCGCACCGCCTGGACCGGCTCCACCCCGGTGGCTTCGAGCAGTTCGTCGAGGGCGGCGCGGGCTTCGGACACGGCGCGGCCGGCGTCCTGTGGGCCCGGCACACCACCCTCGGGGAGCGCGACGAGCAGGGCGCGGCCTGGCTGCGCGCCGCCGTCGACCGGGTCCCCGCCGAGCGGATCGGCTTCTACGACGGCCTGCACGGAATGGCTTACGTCTTACGGCAGTTGGGCGACGACGAGGCGGCCCTGCGGGCTCTGGACCGGGCGGCCGGCAAGCTCGCCGTCCGCCACTGCCCCAGCCTCTACCGCGGTCTGTCCGGCGTCGGCCTCAATCTGCTGCACTTCGCCGACGCGCTCGGCAGCGCCGCCTTGCGGCAGCAGGCCCTGGGACTTGCCGACCGCGTCACCGGGCGGCTTGCCGCAGCCCGCGCCGAACCCGTCGAGCGCCGCCGCCGGCGCGGCTCGAAGGACGCCGCCGGCCTGATGTACGGCTGGTCGGGCGCCGCGCTCTTCCTCCTGGCCGCCCACCGGGCCACCGGGGACCCCGCGTTGCTGGACGAGGCGGTACACGCCGTCCACCGCGACCTCGACCGGTGCGCACCGGGCCCGCAGCACACCCTTCAGGTGGACGAGGGCTTCCGGCTCCTGCCCTACCTGGACAACGGCAGCGCCGGTATCGCCCTGGTGGCGGCCGAGCTGCTGCAGGTGCGCGACGACGACCGGATCCGTGCGGCGCTGCCCGCTCTGCTGCGCGCCTGCGCCGCCGACTTCGTCATCGAGTCGGGGCTGCTGGGCGGACGCGCGGGCCTGCTCGCCACCCTGGCGGTGCTCCGCGACCGGGTGCCGCTCTCCCCGGACGACGGGGAGCGGCCGGACGGCCCCGTACCGATCAGCGCAGCCGTCGACCGGTACCTGCGCCGTCATCTGAACCGGCTCGGCCAGCACGCCATGACGTGGAACGGAGCGACGGTCTTCCCCTGCGACGGCCGCGCCCGGATCTCCATGGGCCTGGCCGATGGCGGGGCCGGCGTCCTGCTGGCGCTCTCCGCCACCGAACGGGGCACCCCGCTGCTCCCGTTCCTCACCGACTCGCGCCTCGCGGCGGCCGTTCATCCGGCCGCCCCGGGACGCGCCGGCGGCGCCCACCGCGCCGCCACCCCCACCGCCCCGTCCGGGGCAGCGGGCACTGCGCACCGCGGAAGGGAGGTGTCGTCAGATGACCATCATGGACCTGCAGGGCCTGGAGGTGCCGGGCGAGCGTGACGCCCAGGCGCTCGGCTCGACCGTCTCCGGCGGCTGCTGACGCGACGCCAGGTGGAACGTGCACTGTCATGCACGATCCACCGGCTCCAGGTGTCCCGCAACGGCACCTGGCACGTCACCACCGTGATTCCGCACCACGACAAGTCCCCGGGAGGAGGTGTCGTAGATGACCATCATGGATCTTCAGGGTCTGGAGGTGCCGGGCGAGCGTGACGCCCAGGCGCTCGGCTCCACCATCAGCGGCGGCTGCTGACACAGCCGGCCACACGGTGTGCGTATTCCACCACGCGCCGTGTATCTCACCGTACACATGTCCACCGATCCGCGGAAGGGAGGTGACGAGATGACCATCATGGACCTTCAGGGTCTGGAGGTGCCGGGCGAGCGTGACGCCCAGGCGCTCGGCTCCACGATCAGCGGCGGCTGCTGACACGGCGCCCGGCGGCCCCCTGCTACGGCACGGGCCGCCGGGCCCCTGTGTGTGACGGACGTCTGCGTATGACTGACGGACGTTTGTGCTCCACGGATGCCCGGGAACCGCGCCGCTCCCGAACCCACCCCTCGAACCCTCCCCTCGAACACACCCCACGAACCCACGCCATGGAAACGGCCGTTGGACGGAGGCCAGGTGAACGACCCGGTGGACCCGGCCCGCTCCCTGTGCCTCATCGGCTGCGGCCCGCGCGGAGCCTCGATCGTCGAGCGGATCCTCGCCAACGTCCCCGCCCTGTACGGCGACCGGCCACTGGACCTGCACATCGTCGACCCGTACCCACCGGGCGCCGGACGCACCTGGCGCACCGACCAGCCCGGTCTGCTGTGGATGAACTCCGCGGCCGAGCAGGTCACGATGTACCCCGATGAGAGCGTGGAGTGTGCCGGCCCGCCGCGCCCCGGCCCCACCACCGCCGGCTGGCTCGACGCCCCGCTGCACGACGGCGCCTACGCCGCCCGCCGCGATCAGGGCCGCTATCTGCGGCACTTCTTCGAGACCGTCACCCGCGAGCGGCCGGCCTCGGTGCGGCTCCACGTCCACCGGGCGCGGGCGGTCGATCTGCGGCGCACGCCGGCCGGGGCGGCACCGGGCGGGCGGGGCCGCCAGCAGGTGATCCTCGACTCCGGCCAACCGCCCTTCCTCGCCGACCGGGTGGTGTTCGCCCAGGGCCATACGGACACCCTCGCCGCCCCCGCACCGGACGGCCTGACCCGGATCGGCCCCGGGCCCGCCGACCCGGCGGCGCTGGCGGCGGTGCCGCCCGGCGCGCGGGTCCTGGTCCGCGGCCTGGGCCTGGTCTTCATCGACTGTCTGGCGCTGCTGACGGAGGGCCGCGGCGGCCGCTTCGTCCGCCCCGCCCCCGGCGGACCGTTGCGCTATCTGCCGTCCGGGCGCGAGCCGCGGCTGTACGCGGGCTCCCGGCGTGGCGTCCCCCTGCCGCCCAAACCGGCGTATGCGCCACCGGCCGCCCCCATGGCAGCCCCCGCCGCCCCGCGCTTCGCCACCGTCGAGGCCTGCCGGGCCGTGCTGTCCCGGCCCGGCGCCTCCTTCGGCGGCGAGGTCTGGCCGCTGGTGGTGGCCGAACTGGGCTGGTGCCACTACCGCGCCCTCTTTGCCGGGCAGCCCGCCCGTACCCGTATGAGCTGGCCGGACTTCGACGCCCAGTACGCCCTGCTGCACCCCGACGCCGACCGGCTGGCCAAACTCGCCCGCGAGGCGGTGCCCGACCCCGCCGACCGCCTCGACCTGGACCGGCTGGCCGCCCCGCTGGCCGGGCTGCGGTTCGCCGGCGCCGACGATCTCCAGCGCCGGCTGCGCGGCCTGCTCGCCGAGGAGCTGCGCCGCCGTACGGGCCCCGCGAGCGGTGTCGCCTCCGCGCTGGTCGACGGCTTGCAGCGGGCCGGCGCGGTCATCGAGGAACTGTGGCGGTCCGGCGAACTAGCCGCCGGCCAACTGGCCCAGGCGCTGCACCACTTCGCCCTCGGCACCTACCTCAGCTCGGGCCCGCCCCCGCTGCGCGCCGAGCAGCTGCTGGCACTGGCCGAGGCGGGCGTGGTGACGTTCGTTGGCCCCGGGATGCGGGTGTCGCCCGTGCCCGGAGACGGGGCCGTGCCCGGAGACGGGGCCGTGTCCGGCGAGGCGGCCGCGCCCGGAGGCGAGCCCTTGGGAGGTGCCCCGGGCGGACCGAGCGGCCCGGCCGGCCCGATCCCGGTCTTCCGCGCGACCAGCCCCGCCCTCCCCGGCACCGTGCACGAGGCGGACATCCTCCTCGACGCCCGGCTGGCGGCGCCCGACCCCGACCGCGTGACCGATCCCCTGCTGCGTGCCCTGCTGTCCCGCGGCGAACTGGCCCAGGAGCGCCCCGAGGACGGCGCGGGCGGCATGCTCCGGCTGTCCGGTGCGGGCCTGCACCCCGTCGACTCGACCGGCACCGTGCACCGCGACCGGACCATCGCCGGACCGGCCCAGTTCCCCCGCCCGCACACCAACGCCGTCTACTTCCGCCAGAACGACGCGATCGCGCGCGACCTGCTCGCCGACGACTGAGCGCCGATCGCCGGGCCGGGGGCCGCACCCCCCGCCCGGCCCTCCCCAGTCCTCACCCCCGCAGCGCGATCCCGTGCTGTTGGGCCAGGATCGCGGCCTGTACCCGGCTGCGGAGGTTGAGTTTCGACAGGATCCGGCTGGTGTGTGTTTTCACGGTGCCCTCCGCGAGGTGGAGGGTTTCGGCGATGGCGCTGTTGGCCAGTCCGCGGGCGATACAGGCCAGTACCTCCAACTCCCGTTTGGTGAGGGTGCCGAGGGCCTGCGCGGCGCCCGCGGGGAGGGTGGGGCCGGCTACCGGCGGGCGGCCGGCGAACTCGGTGATCAGGCGCCGGGCGATGGCCGGGGTGAGGAAGCCGTCGCCGTGTGCCACCTCCCGGACCGCGCTGACCAGTACGGCCGGCTCCGCGTTCTTGAGGATGAAGCCGCCGGCGCCGGCCCGTAGCGCCCCGAAGATGTACTCGTTGAGGTCGAAGGTGGTCAGCACCAGCACCTCGGCGAGCCCGCGCTCCACGATCCTGCGGGTGGCGGCGACCCCGTTGAGCTGCGGCATCTGGACGTCCATCAGGACGACATCGGGCCGTAGTTCGGCGGCCATCCGGACCGCTGTCGCACCGTCGCCGGCCTCGCCGACCACCGTGATGCCCGGGTCGGTCTGCAGCACCAGCACCAGCCCGGAGCGCACCGCGGCCTGGTCATCGGCCACCAGCACCCGTATGCCCTCCGGCCGTACGCCCTCCGGCCTGCCCGCCGGGGCCTGGTCCGGCGCATCCGCCGGCCCGCCCCTCCACCCGTCCGCCGCCGACCCCTCCACTAACCCCTCCACTAGCCCCTCCACTAGCCCTTCCACTGACTCCTTCACTGACCCCTCCACTGGCTGCTCCACCTTTCTCGTCCCCTAGGAGTTCTGTGTCAGCGGGAGCACGGCCCGCACCCGCCAGCGTCCGGGGGCGGTGCGGTCGGGTCCCGCGTCGAAGATGCCGCCGACCAGTGCGGCCCGTTCGGACATCCCGGCGAGGCCGGCGCCCGCTCCGGTGGTCAACTGCGCCACGGGGCGCTGCCGGGCCCGGCCGTCGGGGCGGGTCAGCGGGCTGTCGACCGAGAGGGTCAGCTGCCCGGCGCCGGTCTCACAGCGGATGTGCACCCGTCCCGCCGAGGCATGCTTGAGGACATTGGTCAGTGCCTCCTGCACGATGCGGTACGCCGTCACCTCGATCACCGAGGACACTTCGGGGAAGCGCTCGGGGAACTCGGTGTGCAGGGTCAGCGCCGCCGCGTCGGCAGCCGGCCTGGCCTGTTCGACGAGCGACCCCAGCGCGTTCAGCTGGGGCCGGTCCCAGTCGTCGTCCACCCCCCGGTCGGAGCGCAACAGCACCACCATCCGCCGCATTTCGGCCAGCCCCTGCACACTGTTCTCACGGATCACCGCGAGCGCCCGCAGTACCGGGTCCGCCTCGTCGGCGCCGTCCTTCTCCCCCTTCGTCCCGGCCAGGGAGAGCACGGCGCTGGAGTGAATGGCGATGGCGCTGAGGTGGTTGGCCACCAGATCGTGCAGTTCACGGGCCATCCGGGTGCGCTCGGTCTGCAGCACGGTCTTGCGGTCCAGCTCCGCCAGCCGGTTGATCTGCGCGGCGCGCTGCCGTTCGGTGTCCGCCCGCTCCTTGTGGTTGCGTATCAACACCCCGGTCCACACCGGGGAGATGAGCAGCAGCGCGACGATGACACCGGTCGTCACCCCCTCCGAGCGGTCACCGGTGAGGACGAGGACCACGGTGGTGGCGAGGGTGGCCGTGACGCTCCCGGTCTGCAGCAGCCGGCACAGCCAGGGGGCGCCGTACAGCGCGGCCGCATAGAGCAGATCGGTATAGATGAGGACGGGGCCCAGGCCGCCGCTGGACATGGTCTCCACGGTGACGGTGAAGGTGCCGACGGCGACGGCGGCCGCCGGCCGGGCACTGCGCAGCGCGGTCGCGGTGCACAGCACGAGGACCGGCAGGACGGCCTGCCAAGCGGGGATATCGCCCCCCCTCACCTGTGAGCCGCCCACGACATACAGAATCAGACAGCCGGCAAAGAATCCCACCGCCAATCTGAGGTCACGGAGCGGTACGGGGCGGTGGCGCGCGTGCGTACTGGTGAAAAGACGTAACCACACACGAGGACAGTACTTCCGCGCGCTGCCCGTTCTCCTGGCCCTGGCGCCCGAATTTGGGGCCGCCCCTCGTACATCGAAGTATGTAGCCGTACATCAGCAAGAGGGATGACTCGAAGGTTCCGGAGGATCTGCAAACCTTGGGCTGTCTGTATCGATCGATGTAGGCGGAAAAGGGGGAGAGACAAGAACTGTACGAGGGGCCGTCGCTCACCCAGTACGGCCCAGGCACCGCTCAACTGTGGAGGACGGAAAGTACGTGGAAACGAACGCCGCTCTTCTCCCACTCTGTCCGGAGCCCCTTGACCTGGGCTTTCCGGAACACTGGAAGTACCCAGGACGGGCCCGCCCCGCACCGCTCGCGGCCGCACCCGCACCCGCTCACGATCACCCGGACATCCTGTCCACACCCGTCCCGCTCTTTGTGGTCCCCGTAGGATCCACCCCTCCCCACGGATCGGGAACGGGGCTGTCCCCCGACAGCTGTCGGAACCTCAACGGCCACTCCCGGGCCACTCTGGACGCCGCGTCCCGCAGCCGGCTGCTGGCCCGCCTCCCCGACCGGGTGAGCGCCGCGATGGCCGCCGCCACCCACTGGGAGTTGTACGGAACCCGCGGCCTGCTGATCGTGGCCTGCGGTGCGGACGCGCGCCAGATGGGCTTCTCGGTGGAGTCCGTGCGCTCCGGAGCGTCCTTGCCGCACACCCCGTACGAGGTGCTGACGGACCAGGAGTCCCGCACCGCGGCAGGGCGCCCGGCCGCCGAACGGGAACGCCTCGTCACGCGCTTCTGGGTCCGCAAGGATGCCGCGCTGCAGGCCGTCGGCGGCGGCCTCTCGCTCGCCCCCGAACGTATCGAGGCCGGTTTTCCCGGCGACCGCGGCACGGTCCTCGTCCCGGGTCCGCACGGCCTCGAAGTGCCCGTCCTGGTAAGGAACTTCACCTTCTCCGCCTCCTACGAGTTCGCCGTCGCCACCCCGGAACCCCTCTCCCTCACCCCGTCTTTCACCTATTCGGTCATGTAAATGCCCGTTTCCTCGGGGGCGGCGGCAGGGGCGCCGGACCGGAATTGCCGCGGCTGGCTTGAATTCGGACCTTGACGGCCGTGACGGCCTTGGCGGTCTTGACGCAGTGCAACGGCACAGAAATTGGGCGGCGGAATCCCCGGCCACGGGGCCAAAGGGCCGTGCGATGCGGGGGTCTCGCTTTGCACCCACCCGGGTGAAACACGCGCATGTCGCACTCCCCGGGCCCGCGGAAAACCATATTGCCGGGTTAGTTGGTGCGTGCCCACCGGTCGTGGCGAGTACCGCGTCACGGCGTTGCCGGAGCACAGCGGAGGATTCCCGTCATGCCGTCGCCCCTCGCCAAACGGTCCGTCGAAAGACTCCTGCCCGTGCTGCTGGTCGTCCTGGGCGTCGTGGGCCTGGCCGGTCTCACCGGCCCGGGCGCCGCGGCGGCCGGGCCGTCCTTCGGTCCGCCGGGGCCCGACTGGGAGCGCATCGCCGCCTGTGAGAGCAACGGCCGCTGGCACATCAACACCGGCAACGGCTACCACGGCGGTCTGCAGATCGATCGCGCCACCTGGCGTGCCTACGGCGGCCTCCGCTACGCCCCGCGTGCCGACCTCGCCACCCGCGCCGAGCAGATCGCCATCGGTGAGCGCATCGCCCGGGACCGCGGTCTGTCCGCCTGGCCCAACTGCGCCGGCTCCACCAGCGGCGCCGCCGGCAGCTCCGGCCCCGCCGAGCGGCAGACCTCCGCCGAGCGGCAGAGCTCCGCCGACCGCCAGACCGCCACGGCCGACCGGGCTCCCTCGGCGGACCGGGCCCCCGCTCCGCGCGCCCACCGGGCGGCCATCGCCACCAAAGCCCGCACCTATGTCGTGCATCCCGGCGACTGTCTCTCCGTCATCGCCGAACGCGCCCACACCCGGGGCGGCACCAAAGGCCTGTACGCCCTGAACAAGCATGCGCTCGACAAGGGCCCGGACCACATCTACCCCGGGCAGCGGCTGCGGCTTCGGACGTGAGAACGGCGCGCGGCCGCGCCGGGGGACGGTCCGCGCATGACGTCCGTGCATGACGTCCGTGCATGACGTCCGTGCATGACGTCCGTGCATGACGTCCGCGCTCACGATGTCTGTGCTCACGACGTCCGCGCTCACGACGTCCGGGCGCACCGCCGGGGAAGCCCGTCGCCGCGGTGAGGAGAGAGCCGTCACGGTGAATCCACTGCTCGGTCAGAGTGAATACGGGGGACGGGCCGTTGCTCAGGCTTGGTGGATGGGAGAAGGCCCGATAGCAAGACCGCGGGTACCCAACCGCGAGGTGCAGGAGCACACAGTGAAGAACATGGCACGCGTCAATTTCGTCATCGCAGGAGCTTGCGGCCTGCTCCTGGCGGCCGGGGCGTCGCCCGCCCAGGCATGGGACGGGGGGCCGTACGGTCTCGACGGGGTGTGGAACAGCGACACCGTGGCGAGCTTCCATGCCGGCTTCAGCTGCCGGAACCGGGCAAGGATCTGCATCAACGGCCCGCTGAACAGCGGAAACGTCCGTAACTCGCAGAACGTCCACCTGTCCGGCAACAACAGCAACAGCGGCAGCCCGACCAACGTCAACGGCAACACCAACGACGACGCCGGCGGCACGACCGGAGCCGAGAACAAGACCAGCAACGACATCCAGCATGTCGGCCGCGGCGGCCACCAGCAGCTGTGACCTGCCGCTGATCCGCCTCGGATCCGCGCCTCCGGCCCCGGCTCGTCCGGGGTCGGAGGTGTGTCCGGCGGCTGTCCGGCGGTGTGTCCGGCGGTGCGTACGCAGAGGTGTGCGGCGGCGTCCCGGGCCGCCGCGCCGCGCCCGGACATGACGATCGCCCGGCGGACGGTCCGCCGGGCGATCGATGGACGGCGCGAGCCGTGGCCGCTGGTCGTCCTCAGGGGTCATGGGGCCGCTCAGTGCAGGAAGCCTCCGAGGATGCGCTGGATGTTGTTGCTGCTGCCCGACGACGCACCGGTGGCGGAGTTCGCGCTGTTGGTGGACCCGTTGGTGTTGGCGATATTGCCGCTGTTGTTGGGGTTGCCGTGGTTGAGGAAGTTGCCGCTGTTGAGGCTGTTGCCGCTGTGCACCGGCCCGTTGATGCAGGGGTGCGGGGACTTGACCACCGGGGACTTGTAGTTGAAGTCCGCGAGGCGGTTGTTGCAGACCACCCCGGAGACCATGCCGGTCACGGTGCCGAGATCGGCGCCTGCCACGGCCGAGAGCAGGGACTCGCCCGGAATGGTCTGCGCACGGGCCATCCCGCTGCCGAACAGCACCAGCCCGCACGCCCCGACGATACTTCCCGCCTGCACAATTCTTCTCACGTCGCTCCTCGCCGATTCGTCCTTCTGATGCCAGACGTATCGTGCTGCCGTTGCCGTCCTCCAGCCTCGTTCAACCCGCGGGGAGTAAAACGCTCGTCGGCCACAATCAGCCGGGTGGCCCAACAATTCGCGAGCGTTTCCGAGGAGGCGAAGGCGTGTGCGCGGGCAGGCCGGCGAAGGGTGTGCCCGCGGCCCCCTACAGCACCAGCCGCTCCGGCATGGGCTGCGCCACACCGTCCAGCTCCAGCGTGCAGCGGGGCATCGAGGGGACCAGGTGCGGCTGGCGCAGCAGGATCCGGAAGGGGTGGGCGGGCTCTTCGGGAAGTTCGCCGATCAGCACGTTCATGCCGGCCTGGTGGTCCTTCTGGTACGCGACCACCTTGCCGTCGACCAGCAGCTCGATCTCCCCGGCCCGGCCGGGCCCGACATTCACGGTGATCGAGTGATCACCCTGGTCCAGGTGGAAGTGGTGGCGGTGTCCCATGACGCACCTCCGGCGAATCGGTCCGTACCACCAGCGTGCCACCCCTGCGACCGGCAGTCCTTTCGTGCCTCCCACGCGCCTCTCGCGTACCTCCGCGCAGGAGGTACGCGGGAGGTGCGAGCGACAATGGTGGTGGGCGCCGGATCGGCCGGTTCACGGAGTGCGGGCCGTCACGGCCTGCTCCCGGGGACCGGGCGCCGGGTCGGCAGGAGACGACGATGAACGGCTCGGTGCGTGTCGGACAGGTGGTCGGGGTGCCGCTGCGCATGCACTGGAGCGTGCCGCTGCTGGTGGGCCTGTTCGCGTACGGACTCGGCCACCAGGGCCTTCCCGTCTGGACGCCGGGCCGTTCGGATGCCGTCTACGCCCTTGCCGGCGTCATCGGGGCCGTGCTGCTCATGGGCAGCCTGCTGCTGCACGAGACGGCCCATGCGGCGACCGCGCTGCGGAAGAAGATCTCCGTCCAGGACGTGACGCTGTGGGCGCTGGGCGGTACGACCCGGATGGGGCGGCCGCAGTCCGCCGCGGCGGCCTTCGCGGTGGCCGTCAGCGGACCGCTCACCAGCCTGGTCGTCGGCGGCGTCGCGCTCGGGGCCGGCTTCGGGCTGCACGGGCTGTCCGGCTGGGCGGTGCCCTCCGTCGTCCTGGCCTGGCTGGGCTGGGCGAACCTCTTCCTGGGCGTGTTCAATCTGCTGCCAGCGGTGCCGCTGGACGGCGGGCGGGTGGTGCAGGCGGTGCTGTGGTGGCGCACCGGGGACCGGGACCGGGCGGATCTGGCGGCGTCCCGGGGCGGCCAGATCATGGGGCTGCTGCTGGTGGCCGCCGGCTGGATCTCCGTGCTGCGCGGGGCGCCGGGCGGGCTGTGGATCGTCTTCATCGGCCTCTTCGTCATGGTCGTCGCCGGGGCGGAGCGGCGCCGCGCCGCCCTGCACACCGCGCTGCGGGGGGTGCGGGTCGCCGAGGCGATGACCAGCCCGGTGGCGACCGGCGCCGACTGGCTGACCGTCCAGCGCTTCATCGACGAGGTGGTCGTGCACGCGCGCCACTCCGTGCTGCCGCTGCTCGACTTCGACGGCCGTCCCAGCGGCATCGTGCAGATCCGCCGGCTCGCGGCGGTGCCCGGCCCGAGCCGGGAGACGGTGCGGGTACGCGAGGCGGCGACCCCGCTGTCCCAGTGCGCGGTCGCCGCTCCGGACGATCTGCTCAGTGACGCGCTCGACAAGATCAGCCTGCGTACCGGCGCGCGCCTCCTCGTCGTGGACGCGGGGCACCTGGTGGGGATCGTCACCGGGAAGGACATCGCCCGGATGATGCAGCGCACCACCCTGAGCGGCCGGCAGCCCGGCGGACAGACGGGTGGCCGGGCGGACGGACAGGCGGGTGGACTGACCGGCTGACCTGACGGCTGACCGACAACTGACATACCGGCGGCAGACCGGCTGACCGGACGGCCCGCCCGTCGTCGAGGTCCTTCAACGGGCGCCCGAGGGGGCCGGGTGGCCACAATGGACGTACGGCAGGCCACGGGGGAGGACGGCCGGCCCGTAGCGGAGCACCGGAGCCGGCCTATGCCCTACCTCACCGTGACCGCCCTGAGCCACACCGGGCTGATCCGCGAGCACAACGAGGACAGCCTGGTGGCCGGGCCCTGGACGCTCTGCGGCACCGTGACCGAGAACCCGCAGACCCTGGTGTTCCCGCTCGGCACCCCGCTGGTCGTCGCGGTCGCCGACGGCATCGGCGGGCAGCCGGCCGGGGAGGTGGCCAGCGCCCTGGTCGTCCGGCACCTGGCCGCGCTCGGCCCGTCCCTGGACACCGAGGACGCGGTCCGTGACGTCCTGGATCTCTGCAACCGTGCGGTGTACGCGGCCGCGGAGCGGGATCCGGAGCTGACCACCATGGGCACCACCGTCGCCGGCGCGGTCGTACAGGAGAAGTCCGTGGTGGTGTTCAACGTCGGTGACAGCCGGGTGTTCGAGGCGACCGGCGAGGACCTGCGCCAGGTGAGCGTGGACGACAGCCCGCCGCTGTCACCGGGGCGGCGCACCACCTCGCTCGTCACCCAGGCGCTCGGCGGAGCCCCGGAGTTCAGCGCCGTCACCCCGCACGTCACGACCGCGCCGCTCTCCGTGGGCGACCGTTATCTGGTGTGCACCGACGGGCTGACGGACCCCGTCCCTGAGGACGCCGTCGGCACTCTGCTGCGGCTCCACAGCGGTGGCCGGGCCGCCTTCGAGCTGTGGAAGTCCGCCATCGAGGCGGGCGGGCCCGACAACATCACGCTGGCGCTGATCACCGTTGGGGAATGAGACCGGGCCGGTACGGGAGGGTCGGTGCGGGGCGGCACCCGGGGCGGCACCGACGGGGGCCGCGCGGCACCGGGTCCTCGGGAGAACCCCACCACGGTTGTCCCGATAGCCGGATGGGCACCGGCCCGCCGCGCAACGAGCCTTGCCCCATGACGACTTACGCCCGCCGCACCCTTCTGCTCACGCTCTCCGCCGCAGCCGTCGCCGGCACCCTGGCCGCGGTCTCCCCGGCAGCCCGCGCCCAGGCGCCCGGCCCCGCGGTCCGCGCTCCCGGCGCCTCGGGGCCCTCCCTCGCCTGGGGGGCGTGCGCCGATCCCGGCCTTCCCCGGCAGGAGTGCGCCGAGCTGCCCGTACCGCTCGACTACCGCGACCCGGACGGCCCGCAGCTCACCCTCGCGGTGTCCCGGGTGCGCAGCGACCGGCCCGCGGCGCGGCGGGGCACGCTCTTGATGATCCCCGGCGGGCCGGGCGGATCCGGGGTGGCGCGGCTGGTGGCGAAGGGAAAGGCGCTGGGGAAGGAGATGGCCGGGGCCTACGACCTCGTCAGCTTCGATCCGCGGGGGACGGGCGGCAGTTCGACGGCGAGCTGCGGACTCGGCGCGGACGACCGGCAGCTGGTCACCCTGCGGTCCTGGCCCGAGCCGGGCGGCGGCATCACGGAGAACATCGCCCGGTCCCGGCGGATCGCCGAGGCGTGCGGCCGTCATGGTGGCGCCGTGCTGCGCAGCATGTCCACCGCGAACGAGGTGCGCGATATCGACCACCTCCGCCGGGCCCTGGGCGAGGAGAAACTGTCGGCCTGGGGAGCCTCGTACGCCACCTACGTCGGGGCGGTGTACGCGCAGAAGTACCCGCAGCACACCGACCGCTGGGTGCTGGACAGCAACGACGACCCCGACCCGTCCCGGGTGGGGCGGGGCTGGCTGGCGAACATGGCCGTGGGCGCGGACGACCGGTTCCCCGACTTCGCGGCCTGGGCGGCCGACCCGGCCCGGGAGGGCGAGGGGCTGCGGCTGGCCGAACACCCCGGGGACGTACGGCCTTTGGTGCTCGCGCTGGCGGCGAAGCTGGACCGGGAGCCGAAGGAGTCCGGTACGAAGGGCGTCCCGCTGACCGGCAACCTGCTGCGCCAGGCGCTGCAGAACGCCCTGCAGAGCGATGACCGCTTCCCCTCGTTCGCGCGGCTCGTCCGGCAGGCCCGGGACCCGGCCGCCCGGCCGGTGCTGCCCGGTGTTCTCGCCGGGCCGCTGCCGGACGAGCAGGCCGCGGTGATGATGGCCACCGTCTGCAACGACGTGCGCTGGCCGGCGTCGGTCGCCGCATACCGGCGCGCGGCGGCCGTCGACCGCGCCCGGCACCCGCTCACGGCCGGGATGCCGGCGAACATCACGCCCTGCGCCTTCTGGAAGGACGCGCCGGCCGAGCCGCCCACGCGGATCACCGCCGACGGCCCGTCCAACATCCTGATGCTGCAGAACCGCCGGGACCCCAACAGCCCGTACGCCGGTGCCCTGATTTTGCGTCAGGCCCTGGGCGGCCGGGCCCGTCTGGTCACCCTGGAGCACGGTGGCCACGAGGCCTACCTGGGCAACGGAACCGCCTGCGGCGACCGGGCGGTCACCGCCTTCCTGACGACGGGGCGGCGCCCGGAGCGGGACGCGTACTGCGCCGACTGAGCCGGTGCCGGGGGTGTCTCCCCTGAGAGACACCCCCGGGGAGACACCTCCTGGCGCGGACGGGCGACATGGCTGCCGGCGTGCGCCGAGCGGGGCGGCGGCGCGTCTAGGTTGGCCGGATGAGCGCGGCAGGGAGCACCGTCCGGGCAGAAGCGCTCCTGGGCACGCTGGGGGCCGTGCTGCTGGGCACCGGCGGATGGGGGTCCGGTGCGCTGCCGCAGGGCGTTCCGGACGGGGTGTGGGGGCGGCCCGGCGCGCCGCTGCAGTGCGCGGGCGTCGCCGTGTCGTACGCCGGGCTGGTGCTGCTGCTCGCCGCGTGGTGGCGGCTGGGGAGACGGGTCGCGGACGGGACGTCCTGCGGGTGGCGGCCGCTGCGCAGGGCGCTGTGGTGCTGGGCGCTGCCGCTGGTGCCGGGCCCGTTGCTGGGCAGCAGCGACGCCTACAGCTACCTCGCCCAGGGCGCGCTGGCGGGCCGCGGACGCGATGTGTACGCGTGGGGTCCGGGGGCGCTGGGCGGGCCGCTCGCGGCGAACGTCCCCGGGATGTGGCACGACACCCCGGCCCCGTACGGGCCGCTGTCCGTCGCCGCGGGGCGCGCCGTGGTGGCGGTCACGGGGGAACATCATGTGGTGGCCGCGGCCCTGGGACTGCGGCTGGTGGCGGTGGCCGGGCTGGCCCTCCTGGTGTGGGCCCTACGGCGGCTGGCGGAGGCGTCGGGCTCCGGTGCGGGAGGTGCGGCGGATGCGGCAGGTGCTGCCGGCGCGACCGATGCTGCCGGTGCTGCCCGCGCGACCGGTGCGACCGGTGCTGCCGGTGCGCTGTGGGCCGCTGCGCTCAACCCGCTGGTGCTGCTGCACCTGGTCGGCGGGGCGCACAACGAGGCGCTGATGCTGGGGCTGATGGCGGCCGGGCTGCTGGCGTTCCGTCAGGGGCGCTGGGCCGTGGGGAGTGTCGTCCTGACCGCGGCGGTGCTCGTGAAGGCTCCCGCCGTGGTGGCCCTGCTGTGCGCGGCGGCGGTGACCGTGGCGGGGCGGGCCGGCGGGTGGCGCCGGGCGCGGCGGACGGCGGGGATCGCCGGGGTGGCCGCGGTCGCCCTCGTGGCGGGAGTGGCGGGGTGCGGCCAGGGGTGGGGGTGGCTGCGGACCCTCCGTACGCCCGCCGAGGTCCACACCCTGCTGTCCCTGAGCACGGATGCGGGCCATCTGCTGGGCTGGGCCGCGCAGGGGCTGGGGTGGGGGACCGCGGCCGGTGCGATGACGGCCGCGCGGCTCGCCGGGCTGCTGGTGGGCCTGGGGGCGGTGGGCTACTGGGTGCGGTGCGCCCCGCGCGTCGGCGCCGAGCGGGCGACGGGGGCGGCGCTGCTGGTGCTGGTCGCCGCCGCGCCCGTGGTGCAGCCCTGGTACGTGCTGTGGGCGGTGGTGCCGCTGGCGGCGGTGTCCTGGCGGCGGCTGGCGGGGCGCGGTGCCCGGGCGGCGGTGGTGGGGCTGACGCTGGTGGTGATGCCCTCGGGACAGGGGCCCACCTGGGCGAGCGGGCTCGCGGCCGCCGTCGGGGGAGCGGTGGCCCTGGCGGCGGTGCTGCGGTGGGCACCTAAGGCGCGGCCGGTGCCGGCGCCGGACGCCGTCGTCCCCCGCGCAGCAGCCACCACGCGCCGGTGAGCGCGCCGAGCGGAATCTCCAGCAGATGCGTGAAGGTGGCGAACAGCAGCATGGCCGAGGCCACGGCGGCGGGGACGCCGCCGAGGGCGACCAGCGCGACGGCGGCGGCGCACTCGGTGACGCCGATGCCGCCGGGGGTGACCGCGATCTGGGTCAGCAGCCGGCTGGCCGCGAACACCGCCAGCGCCTCGCCCACTCCCGTACGGGCGCCCGCCGTCTGCAGGCAGGCCAGGAACAGCGTGCCCTGGGCCGCGAGGGTGGCGGCCATGCCGCACACCAGCCGCGCCCAGGAGCGGCGGACGACGTCCCGGCTCTCGTCGCGCAGCCGCACCGCGAGCTGCCGGGCGCGCAGGGCGAGGTGGCGCAGCGCTCCGCCCGGCGCCGCCCGCCGGTGGGCGGCGGGTGCCCGGCGGCAGCGGCGCAGCACCGGCCACCCGGCCGCGAGCGCCACCGGCAGGGCGAGGACCACGCCGCCCGCGGCCGCCGCCCAGCCGATGCCGGGTACGGGGGTCCCCGCCAGCAGCAGTGCGCCCACCGCCGACAGGACCAGCCGCGCGGCCACGTTGCACACCCCGGTGAGCGCGACACATACGGCCACGGCGTGCGGCGGATGCCCCCAGCGGCGCGTCATGGCGTAGGTGACCGCGACGCCCGCACCGCCGCCGAGCGGCAGCAGATTGCTGACGGCGCTGCCGGTGCAGTGCACCAGCAGCGCCTGACGTGGCGTCAGCCCGGGGAGCGCGGCGACGAGTACGTAGGTGTAGCTCCACAGCGCGGCCCCCGCCAGGGCGCACAGCAGCGCCACCTGCGGGCCGCTGATGTGCCCGAGGTGGGTCCGGACGGCGGCCCAGTCCGTTCCCGCCGCCCTCGGCACGGCCAGGGCCAGCAGGACGAGACCGGCGGCGGAGGAGAGCAGGCCCAGCAGCCGCAGGGCGGTCTTCGGCAGCCGCGCGGTGCGGGGTGTCATCGGCCGCGTGCCGTCGCCGCGGCGCCCGGCAGCGTGGCCAGCGGATCGCGCAGGACGGGGCCCGCGGGCAGCCCGCGCTGGATGAACCACTCGGTCCCCAGCACCTGGCGGAAGGCCGGTCCGGGCAGGCGGCCCAGCGCGGCCAGGGTGCGTTCGGAGTCGCCGCCCCGGGCCTGGCTGAGGTGCGCGGACATGCTGGCGCGCTTGGCCCGCCAGTGCCGTTTGACCGGTACCCGGTGGGTGATCTCGGAGCGTGCGCCGTAGGCCTGCCGGAAGGAGTCCCGGTCGAACTCCGGCGGGAAGCGGTGGACCCAGGAGGCCGCGCGCAGCCCGCGCAGCAGGAGGGTGCGGTCGACGGTGGCCTCCAGGACCACCGGGGTGCCCGCCAGTCGGGCGGCGCGGTAGCCGACCCGGTGGACCTGGACGTGATCCGGGTGCCCGTAGCCGCCCGCCGGGTCGTAGACCGTCAGCAGGTCGGCGCGCTCCTCGGTGAGCAGCGCGGCAAGCCGGCCGGCCGCCTCCTCGACCCCGGCCGAGGCGAACGGCTGGGCGCCGCCGCGGACCGGGGCCGGGCCGGGCGCGTGCCCGGAGTCGGCGTAGCCGAGGAAGGCGACCCGGGAGCAGCCCAGGATCCGGGCGGAGGCGTGTGCCTCCTCGCGGCGGACCTCGCCCAGGCCGCGGTCCCGCAAGGACTTCGGTGCCAGGCCGCGCTCGCCCGCCGTGGCCAGCACCAGCACCACGCGGTGTCCTTCACCGGCCAGGCGCGCCATGGTGCCGGCGGTCAGCAGCGCCTCGTCGTCCGGATGCGCATGAAAGAACAAGCACGTATGTCTCACGAACCATGCTTTACCACCCCATACTGGGGGACTTCACGCCCCATTTCGGAAGTGCAGCCATGATCCTTCACATTTCAGACTGCTTTGCGCCGCGGACCGGAGGTATCGAGATCCAGGTCGCCGCGCTGGCCGCTGCGCAGCACCGGGCGGGCCAGGCCGCCGAGGTCGTCACCGCGACGCCCGCCGGGCCGGGGGCGGAGACGGCCTCGTGGCCGTACCCCGTGCACAGGATCAGCGCGCGGCTGCCCGGCCAGCTGCCCGTTCACCCCAGAGCGGGACACGCCATCGACCGGCTGTTGACGGCACGTCACCCGCGGGTGGTGCATGTGCACCTGGGCGCGGCCTCCCCGTTCGCCTGGGCCGCGCTGGCCTGCGCCCGCCGCCGGGGCATCCCCGCCGTGGCCACCGTCCACAGCATGTGGGACCCGGTGGTGCGTGCCCTGTACCGGCTGCTGAGCCGGACCGGGCACGGCCCCACCGCTCCGGTGGCGGTGACGACCGTGAGCAGGTCGGCCGCCCGGCTGATCCGGCAGGCCCTTCCGGACGTCACTCCCCGTGTCATCCCCAACGGCATCGACGCCGCGTGGTGGCGCAGCCCGGGAGCCGCGGTCGAGCGCCAGGACGGGCGGGTGCATGTCGTCGCCGTCGGCCGGCTCGTTCCGCGCAAGGAGCCGATGGAGCTGCTGGCGGCGTTGCACTCCGCCCATGCCCGGATGTCCCGGCGGGGCACCGCCCTGCGTGCCACGTTCGCCGGCGCCGGGCCGAGCGTGCGGCCGATACAGCGCTATCTGCGCCGCAACGGGATGGACAGCTGGATCCGCTTCGCGGGCCGGCTGCAGCCCTGGGAGGTGCGGGAGTTGCTGGCAGGGGCGGATCTGTTCGTCAATCCCTCCCGCCGGGAGTCCTTCGGGATCGCGGCCCTGGAGGCGCGCACCAGCGGACTGCCGGTCCTGGCCCGGGCGCACACCGGAGTCGCCGACTTCGTACGGCACAACCGCGAGGGGGCCCTGTGCGGTCACTCGGCCTTCGCCCTGGCCGACGAGGTGCTGTGGCTGGCCCGTACCCCGGGGGCGCGGCGCACCCTGGCCGCCCACAACTGGGAGACCGAGCCGGTGCACTGCACCTGGCCCGTGGTCACCGAAGCGTTCGCCCACGCCTACGACGACGTCACCCGCTGACGCACCGTCATACCGCATACGTCCGGCGGCCTCCCGGAAGCAATGGCCACCGCAACGGCCGGAAGGTTCTCATGCACCGCCTCCTCGACCGCGCGCACCGCGCCCTCTTCGCCGCGCTCTCCCTCCTCGGCCTCCGCGGCCAGGGACGGGTCCTGCACTGGTACTTCGACTGGTGGCACCGGCGTCCTGACCCGTGGGGCCTGGCCGTGGACGACTACGAGCAGTTCAAGTACGCCACGACCCTGCGGCAGCTCCCCCGGCGTCCCTACCGGCGGATCCTGGACGTCGGGTGCAGCGAGGGTGCCTTCACCCACCGCCTCGCGGCGGCGTTTCCGCAGGCGGAGATCACCGGTGTGGACATCTCGGAGCGCGCGCTCGCCCGGGCCCGTGCTTCCGCGGCCTCCCGCGCCCCCGCGGCCGGCCCCGCCTCCGCGGTCGGCCCCGCCTCCGCGGCCGGCCCCGCCTCCGCGCCTGGCCGCCCCGCCCCCGCTCCCGGGTGCGAGCGGCCTCCCCGGTTCGAGCGGCTGAACATCCTCACCGCGCCGCCGGAGGACCGCTTCGACCTCGTCTTCTGCGCCGAGCTGCTGTACTACCTGGGCCGGCACCGGCATCTGCGGCGGGCCTGCGCCCATCTGACCCGGGCGGTGGCACCCGGTGGACTGCTGGTCCTGGTGCACCCCTGGCCGGAGTCACGCAGGTTCTGTGCGTACTTCGAGGCCGTCGCCGGGTTCCGCTGTGTGGTGGAGCAGGTGGAGCCGGATTCCTTCCGTCCGTTCGCCGTCAGCGTCTACGAGGCCCCGGCCGCCGCCCGGCCCGGCGTACCGAGCCCCCCGGGCCCCGGTGCGGAGCAGGGCCGGGGCGAGTGAGCCCCGCGGCGCATGTCCCGGCGGCCGGTCCTGCGGACGAGGGTCCTGCGGGCGGCGGCTGGGTGGGCAGTCCTCCCGACGGCGGTCCTGCGGGAACGCGGCCGGGCCCCCGGCGCCGCGAGGCGGCGCGTCGCGTCCTGGCCCGCCGCCCGGGCACCGTGCTGCTCCTCGCCGCCACGGCGATGCTGCTGCTGGTGTGGATCCCGGCCTGCCTGCGCGTCGGCATGGTGGATCTACGGGTGTACCGGACCGCGGCCCCGCACCTGCTCAGCGGCGATCTGTACGCCTTCCGCCTGGAGCTGCCCGGCCCCGACCTGTTCCCGCTGCCGTTCACCTATCCGCCCTTCGCCGCGCTGCTCTTCCTCCCGCTCTCCTGGCCGCCGTGGCCACTGGTCAGCGCCGCCTGGACCGCGGCCTCGGTGCTGGCGCTCTGCGTCCTGGTCCACTGCTGCCTGCGGATGGCCGACCCGGCCGCGGAGCCCGGGCGGCACCGCCGGCGGGTGCTGTGGTGGAGCGCCGCCCTGCTGTGGACCGAGCCGGTCGCGGTCACCCTCGCGCTCGGGCAGGTCAACCTGCTGCTGGCGGCGGGCGTCGCGTACGCGGTCGAGCGGCGCTCGGCGGCGGCGGCCGGGCTCGGTGTGGGCCTCGCCGCCGGGGTGAAGCTGGTCCCGGCCGTCACCGGCCTTTACTTCCTGGTGCACCGGCGCTGGTCGGCGGCCTGCTGGTCGGCCGCGGTGGGCGCGGCCACCGTCGCGGCCGGGTGGTGGGCGGCGCCCCGGTCCGCGGCCGGCTTCTGGCTGCACGCGGTCGGCGACGCCGCACGGGTCGGCCCGGTCGGCTCGGCGCTCAACCAGTCGGTGCGCGGGGCGCTGTCCCGCACCCTCGGCCACGATGCCGGCTGGTCCGCCCCCTGGTGGGCCTGCGCCGTCCCGGCGGCCCTGCTGGCGCTGACGGCCGTGGTGCGCGCCGCCCGCCGCACCGATCACCTCGGCGCACTGCTCGCCGTCCAGCTCCTCGGGCTGCTGATCAGCCCCATCTCGTGGTGCCATCACTGGGTCTGGGCCGTCGCGGCGGTGCTGTGGCTGGCCCACGTGCCGCACCGGACCCGGGCCCACACCGCGGCCCTGACCGCCTGGTGCCTCGCCCTCGCCGGATTCCTCATCCACTGGCTGGCACTGGCCCAGCCGGACATCTGGCACTTCGGCCGCCCCTGGTACCTCGCCGCACTCGGCTGGGGCTATCCCGCCTGCGCCGTACTCACCCTCGTCGCGCTGCTGCTGCCCCTCACCGGGGAGGCAACGGGCCGGTCCCGGGGCCCCCGTCGCCCACGCTCCCGCTCCGCGGCCGGGGCGTCCGCCGCAAGGGCGTCCGCTGACAGGTCGCCCGGGGCCTGGTCCTAGGGGGCTCCGCTAGGCGTCGAGACGGATCCCCTTGACGGCGGTGTCGAAGACCGGCCGGTAGGTGTTCCACCGGGCGTCCGGCGCGGAAAGGTAGATCACGTACTGGGTGCCGTCGGCGCCGCTGAACGCCAGCTCCACCGCCCGGTACTTCCGCTTCTTGCCGTCGAAGGTGAACTCCCAGTACCCCGCGGTCCGTCCACGGAAGGTCGTGGGATCCATCCGCACCCGCTCGTAGCCCGGGTTGTCCCGGCGGGTCTGGGCCTCTTCGGTCTGCTGCCAGTGCCGCAGCGGATCGGACCCCGCGAACTGGACGATGTTGATCCGCAGCCCCACCAGCTCGGACGGGTCCACATAGGCGACTTCACCGCCGGGCGGATCCTGGCGGGTCCAGCTGTCCCGTACGGGCAGGGAGAAGCCCTGGCCCTCCTTTGCGGCAACTGCCGCCGCGGCGCGCCCGGCGTTCGGACGGGGCGGCTGCGGGGCGGTTGCGGTGCGGCTCCGGTGTGGCACCGGTGCGGCTCCGGTGTGGCACCGGTGCGGCCGGTTGTCCGGCTGCCGGCCCAGGTCCGGATGCGCCATGATGGTGACGAAATGGCGGCGTGGTGGCGGCGCGATGGGAGCGTGGTGGCGGCGTGGTGGCGCCACCTTTCGCCATGGTGGCAGCATTCGACGCCATCGTGGCGCCACAAAGGCTTGCGTTGGCGTCATCGTGGTGCCACTATGGCGCTATGGACCTCACGCCGTATGTCGACAACCTCCGGCACGAGCTCGCGGTCGCCGCGGACGCGGGCGGAGACGAAGCCCGCGCCCTGGCCGAACGACTCACCACGCCCCTGGAGTCGGCCACCCGGCTCATCCTGCTCAACGCCCTGTCCTCCGCCATGGCCGAGGTCACCCGCGAGCTGGCACCGGGCTCGGTCGATGTACGGCTGCGCGGACTCGACCCCGAATTCGTGGTGACCCCCTCGCCGGCGCCGGGCAAGGAGCCGTACGGAGAGGCCGAGGTGTCCGAGGGCGTGCCGGGCGGCGGGCGGGCGCCCGTGCCCACCGTCCCCGCGGACGGCGACGAGGGCGGCACCGCGCGGATCAACTTCCGTCTGCCCGCCCACCTCAAGACCCGGGTCGAGGACGCCGCGGGCCACGAGGGACTTTCGGTCAACGCCTGGCTGGTACGGGCCGTCGCCACGGCCCTGGAACCGGGCGAGAGCCCCCGTCCCGCCGGCCGCAGCCGCCATCGGGGCCAGCAGGGTTACACCGGCTGGGTCCGCTAGAGACCCGCGCCGGCTTCCCCCGGCGTATCGCACCACTGCCCACCGCACCGCACCGCTTCTCGCGGCGCGACGGCCCACCGCGCCACCCATCATCGCGCCACCCATCACCTCGCCACTTCTCACTGCGCCACTTCTCACCGCGCCACTTCTCATCTCACCCGCCCTACCAGCGGGAATGCTCACCACAGCCACGAGGACGGGACAGCCATGCCTGCTTTTGACACCCCCGAACCGATCTCCGCCACCCTCGAATTCGACATGGGATCCGCCCGGATCACCGCGAGCAAGCGCACCGACACCGTCGTCGAGGTGCGCCCGAGCGACGCCACCGCGGAAGCCGACGTGCGGGCCGCACAGCAGACCAAAGTCACCTGCTCCGGCGGCAAGCTGGTGGTCAAGGGGCCCAAGAAGCGCTCTCTCTTCGGCAAGTGCGGCTCGCTCGACGTGACCATCGAGCTGCCGGCCGGCTCGGACGTCCTGGGTACCTCGCCGATGGCGGACTTCACCTGCGCGGGCCGCCTCGGTGAGTGCCGCCTCAAGACCTCGCTCGGCGATCTCCAGGTCGACGAGGCGGAGGCCGTGAACCTGCGGACCGACTACGGCGACATCCGGCTGGCACGGGTGACGGGAGACGCCGAGCTCATCTGCGCGGGCGAGATCGAGGCCGGTGAGATCGCGGGCGCCGCGCTGGTCAAGAACGGCAACGGCGCGACCACGATCGACGAGGTGACCGGCGCCCTGCGGGCGACCGCGTCCAACGGACTGATCTCCGTCGGCGTCGCGCACGCCGGGGTCGAAGCCAAGTCCGCCAATGGCGCCATCCGGATCGGTGAAGTGGCACGCGGCAAGGTCGTCCTCCGGGCCGCGGCCGGCGACCTGGAGGTCGGCATCCGCAAGTCCACCGCCGCCTGGCTCGACGTGGCCACCGGCGTCGGCAAGGTGCGCAACTCCCTCGGACCGTCCGACGGCCCCGGCGACGCCGCCGAGACCGTCGAAGTACACGCCCACACCAGCCTCGGCGACATCGTGATCCGCCGCGCCTGACCACCGGCCACCGGCCACGTTCGGCCACCGGCCACCGGCCACCGGCCACCGGCAAGTCGCGCCCGCCGGCCGCCGGCCATACGCGACCACCGGCCATACGCGACCGCCGGCCATCGGCCGCTCCCCTGCCCGACACATCGCAGAACTCGGAACCCGGAGGAACTGTCATGATCATGAAAAGTTCGGCCGCCGCGCAGGCGCCTCGCCCACCGGAGCCCCGCCCGCCGGCGATCACCGCCCGCGGATTAGCCAAGTCCTACGGCGACAAGGCCGTCCTCGACGGCATCGACCTGGACATCCCCGAGGGCACGGTGTTCGCCCTGCTCGGGCCCAACGGCGCCGGCAAGACCACCACCGTCCAGATCCTCTCCACCCTCATCCCGGCAAGCGCCGGCCAGGCCCGGGTCGCGGGCCGTGACCTGGTCCGCGAAGCCGACGCCGTACGCGCCGTCATCGGCGTCACCGGCCAGTTCTCGGCGGTGGACAACCTGCTCAACGCCCGGGAGAACCTGCTCCTCATGGCGGACCTGCACCACCGAAGCCGCCGCGAAGGCCGCCGCCGCGCCGACGAACTCCTGCAGCGCTTCGAGCTGACAGAATCGGCCGCCAGGCCCGTCGCCACCTTCTCGGGCGGTATGCGGCGCAAACTCGACCTCGCCATGACCCTGGTCGGCGATCCGCGCCTCATCTTCCTCGACGAGCCGACCACCGGCCTCGATCCGCGCAGCCGGCGCACCATGTGGGAGATCATCCGCAGCCTGGTCGCCGAGGACGGCGTCACCGTCTTCCTGACGACGCAGTACCTGGAGGAGGCCGACCAACTGGCCGACCGGATCGCCGTCCTGGACCACGGCAAGCTGGTCGCCGAAGGCACCGCGGAAGAGCTGAAGCAGCAGATCCCCGGCAGCCATATCCGCCTCAGGCTCGCCGACGCGCAGCGCCTGGCATCGGCCGCCGCCCTCTTCCCCTGTGCCGCCCGCGACGACGAAGCGCTCACCCTGCACGTCCCCGGCGACGGCAGCATCCCCGCCCTGCGCACCGTCCTCGACACCCTCGACCGCGCGGCCGTGGAAGCCGAGGCGCTCACCGTGCACACCCCCGACCTCGACGAGGTCTTCCTCACCCTCACGGGCCGGGCCCCGCAGTCCGGCCCCGCAGCCAACTCTCTTGAGGAGAACGCCCGATGAGCACCGTGTCTGTGTCGTACGCAATGCGCGACTCGATGACGATGCTGCGCCGCAACCTCAAGCGCGCACGGCGCTATCCGTCCCTGACGCTCTCGGTCGTCGCCATGCCGATCGTGATGCTGCTGCTCTTCGTCTACGTGTTCGGCGGTGCGCTCGGCAACGGCATCGGACTGCCGGGCGCGGCGAACGGCCGCGGCGCGTACGTCAATTACGTCGTTCCCGGCATCATCCTGATGGCCGTGACCTCCGGTGCCATCTCGACGGCCGTCTCGGTGTCCCTCGATATGACCGAAGGCATCATCAACCGCTTCCGCACCATGGCGATCTCCCGCGCTTCCGTGCTGACGGGCCATGTGGTCGGCAGCGTCATCCAGACCATGCTCAGCCTCGTCTTGGTCATCGCCGTCGCACTGGCGGTGGGATTCCGGCCGGACGCCACTCCCGTCAGATGGCTCGCCGCCCTGGGCCTCCTGGCCCTGCTCGCCTTCGCGCTCACCTGGCTGGCGGCCGCGATGGGCATGGTGGCCAAAACCGTCGAGTCCGCGAGCAACGCCCCCATGCCGCTCACCTTCCTGCCCTTCCTCGGCAGCGCCTTCGTCACCCCCGAGTCCATGCCGGCCGGGCTGCGCTGGTTCGCCGAGTACCAGCCCTTCACCCCGATCAACGAGACGCTTCGCGGCCTCCTGCTGGGCACGGAGATCGGCGCCAACGGCGTCATAGCCCTGGCATGGGGCGTCGCGCTCAGCCTGGCCGGCTACCTGTGGGCGCGGGCTGCCTTCCGGCGGGGCGCCACGCGCTGAGCGTGTCCCCGCGTCCCCGCGCGCCCGGGCCGCCTCCGTTCCCGGCAGGTACCTCCCCTCCTCCCTCGCGCCACACCCCTTCCTCTCACCGCACCCTCCCTCTCACCTCAGCCTCCTTCTCACCCCACCCTTCACCGCACACCACGGTGTGCTCCGCACCCCGCATCGGAGAACAGCTATGCCCCTGCACCCCGAACACCCCGAGCCCGTGACGCTGCCGACCGGCCGTCCCGCGGGCTGCCCCTTCGATCCACCCGGCGAACTGGCGGCACTGCGCACGGAACGTCCGCTCACCCGGATGCGCTACCCCGACGGGCACGTGGGCTGGCTGGCCACCGGCTACTCCGCGGTCCGTGCGATACACGCCGACCCCCGCTTCAGCTCACGCTTCGAGCTGATGCACTACCCGTTCGAGGGCGGCTTCACCGGCGAACTGCCCCCGGCACCGGTCGGTGACCTCACCGGGCTCGACGCTCCCGAGCACACCCGCTACCGACGGCTGCTCATGGGCAAGTTCACCGTCCGCCGGATGCGCCAACTCACCTCCCGCGTCGAGGAGATCGTCACCGAGCACCTGGACGCCATGGAGCGCCAAGGGCCGACGGCGGACCTGGTCGAGGCGTACGCAAAGCCCATCCCCGCACTGATGATCTGTGAACTCCTCGGCGTCCCCTACGAGGGGCGCGAGGTCTTCCAGCGTCATGCGGAGACGTTGATGACCCAGAGCGCCACCATGGACGAGGCGGCCACCGCCATGGCCGCGCTCCAGGACATCCTGGCCGGGCTGGTGTCGGGCAAGCGTGCCGAACCCACCGACGACCTGCTCAGCGACCTCACGACCACCGACCTGACCGATGAAGAACTCGCCGGCATCGGGAGCTTCCTGCTCGCCGCCGGCCTCGACACCACCGCCAACATGCTCGCGCACGGCACCTTCGCGCTGCTGTCCCACCCGCATCAGCTCGCCGCCCTGCGGTCCGATCCGGGCCTCGCAGACCAGGCGGTCGAGGAGCTGTTGCGCTACCTGACCATCGCCCACACCGGAGCGCGGTCGGCGCTGGAGGACGTCGAGCTGGAGGGCCAACTGATCAAGGCGGGCGAGACGGTCACCCTCTCGATCCAGGCCGCCAACCGAGACCCGGAACGGTTCCCCGACCCCGACACCCTCGATCTGCACCGCAAGGCCACCGGGCATCTGTCCTTCGGCCACGGCATCCACCAGTGCCTGGGACAGCAACTGGCCCGCGTCGAGATGCGGGTCGCCCTCCCCGCGCTCGTCACCCGCTTCCCGACGCTGCGGCTGGCCGTCCCGCCGGAGGAAGTCCCCCTGCGGCACCGGATGGACATCTACGGGGTGCACCGGCTCCCCGTCACCTGGGACGAGCGGTAGCCCTGCCGGACCGCCCGGCCGCGCCGCGCCTGCCGCACACGGAGGAACCTCGCCGGGCCGCGCCTGCCATACGGACCGAGGAACCCGCTCGCACTCCTGTACGTCTTCCCGCGTACGTGTCGGCGTAGACGGTCCCTGGAGGAACCCGGTGGAGCACAGGATGTTGGGGCAGCGGTACGAGCTGGTGGAGCAGCTCGGACACGGCGGGATGGGAACGGTCTACCGCGCTGTCGACCACCGGTTGCGCCGTACCGTCGCCGTGAAGACCCTCTCCGCCGAGCTGGCGCTGCAGCCCGAATTCCGCACCCGGTTCCAGCGCGAGGCGCACGCCGCCGCCGCGCTCAACCACCCGGGAGTGGCCACCGTTCATGACGTGGGGGAGGACGCGAGCGGCGGTGCCGCCGAGCCCTACCTGGTCATGGAGTACGTGGAGGGCAGAACCCTCAGCCAGGTCCTCAAGGACGGCGCGCTGCCGGTGGCACAGGCCGTCGACATCACCGGCCAGGTGCTGGACGCCCTGGAGCACAGCCACCGGCACGCCATCGTGCACCGGGACATCAAGCCCGCGAACGTCATGCTCAACGGCTCGGGCAAGGCCAAGGTCGTCGACTTCGGCATCGCCAAGGCGCTGAGCGAGGCGGCCACCCGGCTGACCGGCACGGGCGTGGCGGTCGGCACCCCCGCGTATCTGGCCCCTGAGCAGATCAACGGCGCTGAGACCGACCACCGTACGGACCTCTACGCCGTGGGCTGCCTGCTCTACGAGCTGCTGACGGGCCGTCCCCCGTACACCGGGGATTCCCCGTTCTCCGTGATGCACCAGCATCTGTCCGCGGAGCCGGTGCCGCCCTCCCGGCTCCGCCCCGAACTGCCGCCCGCCGTGGACGCGGTGATCGTCCGCGCGCTGCACAAGGGCCGGGAGGACCGCTTCGCGAGCGCATCCACGATGCACGACTCACTCGCCGAAGCCGCCCGGCCCACCACACCGTCCCCATCAGCCCACAACCCCGCCCACAACTCCGCCCACAACCCCGTCCGCACCCCCACCGCATTCGACCCGGCCGCCCCCGGCCACGCTCCACTGGGACAGGCCGCACCCGGCCACGTCGCGCCCGGCCACGCCCCCGGGGAACCCGCCCCGGCGGCGGCCGCAGCCTCCGCCGCACGCTCCGCCGCACTCTCCGACGCCTCCCCCATCCCCTCCGGCAGCGGACCGGAGGCGTCCCCACCACAGCTCACCCGCCGCAGACCGGCCGGCGTGGTCTTCCGGCCGACGGCCGAAGGCGGGGTCGCCCTGCTCGGCTGCTTCCTCTCCCTGGTGATCTCCCGGACCGACATGATCGAGGTCGGCCAGTTCAACCGGGTCGCGCTGCTCGCCGCCGTCGCCGGAGCGGTGCTCCTGCTGTGGTCGGCACGGCTCGCCTGCGCGGTGTCCTGGGGCCCGGTGGCGGAAGCCGTGGCCGCATGGTCCGAACTCTCCCGCGGCACCATCGGCTGGGAAACCCGCTACGTCATCGTCGCCCTGGTCCTGGCCCTCGTCGCCGCACTGTGCCTGACGGCAGGCTACAAGGACGACGGCGCGGGCGGATTCGCGCTCGTGGCCTTCTGGTTCACCGCCCTGACCGCCGTCTGGTTCTTCCTCGACGACCTCCGCAAGATCGGCGTGTTCTACGTCCTGCTCCTGGGCGTCACCCTCGCGATCGGCGCCCACGTCCTCAAGTCCCGCACCCGCCCGCCATCGGCCGGCCACCTCACCACCCCACCCGGCACCCCAGACGCCGCCGCCCCGCAGCCACCGGAGCACCCCCGCACCCCCCACCGCCGGTCACGAAAGCGGACGGACCAGCACGCCCGCGGATAGCGGGAGTTGCCGAGGCCGGGTGCCCCTTCGTGCCGCACAGCCACGCGGTCGCACCCGGCCCTGCCTCGTTCACTCCCTGCCTCGTTCACTCCCTGCCTCGTTCACTCCCTGCCTCGCCTCGCCTCGCTACCTCACCGCCTGCAACCGTCTTACTCGGCGCGGAGGAAGCGGCGCAGAATGAGCCGGAGCGTGGGGAGTTGGCCGGCCGGTTCGAAGGCCGGGTCGGTGGCTGCGCTCGTGTAGAGCGAGGAGATCAGGGCCAGGACCCACGACGCGGCGCTGTCCGGGGCCAGTTCGGGATCGATCTGACCGGCCGCGGCGGCCTTGGTGAGCAGTCCCGCGATTGCCGCGTGCTCATCGGCGTTGTCGCGGCTGAGCAGCGCCTCGAGTTCGGGGTCCCGGTATGCCTGGACCATGGCTTCCATGACCAGCGGGGGCGTCAGGGGGTTCGTGGCCGGTGCGGCGAGGAGGTCCACGATCTCCAGCAGGGCGCCCCACGGGTCATCGGCAGCCAGCGCCTGCGCAAAGCGTTCGGCCTTGTCGTCCCCGTCGCTCTCGAAGACGGCGAGGAAGATCGCGCGCTTGTTGGGGAAGTAGTGGAACAGGTTGCCCGCACTTGTGCCCGCGGCCCGGCAGATCTCCGCGGTCGTGGTGCGCTCGAACCCCTTGGTGGCGAACAGCTCCGTGGCGGCGCCCAGGATGTGCTGCCGCCGTGCCCGGTGTTTGGCCGGGTCGATCTTTCTCATGCTTCTCCTCCTGCTGGCGGGGCGCCGGGTCTCCGGGTCGCCGAGGCGCCGGGTCACGGATCGGGGATCGCTGGATCGGCGCCGGCCGTTGCCCTGTTCCGTGAATAATAGATCGAGCGCTCGGTTTATCATTATGCTGGGGTCTTGGCTCCTCCGATACCTCTGGTCCGTACTCCTCCGCCGGTGGGCGGCTCCTCCCTCCCGCCGGCGGCACCGAGCCGGAGCGGAAATCGGTGCCGTCATGCACGAAGACCTGCCGGCGCAACCGCTGCCGGCCGACCGACCGGACCGGGGGATCGTGAACATGAAGAACAAGGAGCAGGCAGGGACCGACCGGGAGCGGCCGCGAGCCGGCAAGACCACGGTCCTGGCGGAACCCGCCTGGGCGGTCGCACTCGTCTGTGCCGTCTTCGCGGCAGCCGGCGCCGGGATCGGCTGGCTGATCAAGCTGCTCGCGCAGTGGTTCGTGACACTGCCCTGGGCGCCGCTGCAGGGGCCGGCCAGGCTCCTGACCTCGATCCCCGAACCGTGGCGGACCGTCGGAGTGGTGGCCGTGGGCGCGGGCCTGGGGCTGGCCGCCGGATACCTCGCTCAGCACGACCGGCTCTCCGTCACCCTCGCCGGGAGTCGTGTGGTCCTCATCCGTAAGGGCGTCTCACGGGAGTTCGCCCACCACGAGATCAGCACGGCGCTCCGGGACGGCAATCAACTGGTGCTGCTCGGCCGCGACGGCCAGGAGATCGCCAGAGAGGCCTGCGACCTCGACGCGCAGCGGCTTGCCGATGCCTTCGCCGCGCACGGCTACCGCTGGTCCGACCGCGATCCGCACCGAGACGAGTTCCGGCTCTGGGTCCCCCGGGCGCCGGGCCTGCCGGAGGGAGCCGACGCGCTGCTGACGGCCCGCGCACAGCTACTGGGCAAGTCTGCCGCCACCGAGGACGCCCGCGAGCTGCGCGAGGAGCTGGCAAAGGCCGGCGTCATCGTGCGCGACGAGAACAAGCGGCAGTACTGGCGCACGACCCCGCGTTGAGGAGAGCCGGGCCGATGCCGTGGTGCGTGCGGACACCGGCGCGCACTGCCCGCGGCGGACCGTCAGTTGACCGTCAGTTGACGCAGACGAGTCCCAGCAGACATACATGCGCCGGGGATGTCGGATCGGTGGACGGGGTGGTCGGGTCGCTCGGCGTGGTCGACGTGGGGGGCGCCGTGTGCGTCGGTGAGGTGCCGGTGCCGGCCGAGTGTCCGGTGGGAGCGGGGGCGGCGGTCGTCGTCGGTGCCGCGGCACCGGAGTGGCCGGTGGAGGAGGCCCCGGACGCGGTGTGCGTCGAGGTGTGCGGCGCCGTGCTCGGGGAGGCGGGGGAGTGCGCCGGGGCGGCGGAGTGCTGCTGCCGGACCGTCGTGGCCGCGGTCGGCGCGGCGGCGGGGGTGCTCTGCTGCCGGTCGGCCGCATGGTGCGGGTGTGTAGCGGGGTGCCGGGAAGCCTCGGTGTCCGGCTGCTCCGACGACGAGGCGGCCGCTTCCGTACGGGGCGTGCCCACGCTCCCGGGCTCCGGCGCCGAGGACGCCTGCGCATGGCCGGTGGACGGCTTGTTCTGCAGCAGTGCGGCGGTCAGGCCACCGCCGACAAGGGCAAAGGCCGTGGCGGCCGCGGCCCGGCGCCTGTGCTTCTTCCAGCGCGCCAGCTGCCGACGACGGGCCGCGCGGCCCTGGCCGGTGGCAGCGGCCATTCCGGCACCGTCGGACGCATCGCCCTCGGCGGCATCCGCCCGCACCTCATCGTCGTCGAAGGCGCCGCGGCCCAGGGGGCTGCTGCCCAGGGCGCTGCTGCCCAGGACACTGCGGCCCAGGGTGCTGCTGCCCAAGGCGCCGCCGTCGGGGGTATCGCTGTCGAACGGCGCGGCATCGAACGGCGTGGCAGTGGAGACGCCGGCAGCGGACGGCGTCGCTGCGGACGGCTGAGTGCCGTGCTGCCGGGTGCGCTGAGGGGCGCCGAGGCCGGCAGCTTCCTCCGCACGCCATGCCTCCCACGCCGCGCCGGCGGCCTTCGCGCGCTGCCGGCGCTGGCTGGGCGGGGCGATGTCCGGAGCGTAATCTCCGCATCCCGGGCAGACGAGTGCCCCGTTGAGACTCCGGCGGCATGACGAGCAGTAGTCCATCTGCGATCTTTCTGTGCTGACTGCGCCGCCAAGGACGCCGGCGACCTGATCAAGTTCGCACGCGGGATCGAGCGGGCTGTAACGCTAACGGCACCCCCCGAGGGCGAAGCGAAGGTCGTGTGACGCTTCGGTGCAGATGCCTCGCCGGTGGCCCGTGGTGTTCCTCGGCGCTCCGGACATGTGGCGACGAATCCTGTGATGGGTCGCTGGACGCGGGCCGCAAAACGGCGGCAGGGGTGAGCCCGGAAGGGGGAGGGGGAGGGGGAGGGGGAGGGGGAGGGGGAGCCCCGGGCCCGGGGGAGGTGTCGACGTGAGTCGACGTGAATCGAAGCGAGTCGACGTGAATTGAAGCGAGTCGGCGTGAATTGAAGCGAGTCGAAGTGCAGAGCGAATCGAAGTGCCCAACGATTGATGTCTTGACAACAGATGTCGCGACATTTAATCTGGGGTGGTGACCTCAACCAACGGTCTCCGTGACCATCTCGGCTATTGGCTGCGACGGCTGTCCGACGAAGTGCACGGGCGCTTCGAGCGGGAGCTCGCCGGCCACGACGTCACCGTGGCGCAATGGACAGTGCTCGTCACCGTCCATCGCGGTGACGCCTCGACCACGCGGGAAGCGGCTCGCTACATCAACATCGACGCGGGAGCGGTCTCCCGCCTGGTGGACCGCCTCGTCGCCAAGGGCCTGATGGCCCGCGAACCCGATCCGGCCTCCCGCCGGAGCCTGCGCCTGGTCCTCACCCCCGCCGGTCAGGACCTGGTGCCCCGGCTGGTGGAGATCGCCGACCGCAACGAGGCGCACTTCTTCGGCGCACTGGACGCCGCCCAGCGGGACCGGCTGCAGAGCTGGATCCGCGAGCTCGTCGACGCCGGCGGCACATCCGGCCCCCGGCCGGCGCCTCCTGGAAAGGCAGAGAAATGAGTACGGAACTCCACACCGCCCGCTCGGTCACCAAGACCGTTTCCATCGCCCGTCCACCCGCCGAGGTCTTCGCGTTCCTCGCCGACCCCGCCAACTGGCCCCGGTGGGCCGTCGTCAACATCCAGGCCATCGAGCCGACCGCCGATCCCGAGTGGTGGCTGATGGACACCCCGCGCGGCGCGGCCCGCCTGCGCATCCGTGGCAACGCGGAGGAGGGGCTGCTCGATCACGACTACCTCGACCGCGAGGCGTCCTGGACCGTTCCGGCCCGTGTCGTGCCCAACGGTGAGGGCAGTGAATTCCTCATCACGTTCTTCCAGCCGCCGGGCTTCAGTGACACCTACTTCGATGAGCAGAGTGCCCTCATCGACAACGAAATGGCCGCTCTCAAGAGGGTGTTGGAGGGGCAGGGGTAATTGCGCGACCAGCTGGTCGCCCTGCCGCCCGGCTGACCGCCCGCCCACCGGGTGGAGTTTTCTCCACCCGGAAGACGGGATGTGGCGCCCGTGCGCGGTACGGCCCCGCCCCGCTTGGCTGGAGGCACGCCGTGGACGCGACCGTGCACGGGGGCATGGGGTCACGGGGTCAAGCGTCCAGGGGGAAGAATGTCCGTCACCGGAGTCGGCGTCGAGCAGGCCGTGACGCTCAGTGCGGTGGCCAGGCTGTACGGCCGCGGCGAGCGCCGGGTGCCCGCTTTGCGCGGTGTGGACTGCGCCTTCGCCCGTGGGTCGTTCACCGCGGTGATGGGGCCCTCGGGCTCGGGCAAGAGCACCCTGCTCCAGTGCGCGGCGGGCCTGGACCGCCCCACCTCGGGGCGGGTGTTCATCGGCCGCACCGACATCAGTGCGCTGACCGAGACCGAGCTGACCAAGCTGCGCCGGGAGCGGATCGGCTTCGTCTTCCAGTCCTTCAACCTCATGCCGTCGCTGAACGCGCGCAAGAACGTGGCGCTGCCGATGCGGCTGGCCGGGCAGCACCCGGGACGCGCGCGGGTGGACGCCGCCCTCCGGCAGGTGGGGCTGGGCGACCGGGGCGGCCACCGGCCCGCGGAGCTGTCCGGTGGCCAGCAGCAGCGGGTGGCCATCGCCCGCGCGCTGATCAGCCGGCCCGAGGTGGTGTTCGCCGACGAGCCGACCGGCGCCCTGGACACCCACAGCAGCCGTGAGGTGCTGGGCCTGCTGCGGAACGTGGTGGACCACGCCGGGCAGACGGTGGTCATGGTCACCCACGACCCGGTCGCCGCCTCCTGGGCGGACCGGGTGCTCTTCCTGTCCGACGGGGCGGTGCACGGCGAACTGGCGGGCCCGACGGTGGCCGCGGTGAGCGAGCACCTGGCAGGGCTGGGCGGCTGACCGATGATGTCCCTCGCTCTGTCGACCCTGCGCGCCCGGTGGGCGCTGTTCGCCGGCACCTTCCTCGCGCTCTCGCTCGGCGTCGCGCTGATCGCCGCTACCGGGCAGGTCCTCGACGCCACCCGGGGCACGCCGAAGCCCGGCGGTCCCGGGCGCTACGACGCCGCGGCCGTGGTGGTGCGGGCCGGTCAGTCGTTCACCGTCGGCTTCGGCAGCGGGGACGGCGCGTACGACGAGCGCCGGACCGCCACCTCCCCGCACCGCCTGGGCGACGTACGGCGGATCGCCGACGCGGTCCGTGCGGTGCCCGGTGTGCGGCGGGTGGTCATCGACCGTTCGCTGCCCGCACGGGTGGTGACCGGCCGCACCGTCGACCCGTCCGGCTCATCCGACCCGTCCGGCCCATCCGACTCGTCCGACTCTTCCGGCTCGTCCGACTCCTCCGGCCCGTCTGTCTCGTCGGACCGTCCGGTCGGCCACGGCTGGTCGAGCGCGCCGCTCACGCCCTTCCTCCTCACCAGGGGCCGCCCGCCCGCCGGCGACGAGGAGGTGGTGCTCGCCGCCGGACTGGCCGAACGCGCCGGGGCCGGCGTGGGCGACAAGATCGCCGTGGTGACCCCGCGAGGCCGGCAGCGGATGACCGTCGCCGGTATCGCGGCGCCGCCCGGCACGGACGGGGTGTCCGGCGAGGCCACCGTCTTCTTCGCCGACGACACCGCACAGCGGCTGTCGGCCGACCCGGACCGGGCCGACGCGGTGGCCGTCCTCGCCGCGCCCGGCACCTCCGCCACGGCCCTCGCCGCCCGGATCCACGCGGCGCTGCCGGACGCGTCCCTCACGGCCGCTGCCGGCGCGGCCAAGGGCGGCCACCCGGCCGCCGCCTCGCGCGCCGCGGCGCTCGGGGACGTCGCCACCCTGCTCGCCGTGATGGCGGTGATCGCCGGCTTTGTCGCGGTCTTCGTGGTGTCGGGCACCTTCGCCTTCGCGATCGCCCGGCGCCGCAGGGAACTGGCCCTGCTGCGCACCGTGGGGGCCACCCCGCGCCAGGTGCGTCGCATGATCATGGCGGAGTCGGCGCTGCTGGGCGTCGTCGCCTCGGCCGCGGGCTGCGGCCTCGGGATCTTCGGCGGGCGGCTGCTCGCCGCGGTGCTCTCCTCCTTCGGCATGGCGCCCGAGGACTTCGATGTCCCGGTGTCCCCCGCGGTCCTGTTGATCAGCTTCCTCGTCGGGCTCGGCGTGGCGCTGCTCGGGGTGTTCGCCGCCTCGCGCCGGGCCGCCAAGGTCCGCCCGGCCGAGACCTTGCGCGACGCGGTGGTGGAGACCCGGGTGATGACGACGGGCCGATGGATCACCGGGTCGCTGTTCCTGGCCCTCGCCGTGCTGCTGCTGATCATGCTGCCGCAGGCGGGCGGCGACGGCGCCGTGGTGATCTCGCTGGTGCTGACCGAGATCCTGGTCGTGGCGATGGTGGCCTTCGCCCCGCTGCTCGTCCCGCCGCTGGTGCGGCCGGCGGCCTTCCTGCCGGCCGCGCTCACCCGCGTCACCGGCGCGCTGGCCGGTGACAACGCCCGCGCCGCGGTCCGCACCACCGCCTCGGCCGCCGCCCCCATCCTGGTCACGGTGGCCGTCGCCGGCTCCCTCATCGGCATCACCCGGGCGAGTGCGGCGACCACCGTCGCCGACGACCGCGCGCACCTGAGGGCCGATGTGGTGGTGGCCGCCCCCGACGGCGGTACGGGCACCGGCCTGCCCGCCACCGCGCTGCGCGAACTGTCCTCGGTCCCCGGCGTACGGACCGTCTCGCCGGTCGCCGAGACCAGCGGCTTCCTCGTCGGCTCCCGCTATGTGATGTCGAGCGGCATCGGCGCGGTGGACCCGGCGCGGCTGTCCGGCGCCCTCCGGCTGGACGTGGCCAGGGGGTCGCTGGGCGCCCTGCGGGGCGACGCCGTGGCGGTGACGAAACTGGTCGCCGGACAACTGGGCTGGAAGGCGGGCGACGACGTCGAGATCTACCTCGCCGACGCCACGAAGGTACGGGTGAAGGTCGCCGCGGTGACCGGCTCGTCGGCGGGCCTGCCCGCGGTGTTGTTGCCACGGGACGCGCTGGCCCGGCACGCGCCCGGCACGATGGCGAGCGCCGCCTACCTGTCGCTGGCGCCGGGCGCGGACCGGACCGCCGTGACGGCCGCCGCCGGAAAGATCGCGCACGCCTACGGCGCGGCCGCGCACGACCGGGAGGACTGGCTGGCGCAACGCGCCTTCGCCACGCACGAGGAGGGCCGCATCCTGGTCCTGGTGCTGCTCGGCATGTCGCTGCTCTACACCGGCATCGCCATCGCCAACACCCTGGTCATGGCGGCCGGGGAGCGCGCCGAGGGCATCACGCTGCTGCGCAGACTCGGCGCGACCCGCGGGCAGGTGCTGCGCACCGTCGGGTGGGAGACGCTGACCGTGGTGGCCGTCGGCGGGACACTGGGCCTGCTCGCGGGCGGGGTGACGATGCTCGGCACCAGCCGGGCGCTGTCCGAGTCCGGCGAAGCGGCCGCATTCCCCGTGCCCTGGCAGGAGATGGGGGCGGTACTGGCCGGCTGCCTGCTGGTCGCCCTGTCGGCCGCCCTCGTGCCCACCCTTCTCCAACTGCGCTCCTCGGCGGGCCCGGCCGGGAACGCCAAGGCGCCCGGCACGCGGGATCCGGCGCCGACGGGCGTGGGGTGAGGCGGCGCCCGCTCCCTCCCGCAGTCGTACGGGCCCGCCGGGCAGGCCCGCGGCGGGCCTTACCGTGGGCGGGGTGAGCGCCTCTCCCACCTGGCGGGCCATGGCCCGGAGCCCGGTCAACTTCCTTACCTCCGCGGCGCCTTGGCGTGCGCTCGGCTACCTCGCCTCCTCCGCCCTCGTCGGGCTTGCCTCGCTGGTCGTGCTGGGCGGCGTTCTGGTGTGCGGGCTGCTGCTGTCGGTGCTGGGCATCGGGCTGGTGTTGCTGGCGGGCTCGGTGCTCCTCGGCATCCCGCTGGCCGCGCTGGAGCGGCGCCGGCTGCGGCTGCTGGAAGGGCCGCACACGGACCGGCCGGCCAGTCCGCACGAGGCCGTCGCCCGGCCGGGGCTGTGGCCGTGGCTGACCACCCGGCTGCGCGAGCCCGCGACCTGGCGGGAGTTCAGCTACGCCATGGTCTTCACGGTGCTGCTCTCCTTCGTGAACCTGGCCCTGCTGGCCGGGACGGGCCTGCTGGTCGCGCTGGTCGTCGCCCCGGTCCAGGTGGCGGTCACGTCGGCGCAGCCCGAGGCGCTGGTGCTCACCGGCATCGGGATCGCCGGGCTGCCGGTGGCCGCGTACGTCCTGGGTGTGGCGGCGGCCGCGCAGTCCTGGTTCGCCCGGCTGATGCTGGCCCCCAAGGAGGGCGGACAGGCCGACCGCGTCATGGAGCTGACCCGCTCGCGGGCCCGGATGGCCGACGCCTTCGAGGCGGAGCGGCGCCGCATCGAGCGCGATCTGCACGACGGAGCACAGCAGCACCTCGTGGCACTGGTCATGACGCTGGGCCTGGCCGAGCTGGAACTCGGCACCGCGGATCCGGCGGCCGGCAAGGGCGGCGAGCTGGTCTCCCGGGCCCGGCGCGACGCGAAGCAGGCGCTGGACGAACTGCGCGACCTGATCCGCGGCATCCATCCGCAGGTCCTCACCGACCACGGCATCGCCGCGGCGGTGTCCGAGGTCGCGGTCCGCTGCCGGGTGCCCGTCGACGTCGATGTGGAGCTGGCCGGGCGGCTGCCCGCGCAGATCGAGGCCACCGCCTACTTCTTCATCAGCGAGGCACTGACCAATGTCGTCAAGCACAGCGGGGCCGCCACCGCCACGGTGCACGTCCGGCTGGCCGCGGGCCGGCTGTCCGTCACGGTCACCGACGACGGCACCGGCGGCGCCGAACTCCGTGACGGCGGCGGGCTCCAGGGCTTGGCCGACCGGGTCGCGGTGGTCGATGGAAGACTGACGCTGTCCAGCCCCTGCGGTGGTCCCACCGCCCTCAGCCTGGAGATTCCGTGCCGGCACCGTCACTCCGTATCGTCTTAGCCGAGGACTCGGCCCTCGTCCGCGAAGGGATCGTCGAGCTGCTGCACAGGTTCGGCCACCGGGTGGTCAGTGCGGTCGGCGACGCCGACTCCCTGCTCACGGCGGTGCGGGAGCGTTCCCCGGACATCGTCATCACGGACGTACGGATGCCCCCGGGGCACGGTGACGACGGGCTGCGCGCCACGGTGCAGCTGCGCCGGCACGACCCGGACCTGCCGGTCCTGGTTCTCTCCCAGTACGTGGCGAACGCTTACGCCAACGAGCTGTTCACCCCCGGCGCAGCGCCCCATCGCCAGAGCCGCGCCGGTCTCGGTTACCTGCTCAAGGACCGGATCGGCGAACTCGGCGAATTCGCCCAGGCCGTCGAACGGGTCGCCGCGGGGGCCATGGTGATCGACCCCCAGGTGGTCCAGCACCTGCTGATGGAGCGCGACCGGCGCCACCGGTCCCAGCTGCTGTCCGCGCGCGAACAGGAGGTGCTCGGCCTGATGGCCCAGGGCTACTCCAACGCCATGGTGCGGGAAGCACTGCACATCAGCGACGGCGCGGTGGCCAAACACATCGGCAACATCTTCGCCAAGCTGGGGCTGTCCCCCGACGACGGCAACCGCCGGGTGCTTGCGGTACTGGCGTATCTGCGCGACGAGTAACCTGCGCCGGGTTGCCCGCCCGGCCGCCCGGGCCGGCCGCTGAGCGCCTGGATCCTCGGGTGGGGCCTCTCCGTGGCTGTCGTAGCAGAGCGCTATGGCCTGCGTTCCTTCTCCCGGCTGGGCCATGCCGACAAGGCCGTCCGGGCAAGGTTCCTGGGGCCCGGCCTCTGGCGGCAGGACGCCGGCAAGGAGCAGTGCCTGCGGATGCTCACTCCGTCATCCCGGATCGCGCACTTCCTCATCGATGTCACGGATCGCGACCTCCCCGACTCCCTGAAAGGTCAGCGTCTCTGGCTGTGTTGGGAGGCGCACCGTGGGGCCGGCGGCCAGCGCTTCCCTTCGAAAAGCACCCAGGCAGCGTTGGTTTCCGACGACGACTGGGTGATGCACGGCATGCTCAGGAACCGGGACGCGGAGCTGCTGGCTTCCGAAGGCATCGCGCGCTGAGACGCGCGCTGAGACGCGCGCTGAGGCCGGGGTGCGGCGGCAGTGCGCGCCGGACCGGTGGCCGCCGGTGTGGCCGGAGGTCAGCCGCCGGCCCTGAGGGCGTCCAGGTGTCGTCGCAGCACCTGCCGGAGCAGCTTCGGCGGATAGCGGCCCGGCAGCATCGTGGCCTGCAGATTGAGCCCGTCGAGGAGTGCGGCCAGCCGCGTGCTCTCCAGTTCGACGTCCAGGCCGTCCGGCAGCCCGCCGGCGCACCGGGCTTCGTGCAGGACGCGCGACATCAGTGTGTGCAGGTTGTCCTGCATTTCGGCGGCGCAGGGACGCAGTTCGGGACGGGTGTGCGCGGCGGCGCTGAAGGCGAGCCAGAGTGCGGACTCCTGGCGGCGGGCCTCGTCGAGGGGGAGCAGCTCGGCCAGGAGCTCTTCTGTCGCGGCCCGGCGGTCGGTGCGGCCGTCGGGAGCCAGAAGCCGGTCGGCGTGGGTGCGGATGCGGTCACCGATGCGCCGGCCCAGCTCCCTCATCGTGAAGGTCATCAACTCGTCGTGATCGGCGAAGTAGTGGCGGACCGAGCCGATGGCGAGTCCGGCTTCCTCGGCGACGTTGCGCAGTGACGCATGCTCCAGCCCATGCCGGGCGGCGACGGACAGGACGGCCTGCGCCACCGCCCTGCGGCGGGCGACGGGATCGACGATCTTTGGCACGCTGGTCTTTATAGCACGATCGGGCTAACATCTTTTTAGCTCAACCATGCTATTAAAAAGAGGACGGTATCTGCGTGAACCCCTGGCTGCTCGCGGCGATCATCACGGCGGTGGTGATCGCAGTCGTGATCAAGCGGATGATCGGTGAACCGGTCAACGCAAGGGAACTCTTCGTGGCCCCGGCGGTCCTGACCGGCATCGGCGTCCTCACCCTCATCAAGAGGGCGGATCTCACCGGCACCGACCTCACCTGGGTCATCACGGGCGCTGTCTTCGGTGCGGCACTCGGCGCGCTCCGTGGCGCCACCGTTCAGCTCGTCGACAAGGGGGGGTTCCTGTGGCAGCGGTACACCGGCCGCACCTTCCTCGCCGTGATCGGCACCCTGGCGGTCACGGCCGGATTCGGTGTCCTGGCCGTGAAGATGGGCATGCACGAGAGCGCACGCCCCCTCCAGCTCTCCATCGGGGTGAGCTTCCTCGGCGAATCCCTCATGGTCGGCCGTCGCGGCATGGCCACGGGGATCCCCTTCGCGCCGGCACGTAGGCGCTGACCGAGGCCGGACGATCAGGACGCCGGCCGGTCGGAATCGCCGGCAGGCGCCGGTTCGAACCGGACCTCCGGGTTGGCCGCCGTGGGGCCGTCGAGCAGCGGCTCCCGGATGCCGCGCAGGTGGCGGTCGAAGAAGGCGCCGACGTAGCTCCGTGTGAGCTGCGCGGCGCGCGGTCCCGGCAGCGGCGCGGAAGGATCGTGCACGCCGAGCTGGGCGGCGAGGACGGACAGGTCGAGAAAGCTGAGGTGGTTGGTGCCGGAGAAGGTCAGCCAGCGCTTCCATCCGTCCAGCCGGGACCATCCCTCGTCCCAGGTCGCGTCCTGGCCAGGCCGGTGACCGGCATTGCCCAGCAACAGGAAGGGCCTGCCCTGGAGCCCGGAGGCGGGGAGGGAGCCGTGGAACATCCCGTCCATGTTCACGCCCGCCCGGATCCGGCGGTCGGAGGCCATGGTGGACGCCGTGCTGTCCCCGCCGATGGAGTGCCCGGCCATGCCGATGCGCTTCGGGTCGATCATGCGCGCGTACTTCCACGCCGGGTGACGCCCGGTCAGCCGGTCGATCACGAACGACAGGTCCCGGGCCCGGTTCTCGGTGACGATGCCCTCCCGGCCCGGCTTGACCGTTTCGCAGGCGACGCAGGTGAGCGTGCGGCCGCCGGGAAAGGCGCTGCCGACGGCCTCGTAGGCGTGGTCGACCGTGGCGACGACATACCCGCGGCCGGCCAGCTCCTCGGCGAGCAGGGTGAGGGTGGTGCGCGGCAGCCCGAAGCCGGGTGAGAGCACCACCAGCGGATGCCTGCCGCCCACGGGCCGCGCACCGGTACGCGCGGAGGTGCGGGTGGCGCTGACCGCCTGGGCCGGCACCTTGTTCTCCAGGTGCTGGGCGGCCAGCAGCAGCCGGGCCTCGTCCGTGGTCATATACGCGGCGGGGCGTCCACTGCCACGGTGCGCCGGGTAATACAGGGAGAGCATCAGCTCCCGTGCCCCCGAACGGGGAACCCAGGGATCACGACGGCTCTTGTCGACGAGGTGCACGACGCTGCGCCCCACCGCATGGGGCCCGGTGGGGCGGGGGAGTTCGAGGTGGACGGCCGGTGCGCTCGCGGCGGATATCGGTGCGGACGCCGGCGCGGGCGCGGCGAACGCCGTACCGGATGCCGCGACCGGCAGGGAAAGGGAAAGGGCTAGCAGTGCGGCTGTCGCGGCACGGGGAAATGTGATCACGAGGGAACGCTACGGCGAGGCCCCGGCCGGCGGACCGAAAGCCGCGGAACCGGCCGGATCTCAGGTGGCATGCTCACGCGGGGCGCCGTCGCCCCTCCCGGGACCGTCAGCCGCGTCCGGTGAACTTCTGCCCGACGCCGAGCCCGCGCAGGTTGGCGAGGACCTTGGGGTCCTGGGCGTCGAGCCAGTCGCAGAGCTGGCGGAAGGAGACCAGCCGGACGTCCTTGTGCTTGCCGCCGGCGATGTGCTTGACCGCTTCCTCTACGGCGTCCATGTAGATGCCGCCGTTCCACTGCTCGAAGTGGTTGCCGACGAACAGGGGGGCTCGGTTCGTGTCGTAGGCCCGCTGGAAGCCGGATATGTAGGCGTCGGTGGCCTCCTTGCGCCAGCGCGGGTAGTTGGCCGGCGGGCCCTTGGTGGAGTTCTTGGACTGGTTGTACATCAGGTTGAAGTCCATCGACAGGGTCTCGGAGTGCCCGGGGAACGGTATGGACTGGAGCGGGAAGTCCCAGATGCCCTGCTTCTTGGTGGGCCAGACCTGGAGGCCGCCGGGGGAGCTGGCGTCGTAGCGCCAGCCGCGCTTGCGCGCCGTGGGCAGCAGGTTGTCCTGGCCGAGCAGGCACGGCGTACGGGCGCCGACGAGTTCCTTGCTGTAGTCGAACGGCAGCGGTTCGACGTCGGTGAAGCCGGTGTTCGTCCGCCACTTGGTGACGAAGTCCATGGCCTGCTCGATCTCGGAGTCCCACTGGGCGGGGGTCCAGTGGGCGACCGACCCGCTGCCTCCGCAGAAGTGGCCGTTGAAATGGGTGCCTATCTCATGGCCCTCCAGCCACGCCGCGCGCACGTTCTTCAGTGTCGCCTTGATGTGCTCATCGGTGAGGTAATCGATGTCGGAGGCGCCGACGGGGTTGTTCGGCGGGCGGTACAGGCGCTTCTTCGATTCGGGCAGCAAATACAGCCCGGAGAGGAAGAAGGTCATCGAGGCGTTGTGGTCCTTGGCGAGCTTGCGGAACCGGGGGAAGAGGCCGTTGCCCACCTCTCCCGCGCCATCCCAGGAGAAGACCACGAACTGCGGCGGCTTCTGGCCCGGTGCCAGCTTCTCCGGTGCGGGCGGCTGGTTCGGCTGCTTTCCGGTGTACGCGGTGGAGCCGTCGCCGATCGGCTTGCTCTTCGTCGTCTTTCCGGGCTTGGATCCGACCGTGTCGGAAGCCGACGACCCGGAGGGTGAGCAGCCGGCAACGGAGAGCGCGGCCGCCGCGCCGACCCCGAGTCCAAATATGCCCCGGCGGCTGATGTCACGCATAACGGTACCCATCGCATTCGTTCGAAGTTCTGATGTGGGGGCGCCCGGAGGAGTGGGGCGCCCGGGAAGACGGGGAGGCGGATGTCGAGGTTCCGCTTCGACCCGGAAAGGAAATTCTCAACGGAGGAGGGTTTTCCAGGGGGGATTCTCAGCTGAGGGGGATTCTCGGCTGAGGAGAATGTTCGGGGGAGGGGTGCGGGCTTGATCGCCGAAGCCGTGGGAGGGGCCGTGGGGGCCCGGCACTCCGCAGTGAACTACGCGAGGGTTAACGCCGAAAGGGAGCAGACAGCCGCGTGCGCCGCGCCGCATTGCGGCCCCCGCCGCAACCCCCGTTCCCGCCCCTGCCCCCGCCCCTGTTCCGTCTTCGCGGCCTTCCCGGCGCGGCCGTCGTTGTCCGGCATCGTCTTCTGCATGGTGTTCCCCCGTTCGGTGGGCGGGGCATAGAGCTGCAGACCTCAGCGGCCTCAACCAACGCCCTTGGACACACCTGACTCTCGCGGAGATCGCTAGCGCACCGTTAACGCCTCACTAACAACCGTTGCAGTAGGGGCCTGCGTTGGGGGCGCCGCACGCCGCACGCCGCACGCCGCACGCCGCACGCCGCACGCCGCACGCCGCACGCCGACCGCCGCACGCCGACCGCGCCGCGCCGTACCGTCATCCGTTATCCGGCGGTCGGCGGTCGGCGGTCGGCGGTCGGCGGTCGGCGGTCGGCGCGGTGCGCGGTGCGGGGGATCAGCGGTCGGAGCCGTCCCCGCCTGCGCCGGTGGTGCCGGCGGCGGAAAGGGCCAACTCCGGCTGCCGGGGCACCCGGCGGAAGGGGATGAGAACACGCTCGGCGTGCTGTTCCTCGTGCAGGTCGACCCGGCGGGCCTCCAGCAGGTGGCGCAGGCTGAGGATCCCCTCGACGTGCCCCGGTCGGTCGCGTGGGACGACGACGACACGGGTCACGTGGTGGCCGGCCATGCGGTTGGCGATGGTCCGCAGCGTTTCGTCCGGGTGGGCGGTGATCGCGGGGCGGGCGAGGTCGCTCAGCGGGCGGGGGTCGTCCGGGGCGCCGTGCAGGAGGTCGGTGCGGGTGACGACACCGGCCAGGTGCCCGCTGTCGTCGAGCACCGGGTAGAGGCGCTGGGCGAGCAGGCCGTCGGCGTCGCCGCTGTGCAGGGCCTCGCGGAGCAGCGCGGTGGCGCCGCCGGCACTGTGCTCCGTGCGGAACGTGGTGGTGGCGGGGGTTTCGAGTTGGCGGACGAGATGGACTTCGAGGGGGTCGACGGAGTACTCGCGGGTGAGGTGCAGGCCACGGCGGGCGATCTTCTCGGTGAGGACGGACCGCTTGAGGATGATGACCGAGAGCAGGTAGGCCGAGGACGCGGTGATGACCATGGGGATGAGGGCGTTCATCTCATGGGTCAGTTCCAGGCAGAAGACGATGCCGGTGAGGGGGGAGCGCATCACTCCGCCGAGGACGCCCGCCAGGGACACCAGGGCCCAGAAGCCCGGGCTGACGGAAGGGAAGACAAGCCCTTCGGCGGCTCCCAGCGCGCCGCCGATCATGAACATGGGGGCGAGTACGCCGCCGGAGGTGCCGGAGCCGAGGGAGAGGCCCCAGATGAGGGTCTTCACGACGAGGATGCCGAGGATGAGCCCGATGGTGGCGCGGCCGGTGAGGAGCTGGTCGATGACGTCGTACCCGACACCCAGCGCGCGCGGTTCCACCAGACCACCGATGCCGATGACGGCGCCGCCGAGGGCGGGCCACCACATCCAGTGCAGCGGCACCCTGGCGAACAGGTCCTCGGAGAAGTAGACGAGCCAGGTGGCCAGGAGGGCGAGCAGCCCCGCGCCGATTCCCGCGACGATGCACAACGCGTAAGTGGAGGAGGGCAGCTGGGCGGGGACGTGGGCGCCGCCGAAGAGCGGAGCGGTGCCCAGGATCGGCCCGCGCACGATGGTGGCGGTGACCGCGCCGACCGCGACGGGGAGGTAGGAGCGGGGCCGCCATTCGAAGAGCAGGAGCTCGACGGCGAGCAGGATCGCGGCGAGCGGCGCGTTGAAGGTGGCCGCCATTCCCGCGGCGGACCCCGCCACCAGCAGCGTCTTGCGTTCGTCGGTGGTGACGCGCAGGAACTGGGCGAGGATCGAGCCGACCGCGCCGCCGGTCATGATGATCGGCCCTTCGGCGCCGAACGGCCCGCCGGTGCCGATGGATATTGCGGACGACACCGGCTTGAGGACGGCGAGACGGGGCTGCACCTTGCTGCCGCCGACCAGGATCGACTCGATGGCCTCCGGCATGCCGTGGCCGCGGATCTTCTCGGAGCCGAACCGGGCCATCAGCCCGATGACCAGGCCCCCGAGCACCGGCATGAGCAGGATCAGCCACCAGTGCGTGGTACTGCCCGGAGTGGTCTGGCCGAAGGCGAGACGGCCGTGGAAGCAGAGGTTGGTGAACAGCGCGATCAGCTTGAGCAGTCCCACGGCGACCAGTGCGGCAACCGCGCCGACCGGGGCGGCCAGCGCCGCGATGACCGCTACCCGCGGCAGGACATGGAAGTCCCCCAGGTGCGCGATCTTCCCGCCGGTGTGGGAGCCGGAGGGTGAGGGCTCTGCGTTTGTCGCCGTCGTCGCCTCCGTCGGCTTCTTCGATTTCTTCGGTTTCTTCGGTTTCCGGGCGGTATCGGCCGTGGGCACGACGTACCTCCGTTTCGTGTGGTGTTGCGGCGGGAAGCGGGCAGGCCACCGCTGCCGGGCGCACGAGGAGGGCCGTCGGCATCCGCGGAAAGCGGTACCGACGGCCCGGCATGGCTGCACGGTGGAAGGGCGGGCGCCTTTGCCCTGGAGCGAACGGAAAAGGGAAGTCCGGGACGGCAGGAGTCCCGTTGGGGGCCGGGGCCTCCCCGGGCCCCGTCGTGGGAGGCCGACGGGGCGGCCGCCCGGGCGCTGTCGCGTCCGCACGAGGACCCGGTTGATGCCTCCAGACTAACATTGCAGTGTGCAATGAAAAATCATGGCCGGATGATGGACAGCAGACAGCAGACAGCAGACAGCAGACAGCAGGCAGCAGGCAGCAGGCAGCAGGCAGCAGGCAGCAGGCAGCAGGACAGAAGGGCAGTGACCAGGTGGGCAGGCAGATGGGCCGCGATGTCACGGACAGCCGGTTGCCGCCGTCGGCGGGCGAGGGCGCCCGCGACGAGGATGACCCCGGCGAGGCCGCCCGCGACGAGGGTGGTCTCGCCGAGGAGACCGCCGAGGTGACCGCCGCCGTGATGGCGGCTTCACGACTCGTGGTTGCGCTGTCGGCCCGCGCGCTTGCCGAGGCCAGCAGCGCGCTGACGCTGCCGCAACTGCGCGCCTTGGTGGTTTTGGACGGGTGCGGGCCGGTCAAGCTCGTCGAGCTGGCCACCACGCTGGGGGTGAACCCGTCGACGGCTTTGCGCATGGTGGAGCGGCTGGAAGCCGCCGGTCTCGTTGACCGCAAGGTCAACCCGGACAACCGCCGAGAGGTCGTTCTGCGGCTCACCGGGCCCGGCGGTGAGCTGGTGCGGACCGTGCTCGACCATCGGCACCGGGAGATCGCCGCACTGGTGGGCAGGCTGCCCGGCCATGTGCGTTCCGGTCTTGTCGTCGGGCTGCGGGCACTGGTGGCGATCGCGGACGACCCGGCGATCGGTCCGTCTCCGGCCGCTGGAGCCAGGGACATGCTGACGGGCGGTTCCGGCATCTGAGGCGTTGCCGCGGGGCGAGGTGAGCCGGCCGGCTGTCCGCGCGCTTCGTGATCTTCTCCGTGGCGCTCAAGGCTCAGGAGTGGTCGGCAGTGCTTCGCCGCACCAGCTGCAGAAACGTGCTCCCGCTTCCGCCCTCAGGTGCCCGCACGCGTGACAGGCCCGTTCCCGAGCGCCGTGCTTCCCCGCCCTTCCCGCCCTTCCCGCCTTCCTCGGCCTCCCCGCCTTTCCCTGCCTCCCCGGTGGTACGGCCGCCGATGCTCAGACCCGGGCGCCGCCGGTGGACGGTCAGGTAGACCAGCCCGCACGGACCCGCGACCAGCGCACGGTGCGCCGACTTCGGCAGCCAGGCCACGACCGCGCCTCGGTGAACCGGCCGCAGCCGAACTGGGCCTCGCGGCGTGGTCGCGCGAAGCGGCGGACCGCACCCGGTGGATCGAGGCACTGGCCGCCCACCCCCCGTTGATTCGGCGTCCGATCATCACGGCCGACGAAGGAACGGCAGTGGTGGGCCGCTCGCCGGAGTCGGTGCGCTCCGTCCTGCCGTAGGGGGCTCCTGCCTCCGCCCCAAAGGCCCCGCTCGGGCCGGCCCGTCGTCGTGGAGATCGCGGCCGGCCTCTCGTGGCGGGCGTGGCGGGCGTGGCGGGTGTCGTGGACGACTGACGCCGGATGTCACACTCCGGCGGGCCGCCCTGTCACACCTCCAGAAGTCCTGGGAACCCCACTCGACCGACGCTCGTCGAGTCACGGGTGCGACACGATGGAGAACCTGACATGGCCCGCATCTCGCTCACTCCGCCCCCTACCTTGCTCAATCGCCTGGGCGCCTGGTACTCCCGGCGCGCCTACGGCAAGGTGCTCGACCCCGGCCTGGCCGTCGGCCACAACGCGCGGGTGCTGCTCACCTATGTCCGCCAGGAGCGCGGTGCCGCCAAGTGGAACAGCCTCGATCCCCGCCTCAAGCACCTCGCGGTCATGGCCGCGGCGGCCACGATCAACTGCTCGTGGTGCCTGGACTTCGGCCACTGGGCGGCCGGTGCCCTCGGGCTCCCGGTGGACAAGGTCTCCAAGGTCCCGCAGTGGCGCGACAACCAGGACGCCTTCACCGAGCTGGAACTGCTCGTCCTCGACTACGCCGAAGCCATGACCGAGACCGAGCCCCGCGTCACCGACGAGCTCGCCGCCGCCCTGACCGGACGGCTCGGGGAGGCCGCCTTCGTCGAACTCACCGCCATGATCGCCCTGGAGAACTACCGCTCGCGCATGAACCGGGCCTTCGGCCTGACGAGCCAGGGCTTCTCGGCCGCCTGCGCGGTAGCGTCACGGTCGTGATCGACGCGACCACCTTCGAACAACACCGGCGCATGCTGTTCGGTATCGCCTACCGCATGCTCGGCAGCGTCGCCGACGCCGAGGACCTGGTGCAGGACACCTGGCTCCGGTGCAGCCAGGTGTCCACCCCCGTGAATAACCCGGCCGGTTATCTGGCCCGGACGGTCACCAACCTCGCGATCAACCGGCTCACCTCGGCCGCCGCCACCCGTGAGCAGTACGTCGGGCCCTGGCTCCCCGAACCGCTGGTCACCCGGCCCGACGCCGGCGAGGAGGTGGAGTTGGCCGAGTCGGTCTCCCTCGCGCTGCTCGTCGTGCTCGACCACCTCTCGCCGCTGGAGCGAGCGGTCTTCGTGCTCAAGGAGGCCTTCGGCTACTCCTTCAAGGAGATCGCCGCCATGCTGGAGCGCAGTGAGGCGTCCGTACGGCAGGTCGGCCACCGGGCCAGGGCCCACGTCCGGGCCCGCCGGCCGCGCTACGACACACCGGCCGAGGTGCAGCGACAGGTCACCGATGAGTTCCTGGCCGCCTGTCTCGGCGGCGACCTCAACCGGATGATGGAGTTGCTCGCCCCCGATGTGACGGCGTGGAGCGACGGCGGCGGCAAGGTGAAGGCCGCCGTCCGCCCCCAGCGCGGCGCGGACAAGGTCGCCCGCTTCCTCGCCGCCGTCGCCACCCAGCCGATGGACGACCCCCGGGTGCAGGCGGTGAACGTCAACGGCCGGCCGGGCCTGCTGCTCACTGTCGCGGGCCGCCCGGACACCGTCGCCTGCGCGGAGGTCGTGGACGCACGGATCACCGAGATCCACATCATCCGCAACCCGGACAAGCTGCAACACCTGTGAGCCGGTGCCGCACCTGAGCACGGAGCACTGGCGGCCACCGGCGACTCGCCTGGTCAGGGCGCCTCGGCGGTGGCGTCTCGGTGCGGAGCGGGGCGGGAAGAGGGCACCGCACCCGCCCTGCCGCCGGCCTCGGCCAGGGCTTCGACAACGGCAAGAACCGAAGGCCGGACCGCCCCGGCCGTACGCCACGTCGCGTACACCCGGCGGCTCAGCGCCGGCTCGACGTCCATGACCCGGATGCCGGCGGGAAGCGGCCCCAGGCCCAGCGTGGGTACGACGGCCAGGCCGACTCCCGCCGCGACCAGGGCGAGTTGGGTGGGATGCTCGGAGACGGTGTGCACGACACGGGGCTCCGCACCGTGGCTCCGCATGGTGAGCAGCAGCCACTCGTGGCATGTCGAGCGCGTCGCCCGGCTGATCCATGGTTCGTCGACGAGGTCGCCGATGCCCACCGCAGTGCGCTGGGCCAAGGGGTGTTCTTCGGGCAGGGCCACCTTGGCGGTATCCGTCATCACGAGCCGCTTCGCCACCCCGCCGGGCCAATCCAGAGGCGAGTGGGCCCAGTCCTGGACCACTCCGACATCCAGGTCGCCCCGTTCCACCTGCACCAGAGGCGAGGCGAAGTCGATCTCGCTGACCCGCAGTTCGAGGTCGGGCGCACGCTCGCCCAGCAGACGCAAGGCGTGGGGGACCAGGCCCCGGGCCGCCGTGGGGAAGGCGCCCAGCGTGAGCGTGCCCACCACATCTCCCCGGTGTGCCTGCAACTCGGCCTCCGTACGGTCCACCAGCTCCAGGATGCGTTCGGCACGGTCCACCAGCAGGCGGGCCACCGGAGTCAGTTCCACGCCGCGCCCCTGGCGCACCACGATGCGGTGCCCGCACTCGTGCTCCAGCTTGCGGATCTGCTGGGAGACGGCGGATGCCGACACGTACAGGACGTCCGCGGCCGCGCTGACGGAGCCGTACTGCGCGAGGGCTCGCAGGGTGCGGAGGCGGTCGAGATTGAGCACGGTGAAGGACTCCTACATCGGCGGATCACATTTTATTGCTTGTCGTTGACGGGCGGTGATTGCAGGGTTTTCTGCATGGACTCGCCCCGACCCAGAGCCGGCGAGGAGCCCGCCTCCTCGCCCTGCCCCGCCTCACGCTCCGCTCCCCATGCCGCTCCTGCGGCCGCCGTCCGCCGGGTCGGTCCCGGTGCTCCGCAACACTCCGGCACCTCCCGCCGCCGTCTCGACTGGCGGGTGCGCTTCGGCCTCCTCGCGCTGGTCTGGGGCCTGAGCTTCCTCTTCGTCAAGATCAGCGGTGAGGTGTACGCGCCGCTCCAGGTGTCGTGGGGACGCGTCGCCTCAGGTGCGGCCGCCCTGCTTGCCGTCCTGGTGGTCCGACGGCAGCCGCTGCCCCGGGCGGGTCTCCTGTGGCTCCATCTCGCCGTGGCCGGGCTCTTGCTGAACGCCGTTCCGTTTACCCTCTTCGCCTACTCCGAGGAGCGGATCAGCTCCGCCCTCGCCGGCATCTGCAACGCCACCACCCCGCTGTTCACGCTGCTGGTCGCGGTCAGCGCGCTGCCGGGGGAGCGTCCCCATCGCAACCAGGTGGCCGGCATGGCCCTCGGTTTCGCGGGAGTGCTGGTGGTCTTCGGCATCTGGAACGGTGCCGACGTGGGCGACCCGGCGGGCGCGGGCATGGCTCTGGGGGCAGCTTCGAGCATGGGCGTGGGATGGGTCTATGTCCGCCGTTTCCTCACCGGCCGCGGCCACTCCGCGCTCTCCTTGGCGGCCGCCCAACTGACCGCGGGTGCCGTAGAGCTCGCCTTGGTCACCCCCTTCCTCACCTCGGCGCCCACGACCTTCCCGGCCGCACAGACGCTTTCCCTCCTGATCCTGGGTGCGCTGGGCACGGGAGCGGCGTTCCTGATGCAGTACGGCCTGGTGCGGGACGCCGGCGTCACCCTTGCGTCGATGGTGACCTATCTGGTCCCCGTCATCTCCACGCTGGCGGGCGTGATCGTCCTGCACGAGGCGCTGAACTGGCACCAGCCGGTGGGCGCCGTCGTCATCCTGGCCGGCGCGGCCCTTTCACAGCACCGCGCGGGCCGGACAGCCGGCTCGGCACCCGTGGCATCGGGAACCCTCGAAGAAAGGTGCACACGTTGAAGATCGTGATGGACGACCTCTCCGGCCCGGAGATCGCCCGGTTCCTCCAGGAGCACATCCAACAGATGCGGTCCCGCACGCCGTTGGAGAGCAAGCACGCCCTCGATCTCGACAGCCTCCGCAAGCCCGGCATCACGTTCTGGTCGGTCTCGGACGGTGACAGCCTGGTGGGCTGCGGCGCGATCAAAAGGCTCGACGCGGGGCACGCCGAGCTGAAGTCGATGCGTACCCGGCCGACGCGGCAGCGGAGCGGGATCGCCTCCCTGCTGCTGGAGCACATCATCGCCGAGGCCCGGCGGATGCACTTCACACGGCTGAGTCTGGAGACCGGTGCGGCCGAGTTCTTCCTGCCGGCCCGGAGGCTGTACGAGAAGTTCGGGTTCCGGCAGTGCGCGCCGTTCGCGGACTACCGCGCCGATCGGAACAGTACGTTCATGACGCGGGCGCTGTGAGCACGTCGTGCTGCAGCCGCCCTGTGTACAAGGCGGCAATCGCCTCTCTGATGCCCACTCCCCTGCATTGGCTCAGGACTTTCCTCCTGGAATCTGCGCGAGGTGTGGGAGATTCCTCCCGCCGGTGGACCACGGGCACGGGGCGGCGGCTGAGGCGGCTACGGCTGAGCGGCGAATCCGGCGATCGCCCTCCGCAGCGGTTCTGCCGCGCTCCGAGGATCGGCGTGGGTGTCCAGGCCCAGCACCCGGATGCGGCCCAGGAGGCCGCGAGGGCCGTTGAACTCCAGCAGGTGCTCGGTGGGGCCTTTCGGAGCAGGGTGGACGACCAGCGCGAGGGGCTGCTCGCGGCCGGTGTAGCCGGCGATGTAGGTGAGGAGCTGGTGGCGGTCCTCGCGGGAGACGTTCTTCTTCGCGTAGTCCTTGTATTTCGCGTCCACAGCGAGGAAGCGCGTCGCGCCCGCTTTCCCGGCCGGCGGGTCGAAGGCCAGCAGCACGTCGGGGAGGAACCGGGAGTCCCTGCCCCCGAGTCTTCCACTTGTCCGGATGTAGTCGCCCGCTGCCTGTGCCCTCCTGCCGCCTGCCCCGATCGCCGCCTCGACCGCCATCCGCAGGACCACGCTCTCCCACAGACCGTCCAGCTTGAGCAGGAGGCCCTGCGCCCCGAAGCCGTACGGGTCCAGCAGATCGGTCACCCCGCCGCCGCCGAGCAGCATGCGCGCCCACGCGTGCGCGGCCCGGTAGTGGCTGTTGAGCCTGGTGTACCGCCCCCGGGAGAGCAGATCCAGTGCGTCCTGCGGCCGGGCCGGGGACGGGAAGTCCCGGGCGGCGGCGGCCAGCGCTCTGCCGAGGTGCGGGTCGAGTGACCGCTCGGCCGCTGTGGTCAGGGCCGCCCCGCACACCAGGTTCTCCCAGCCTCCGTCCTCGTACTCGAAGGTCCGCACGTGCAGCCGGTCGACCGCCCCGTAGCACCGGGTCGCCTGTGCCTCCACGTCCAGCCGTCCCCGCAGGGAGGTGTCCACCCGCTGCCGGCGTACGTAGTCCCTGCGCAGCCCACGGCGCAGCAGCAGGCGGCACTCGTGCAGCAGGGCCGCCGGCACCAGGCCCGCGTAACCGTCTTTGCCGAGCGGCCAGTTGCGCAACGCCTCATCAGGTGTGCCCTGCTCGTTGGCGTAACAGAGCCAGTCGATCAGCCGCGTCCCCGCGATCGGGAACTTGGGCTGCAGTATCAGCCGGATCTGGCTGAGCTGGAGCACCCCGGTGGTCGTCCGCGCCTTGAGCGCATAGCCGTTTCGGCCCTCGGCGATGTGGACGACCTTGAGTGTGCGGAGCCTTTCGACGTCGTCACGGCTCAGCCGGGAGTGCGGGACGGTGACGGACTCGTACTCCTTGAGTGTCCTGGCGCGCCCGACGGCGTCCTGCGGCATCCGGCTACTCCCCGTCCCAGCCGGCCGTGCCGTCCTCGCCCGCGGCTCCGACGGTCACGAACGTGTCCGCCAGCATGCCGGGCAGGTCCTGCGGATTTGTCTGTACGACCCGGCCCGTTTTGCCGTCCACCAGCTTGCCCAGCACGCTTTCGAGCAGCCCGGGACGGCCCAGGCAGTAGTCCGCCACGAGCGGCACGATCTCGTGGTGGAAGGCGTGGGAGAGCTGTTCGGCGGTGGCGAGCGGCCGGTCGTCGGCGAGGAGGTAAGCCTGACCGAGCAGATGGTCGGGGCCGAAGTGCGCGTCGAGCCGTTCGTTCAGGCCCTCCAGGAAGGAAGCCAGCCCGAGCCCTTCGACTTCGCCGTCCAGGACGTCCACATCCGGTGGGACGTCGAGAAACGCGAATCTGCGCCGGATCGCGGAGTCGATGTGCCCCACGCTGCGGTCGGCGGAGTTCATGGTCCCGATGATGCGGACGTTCGGGGGCACGGTCTGCGGCCGGCCGCTGGTGGGCAGGGTGATGGAGACGGAGCCCCGCTTGTCGAGCTCCAGCAGGGTGATCAATTCGCCCAGGATGCGCGGCAGGTCACCGCGGTTGATCTCGTCCACGACGATCAGGAAGGTGTCGTCGGGCGCCTTCGCGGCCGCCGCGCAGACCCGGCGGAACAGGCCGTCCTTCATCTTCAGGTGGAGCCCGGCCCTGCCCTCCGCCGTGTCCGGCTTGAAGCCCTCGATGAAGTCCTCGTATCCGTAGGACGGGTGGAAGGTCACCATCGTGAGCCGGGCGGCCTTGCCGTCTTCGGGGGCATCCTCGGGTACGCGGGACAACGCGGCGAGAGCCGCGGCCCGTTCCTCCGGTGCGGCCTCGATACGGTCCGCCTGTCCCGCCAGGGCGAGCGCGACGCTGAGCGCCAGCCGTGTCTTGCCGGTGCCGGGCGGCCCCTGGAGTACGACCTGTCCCTTGTGGCCGAGCAGGTCCATCACCTTGCGTACGGCGTCGGGGAGTTCGGCCTCGGCCGCCCTCGCGGCGGGACCGGCTGCCTCGGCGGGGGCCGCTTCACGCCCGCGCCGGATCTCCCGCATCAGGGTGGCGGGAACCTTGGCGAGAGCTTGCTGCCAGGCGTGCCGCGGCGAGTCGAAGCGCTGGGCGTACGAGGTGTCCCAGTCCACCCCCACGCTGTGCCGGTGCGTCTCCGCGGCCGGGTCGTAGAAGTAGCCATCGGTGACGGTGCCCACTGCCAGCACCTCCGACTTCCCGCGGTTGGCGACGACCAGATCGCCGCGCTCCAGGTCGCGGAACGCCAGCAGCTGCCGCGCGAGCCGCAGATTCCCGCCAGTGCTGTACGGCCAGTGCTGGTCCAGCGTCGCCTTGAGCTCTTGGTCGCTCTCGTACTGACCGAGACTGCCGACCTCGTCCCAGGCGATCCGGATGCGACGGTTCACGAGACAGTCGTCCCAGAGACTGGCGCGCTCTCCCGGCGCGACCTTCCAGACCACGCGGTCCTGGGGACGCGGATCGTGGAAGGCGTACAGGAAGCCCATCACCTCGTGGGTGTCCCAGCCCGTGAACTCCGGCTGCTTCCTGACGAGTTCCAGCAGCTCGCGGTTGGCCTGCCAGGTGCGCACGCCCGAGGAGTGCGTGTGCGGACGGCCGCCCAGCAGCGTGGTGAAGTGGCGGATGTGCGCGGCGGAGAAGATCGGCAGGAACTCGCCGGGAAAGTAGACCGCCAGGGCCTTGGTGGTCAGTGCCTGGCCGTACGACAGTGACTCCAGCTCGTCCAGGCGCTCGTACGCCCCCTTGGCCGCCGCGGCGAAGGCGGTCACGAACTCGCTGCGGACCTGCGCCCATGCCTCGTGCTCCCCGAGCCCGCGCAGCGCACTGGGCACAATCCGCCACTCGCCCGTCCTGTGCTGGTACACGATGTGCTTGGCCGCGCTGCCGCCGCGGATGCTGCCGAAGTAGTCGGTGCCGTACTCCATCAGCCGGCAGAAGGAGTACCCACCCTGACGGCCCGCGGGCCCCAGCGCATACTTGTCCAGCGACAGTGAGTCCCAGCTTGCCAGCGGAAACTCCGCCAGCACCCGCTGCCGCTCCTCCTCGGCCTTGCCGGCGGCCCACCCGGCCGCTTCCCGGTCAAAGAGCGCGATGCGCGACGCGAGCCCGTCCCGGAACTTCTGCCCGTCAGTCATGCCCGCATTCTTCGGCATCCGGTCGGGCCCGGACAACAGCATCGAAGAGCGGCACGGCACCGGCCCCACTGAACCGGGCTTTCGCAGGGAGCGGGCGAGAGCGACGGGAACCGAACCCGCGCGCCGGTCCAGGCCACTGCCGCCGGTCACGACGACAGGCTGGTCACCGCCCTCAGCATTCCTTGTGCTGACCGGCTGAGGCTCAGGCGGTGAACCGGGCCGCCCGCTCGCGGAGTTCCTGGGCTTCCGGGACGCCGTTGTAGCGGCGGAGGCGTACGCGCATGTCGCGGAGGGCGGCCTGGACCTTCACGGAACGGATGCCGTCCGCGCAGTCAAGGAAGCCCCGCCAGGTCACCATGGCGCCGTCGACATCGCCTTGGCGGAGCCGTACGCCGCCCAGGTCGGCCAGGACGATGGCGCGGGTGCGGCGGCGGTCGAGGCCATGGATGTCGAGGGCGGGGTGAAGGTGCTCCTCGGCGGCGTCGAGGTCGCCGGGACGGGAGAGGATCATGCCGGATTCGTGGGCCCACCGGCCGGGGGAGTAGTGGGCTGTCCAGGAGTCGCCGCCCGAGGTGGCCGGCTTGCCGATGGCGGTCTCGGCCATGGCGAGGTGCCTGGTGGCCAGGTGACGGTCGGGCGGCGCCCTCCCCCCGGTTCGTCATCGTCTACCTCGGGACCCGCGCAAGGTGGATGCCTTCTCAACGGAACCATGTGGGCAGCACGCTGTCCGAGGCCGTCCGCACGCCCACCGGTGCCGCATCGCTGCGGTGCGCGAGTAGTGCATCCGCTGCTGTGTCCCGAGCCCCGTAACGCCTCCCGGCCCCGCCCGCTGGGTTGTCGGAACACCCCAACGACCTCGCTGAACTGCGCATACGTGGTGTCGCCTCAGGTTCCGGCACAGGGTGGCACATTCAGGGGCGCCCACCTGTGCGGTCGTGCCCGCCTGTCAGACTTTGGGTGCACGTTGAACCACTTCCGGAACGGACACGTGGTCACCAGTGACACCTGTATGCCGTACGTCCCGGGGAGATTCATGACGCGCAGATGGTCGCTCATCACCACGATTGCCGTACTGACCGTCGCGCTGGCCTTTGTCGTCGCCCAACTGCTGCGCGGCCAGGGGGCCGGGGGGTCCGGGAAGGAGCAGGCCGGGGGGAGATCTGCCTCGCCGAGCCCGGGGGGAGACGCCGGGTCGCTGCGGGGCATCGGGTGGTGGCCCCTGCACCGGTCCGGCACCGCGAAGGCGGGGGAGCACGACGCCGTTGTCAGTGACGGCGGGCAGTGGACCGACGGTCCCGAGGGCGGCGCCCTGCGGCTGAACGGCACCAGCGGATACGCGGACACCGGTTCCCGGATCGACACCGCGGGCAAGGACTACTCGGTCGCCGCGCGGGTGCGGCTCACGGCCGAGGACATGAACGGCTTCCACACCGTGCTGTCCCAGGACGGCGACAGGTCCAGCACGTTCTTCCTGCAGTACTCCGGCCAGGACCAGAATTTCGCTTTCAGTTTCACCGGCGCCCGTACCGTCGCGGAGAAGGCCGAGCGGCCGAAGGCCGGCCGCTGGTACCACCTCACCGGCACGTACCGCCAGCAGGACCACCGGATGCGGATCTACGTGGATGGCCGGCTCGTGGGAAGCCGGCAGGCCGCCGGCACGGTGAAGCCCACCGGCTCCGTGGTGATCGGACGTGCCAAGTTCAACGGGAAGGCGGCCGACCACTGGAAGGGCGAGGTCGCCGATGTGCATCTCTACGACCGGGAGCTGACGCCCGGTGAGGTGAGCTCGCTTTCCTCCCACGAACCGGACTGACGGCGGTACCGGGGCGGATTCACCGCCGCCCAGGGGATGCGGACACGCCGCACGGAGCGAACGTCCGCTCTCGGCGGCGCCCGCCGGCTTCCCCGCGGCCGGCGGCATCCGTCTTCACCACAGACGAACCGGAGAGGAAAAAAGGCCCTTGTCGGCCAGCGCTTCGACCGAAGACTGCATATCCTGCCCCGACCCCGCGGAACTCCGCCCCGACGAATTCCTCAGAGCCCTCTACCAGTTCCACGGCAGCGCGCTGCTGCAGTTCGCCGCGCGGCGGCTGGGGGGCGATTGGCACCGCGCCGAGGACGTCCTCCAGGAAGTCGCGATACGCGCCTGGCGCCACGCAGGGGACCTCGACCCGACCGCGGATTCGGTGCGGCCGTGGCTGTTCACCGTGCTGCGCAACCTCGTCATCGACGGTCACCGGGCCCGCCAGGCCAGACCACCCGAGGCCGGCGACCCCGAACTCGCCCACCTCCCGGTGTCCGACGGCGTGGACCACATCCTCACCTCCCAGGTGCTCATCGAGGCGCTGCGGGACCTGCGGCCGCCGCAGCGCGAGGTCCTGCTGCACGTGCACTACCTGGGGCGCAGCGTCAACCAGACGGCCCGGGTACTCGGTGTGCCGCCGGGCACGGTCAAGTCGCGGACGTACTACGCCGCCCGCGCCCTGCGGGCGGCGCTGCACAGTCGCGGGCTGCAGGCGGGCGGCCGGGACCGGGCCGCCGGATGAGACTCAGGCGAAGCGCCCCGCGTGCCGGGTGATCTCCAGGCCGAGGGGTCCGGTGTCGAGCGAGCCGTCCGCACCGGCCCGCCACGGCCACCCCGCGGGCGCGTCGCCGAGCACCAGCAGCGCGTCCCCGCGCCGCAGGCCGTCCAACGCCCCCGCCCGACGCGGGAGCTGTGAGGCGTCCACGACGAACAGGTGGGGCGCCTCGCCCTGGACGGCGATCCGGCTGCTGCCCTCGATCAGCCGGAAGATCTGGGTGACCTCGGACGCGCCGGGCTCCGGCGCTCCCGGGCCCGCCGAAGCCGCCCTGGTCAGCGCCTCCTCCAGGCTGGCAGCGGTGTGCAGACGCGCGGTGCGCGGCGCGTCGTCGGGCATGAACCCGTCGCGGGCCAGTGACCCCACCAGGGTGACCTCGGCGAGCGCGCCCACCGGTCCGGCCAGCGCTTCGGCGACGACGGCCCGCGCCAGGCCGCGCACCTCCTCGTCCGGGCCCGTCACGGAGACGGGTCCCCCCGCCCGGGAGAGGTCGACCAGCACCCGGTCGGCGCCGTCCAGTCCCACCGTCACCGTCAGCGCGTACGGCAGGGCCGGTTCGCCCTCCGGACCGGGGCGGTGCAGATTGTCGGGCGAGATCGTCCAGCGCTCGCCGTCCGCCTCGGCGGTCCAGGGCGCGGGGGCGGCCTCCTCCGCGCCGGCCAGCAGCAGGCCGAGGCGTTCCTCGGAGTAGACGACGGCGTACAGGTCGGGCAGCGACCGGCCGGAGCGCAGGCACTCGCCCGTCAGCCGCCGCAGGCCGGCGTTGACCACGTCCAGCGCCTCCCGCCCCAGGACGGCGGCCGAGGCTTCGGCGGGCTTGGGCGGGCGGGGCCGCCGCTCGGTGACGATCAGCGCGGCCACCGCTCCGATCAGCGCCAGCCCCAGCACCACGGCCAGGACGTACCAGATCATCTTCTGACTCCTTGTCGGGACGCCCCGGCGGCGGCGCCGGGACGGGCAAAGACGGGGGCGGCACCGCGGCGAAGTCGCGGTGCCCTGTACCCGAAGGCCACTACGGAGCCCGCGCGCGGATGGTTCACGGGCGATCGGCGGACGGGCCCGTGAACCATCCGCGCACCGGCTCCGTAGGTCCCGTCAGTGGCACGGGAGCCCTCGCGCAGGGCTCCCGCGGCTCCCCATTCACGCCGGCTGGAGGACGTTTCGTGTCGTTGATGTTGACCGTGGTCGAGGGGGACGGTGACGCGTTCGACGTCCACCTCGACGCCGACCCCGACACGCCCGTGGGGGCCGTCGCGGAGGCGCTGGCCAGGGCGGGGGGCGTCCACCGGCCCCCGGAGGGCCTTGGCCTGTACGCCGGCGACCGGCTGCTCCCCGCTGACCTGCAGTTGCGGGATTCTCCGCTCCGCCATGCGGCCGTCGTGGGCCTGGGCCGCCCGGCGGGCACCGCGTCGGCCGAACCGGACGGGCTGGTGGAGATCCGTGCGGTCGGCGGGACCGGGTCGGGCGCGGTGCACCGGCTCGACATCGGCGAGTACCGGATCGGCCTGGCGCACGACGGGACCGCCCAGGTGCTGCGCGCCGTACCGGACCGGCCGTGCGCCGTCCTGACGGTGGGCCCCGGGGGACGCTGCCGGGTGGCGCCCGACGCGTCGGCCGCGCCGGACGGCGGAGCCCCGCAACTGGACCGCGAGGAGCTTGCCGGGGCCACCGCCTGGCCGGCCGGCGCACAGCTCCTCGTCGGCGGCTGCCTGCTCGAACTCGCCCTCCCGCAGCGGCCGGACGCGGCCGTGCAGCTGTCGGAGGACGGCACCGGCTGGGACTACAACCGGCCGCCGCGGCTGCGGCCGGCCAAGACCGCCACCCGCTTCACCCTGCCCTCCCCGCCCGGGTCGCCCGCCGCCCGGCCGCTCCCGTGGATCACCGCGGCCGCTCCGCTGGTGATGGCAGGGGTCGGGGCGCTGGCCTTCGGCCGTTGGCAGATGCTGTTCTTCGGGCTGCTCTCCCCGGTCGTGATCGTCGGCAACTACCTGATGAGCCGGCGCAACGGACGCCAGTCGCACTCCGACGAGGTCGCCGCCTACGAGGAGAAGAAGGCGCGCATCGAGGGCGACGCGGAGCAGGCCCTGACGGCCGAACGCACCGCCCGGCGCCGTGGCTTCCCGGACCCGGCCGAGGTCGTCCTGACCGCCGTCGGCCCCCGGCGCCGCCTGTGGGAACGCCGCACCTCGGACGCCGACTTCCTGGAACTGCGCATCGGGACCGCCGACCTGCCGTCCGACGTGGTGCTCCAGGACCCGACCAAGGACGAACACCGCCGTCAGGACCCGTGGACCGCGTACGACGTCCCGGTGACCGTTCCGCTGCGGGAGCACGACGTCCTGGGCATCGCCGGCGAGGGCCCGGCCGCGCGCGCCGTGGCACGGTGGGCGGTCGCCCAGGCCGCCGTCCTGCACAGCCCCCGCGACCTCCAGATCCACCTGCTGACGACCGGCGGCCCGGGGCGGGACGGCTGGTCCTGGCTGCGCTGGCTGCCGCATGTGCGGAAGAAGTCCGGAGACACCCCGGCCGCCATCGGCTACGGCACCGAGACCTGCGCCCGGCGGGTCGCCGAACTGACCGCGCTGATCGCCGAGCGCGCCGGACGCGAGGACCGGCAGAGCCGGACCGCCGGACCCGATGTGCTGGTCGTCCTCGACGGCGCCCGCAGGCTGCGTTCGCTGCCCGGCGTGGCGCAGATCCTGCGCGACGGGCCGTCGGTCGGCGTCCGCGCCGTCTGCCTGGACGCCGAGGAGCGGCTGCTGCCCGAGGAGTGCCAGGCCGTCGTCGCCGAGGAGCCCGGCGGCACCGTGCGGGTGGGACGCTCCGGGCGCGGCACCGTCGGCGGCATCCGGCCCGACGTGGTGTCCGTGGACTGGTGCCGTTCGCTGGCCCGGGCCATGGGGCCGCTGCGGGACCCGGGCGGGGACGACGAGGGGGCCGCGGTGCTTCCCGGCTCCGCGAGGCTGCTCGACGTGCTCGCTCTCGACCCGCCGCAGGCCGCCGGCATCCGGGCGCGCTGGACGGCCGGGGGCCGCTCGACCCGGGCGGCCGTCGGCGTCTCCCTGGACGGTCCGTTCCACCTGGACCTGCGGCGCGACGGCCCGCACGGGCTGGTCGCCGGTACCACCGGCTCCGGCAAGTCCGAACTCCTCCAGACGCTGGTCGCCTCGCTCGCGGTGGCCAACCGTCCGGACGCGATGACCTTCGTCCTCGTCGACTACAAGGGCGGCTCCGCGTTCAAGGACTGCGTGGACCTGCCGCACACCGTCGGCATGGTCACCGACCTCGACGCCCACCTCGTCGAACGCGCCCTGGTGTCGCTGACGGCGGAGCTCACCCGGCGCGAGCACATCCTCGCCGCGGCCGGCGCCAAGGACATCGAGGACTACGTCGACCTGCTGGAGCGCGAGCCGGCGACGGGCCGCACCCCGATGCCCCGGCTGCTGATCGTCATCGACGAGTTCGCCTCGATGGTGCGCGACCTGCCGGACTTCGTGAAGGGCCTGGTCAACATCGCGCAGCGGGGCCGCAGCCTCGGCATCCACCTGATCCTGGCGACGCAGCGACCCAGCGGCGTCGTCTCCTCGGAGATCCGCGCCAACACCAACCTGCGCATCGCGCTGCGGGTGACGGACTCCGGCGAGAGCCAGGACGTCCTCAACTCCCCCGAGGCCGCCGGGATCTCGCAGAGCACTCCCGGCCGCGCCTATGTGCGCCTCGGCCAGAACTCCCTCGTGCCGTTCCAGTCCGGCCGGGTCGGCGGCCGGCGGCCCGGGGCCGCGGCGAGCTCGCTGCCGGCGCCCTGGGCGGTGGCGGTCGGCTGGGAACGGCTCGGCGAGCCGCTGCCGGCGCGGCCGCGCGCCGCGGCCGCGCCCGCCGAGGTGGAGACCGACCTCACCGGGCTGGTCGAGGCGATCCGCGCCGCGGACCGGGAGATGGGCATTCCGGCGCAGCACAGCCCCTGGCTGCCGCCGCTGCCCGAGAAGCTGTCCCTCGGCGAGCTGCCCCCGGCCCAGCCCTCGGACTACGACCTCGCGCCCGTCGCGTACGGCGTGGTGGACCTGCCCGCACAGCAGGCCCGGCTCCCCCTGGTGATCGACCCGGCGAAGCTCGGGCACCTGCACATCATCGGCTCGCCCCGGCAGGGCAGGTCGCAGACGCTGCGCACCATCGCCGGGACCCTGGCCCGCGTCCACTCCCCGGCGCAGCTGCACCTGTACGGCATCGACTGCGGCAACGGCGCGCTGCTGGCCATGGAGGGGCTGCCGCACTGCGGCGCCGTCACCCAGCGCACCCAGCCCGACCGGGTGGCCCGGCTGCTCGCCCGGCTGACGGCGGAGCTCACCCGGCGGCAGGAGATGCTTGCCGCCCGCGGCAGCGCCGACCTGACGGAGCTCCGCCGCGCCCTGCCCGAGGACGAACGGCCGCCGCACATCATGCTGTTCATCGACCGGTGGGAGGTCTTCGACAAGCAGCTCGGCGAATACGACGCCGGGAACCTGCTGAACTCCGTACTGACTCTGCTGCGGGACGGCGCGAGCGCCGGCATCCACCTGGTGATGACCGGCGACCGGGCGCTGTTCTCCAGCCGGGTCAACGGCTCCACCGAGGACAAGCTCGTGCTGAAGCTCAACGAGAAGTCCGAGTACGGCATGATCGGCATCACGCAGCGGAACGTGCCCGACGAGATCCCGCCGGGCCGCGCGTTCCGCGCCGCCGACAAGGCCGAGGTGCAGATCGCGCTCCTCACCGAGAACCCGGAGGGCCAGGCGCAGGCCGCGGCGCTCCAGCAGATCGCCGAGCAGTGCCGGCAGCGGGCGGCGCACCTGCCGGCCGCCACCCGGCCGTTCCGCGTCGACACCCTGCCGGACCGGCTCACCTTCGAGGAGGCCGCCCGGTTCGTCCCGGCCAGGCGCTCCACGCGATGGGCATTGGCCGGCGTCGGCGGCGACGAACTCACCGCGCTCGGGCCGGACTTCACCGTCACCCCGACATTCCTCGTCGCCGGGCCCGCCCGCTCGGGACGCAGCACCGTCCTGTCGACGCTGGCGCTGTCGCTGCTCGCGGTCGGCATCCCGGTCGTGGTCGGGGCCCCCGCGCGCTCGCCGCTGCGCAACCTCGCCGGACGGCCGGGCGTGCTCGCGGTGTTCGACGAGTCCGACATCGACCCCACGGCTCTGGAGGCGGCGCTGGCCTCCGCGTCCGACGGGGCGGTGGTGCTCCTCGACGACGCCGACCTGCTGCTGAAGTCGAAGGCCGAGCCCGTCCTCACGCAGATCGCCAAGTCCGGCGCCGAGAACGGCCGGGGACTGGTGATCGCCGGCCAGACCGACCGGCTCTCCTCCGGTTTCTCCGGCTGGCACACCGAGGCCCGCCGCAACCGGTGCGGTCTGCTGCTGAAGCCGCAGAACATGAGCGACGGCGAACTGATCGGCGTCAAGGTCCCCCGCAGCCGCCTGGGCGCGACCCGCCCGGGCCGGGCGATCCTGCACCTGGGCGACGGCGTGCTGCGCACCGTCCAGGTCCCGGAGACGGTGCTCGCGGAACCGGGCCCCGCTGCCTGACTCCCCGCATGACCCCCGCGCCGGACACGCCGTCCGGACACGACAGAGGGCTCCCGCCGATGAGATCGGCGGGAGCCCTCTCGTATATCGGGGGCCGGGGGCCGGCTCAGGCAGTCCCGGGCAGATAGCTGCCGTCGCGCACCGGCGGGGCCGTGTGGCCGGTGTAGGCCACCGGTCCGTAGATCAGGCCGGTCACCCCCAGGAAGAAGCCGGCCACGTCCGGACGGGACCAGCGGTGGGTGACTCCCCGCAGGCCGCCCAGGGCCGGCAGGTGCAGAGGCGAGGTACGGGCCCTGAGGCCGGTCGCCCTCGCCTTCCGCAGCACCGTGCTCACCGCGTTGCGCGGGTTCATGGGCGCCGTCAGGAGCCACTTGTAGTCATCGATCTTGGAACCGAGGCCCTTCACGACGCTGACCATGTCGTGCGGGATGTTCTTGTAGTCCTTGATGGCGACCTGAACGTTCCTGGGAACGCCCTGGACAGCCGTGGGAATCTGCTTGAACTCGCCCACGAATTCCTTGAACCCACTGCCGATCCTGCTGATGCCCCCGCCGGCTCCGCCTCCCTTGACCGCAGCCGTGACCGACTTGGCGATCGAGCCGACGCCCTTGAGGACCGCGGCCCCGCCCATGAACAGCCCGAGGCTGCCCAGCACGATGCCGAGGGGACTCCACTCCCCCGACTCCGCGCTCAGGGAGATGTTGATCCCGAACGCCGTGGCGCCGGTCACGAAACTGCCGATCGTCAGGGCGAGTCCGACGCCCTGCAGACCGGGCACCAGCATGGCCAGCACGCCCAGCACACCGCTGATGATGCCCAGGGCGAGACTGAACCCCTTCCGGATCTTCTCCCAGAGGCTGTAGCCGTCGACGGACTCGTCGCGGGCGTCGTCGAGCTTCTGGGCGGCGGTGGCGGCATCCTCTTCGCGCACCCGGCGGGCGTCCTCCGCGAGCGCCCGGGCGGCGTCCAGATCCCCCTGCGCGTCGTCGGACCGCCGCTGCGCCGAGGACTGCTCGCTGCGCGCCTCGTCCAGCGCGCGGCGGGTGCTCGCGCGGGCCTCTTGGCCGTCCGGCGGATGGTGCACGGCGTCCAGCCGGCCGATGTCCGCACCGGCGGCCTTCACCACCTCGGTGGCCGACTCCAGCCGCTCCTTGGCCTCCCGGCCGTCCTCCAGCGCCTTGTCGGCCTTGTGCTGCAGGTCGAGCAGCGAGTGCGCGTACGTGTCGAGCGCGCCCGCGGCCTGGTCGTAGGAGTTGTGCAGCTTGCGGACCTGCTCGGCCAGATCACCGAGCTTGTCCCGGAGCTTGTCCATGGACCTGCCCTCGCCGACCTGGTTGTCCTCCAGCCGGGAGAGCAGGGGCAGGGCGTCCCCCGCGTCGTCTGCCACCGAGCGATAGCTGCGCGCGAGTCTGCCGAGCAGCTCCGCATCGCCCGGGGTCGGATCGTCGGAGAACCCGAATACGTCCTCCCAGTCGGACACCGGCGGACGTGCCAAGGATGTCACCTCACTCTCCGTCCGCCTCCGCCTCCGCGTCCGCCTCCGCCTCCGCGTCCGCGTCCGCGTTCACGAAATCCCAGACGTGCTCCTGGACCTCGAAGGCGGAATTCATCACTTCCTGCTCCGCCGCGGAATCACATTCGGAAGCGATTTCGACGAGCGAAGGGTAGGAGCTGATCAATGTGCGTGCGAGGGTGCGGGGGATTTCATCCTGATCCCGAAATTCTTCGGCCAGGCCGTCCAGCGCACCGAGAAATTCGGACAGCTGCTCCGACGGAACCTCCTGGAGATCCCGAATTGCACGGAGAATGCTGTCCCACCTGTCGGCCAGTGAGATCGCTTCGGCCGGCAGGTTCACCTCGTCCTCGACTCGCTGCTTCTTGACCGCCGACAGTGCCAGTCCCTGGAGTTCGCGAGCCGCACGGCCGATCGCTGAGCGTGCGGGCTCAGGGTACGCCTCAGACAACCCGTCGAGCGCCGCGTACACATCCACGAGTTCGGCCAGCTCATCTCTGGGAATCAGGGAAGACCCGTCCCATTCCTGTTCGCACTGTCGGAGTACGCTGAATACTCTCTCCAGCGCTTCCTCGTCAAGGCCCTCGTTGGACCGAAGAGGCAGCGTGAGCGAGTCAAGAGCTTCGGTCAGCTCATCGGTCAGACCAGATTCAGGCATCATTCTCCTGGCTTCTTGATCCACGTTATTGCATTCGGGGGGACGCGCCCCACGAGCAAAACTTCCTGCGAGGAATTGGCCCAAATTTCCGGCCTGCCTCGCGGCTTGATTCCAGCGGCCCTGCGTCCCGCCCTCGTCGTGAGGTCGTAGACCTTTCCATCGAACTTGGTCAGGTCGATTTTAACCTGACCATATCCCTTATTCCACTTGTTGAGGACTTCCATGCTGTTCGTCGTGGAAATATACTGTGATTTGAAGGTCTCCTTGCCTCCGGCCATGACGTGCCCCGCCGGCTTGTATTTGGCGTTCGGGTTCTTCGCCACCAGCCCCACGGCGGGATCATCACGGTCGTTCAGATTCCTGAAGACGGTGCAAGGAGCCAGTCCGAGGGGGTCGCATACCTGGAAAGGATCGTTCACATACCCGTAGGGATTCGGGTCCGGCACGAGCCCCAGCGGGTCAGGCGATATGTACCGCCCGACGTCTGCGTCGTAGTGACGGTGAACGTTGTAGTGAAGACCGGTTTCGGGGTCGGCGTACTGGCCGGGGAAGCGCAGCGGCGTGTAGGCGGTGGCGCCGCGATTCCAGCTGGTGGTGCCCCACACGGTTGCCCGCGTGTGCCAGGCGATCTCCCCCGATTCGTCGACGAGTTCGGTGGGGGTGCCGACGAGGTCGGTGACCATCGCGAAGAAGCGGGAGTCGACCTCGTCCTGCGGCAGCGACCGCCCGTCGGCCGCGGTGAGTCGGCGCTCGTACTGAGTCAGCGGCCGCTGTTCGTCGTAGTCCCAGGTCACGGTGACGCCCGTGCTGGAGGTGGACTCCTCCGCCAGGCTGTTGCCGTCCCAGGTGAAGTGGACCGCCTCGGTCGGCGCCCCGTCCTCGCCCATGCGGTACTTCGCCGTGCGGCGGCCCAGCGGGTCGTAGGTGTAGGTCCAGCGCGTGCCGTCGGGGGTGGTGCACGCGGTCAGCCGGTCCTCGGCGTCCCACTCGTAGCGCCAGGTGTCCGGCTTCTTCGAGAGCCGCGTCTTCTGGCGCAGCGTCATGCGCCCGGCGGCGTCGTGCTCGTAGCGGACACCACCCGCGGAGAGGAGTCGCGTGCCCTGGTAGGTGCGCTCGCCGCGCGCGCCGCCGTCGTCGGCCCGCCGGCCGGGCCAGTCACCCGCGGTCTGGTTGCCGGCGGCGTCGTAGGCGTAAACCTCCGACCAGCCTTCCGCCGTCACCGCGAGTGGACGCCCCACGGGGTCGAGGTCCATGCGGCGGGTCCGGCCGGTGACCTCCTCGGTGATCGCGGTGAGGCGGTTGTCGGGGCGGTAGCCGTAGGAGCGGCCGCGGCGCAGCTCGTGACCTGAGGTCAGGTGCTGGCGGGCGAGCCGGCCCAGGGAGTCGTAGGCGGTGGAGAGCCGGACGTCCGCGCCGAAGAACCGTTCGGTCTCCCGTCCCAACGCATCGTGTGCGAAGGTCAGTTGGTGACCGTCGGTGGACACGCCGGTCGTGTTGCCGGCGGCGTCGTAGGTGTAGGTGGAGGTGACGCCGGTGGGAGTGGTGCGGGAGAGAAGTTGTCCGGCGGCGTCGTAGCCGTAGCGCATGGTGCGGCCGTCGACGGTCTCCGACAGCAGCCGGCCGCCGACGTCGTAGGCCATTTCCAGCGTCGCCCCGGGGCCCTCGGCGCGGATCATGCGTCCGTCCGCGTCGTGGCGGTAACGGGTGACGGCACCGGCGGCATCCTTCGCGGTGACCTGTCCCAGCACGTCCCGCTGGAGGCGGATCTCCTCACCCAGCGGGGTCGAATGGGCCGTCAGCTGCCCGGCCGCGTCGTAGGTGTAGCCGAAGCGGCGGTCGTCGAAGTCCGACTCCCCGGTGACCCGCCCTGCGCTGTCGTGCGTGTAGTTCCAGGTCAGCCCCTGCGGGTTGGTGACACTGGTGAGGCGCAGTTCGGCGTCGTAGGTGAAGGCGTGGGTGACGCCGTCGGGGGTGGTGCGCTCGGCGAGCAGGTCGAAGTGGGTGTAGCGCATGGCGGTGGTGCCGCCGGCCGGGTCGGTGTGGGAGAGGCAGTTGCCCTCCCCGTCCCACTGCCATGCCTCGACACTGCCGTCCGCGGCTGTACGCCGGGACAGCAGGCCCTCGACCGTCCACTCCAGCCCGGTGGCTGCGCCCAGGGCATCGGTCACCGTCACCGGACGACCGAACGCGTCCCGGACACACGTCGTCCCGGCGTCCGAGGCACCCTCGCCCCGGCCGGAGGCAGGCGTTGGGCCCAAGACGCGCACCGGCAGGCCCGCGGGGTCGGTGTCGACACGGGTCCCGGTGCCGTCCGGCCAGGTGAGGGTGGCGACGGCGCCGGTGGGAGCGTAGGTGTAACGGGTGGCGGTGTCGTCGGGGCCGGTGACGGCGGTGCGGTTGCCGCGGTCGTCGAACTCCTGGTGCCAGGTCACCTCGCCGGGGCCCGTCATCGTGACGGGGAGGTTCAGTGCGTTGTACGTCGCCGTGGACCGGCTGCCGTCCGGGCGCTCGATGACGGTGGGGTTGTGGGCCCGGTCGTACTCGTAGCGGGTGGTGTTGCCGAGGGCGTCGGTGTGGGCGAGGAGGTTGTCGTAGCGGTCCCACTCGGAGGCGGTGGTGTTGCCCAGCGGGTCCGTCTCACCGACGACCTGGTAGAGGTCGTTGAGCTGGAAGACGGTGGTGGCGCCGCAGGCGTCGGTGTAGTGCGTCCGGCGGCCCTCGGGGTCGTAGGACCACTGCGAGGAGAGGTAACCGTCAGGGCCGACGGTCTTGGTGATGCGGTTCTCGTCGTCGTAGACGTAGCGGTACGTGGAGGCGTTCCGGTCCGTCCAGGAGGTGATGCGGGACTGCTCGTCGTAGCCGAACACCAGGGGCCGGCCGGAGGAGTTGACGACGTGGGTGAGGTTGCCGTCCGCGTCGTGCTCGTAGGACATGACCTCGACGGGGCCGTCGGGTGTGGCGACCGAGAGGCCGGTGATCAGGCCGGCGATGCAGCGGACGTCGACGCGGTAGCCGCCGGAGTGCAGCAGCGTGGTCGGGGTGCCGTCCTCCAGGCGCTCGACGGTGACCTCGTTGCCGTTGCGGTCGTGCCAACCGCTCAGCCAGTACAGGCCGTTCTCGTCGTCGGGGTGATCCGCGAAGGTCCGCACAAGACCCGTGTGCGGGTCGGCGACGCGATAGGTGACTCGGTCCTCGGTGCCGGTTCCCGCACGGGCCAGCGGGAGACGCGGACCTTCCTCGGGCAGCACCCCCTCGCGCTCGCCCGATTCGGCACCGGGAAGCCCTGCATAGAACAGAATCGACCCGTCCTCACGGGCCCATGACACCCGCCCCCGCTCGTTGACCTCCAGGCGCTCGTCGAGGGTGGAGGCCCAGGAGGGGCCGAAGAACTGGCCGTAGCGGTAGGACGACAGATACGTACGGGACACCGCGAGCGGCAGGATGCCGGGCAGCGCCAGATCGGTCTGCTGCAACAGCATTTCGCCGCTGGCCACATCGACCGGGTCGGTTTTGCAGTTGCGTTTGTCGATGCCGCGGCCGGTGTAGCGGCCTCCCGGCGTCTTGACCGAGTTGGGCTTGACGCTCTTGAGGGCCGAGCCGAGCCCCTTGACGCCCTTGAGGAGTGCGCCGCCGCCCGCGACGAGGCCGACGACGCCGAGGACGATCTCGCCGATGTCCCAGTCGCCGGTCTCGGCCATGATCGACATATTGATGCCCAGTGATGCCGCGCCGGCGACGACGGCCCCGATGGTGAGCGCGATCCCGAGTCCTTGCAGACCGGGTACCAGCAGCGCCAGTACGCCCAGGACGGCGCTGATGATGGCGAGGGCCTTGCTGAACGCCTTTTTGATCTTGTCCCAGAGGCTGTAGCCGTCGACGGATTCGTCGCGGGCGTCATCCAGTTTCTGGGCGGCGGTGGCGGCGTCTTCCTCGCGGACCTGGCGGGCGTCCTCGGCGAGCATGCGGGCGGCGTCGAGGTCGGCCTGGGCGTCGTCGGCCTGCGCCTGGGCGCCGGACTGTTTGCTGTGGGCCTCGTCGAGGGCGCGGCGGGTGCTGGCGCGGGCCTCCTTGTCGTCCGGCGGGTGCTTCTGGCCGTCGAGGTGGCTGATGTCGGCGCCGGCCGCCTTGACCACGTCGGTGGCGGACTCGAGGCGGTGCTTGGCCTCGCGTCCCTTCTCCAGGGCGTTGTCGGCGTTGCGCTGCTGATCACGCAGCGAGTGGACATACGTGTCCAGGGCGCCGGCGGCCTGGTCGTAGGAACTGTGCAGCTTGCGCACCTGGTTGGCCAGGTCGCCCAGCTTGTCCCGGAGTTTGTCCATCGTCTTGCCCTCGCCGACCTGGTTGTCCTCCAGGCCGGAGACGAGGGGCAGGGCGTCGCCCGCGTTGTCGGCGACGGAGCGGTACTGGCGGGCTAGATCGCCGAGCATGTCCGCATCGCCGGGGGTCGGGTCGTCCGAGAACCCGAAGACGTCTTCCCAATCGGACACCGCTGGACGCGCCATGGCCGCGACCTCACTTTCCCTGTTCTGCGACGGTCGTGTCGGCTGCGTCGCTCGTGTCGGCCTGGCCGTCGAAGCGGAGCGACTCCGCGATCGCGTCGAAGACCTCGTAGAACTGCTCCGCCAGGTCCACGTTGGGAGTGGAGCTGGCGATCACCAGGTAGTCGTGGGTGTTGGGCACCGGGACGAGGGTGTGCCGCACCGCGGTGGGAACCCGCTTCCCCTGGTAGTCCACGTCCTCGACGCGGGAGATCCGCCCGGCCGCCCCGGCATGCGGCAGTTCCACCAACTCCACCTCGCCGGGCGGGAGTCCGCTGCCCTCCGCGTCGGTGCCGAGCTGCACGCCGGCGGCCATGACGAGGTCCGCCAGATCCTCCGACTCCTCCTCGGGAACGGTGATCCGCAGCACCACCGTCGTGGCGCTGAGCACCAGCGGACCGCTGCCCGCACGCAGGATCCTGAGCATGCCCGATGCCCGCAGCGCACCCTGCGCGTGCGCTTCGCGGGCGATGCGCCGGGTGTTGCGGATCAGCCCGTCCACCTGCTCGCGGGTGAGCTGGGGGGCCTTCTCCACCTGTGCCTCGATGCGGCGGCGGATCGACGCGTCCCGGGTGCTCGGGTCGAGGTCGAGATGCCACCACGAATCGGGGAACCTCAGGCTGTACTCCGCGGGCGCGGCCGCCTCCGGCTGCTCCGTGGTCGGTTCCGACATGGCGCTGTTCCCTTCGGCGCGACGTTCCTCCGTCACGCGTCCTGCTGGTCTTCGTCCAGCGACTTGATGGTCTCGTCGTCCGTCTGCGTGAAGTTCTCGGCGATCGTGTCCGTGTTGTCGGCGAACGTCTTCACGTTGTCGTGAACCCGCTCGTGACCTGCCACCCACGCCTTGTCGAACGCGTCGAGGGCGTCCGCGAGCGTGCTGTCGCCGGCCAGGCTCTTGAAGTCCCCCGCGCCGCCGGTGGCGTTGTAGAGCGTCGCGGAGTTCCCGATCAGATCCCCGATGTTCTGGAGCTCCTTGACGGTGTCCTTCAGGTCCTGCACAGGCACGCTGATGTTGCCCATCGGTGTCTCCTCTCTTGTCCCAGCCGCCCGGCCCCGCCCTCACAGGGAGAGCGGGGCCGGACGATGCGGGAGAGCTTCAGCCGATGGAGCCGGCCGTCTGGTCGTCGGTGTCGACGAACGCGTCGGCGACCTGCTTGATGAACTCGCTGACGCCCTGCAGGCCCTCGATCGCCTTCTCGGTGCCGTTCTTGTACTCCTCCCAGTACGGGCGGAACTTGGTCTCCGAGCCCGGCGTCGCATAGGCGGCCTCGACCATCTCGTCCATCTTGGTGTTGGCCTCGTGGAGGCTCTGCTGCATCTGCTCCTTCTGGTTCTGAAGCCAGGTCGACGCCTCCCGCATCTCGTCGGGGCTGATATGGATGTTGCCGTCGGCCATGCCGATTCCTTCCCTCGCTGCGTATCGCGGCGGCCACCGGGGCCGCACACACGGGGCTGTACGGGGCAACTTCCAGGGCGGTTCACGGCTGTTGCGGAACGGTGACGAAAGCCGGTCGGAGCGGCCGGAGCGGCGCATCCGTCGCGCTCGCCCTCCGCAGGTGCCGCACTGACCGGCAAGAACCCCGCGCGGCCGCACACCGCTGCCTCCCACGGCCCTTCCCCATCAGGCCCGCCCCCTCCGGGGCCGGCCAACGAATAAGGCCCAGGTCGCTGACCTGGGCCTCAACTAGGGGGCGGGTGACGGGAATCGAATCCGTGCCATGAGCTTGAGCGGGCGGGGAGCTTCCGCCTTTCGGACAGGGCCGGGGCCGTCCTGCCGAGGAGACTCGGCTCAGGCGGCCGGCAGCCTGTACTTCAACCGGGAAGGGTTCAGGGGCGGGCAGCTGCGGTCCCGGACCCAGGCGGCGCCGGCTGCGACGGCGCCGAGCATGACGAGGGGCGCGACCAAGATGGTGACGACGCCCTGGAAGTACGGAAATGCGTAAGCCCCCAGGACGTTGAGCGCGGTGCCCAGCAGGGCCGCTGCCAGGAGAACGAGGGGGAGGGCCTTGGTCATGGCCCGCATGGTCACGTCGCGTGCGGGGTCGTGTTGGCGCTGGAGCTTCGCGGCCACGGCGCGCCGGACCAAGAAGAAGGCGCCGAGCAGGCAGACGGCCCAGCCCACCCACATCAAAGGAACGCCGGGATTGGGGTAGTGGTGCACCTCCCACTTCGGCGGGCCGTGCAGCTGCGTGGTCATGGATTCACTGTTCCGGTCGAGGAGGCCACCGGGTGTTCCTGCCATCCAGAGAATGATGGCGGCAACGGCAGGTATGGCGGCGCCCCTGGCCGCCGCCGCGGCGGTCTCCTTCAGGCGCGGGCGGGTGGGCAGCAGACCGCGTTCGACCGCCCAGGTGGTGGCCAGTGCATCGACGTCACCGCCGATGTAGTCGGTGACGGACCGGCCGTCGAAGGCGGCGGCGGTCAGGTCCGCTGCCAGCTCTTCGGCCATCTCGTCAGCCGCGTCCTGCTCGATTCCGAGGTGGCGCCACGTCTCCGTGGCTTGGTATATCGCGTCCTCGACCGTCAGCGTCATGATTCCTCCTGCGTCGTCTGGCTGATGATGGAGCCGATGCTCGTGGCGAATGCTTTCCAGTCGCTGCCCCACGACCGGAGCACCTGCAGGCCCGTTTCGCTGGGGCTGTAGTAGGTACGGGCGGGACCCCCGTCCCCGCTGCGGCGTTCGACCTCGACCAGTCCGCGTTTACGCAGGCGCGCCAGCGCCGGGTAGATCGAACCGTCCGCGACATCGAGCCCGGCCTTGGCGAGCCGGACGGTCATCTCGTAGCCGTAGACCGGCGTCTCCGCCATCAAGGCCAGCAGGCACATATCCAGCACCCCTCGTAGCCACTGGACCCGTGGGGTGAATGCTTCCTCCATGGCCACTACCTTACACAGCATGAGTCATGCACTGCAAGCTAGTGCGGTGCAAGGTAGTGCACTGCAAGGTAGTGCAGTGGAGAGCGGTGCGGTGGAGGGCGGTGCGGTGGAGGGCGGCGCACCGCAAAGCGGCGCAGATCCCCCGGCAGATCTCTGCGGGAGCCGTACGTGCGACTCAGCCGCCCGGCACCGCACAAGGGGAGAAGAGCGGCACCGGGGGCAAGCCCGTTCACCGGTAAGCCGGGAAGGGGCCTATGGAGCGCGGGAAACGCGGGGCGCGGGGCCCGGGGGCTTACGGGTGGTACTTCTCCTCGACCGTCTCGGCGGCGCCGGACTTGGTGTCCATGGTCACGCGGACGGTCACGCTGCCGGTCTTCGCGGCCTTCTCCAACTGCTCCACGGTGCACTTCGAGGTGCCGTAGCCGTCCTTGCCGATGGACACGCTGCCCGAGTCGTCGGAGCAGATCGCGGCCGCCCCGAGGACCGTCGTGGCGTTGGCGACAAAGAACGCCTGGTCCGTGCCGCCGCCCTGGGGCTTGGCGATCAGCTTGCCGGGCGCAAGGTACTCGAGCGTGCCGGTGATCGTGCGGTGGTTACCCGCGTGGGCGACGCCACCCCCGGCCGAGGCGGACCCGCTGCCGGTCTTGGCGGTGGATGACGCCGTGGCGGACTTGCCGCCGTTCTGGCCCCGCGCACCGGAGTGCTCCGAGGAGGAGCCGTCAGTGGGCTGGGCCGAGGGCGAGGCCTGCTGCGCGTCGGCCGCGGCCGAAGAGCCCGAGGATCCTGCGGCGCCCGCCGCCCCGGCGCCCTCCCCGCACGCCGTGGCCCCCAGCCCCAGCGCCGCCGCGGCGATGATGGCGGTGGCGATGCGGCGGCCGGCGCGACCGCGGAAGCGGTTGGTGGTGGCGGTGTTCATCGTGACTCCCGTTGCTCTGTTCTCTCGCCTTGTTCCTGAACGACCATCAGTTTCCAAGATCGTGTTGGCGCTTTGCTAACGGGGGGCTAATGCGCTGCGACGGCGGACCGCGGCGCCGCGGGGCCTGGGTTCATCATCCGCGTGGGTGTTGCTGCCGGTGCGTACTCCGGGGCCCGCGATGACCGCAGTTCACCACTGTTCACCACTGTGAGGGCACGGTGGGGCGCGCTTGGGGTGCATGGCGGTTCAACAGGAGTGCGTGCGGAGGCCAGTTGGACACCGGTGGGAGGTCGGTCCCTCCGGCAGCGCCATCAACGATCGATGACCGAGGGTACGCACCCCCTCACTCCAACGGTGCGCATCGGATGGCGGTTCCGTCCGCCCCGTTCCTAGCCTGGGTTCGTGCGTTCGATTCGTCGAGAACACACGAACCACTCAGAGAGGTCACAGCATGTCCCGCACCAAGCTCCTCGCCCTGGCCGCCGCCCCCGCGTTGGCCGTCGGCCTGGCGTCCCCCGCACTCGCTGCGAACATGAACGACCACCCCCGCGTCGTCACCGCAGAGAGCCCGGTCCGGTCCATCGGGGCCAACCAAACCGAGATCGTCACCGTCACCTGCCCCAGGGGGACCTTTGCCCTCAGCGGTGGCTGGCTCGTGTCCTCCTCCAGCATCGACGTGACGGGCAACCGTGCGGTGGGCGAGAGACAGTGGAGGATCCGATTCCAGAACGACGCGAACGAATCCGGCAGGGTGCAGGCTTTCGCCCGTTGCGCGGTCTGACGGCGAGCTCGCACAAGGGCAGGTGGTGGGAAGACCGAGCGGCCCCATCGTCGTAACCGGCTGACAGCGAAGGCCGAAGAGGACGTCTCGGATGGAGGGGGACCCTGAACCGGCCCGGACGACGAACAAGGCCCAGGTCGCCGACCTGGGCCTCAGATCTTGATCTTCAGGGGCGACGCGGTGTCGCTCCGCCCCCGGTGACGTGGGCGGTCCACCGGCGTCGTGCCACGGACCGAACCGGCGGGGCGGGTGAAAACGGGAGCGCCCTGCGGACAACCGGCCGGCCGTGATCACGGTGACGGCCGGACCTGCGTAGCGTCCGCGCGCCATGTCTCGTTCTGCCTGGAGGACGCCGCCGAGCGGATCAGCGTCGTCGGGCCGGTGAGCGCTGCGAGTGCCGGCCGGTGGCCCCGAACGGCCCGTCAGAAGTCGTACGGCTTCTCGGTGCTCCAGTTCAGCACGTCGGCCTCGTTCCAGCTGAACTGCGGCTTGTCGCCCTTGAGGGCGACGGAGTAGGAGGGGCCGTCGTGACCGTCCGCGCCTCGCAGCGCGAGGGAGAACGACTGCGCCGTGTGGTTCTTCGAGCCGTAGTCGAAGAGGTTCACCGCGCTGTAGGCCGTGCCGCCGGGCTGGAGCGTGATCTGCTTGCCGCCGCCCGGGTTGTCCTTCTTCGAGTGCGGCAGTGCGGCGCTGTCGACGTCACCGAGCTTCACGGCCGGGTACGAGGTGACCCAGCACGGCTTGCTGCCCTTGTTCGACGCGGTGACCAGCAGGTGGTCGCCCTGCTTCCCGGCGAACCGGTGCACCGCGGTGAGCAGCATCTCGTCGCCGTGGCACTGCTGGGCGCCGGCCGTCGTGCCCTTGCCCGCGACCTCGTCCGACCCGCCCGAAGAGGTCGTCGAACGCGCACTCTCCTTGCCGCCACCGCCGCCGTTCGCCTGCTCCGCACCGCCCTTGCCGTCCCCGCCGGACGCGGACCGGCTCTGCGCGGTACCGGCGGCGTTGTCGCCGCCCGCCGCCTTCGAGCCGCCGTCGGCGCCGCCGCAGGCGGTCAGGCCCAGCGCCAGTGCGGCGGTGACGGCGGCCAGGGTGGCGGTACGAATCCGGGAAGTACGCATGATTGGGGTTCCCCCTGCCTTCGTGCGGGAGCTTTTTTGGTCGTTCCCGCGGTGTGCACACCACTTTTCCCGGGTCCACTGACGTTCCGGAAACGCCTCACTCACGTCCCGCAAACACACCGCGCGAACGGATGAGGCCGAGCCACCTGATGGCACAGGTCAGAGAAGCTGCGTCTCGATATGCGAGGCGTCCGTGCCTGCCTGGCGCGAACACCTCGTCAGCAGCCTGCCCGTCGTGGGCTGTGCCGGTAGTTGGGGCACGCGGAGGGCACGGCCTGGAGGTCCGGGAAGCGCCTCACTCGGTACCGGCGGGCCGGCGGGAGTCATGGTCCGGGAAGAGGGTCGCGGCCACGTGCTGGGTGTCGGCGTACTCGACGACGGAGGTGATCTTGCCGTCGCGGACCGTGTAGATGCCGATGCAGCGATTGTCGTAGGTGCCGCCGTACACGGTCGTGGCCTTGGAGGTCCACTCGGCCACGACGCGGTCGCCCTCGGCGATCGTGCTGACCAGCCCGATCTCCACGGTGCCGGGGACGAAGACCGTTCCCATGTTGCCGAGGAACTCGTTGATGATCTCGTCCCGCCCGTGCCACACCTTGGAGACCGGCAGGTCGCCCGGGTAGTGCCAGGTTGCGTCCGCGGCGAAGCTGTCCTGGATGACGTCGGCGTTGCCGTCGCGTACGGCCTCGACGTAGCGGATGACGACGGCCCTGGGGTCGGCGGTGGTGGTCATGGTCGTGCTCCTTCGGTCGTTCGTGCGTCCGGTCGTTCCGGCGCGGTTCAGGACTGGGGTGGTTCAGGACAAGGGGCAGTTCGGGACAGGCAGTGGGCAGTTCGGGACAGGCAGTGGTCAGTTCGGGGCAGGCAGGGGCGGTTCAGGACAAGGTGAGGACGGCCTTGCCGCGGATGCGGCGGTCGCGCAGGTCGGTGAGGGTGGTCGCGGTGTCGGCCCAGTCCGTGACGCGGCCGATCTCGGGGTGCAGGCGGCCTTCGGCGGTCAGCCGGACCAGCGTCGCCAGGTCGTCGTCGAGGCGGGTGTCGGCGTCGAGGTAGTGGAAGTGGCGGATGACAGCCGATTCGGGCCCGGTGAAGAAGTCGAAGAAGTCGAGCGTCGCCGCGGTGCGGCTGGCCTGCCCGAACCAGATGAGCCTGCCGCGCCTGGCGAGCCGGGTGAGCGCGAGGGAGAGGGCCTTGCCGCCGGTCGACTCCAGCACGACGTCGTAGGGGCCTCGGGCGTCGGCGAGGTCGTGGACGGTCCCGGCGGCGCCGAGTTCGGCAAGCCGGGCACCGCGTTCGGCGTTCCTGGCCACAGCGGTGACCTGAGCCCCCGCGGCGGCCGCGAGTTCGGTGACGAAGTGGCCCACGCCTCCGGAGGCACCGGTCAGCAGTACCCGCCGGCCCAGCACCGGTCCGGCAGCGCGCAGCAGTCGCAGCGCTGTGAGCCCGGCCAGTGGCAGCGCCGCACCCTGGAGCATGGAGACGCTGTCCGGGAGCTCGGTGAGCGCGTCGGTCGGCACCGCCACGTACTCCGCCCAGCCGCCTGCCATGGGGTGGCCGACGACCCGCGTGATCCCGGACGGTCCGCTGCCGTCGGCGGCCGGCTGCACCACCAGGCCTGAGATGTCCTTGCCAGGGCGCTCGCCGGGCGCGGGCTTCTCCAACTTGAACATCTCGCCCCGGTTGACCGAGAACGCCTCGACCTTCACCAGCGCCTCATCGGGGCGTGGCGTCGGCTCGGCGACGTCGGCGAGCACGACCGGCTCAGCGGGGTCTCCGGTCGGTACGAAGGCTTTCATCGTGGTCGTCTCCTCGGTGGCCTCGGGCCGCCCCTCGGTGTGGCTTCGGGGACCATCCGACCGCGGGGAGCGGCGGCCCGGCCAACAACCAAGCCGCCAGGGCGACAACGCGGGGTTGTCGCATAAGGTCAGCGGCATGGACCTCGACCTCGTCCTGGTCCGCGCCTTTGTCGCGACCGCCGGGACACTGCACTTCGGGCGGGCTGCCGAAGAGCTGAACACCAGTCAGCAAGCGCTGTCCAAGCGCGTCGCGAGGCTGGAGGAACTGCTGGGCGTGCGGCTGTTCGAGCGCCGGGGCGGTATCCGACTGAGCGAGGCGGGAGAGCGGTTCCTGCCGGCCGCGTGCGAGGCGCTGGTGGCGGGCGAGCGGGCGATCGCGGCGGCGACGGGTGCCGCACCGGTCGTACGGATCGACACCTGGGGCCATCTGTACGCGCCGATGCGCACGGTCGCCGACGCGGTACCGGCTCTCGGTGCGGTGCGGTGGGAGCCGGGCCCGGGGCGTGACTGGCCGTCGGTCGCGGGAGCCCTGCTGCGCGGCGACACGGACCTGGGATTCGGCCGGGTACACCCGCTGCCCGACGGCCGGGATGCGGGACTCACCCAGCGGCTGGTGCGGCTGGAACCCGTCGACGTGGTGGTCAGCCCGTCTCACCCGCTGGCCGACGCCGACGCACTGCGCCCGGCCGAGCTGCGCGACAGCGTCCTGTGGTGCCCGGCCGAACTGAACCGCTTGGACTTCCTGCGCCGCTTCGCCGACGAATTCCGGATCACGCGGCGGCATGACGGTCCCAATCTGGGCCTGGACCACCTCATCCAGCACCTTTGCACCGATCCAGAGGGATTCACCGTCTTTCCCGCCGACATGCCGTTGCCGGACCACGCGGGCCTGCGCTGCATCCCGCTCGTCGAGCCGACACCGCTGTACGCGTGGTCGCTGGCCTGGCGGGAGTCGTCCCGCCACCCCCTGCTCGGCACCTTGCTGCGTGGCTTCACCGAAGCCGGCCGTAGCCGGCGCTGGTTGGAGTTCAACCCGCAGCGCGACTGGCTCCCCGACACCGACCATCCGAAACTCGCGGTCCGTTAGCTTCGGTGTGACCTGGCAGCGCGCGAGGTTGCTCCGGCAACCCCGACGAGGCTCCCTGTCTCCGGCAGGGCCACGGAGGTGCTGCTGCGGGCTTGGCGCCGGAGAAGCCGCCCGCTCACCTCCGTCAGCGAATGATCCGATCGCCGGCTGATGATCCAGCGGACCGCACTTCATCCGGAGTGCCGACGACGCCATGGTTTCCCAGAGGGCCCTCAGGCAAAAACCAAGCCCCAGGCCACTGACCTGGGGCTCACGCTATGGAGCGGATGACGGGAGTCGAACCCGCGCTCTGAGCTCGGGAACGGGAAGCAACGGGGCTTGCTTCACACAATCCCGCTTGACCTGCGGGAATGCCATGAAGTCAGGTTCGCTGACGGTGTGCTGAGACACCGCTGGGGACCGTTGTTGACCGGGCGGAAGGGCACGGTGGGGGCCCGACCGTTCGCGGTTGCTGTCATGCGGTGGCCGTCGGCCCGGCCATTCGACGCGACCGTGCCCGAGGAGTGCGGGGAACGGTCAGGTGGCCTGCGGTCAGTGCTTCAACCGGCGGCCGCCGGCGGGCAGGTGCGGTGGCGGACCCAGGCGGCGCCGGCCGCGGCGGCGCCGGTCATCCCGGCCAGCGCGACGGGGATGGTGAACAGGAGCTGGAAGTACCCGACCACCGCGGACCCGAAGAAGCCGATGGCGACGCCCAGCCCGGCCGCTGCCGCGAGAATGAAGGGAAGCGCCTTGGCCAGGGCCGGCACGGTCGCTTCGATCGCAGCGGCGTGGTGGTACTGGAGCGTCATGCGCACGGCACGCCGGATCAGGAAGAAGGCGGCAAGCACGCACACGGGCAAGCCCACCCACATCAAAGGAACGCCGGGATTGGCGAACTTGCGCACCTCCAGTGCCACATGGCCGTCAGCCGTGGTGGTCATGGATTCGCCGCTGGGGTCCAGGAGATGGGACCAGCACACATACCAGAAGGCGAGGGCGGCAAGGGCGGGCAGGGCGGCGCCCTGGGCCGCCGCGACGGCGGTCTCCTTCAGATGACGGCGCACCGGCAGCAGACCGCGTTCGACCGCCCAGGAGGTGGCCAGCGCCTCGATGTCCCTGCCGAGGTAGTCGGTGACCGACCGGCCGTCCGAGGAGGCGGCAGCCAGGTCCGCGGCCAGCTCCGCAGCCATCTCCTCGGCAGTGTCCTGTGCGACACCGAGGCGGCGCCACGTCTCCGTGGCCTGGTGTATCGCGTCATCGACGGTCAGTGTCATGATTCCTCCCGCGCAGGTGGGCCGATGATGGACCCGATGCTCGTGGCGAACTCGCCCCAGCCGCGGCCCCACGCCCGGAGCATCCGCATGCCCGCCTCGCTGGGGCTGTAGTAGGTACGGGCGGGGCCCTGCCCCCGCTGCGGCGTTCGATCTCGACCAGTCCGCGTTTGCGCAGACGCGCCGGCGCCGGGTGGATCGAGCCGTCGGCGACATCGGGCCCGACCTCGGCGAGCGGGACGGTCATCTCGTATCCGTAGACTCCGCCATCAAGGCCGGCAGGCACATGTCCGGCACTCCTCGCAGCCACTGGGCACGGGGGGTGGAGGTCTCTTCCATGCCCGGTACCTTACACAGCAAGAGTCATGCACTGCAAGCTAGTGAGCGCCAAGGCGGCGCGGCCTTCCTCCTCGGCCCCTGGTCTCGGACGCGGGTCGCATGATCTCGCAAGATCCACCCCTGTCGTCGGGGGGCGCCGGAGCGATGAATTGGCGGCAAGTGCCCAGTGGAGGACAGGAACGGCGCAATCAAAGGGGAGCGAGCTGCCCGGGCCGGGCGGGGGCGGCGTCGCCGGGGCGTCCTCGCGGGTTGGAGGGCCTGCCCCTCGACGAGATCACCGCACCCGGTGTCCGCACCTGCCGAACCGAGCGGGGCAAGCCGGTCCGGCGTTCCGTCTCCGGGCGGCCCGCGGCCGGCCCCCGGGGGCGTTGCGCCCCCTCGATGCGGACGGTGGGCGTGACGGCCGCTGAACTCCGATCAACAGGGCGGCGTGCGTCGGCCAGTTGGAGGCCCGGCTCCTGGGCGGCGCCACCACGATCAGTGGCCGATGGTGGCCTCCGCGCCCGCGCCGGGGGCAGTTTGCCAGCCCTCACCCAGAGGAGCCCAGTCGGCGACGAAGGTCCGGGGGAAGGGGGTAGTGCACCTCTGCAGGAATTGTGGCGTCGGCTCTGTCCCGTCTTCCGGCCCGCACGTCCTCGTGGATGGCGTGCACCAGGGGTGTGATGTCGCGGAGTTCGACGATCCATCGGTCCACATACAGATCGACGGCCTCGCCGGACAATCCCACTTGGATCGCGCGGTCGGCCAGAGGCGAGAGGTCGGTGGCGCGTTCAGGGTCCCATTGCACTCGTACCGGGCTCGTTGACTTCAGAGACCGCCAGGCGGATTCACTGTCGTGCACGCCCGGTTCGAAGTGACTCAGACAGGCATGGCGCAGGGCCCATTCGAACCCGGCCCGGCTGATCTGCATCGCCAGAACTCGTTCCTGGCCAGGTTTGGTTGCCCAGCCGGAGCGGTACATCATCCACCGAAATGAGGGCTTGATCCAGGTCATGCGGTCGCGTTTGAAGGGTGCCACGAACTTACCGGCGGTGACTGCCGGCAGTGCGATCTCCGGAGGGTACGCCTGGTACACGGTGATTGTCTCTGCCGTGTACTGGGCGCGGACAAAGCGGCTGCCAACAACTTGCACGGGCTGCTCTGTTGATCCCATCCTCACTGCCCAGCGATTTCCTGCGCCCATTCCGGAGTGTCCGCCAGAAAGGGGCCCGATACCTCCTCCGCGCCGGCCGTGTACAGGAGCCAGCGCAGTTCGTCACAGGCGAAGAACGATTCGCCCCAGCTATCGGTCCATACACGCACCCGCCCGTCCCTCGACTGTGTGGCATCCCACCAAGCCCAGCCTCGGAACTCGCTGTCGGGATCGAATTCGAAAAGCCACCACTGGAGGTCCCAGGATTTTTCGTTGACTGCCGCGTGGTAGCGATCCATACCGCGACGGGAGAACTCCGTGACCTCACTCCCGGTGGCACCGCTCACCGCCGCGAACCAGTCGGGAATGCCCTCGGTCGGCAGGTCGTCATCCTCGAAGGACTCGGTAATGGCGAGATCGAGCACGGCAGACAGTACCGTCCGTACCCGACGGATGTAGTCCTGCGGGCCGACCGCTGGATCGACATCGAAGACGGTGAGTACGGGTGGAGCTCCCTCGGTCGGGGGTCGGGCCTCCACTCGCTGCCGTTCCTGCCGCAGGTCGTCAATCTCGTGAAGCATCCACACTCCCATTACATAGCCTTGATCATCCTACCAGAGTTGGGTTTGATATTCGCCATAAAATCGTCAAGCAGCCTGGCGGGAATTCCATACAGATCGGGCCCCTTGGTCGGGTCTGATATCTCTGGCCTGTCGCTCTTGAACTTCTTCCAGTCTTGCTTGGTGCCTTCCCAGTCCTCCGGGGCGCCCTGCGGAACGGCGGTTTCGCGCACTTTTTCAAGATAGGATTTGGGCATATCGAAGGCAACGATTTCGTCGGGCCTTGATTGTCCACTCCGATATTCCGTGGTGTGCTTGATGTCGTCACTCATGTTCACGTACAGCGACTGCTTGCCCTGCAGGCTGACCTCGCCGTTCGGGCCGACCTTGATCCGCTGGCTCCCGGGGTGATCGGTTTGCTTCCGGTAGACGGTGATGTAGTCGGGGGAGAGGCCGAGGGGATCCGCCCAGGTGTGCGGATTGTGCACGTAGGTGGCGGGGTTGGGTGCCGGTGCGAGGCCCAGCGGATCAGGCGCGGTGTACCGCGCGGTCTCGGGGTCGTAATAACGGTGCAGGTTGTAGTGGAGCTGGGTCTCCGCGTCGAAGTACTGGCCGGGGAAGCGGATCGGCGTGTAGGCGGTGTCCTCGTTGCGCCACGTGGTGGCGCCCCAGAGGGTGGACCTGGCACGCCAGGCGATGTCGCCCGTCTCGTCGACGAGTTCCCGGGGCGCGCCGACCAGGTCGGTGACGATGGCGTAGAAACGCCGATCGATCTCCTCTTGGGGTGCGGTGTCGGCCGGCGACTTGTGTTCGCTCTGTGCTATCGGGCCCTGGCCGTCGTAATCCCAGGTCAGAGTGACGGTCTCGGGGCGGCCGGCGAGATGTTGGGTCTCTTCGACGAGGGTGGAACCGTCCCAGGTGAAAACCGTTCGCTGGAGAACGGTGCAGCTGTCGGCGCCCAGCCGTTCCTTGGCAGTTCGGCGGCCCAGCGGGTCGTAGCAGTAGCGCCAGCGAGCCCCGTCGGGAGTGACCACCGAGGTGAGCCGGTCCTGGGCGTCCCACTCGTAGGACCAGACATCGGGCTTGCGGGACAGCCGGGTCTTGACGCGGGTGGTGACGCGGCCCTGGGCGTCATAGGAGTAGCGGATGCGCCCGGCCGTGATCAGCCGGTTGCGGTCATAGGTCCGTTCACCCTGCGCGTCCTTGCCTGGGTGCCGGTCCGGCCACTGTCCCGCGGTCTGGTTTCCCGCTTCGTCGTAGGCATACCGCTCCGACCACCCCTGCGCCTGTACGGCGACCACCCGTCCGCCGGCATCCAGCTCGTAGGCGCGGTCGCCGTTCAACTGGTCGGTGACCGCGGTGAGATGGTCATCAGCACGGTAGGTGTACGTACGCGTCTGGAGCTGCCGACCGCGTCCCGTGAGGGTCTGCCCGGTCATGCGGCCCCGTGCGTCCCACCCTTGGGTGAGGGTGATCGCGTCACCGAAGTGCCGTGCCGTCTCCTGGCCCGCGTGATCGAAGTCGAAGGTGAACGCATGCCCGGAAGCGGCCATGGCTGTGCGGTTGCCGGCGGCGTCGTACGTCCAGGTGCTCACCGCTCCGGAAGGGGTGGTGCGTCGAATGCGGCGCCCCAGGGCGTCGTACGCGGAGGAGACGGTGCGACCGTCGCATTCCTCCGCCACGACTCGGCCTAGCAGGTCACGCTCGTAGGTCACCGTCGAATCCCGGCCGGCGGCCCTCAGCAGATGACCGGCCGGGTCGTAGCGGAACTCGACGGCCTCGTCCTCGGTGTGTTTCAGCGTGATCCTGCCGAGGGCATCACGCTCGAAGTTGGTCATCTGGCCCAGGCCGTTGGAGCGTGAGACGAGCTGTCCGGCGGCGTCGTGGGCGTACCGCAGGGTGCGACCGTCGAAGTCGGTTTCCCCGATGAGGCGTCCGGCCGGGTCGTAGTCATACGTCCAGCGCAGCCCGCGGGGGTCGGTGACGTCGGTCAGTCGCAGGTGCGCGTCATGGGTGTAGGTGTAGCGGGCTCCGTCGGGAGCGATGCGGGCGGCCAGGACGTCGAAGTGGGTCCACTCGTATCGAGTCGTGTGGCCTGCTTGATCCGTGTAGCTCGTGCAGTTGTCCTCGCCGTCATACGTCCAGGTCTCCTCGGTCGCGTCCGGGTGGACTCGTGCCGCCAGCCTGCCGTTCGTCGTCCATGCCAGCCGCGTGGTGGCGCCCAGGGGATCAGTGAGGGAGGTGACGCGCCCGAAGGGATCGCGCCGACAGCTTGTCCGAGCGCCGGTCGGATCAACGCTGCTGAGGACCCGGCCCGCTGCGTCACAGGTCAGCTGAGTGACCTGGCCCAGCGCGTCGGTGACCGAGGCGAGGTGGCCAAGGCTGTCATAGGCGTACCGCGTGGTGGCGCCGGCGGGGTCCACGACCGCGGTGCGGTTGCCGCGTGCGTCGTACTCCTGCCGCCACACCGTTCCGTCCGGCGCTGTGACCTCTACGGGTAGGTGCAGGTCGGAGTAGGCAACAGTGGTCCGGGTGCCGTCCGGCCGGTGTATGGCCGTCGTTCGTCCGTGCTCGTCATGGTCGAACGTGGTCCGTCGGCCGAGGGCGTCCGTCACGGCCGTGATCCGGTCGTGGCTGTCGTGCTCGGTGCGGATCGTGTTGCCGAGCGGATCGGTCTCGGCGACGATCTGGAGCCGTTCGTTGACCGTGTAGCGGGTGGCGTTGCCCTCGGCGTCGGTGGCGGTGGTGACGCGAAGCCCGGTGGTGAGATCGGCGGCACCGTAGGTGAAGCGAAGGCTGACGTGTCCGTCCTCGCCGCCTTCGGCGAGGCAGCGGTCTTGATCGTCGTACTGGTACTCGTAACGGCGCAGGTTGCTGTCCGTCCACGAGGTGACGCGGCCCCGGGCGTCGTATCCGAAGCTCAGCGGCTGTCCGTCAGCGCCGGTGACGGTGGTGAGGTGGCCATCGGTGTACTGGTACTGCCTGATCAGCTGGTCGCCGCCATCAGGTGCCGCACCTGCGAGATGGAGGGCGGTGATCCGGTCGTCCTCCGTGGTGAGGAAGAGACGATGGCCGGCTCCGTGACGAATGGCGACCGGTGCTCCGGTCCGGTCGTCGTAGTCGAACGTGATCCGGTTGCCGTTGCGGTCGCTGATTTCGTCCAGCAGGGCGAGTCCGGCGTCGTGTGCAGCCGGGAGGAAGTACCGCGTGTGGCCGGTGTCTGGCCGCTGCAGCGCCCAGTCGCCCTGCTCGGTCAGCGTCAGGGGCCATTGCGGCCCGTGGAAGGGCAGTACCTCCTCACCAGCTTCGGGGTGCGGGTAGGACAGGAGAAGGCCGTCTTCGGCGACGAAGATGATGCCCTGGTCGTCGATCTCCAGACGCTGGTCTGCTGTCGACGACCATGACGGGCCGAACCAGTGTCCGGCTCGATAGCCCGACTCCACACGGCGGGTGAAGTCCAGGGGCAGAGTTCCCTCCAGCGCGATGTCCTGCTGAGGCAGAAACATCCTGCCGCTGGCCATGTCCACCGGGTCGCTCTGCCCGGAGTTGACCGTGTCGGGCGGGCGTGTGGAGTTGTTCGGATGGCTGCTGTCCGTCTGCTCACGGCCTGGTCCCTTGGCTCCTTTGCTTCCAGAGGAGTTGAGGGATGGGCCGGGACCCGTGTGGGGCGCCTTGAGGTCTTTCTCGCCGCCCTTAATGAGCTTGCCGAGTTCCGCGGCGTGCTTGGCGTCATTCTCGGCGTGGTTGGTGGCGACCTGCTTCATCCGGTGACCTGTTCCGTGATACAGGTCCTGGACCGCCTTGCCCGCGTCCTTGCCGAGAGCTTTGCCGAGCTTCGCCGCGCCGTGCTCCAGCGCCTTGACGATGGGATTGGTCATACGAAGCTCGCCCCCGCAGCCTTCGTTTCGAATTCGGCGGCGTGCCCGGCCACCGTCCGTGCGTGTGCGTGCAGCTTTTCCGCGCGCGCGTGCATCGCCTCCGGATGGATGGAGAAGCTCTCGCCGGCTCGTCCCCCTGCCCCGCCGGCAGGGACGCCGAGAGCGGACTCGGCAGCCTGGAAGACCAGGCCGCCCACCGCTTTGCCGACCGTCTCGACGAGGGGATCGATGGCCGCCTCGATGACCTGGCCGATGATGTACTGCTCCAGCTGCTGGACGAGGTAGTCCATGAGCTTTTCGGCGGCTTCGATGACCAGCGCTTCGGCCGCTTCCGCGATCCCGAGCGTGGCGACCGCGGCGGCCTGGTCGGCGATGAACGTGATGGCCAGCACGGTGAGTTCGGTGATGGCTTCCAGCTTCATTGCCACGATCGTGTCGGCTGCGACGTCCAGTGCGTCGGCGACTGTGTGACAGGCGTTGACCAGGTCCGTCATGTGGCTGTCGGACATCTGGCCCCACTTGGCCAGCAGCGCCTCGTACGATGCGCCCTGATACACGTCTTCCAGCTGCTTGATCGTGGCAGTGGAGTCCTTGTGGGTGTCATCCACCTTCTGCGCAAAATCCCGTACGTGGGAACCGAATTCGCGGACCTTGTCCTCGTTGATGTCCGGCCAGTTCACCCCGATGAACTGCAGGAACGACACCACCTGACCAGGCAGCTCGATCGCCATACTGATCCCCCCGATCGCATCCCTGCCCAGCTCATCAGACGACGTTCAGTAGATGGACAATGCATGGGCAAATAAATGCCCCAAGAACCGTCATCAGTGCGCACGGCAGCAAGGGAGCCTCTCGTATCCGCTCGCCTGTCTCCTGCCCCTGCCGCCGGTGAGGGTCCCCGGCACCGTAACCGGAGCATCGGAACGGCACATGTGAAGCGGCGGCATGCCACCCAGGTGCCACAGGGCCTGGGCGGCATGCGCGCGTACGCTGGTGCTTGCGGGGGGTGGCGGACCGAAGGCGGCATAGCCCTCGCCGGACATCGGCCGCACAACCAGGCCAATCCCGTGATGCTCGCGGCGGCCCCGAGCGGGGAAGTCGTCCGGCCGGTACCGCTGGAGTGTCTACGGTTCGACTGATTGCCCGGAGTCGCTGCGAAGCTCCCCTTGAGCGTCTGGTGGTGCACTATGCACTGTTTCTCGGATCTCCTGACGCGGGTGGAGTGTTGGCGTCAGGCTGGCTGTATGGGCCGTGGGGATCTGACGAATGCGGAGTGGGATCGGCTGGAGTCGTTCTTACCTCCTGGTGGTGTGCGTGGTGGTCGGTGGAGCGATCACCGTCGGTGATCAACGGGGTTCTGTACCGAGTGCGGACCGGTGTCCAGTGGCGGGACCTACCCGAGCGGTTCGGGCCGTGGGAAACGGTCTACAAACGACATCGCCGCTGGTCAGCCGAGGGAACCTGGCAGATGCTGCTGTCCCGCATTCAGACAGCCGAGGATGCCGGGGGCGGCATCGACGGGGAGGTGTCGGTGGACTCGACAGCCGTGCGAGCCCACCAGCACGCCGCCGGCGCGAGGAAAACGCCCCCGGCCGCCGTTCCTCAAAGGGGGGCCGGGCGGGGGACGAACCGGGTCGACCGGTACGGCGGAGACTGGCCGTCCGTCTGGAGGAGGTGGTCAGATCGGCGAGTGTCCGGGACGTTCCCGCGGCGGGTTCACCACCAAGATCCACCTCGTCACCGAGAAACGCGCCTACATCTACCTCGGTACGGTCACTCGCAGCCCTCGCCATCTGGCTCCGAACGTGATCCGAGAAACAGGGCCTAAGTGATGGTCTTGCCTCTGCGGATTCAGAGGCTTTCGATGTAGGCGATATGCGCCCGGAGATCCTCCTCGATCTCTTCCTGACTTCCAGTGGCCGGTAGCCCCCAATGGGTCTCGTCACCGATTTCCATCGCCCCCTCGCTACTGAACCGGATGAGTTCGGGGGAGGGGCTGAACTCGTCGCGCAGCCATTTCGCGAGAGGCGCGGCCTCGCCTGGCGAGACGCCGATAAGAGTGATGCAGCCGCACTCCTCCACGGGGATGGTGGCCATTCCCTGGACGTCGGCTCCCTGCCCCACCGTCACCTCGAAGTCCAGATAGGTTGGCCAAGGTCGCTGACCTGGGCCTTCGTTATGGAGCGGGTGACGGGAATCGAACCCGCGCTCTGAGCTTGGGAATCAATGGCGCCTCGGGGTTCAAAGGCGCCCTGAACTGCGATTATTTGTGCCTGGGCTGCTTGTCGGAGGCGGTCGTTTTGACCGCTGCTGACCCTGGTGTACCGCGCTAAAGGGCTGGGGCAGGGCTGGCCTGTGATGGGAGGGGGAGGTGACTCGCGTGGGCCTGATCTGGGTGTGGAGGGGTGCGTCTGTGCCGGCGGTAGGTGTGCATGCGCGAATGTGGTGGGCTACTGGATTGAAAGTCCTGGGTAGAGCATGACGGGTTTGATGACTGCTGCTTCGTCGCCCGTTTCCCACCCGTTCGGCCGAGGCGGTCATGCTCCGTGATCCAGCTGGGGACGCCTCTCCCAGGGGCGTCCGCTCACGCATCGCTCACGCATCGCTCACGCATGGCGGGGTAGCTGACCTGGCACTTCGGCACGGTGACCTACGAGAAGGCATCGCAGGTCTGGCAGCAGCAGGTGGTCACTCTGTCGGTGTTGCCTTCTGTTGCCCGTAGCAGCCGGGGCTTCGATAGCAGGGACGGTCAGCAGCTGTCTGAGATGCATGTTGCACGCTGCTCTCATCCTGTGTAAGGGTCCAGATCATGCATGAAGGCGGGGGCGGAAAACTTAGCGCGACCAGCGCATCTTTGCCGGAGACGGCAGCTGAGTTCGCTGCCGGGGAGTGTACGAGTGCAGAGTTCGCCGCGGCGTTCTCACGGGCTGAACTGTTCTTCCAGCGGCCCGAGAGGCCAGGCTTTCTCACTGTCGCAGATCCCGCTGGGGGCGACGGCGGCGTGATTCCGGTCTTCTCCTCTCTTATGGAGTTGGCCCGTTATGCGGGTGTGTGCGCATGGGCTTCCGCACCGGGCGCAGATCTGGCCGAGCTGGCGCCTGCCGGATACCGGTTCATATTGGACGCGCTGGGGCCGCACCCTCAGTTCTTCGACCCCGCACCGGCAGCTCCACACGATGACCAACAGGGGACCTGATGAGCGACGGCGCCGACTACAAGGTTGAGATCGATTCCTTGGCGCGAGTGCTTGTCCCGCTGACTGACTCGGTGGCAGCGGCCACGCGCATCAAAGACGAGAAGGACGAACTTCAGGCATACCTCAAAGACCCAGGCGCGGAAGATGTGCGCGACAGCGGCCAGACTTTCCTGGAGCAGTGGGGCTATGGCATGGGTCAGCTGGCGCAGTACGCCGAGGAGATCGTGACGAAGCTGAACCAGACGATCGAAGCGTACGAGACGGCGGAGCAGTACGGCATCAAGGGCTTCAAACCGAGCGAAGACAATCTGTCGATGATGCCGAGCGAGGGTCTGGGAAGAAAGCTCTTCCAAGGTCAGCAACGGATGCGCGGAGACAAGCCGCCCTCAGACGGGCCCAACGGCATCGATGACGCCCAACAGGGCTTCGAAGACTCGGCATTTGGATAACGTGGGAATCCTCGGGGGAGCACAGGCATGAGCGGCATATCGGCAGATGCGAGTAAGAAGGACCTGATCCCGGGTGATCCGGAGGCGGTGGCCGATCTTGTCCACATTCTGAACACCTACGCTCAGGCGTTCGGGGACTCGCAACGGAACCTGAAGAAGGTCGACGAAGCCGAGTGGAGCGGCACCGCGGCCATCGAATTCCGCAAGGCCGTCAGGAAACTGCCCACCACTCTGGCCTCCGCACACGAGGAATTCGGTAAAGCCGCCCACGCTTTGGCCTACTACGCCGACATCCTGCGCTTCGCACAAGCCAAGGCCGGACCGATCATCGAGGATGCGGCCGAGGCGCGCGTAGCTTCCCGCAGATACCAGCATCAGGTCGACGACTACAACAAGGCCGTCGACGCCGAAGCCGAACAACTTCCGCAACGACCGCCGGAAACCGATCCCGGCGCTACGGCGATGAACCACTGCGTGGAGCGCCTCAATCACCTTCGCGAAGAGGTCGCCGAGGCTGCGCGTGACTGTGCACGCAAGTTGCGGGACGCGGCCGACGCAGCACCGGATGAGCCGGGCTTCTTCGAGAACCTGTTCAACAAGGGCCGTGAGTTCCTCCAGGGCGTCTACGAAGGTGCCGACGCCATGATGGACCTTGCCTCTGTGGTCACCCAGCCGTGGAACATCGAGAAGAACGCGATGACCATCGCTACCACCCTGGATGGCATCGGCTACGGCGTTCAGCACCCCAAGGAGTTCGCCAAGGGGCTGGTGAACTGGGATATGTGGGCCCAGCAGCCTGCCCGCGCTGCCGGCCAGCTTGCTCCCGACATCGTGCTGGACCTGCTCACCGGGGGTGGTGGTGCCGCCGCCGCTGGCGGGAAGGGCAGCCGGGCCGCTCGCTGGCTTTCCCGGCTTCGTGACGGCTTGGCGGGACGTAAGAAGGTCGCCAGCCGTCTGGATGAGAACGGCGAGCCGGTAAAAAAGCGGCCCACGTGTGGTGAGCCAGTGAACCCAGTCAACGGCGAGATGATGCTCCCCGAGACCGACCTCACCCTGCCCGGCTCTCTCCCCCTGGTCCTGGAACGCACGCACCTGTCTGCCTACACCGCGGGCGGCTGGTTCGGTCCGAGTTGGGCCGCCACCCTCGACCAGCACCTGGAAATCGACGAAGAGGGCGTTGTGTTCGCCGGCGAGGACGGCATTCTGCTGGCCTACCCCCACCCCGAGCCCGGCACCGTGGCACACCCGCAGGCAGGACCGCGCTGGCCTCTGACCCATGATCCGGCCGAGGGCACCTACGCCATCACCACCGACCTGCCCACCGGCCGCACGCTTACCTTCGCGCCGCGTCCTGGCCACGACGACGAGACGGGTATGCCTCTGGTCGCGATTGAGGACCGGGCTGGCCGTCACATCGACTTTCTCTACGACTCGGGCACCGGCCGACCCACCGAGATTCACCACCACGGCGGCTACCGGGTAGTTCTTGAAACGCACCCCGAGATGCCGCGCATCACCGCCCTCCGCGTCGTGGACCCGGCCGACCCGCAAGCCCCAGGCACGCTGGTGATGTCGTACGGCTACGACGAGACGGGCAACCTCACGGTGGCCAGCAACTCCTCGGGTCTGCCCATGAAGTTCACCTATGACGAGGCCGACCGGATCACGTCCTGGACTGACCGCAATGGCACCAGCTTCGGCTACCTCTACGACCACCGCGGCCGCGTCAAGCACACCGTCGGCCCGGACAACGGCATCCTGTCCGGCAGCTTCCACTACGACGAAGCCGAACGCATCACCGTCTACACCGACTCCCTCGGACACAAGACGACTTACCGTTACAACCAGGTGTCCAAGGTCATCGCCGAGTCTGACTCATTGGGCCACACCACTCACACCACTTACGACATAACAAGCGGCGCCATTGCAGCCGTCACCGACCCGCTCGGCCACACCACTCATTACGAGCACGACGAGCAGGGCAACGTCACCCGTATCACCCTCCCCGACGGCTCTGTCGCCTTCGCGGCCTACGATCACTACGGCCAGCCCGTGCGGATCACCGAGCCGAGTGGCGCCGTCTGGCAACACACGTACGGCCCATACGGAAACCGGCTCACCGTCACCGATCCCATGGGTGCCCAGACGCGCTACACATACGACGCTCAGGGCCACTTGACAGGTGTCACGGATGCACTCGGGAACACGCGCTGGATCCAGAACAACGCCGCTGGCCTGCCGTCCACGGTGACCGACGCACTCGGTCAAGCCACCACCGTGAAGCGCGATACGTTCGGCCGACCCACAGCGATTTTCGCTCCACTTGGGCGCACCACCTTCATGACTTGGACCCCGGAGGGAAAGCCGGCGTGGCTCAAAGCCCCAGACGGCACCTGCGAGAGCTGGGAATGGGATGCCGAGGGCAATCTCGTCGCCCACACCGACCCGGCCGGGAACGCGACCCGCTACACCCATACACACTTCGACGAGCGCGCGACGCGCACGGACGCTGAGGGGCAAACCCACACTTTCTCGTATGACACCGAACTCAGGCTCACCCGCGTCACTAATCCTCAGGGCCTGGCCTGGACATACGAATACGATCCGGCGGGCCGCCTCACCGCCGAAACAGATTTCAACGGCCGAACTCTCACGTACAGCCACGACGCCGCCGGTCGGCTGGTCGCCCGCACGAACGGCGCCGGCGAAACAGTAACGTTCACGCGCGACGTCAGAGGTCGTACCACCGAGCAATGCCCGTCCTCAGGCTCCCCTACGACCTTCGCGTACGACCCGGACGGTCACCTCACAGCCATGGCCAACATCGATGTTGCGGTGACGTACGAACGCGATGGCCTAGGACGCGTGGCTGCAGAGACAGTCAATGGCCGTACCACCCGCTACACCTATGACGCAGTGGGCCGCCGCACCTCGCGCACCACCCCCAGCGGCCACATCTCTACCTGGAGCTACAACGCCGCAGGCAGTCCCACACAGCTCCGTTCGTCGGCAGGCGATCTCACCTTCGCCTACGACGAGGCCGGCCGCGAAGTCCAGCGCCGGTTCGGTGACCACAGCATCCTCACGCAAGCCTGGGACAGCGCCGATCGCCTCACCGCGCAGGAAGTATCGACCACTCACCCCGAAGCAGCTAACCAACTGCTGCAACAACGCCGCTACGCTTACCGCGCGGATGGCTATCTCACCGAAATCCACGACCTGGCAAACGGAACCCGCCGCTTCGACCTGGATCGTATCGGCCGCGTCACAAGTGTCCGAGCCACAGACTGGTGCGAACGCTACGCCTATGACGGCGCCGACAACCTCACCCACGGAACCGCTCCGGGACTAGCCGATCCCGGCGACCGCGAATTCATCGGTACCCTCATACGAAACGTCGGACGAGACACTTACGAACACGACGCGCAAGGCCGCCTGATACGCACCACCCGGCGTCTTCTCAACGGCCAAAAGCGCACTTGTACCTATACTTGGGACGCCCAGGACAAGCTTACCGACGTCATCACGCCTGATGGCGCACGCTGGCACTACCTGTATGACCCACTCGGTCGCCGCATCGCAAAGCAACATGTCACCGAAGACGGCGCGGTCATTTCCCAGACCGACTTCTCCTGGGATGCCACTCGTCTCGCCGAGCAAACCACCAACACCGCCACCTTGACGTGGGACTACGCTCCAGACACTCACCGTCCCCTCACCCAAACCGAACGCCGGCCCCGGCCTACGGACCCCCGAACACAGTGGCGCAACGGTGGCGACGTACCGGAATCCGACTACGACACTCGGTTCTACGCCATAGTCGCCGACCTGGTCGGCACGCCCACCGAGCTCCTCACTGTCGAGGGCGAACTCGCCTGGCAATCCCGCACCACCGTCTGGGGCGTACCCCGTTCCGTGCCCACGGGAGCCGATGCCACCACGTGTCCTCTGCGCTTCCCCGGCCAGTACGCGGATGACGAGACCGGCCTCCACTACAACAACCAGCGTTACTACGACCCGCAGACAGCCCGTTACATCAGCCCGGACCGCCTGGGTCTCGAGGCCGGCCCCAACCATCACGCCTTCGTACCCAACACGTCGCGATGGTTTGATGCCCTGGGGCTGAAAAAGTGCGACGGCGATAAGCCCGATGGCATCCGGTTTGAGCCGAGCCCCAAGCACGGCAAAACACAGCGCGGCAACGCCGCACCCGAGCCAAAAGACCCCGAGGGCACCCTGCAGCAATCAATACCCTTCAACCCCAATACCACACGCCGGGTTGCCGCGAATCACGAAACTGGCGAATTTGCCCTATTCGATGAAACCCATAACGGGACGGGAATTTATCACGGCCATATGCGAACATGGGATGAGTTGAGCCCGGCTCAGCAATCAGCCTTGAGGAAAGCCGGACTGGTCAACAAGAAGGGAAAGATCCTCCCGCCTTCCGATTAGCCGATACTCTTGAATGAAATCCGGAAGAACATTCCAAGGAAAGCTCAGAGAAGATGGAATACAAGTCCCCTGTACCGTTGCCCAAGGAAGAATCAGAGCGAGTCTTCACCGAGGGGGACCCGCCAGCGATCAGCGAGACGCTCATCGCTGCGGCACTGAACAGCGAAGACCGAGAATGGGTAGAGCGATGGATCGTCCTCCTTTCTCAACACCCTGATGTAGGTGTCAGGAAGACAGCTGCAGTCGCCCTAGGGCACCTGGCCAGACTGCATGGCTCTGTATCGTCCCCAGTAATTACGGCGATCCAGGCACTGCTCAAAGACGAACGTACCGCAGGAGCTGCGGGAGACGGATTGGATGATGTGAGCATGTTCTGCCGCGGTAAGTGATCAGCGGTCAAAGGTGGACCGGGCGGCTCTCTGGCATCAGCACACCCGCGGCTCTTGAGATCACGCAGCTCCTCGTCCAGGGTCTCAGAGACGGTGGCTGTTATTGCCCGCCCCCGGTTGCCCCATGCCCGAGTCCGTACTCGGCTATGTCCGGTTGTCAGGATCTTGTGGCCGGCGGATTTCGTACACCAGGAAGTCGACCCCGGATCGGCCGAGTGCGGGGCCGGTGGGCGTGGTGCCGGTCAGGACGAATCCGGCCTTGATCAAGACCCGGCCGGAGGCCGGGTTGTCAGGGTGGTGTTTGGCACTGAAGCGGGTGATCCCCGCATTGGTGAAGGCGTAAGCAACGGTCTGCTTGACGGCTTCCGTTGCCTAGCCGTTGCCCCAGGTGTCCTCGCGCAGGACGTAGCTCATGGTGGCGTGCCTCTGCCCGCGCTCGCGGAATTTCACCAGACCGGTGACATCATCGTCGGCCGTGATGGCGAAGCACCAGCGCTCACGGGAATCGTGCGGGCGTGGGCGATGGCAGTTTCGACGTAGGCTGCCGCCTCCTCAGCGGTCATGCCCTGGGGGCGGGTGAAGGCCACCGAGGCGCCGCTGTAGATCCGCTGGACGGCCGGGGCATCGTCCGAGGTGAGAGGTTTCGCAGTTCGATCACTGTCCGGCCTCGGCGAGTACGGCGGCCACCTCGGCGGAAGGTCGCCGGTCGGGGTCAGGGGCCAGGCATGCGGTGATGAGTATCTCGAACGTGGGGAAGGGCCACGGCCGGGCCTCTTCCAGCGGGACGGTGTGGCCTTGCGCGATGGCCTGGAGCTTGGCCATTCGGTCTGCTTCGTTCTCGTACGCAACGGGGCGCCGCCCGGTCCAGCCCCAGAACAGTGAGGCTCCCAGGCCCCAGATGTCGGCCGGCGGCTGGACGTGGATGTGCGTGTCATCGCTGGTGGACAAGATGGCGTCGGCGACTTCGGGGGCGGTGGTGTGGGTGAGCGCGCCCCGGTACGGCAGCCGTCCGGTTTCTTCGGGGCCGCATGCCAGCGCGTAGTCGATCATGTGCACTTCGCCCGAATCGACGAGGGTGTTGGTGGGCTGCACGTCGGCGTGTGCCCATCCGGCAGCGTGCAGGGCGTGCAGGCGGTGGGCCCAGGTTCGGGCGATGCCCAGCAGCCAGGGATGCGCGGAGGGGCGGTTTCCTTCCGGACCGCGTGCCAGGGCCAGGGCTCGCCACAGGGGGATACCGTCGACCCACCGCACGGCAAGCCACTGGCCGCTCTCCCATGGGCCGGCGTCGACGCGGTAGGCGGAGTCGATGGCATCGGCCTTCGTCAGGTGGATGAGGTGGCGGTTTTCCTGTTCCATTTCCGCGACCTTGTCCCAGGCACAGTCGCGGCCGGGTGCGTTGACCTTCAGCGCCAGACGCATGTGCGGCGTGGTCACCTTCCAGGCTCTGGAACCGCGTCGGTCACTGAGCAGCTCTGCAGTCACAGGAGAGCCGAACCGCTCAGCCAGAAGGTCTGTTGCCTCGCGTGGAGGTGCCGTCATGCCAGGAGCTGTTTCGCCCATGCGCGGACTGCCTTCCAGTCCTGTGGGAGATCTCTGAACACATCGCGCCCATCGTCCACCGCACTCGCCACGGTGGCGGCGAGCTCCGGTGCCCGGCTCAGAAATCGCGGATCGCGAGGTCGCACAGCCACCCGCACCGGGAGGAACGAACACGGGGGTACCGGGATACTTCGGCCCCGGCTGCTGCTTCCCTGCTCGCCCACCCAGAACTTCCCGAACGGGCCTGCTGCACGATCGGGTGACATCTGAACTGGCTTGCCCTGTGGGGCGGGTGGGAAGGATGTCGCTGTGCCCAAGCCTTATCCGGAAGAGTTCCGCCAGGATGTCGTACGGGTCGCGAGGAACCGCGGCCCGGGCGTGACGGTCGAGCAGGTGGCCGCCGACTTCGGAGTGCACGCGATGACGCTGTGGAAATGGATGCGCCGCGCGGACATCGACGACGGGACAAAGCCCGGAACGACCAGCCAGGACAACGCGGAACTACGGGAAGCGCGTCGGCGGATCAAGCTGCTGGCGCAGGAGAACGAGGTTCTGCGCGGGGCCGCGGCCTACCTGTCGCAGGCACATCTGCCGGGAAAAGGATCTACCCGCTCGTGAAGGAGCTGGCCGCCGGCGGAGTTCCCGTCACGGTCACGTGCAGGGTCCTGAAGCTCGCCAGACAGCCCTACTACCGCTGGCTCGACCGGCCGGTGACCACTGCCGTACTGGAGGAGGCTTACCGCGCGAACGCACTGTTCGACGCCCATCGTGAGGATCCGGAGTTCGGTTACCGCTTCCTTGCCGATGAAGCCCGCGACGCGGGGGCGGTCATGGCCGACCGGAACGCGTGGCGGATCTGCCGTGACAACAGCTGGTGGAGCGTGTTCGGCAAGAAGCGCGGCAGTATCAAGAAGGCCGGCCCGCCGGTGTACGACGACCTCGTCTGCCGTGACTTCACCGCGACCGGCCCGAAACGGCTGTGGCTCACCGACATCACCGAACACGCCACCAGCGAAGGCAAGTTGTATCTGTGCGCGATCAAGGACGTCTTCAGCAAGAGGATCGTCGGCTACTCGATCGACACGCGGATGAAGTCCCGCCTGGCCGTCACAGCCCTGAACAACGCTGTTGCCCGGCGTGGACACGTCGCCGGGTGCATTCTGCACAGCGATCGCGGATCGCAGTTCCGGTCACGGAAGTTCGTCCGGTCACACGAGGGCCACGGGACGAGCGGATCGATAGGAAGGGTCGGGGCGGCAGGCGACAACGCGGCCATGGAGTCCTTCTTCAGCCTGCTCCAGAAGAACGTGCTCGACCGTCGATCCTGGGCCACCCGCCAGGAACTGCGAATCGCTATCGTGACCTGGATCGAGAGGACCTACCACCGGCGCCGCAGACAAACCTCGCTCGGCCGGCTGACCCCCGTCGAATTCGAGACCGTCATGACCACACCGGCCTCCCAGGTCGGGTGACCGAACCTGTCACCCAAACCTGCACCAGACCCGTCCCCCTTGTATGGCGGTGCTCAGATGCTACAAGCCACGCGGGAGGAACTGGTCGAGGCCCTGGCCGCCTCCGCGGCCGAGTCCACTGCCGTGGCCCAAGCCAAGGCGCACCTTCGGGCGTATCTCCTCCGACGGCCGTGTAGCCACAAGCACAACCCCCGGCGCAATCCCGCGCTGGGGGCGTCACGCGCTGACACTTCTCGTGACCAACCCACTGACGTTCTTTTGTCCGACGACAGTTGGGTCTGCACAGGGCAACTGGATCTTGCGTACTGCTGCGACTTCATACGGTGCGCAGTTGTGAGCCTGGGCGGTCGCCGAAGACGCACGGTAGATCTGACCAACCGTGGCCCTTTCGCGCAGCCGATCCTTCACCGCGCTGGTGACGGCCACGGAGCAGCGCAGCCTCCAGCGGGATCAGACAGCTGTGTTCTCGACGGAGTGGCGTTCGCCGTCCGTAGCGCGGGCAGGGGGTCGGACGAACTCCCTTGTCAAGAGCGCATTTTGCATCCGCAATCTCACGACACCTCAGGCGTAAGTGACCCAAGTCACAGAAATTACGTCTCGCTATTCGAGAAGGCTGACCCTCAAGGTGCCCGGCGCGGTGCGGGAGTACGCGTAATTCACGCCCCAGTCAGCGGATAGGGCTGGTGGAGGGCTGGCCGACCCCGAAATGGTCTAGGCAACAACTAAGCCCCAGGCCGATGACCTGGGGCTTCCGTATGGAGCGGGTGACGGGAATCGAACCCGCGCTCTGAGCTTGGGAAGCTCATGTTCTACCATTAAACTACACCCGCGCAATTCCGCCTCGGCTTGAGGGCGGAACATCGTCGCACACTCTACCCCATTGCCGCCTCGCGGTGCATTTGGCGTGCCCGGACGCGGTGTGCGGGGTGGTCGGTGGGGGCGTGGGGGTCGGTGTGGCGGGTGTGAGGTGTGGGTGTTTCCCGGGTGGGGTGCGGGTGTCCGGCCGGGGGGATGCGGGTGCCCGGTGCGGGAGTTGGGGCGTACGGTGGGGCCTCGGAGTGCCGCGTGTGAGGGCGCCCAGTTCATCCCCTAATGTGGCTTTTGTTGTCCACGCAGTTGGGAGAGGGACTTGATGGAGCGCACCGTCGTACGTTGTGCCGAGGGCCACGTGTTCAGCACCGCTTCGTTCCCCATGCAGACCACCGACCGGCTCGGCCCCGGACGGCTGTTGCGCTGCCCGCGCTGTGCTCGGCTGCGGCACTCGGTGCCCGTCGAGCACGCCAAGCGGTAGCGATCAAGAAGACAGGAAGAGCTGCGCCGCCCCGTGCGCGGGGCGGCGGCAGAGCAAGCACGACGAGGAGTGGGCAGGGCCCGGCTTCCCAGGTGGGGAGCCGGGCCCTCGTCGTGCGAGGGCGGCCGGGCGGGCGCGTATCCTCATCTGCGTGCTTCTCTCAGACAAGGACATCCGGGCCGAGATCGACGCTGGTCGGGTGCGCATCGACCCCTATGAAGAGTCGATGGTGCAGCCGTCCAGCATCGACGTGCGGCTCGACCGCTATTTCCGGGTGTTCGAGAACCACCGCTATCCGCACATCGACCCCGCCATCGAGCAGACCGACCTGACGCGAGAGGTCGTGCCCGAGGGCGATGAGGCGTTCATCCTGCACCCGGGTGAGTTCGTGCTGGCCTCGACGTACGAGGTCATCACGCTGCCCGATGACCTGGCGTCCCGGCTTGAGGGCAAGAGCTCGCTGGGGCGGCTGGGGCTGCTGACGCATTCGACCGCCGGGTTCATCGACCCGGGCTTCAGCGGGCATGTGACGCTGGAGCTGAGCAATGTCGCCACGCTGCCGATCAAGCTGTGGCCGGGGATGAAGATCGGGCAGCTGTGTATGTTCCGGCTGACCTCGCCGGCCGAGCACCCGTACGGCAGCGAGAAGTACGGCTCCCGCTACCAGGGGCAGCGCGGGCCGACGCCGTCCCGGTCGTTCAAGAACTTTCACCGGACGCAGGTATGACACAGCCGCTCCGGTGTGGGGGGCGCGCTCGACAGGGCGGGCGCGTGGCAGAGGGTGGGCACACGGAAGGTCTGAGAGAGATACGTGAGTGACGTGCGGGAGAACCTGACGTACGAGCGGTTCGGCGGGGCGATCCGCGAGCTGGCGCAGACGATCGCCGATGACGGGTACGAGCCCGATGTCGTGCTGTCGATCGCCCGTGGCGGGGTCTTTGTCGCGGGAGGTCTGGCGTACGCGCTGGACTGCAAGAACATCCACCTGGTGAATGTGGAGTTCTACACCGGGGTGGGGACCACTCTGGTTGTCCCGCGCAAGGGGCGGTGTAGCCATCACCGGGACTCGCTCGGGATGACGTTCGTGGTGCCGAGTAAATCACAGTGCGTGGCGCCTAGCCGTAAGTCTCGCTCGATCTCTCGCCCGGGGGTCCGGTGCCGTGCGGCGGTAGCCGTCCGAGGCGGCGCCCGCGGGCGCACCTGCGGCCGTATCTGACTCCCACCGACTGAGACCTGCGAGGGGCACCCATGAGCGATGTGCGCGAGAACCTGACCTACGAGAAGTTCGGCGCCGCAGTGCGCGAGCTCGCCCAGACCATTGCCGACGATGGGTTCGAGCCTGATGTCGTGCTGAGCATTGCGCGAGGCGGCGTGTTCGTCGCCGGCGGTCTGGCGTACGCGCTCGACTGCAAGAACATTCACCTTGTGAATGTCGAGTTTTACACGGGAATTGGCGAGACTCTCGAAATGCCCGTTATGTTGGCTCCGGTCCCGAACGTGATTGATTTCTCGAATAAGAAAGTCTTGATCGCGGACGACGTCGCCGACACGGGTAAAACGCTGAAGCTGGTACACGACTTTTGCCTCGATGCAGTGGCCGAGGTTCGATCCGCCGTGATTTATGAGAAGTCGCACAGCCTTGTTAAGTGCGAGTATGTGTGGAAGCGCACGGATGATTGGATTAATTTTCCGTGGTCAGTTCAACCGCCCGTCGTGCGTCGCGACGGGCAGGTGCTCGACGCCTAAGACGCGATGGCGCCCGCCGGCCCTTGATTACGAGGGCCGGCGGGCGCCGTTTTGGAGCGGTCCCTACTGCTGCTTCTGTAGGATCTCGGCAAGCTCGGGAATCTGCTGTTTCGGAAAGTGCAGCAGTGCGGCGTCGCTGAATCCGTCCGGTTCGAGCGGTACGTTCATTCGCCATGATCCAGGGCGCCATGGGTGGCGGATGCGTTCGCCGAACTCTGGTGTCTCGGCGAGCATCGCCACAAAGCGCATGGCATCCGGAATCGGGACTTTAAGCAGCGCCCATCCGCGGTGGTACTCGATGAACGGATCACCCCCGTATCCGAGCGTGCTCGTGCGCTTCTCTCGGACGCCGGCGGTCGCCTCTCCTACATCCTGGCAGCAGGCGCTCGTCGCGTAGCCGAGGCGCCAGAGATCACGGACGATGGGCGCCATTCCCTCGTCGATCTGGACGCGCTCGCCGGCGGGAGTGGTGAGTGTCTCGTACGGGTGAATGGTTGGGTCGGTCGGCATCGTGCCCCCTCGTCAGGCTTGGCGGTAGGCGAGCCACTGCTGCGCGGCGTCGGCCAGTGTCCGTTTCCACGCGACCTCCGGGGAGTCCGCGGCGATGCCCGCCCAGAGCCGTTGCTGCGCGGCGGCGAACACGTCGAGAGCGCGCGTGGGAGCGGTGGACCATGCCGGAGTCTTGGCGGCCCATAGCTCGGCGTCTTCCGGGGTATGTCCGGCGGAGACGAGCCAGACCACCCAACAGGCGGCGTCGATCCATGCCGCTCCGCGCGTCGGCCATGCCCAATCGACGATGCGTGCGACGTTGTCCACGATCAGGACGTTGTCGGGTGTCCAGTCGGTATGCAGGACGGTGTCGCCGCGCAGCAGTGCGGCGTCGTCTGGGTGGTCGACGTAGTCGGCGAACCGCTGCTCGATCTGTTTCAGCTCGACGTCGGCGGGGGCGCGGACGCTGGCGAGCGTGATGATTGCCTCGGCGACGAGAGGAAGGTCGTCGCTGCCCGGGGTGTAGTCCGCGGGGCGGCCGTCGAGGTGCTCGAATCCGAGCAGATGCCACTCGCCATCGTTGATGGTCCACAGCAGGCGCGGAGCGAGCGGGGCGACGTAGGGGTTGATGGTGGCCTCGCGCTGCTGAGTCCACACGCGCGGGTGGTCGCAGCGCAGTCCCTTGACGAAGACGCGGCCGGCGCTCGTATCGAGGGTGGCGGCGAGCTCGCTGTTCAACCCCTTGTCGGTGCTGGTGGTCGCGTAGATGGGGCCGGTCCGTGCGGCGACGGCATCGCGGGTAGCGGTCGGAAGGTCATCCCAGTGCATTCTCATGGTCACCACGGCGGGAGTGTAGGGCTCGGAAATGGGCGAGGCCGCCCGCACGCGGCGGGCGGCCTCGGTGTCGCACTGCGCAGGCTGGCTTAGTACGGGTTGTCGTTGCCGCAGCCGCGCATCACCTCGTTGCCGGCGAGGCTGTCGAGGTCATCGACGAGCTCGATCTCGTCGTCGACCTCGGGCCTGCCGATGATCTGCACGGGGACGGGCTTGTTCGCGACGGCGGCGGGCGCGGTCGCTACGGGCGGTGCCATGGCGGTCTCCTTCTCATGCGTGTTGGCAGTACCGGTCCAGGGACGAGCCGGCCTTGCGGTACAGGTTCACGAGCGGCATACAGGTGGTGCACGTCTTCTGTAGAGCGCAGCCACTGCATCCGCTGTGACGCTGTAGCGCTCGGTCGGAGATGCCCCCGAGCCGGGCGAGACCCGCGACCCCCTCTTTCAGGAGTGGAATCGGATGGTCGCGGGAGACTTTGCAGACGGTCGCCAGACCGAAGGGATTCACGTTCAAGGACGTGTGGCCGGCGTCGCATCCGGTGAAGGGTGTTCGGTTGTGCAGGTACTCGGGTGCCTGCTGCGCGAGCGGTTCCGAGTCGCCGGTGAAGGTGGGCGACATGTGGGTGTACTCGCGGACGCGGGAGGCGAATCGTTCGGCGAGTGCTCGCATGGCGGGTGCCTCGTGCGCGTTCTTCTCAGTGATGACCACGCTGAGAGATAGGGGCAGGCTGGCCTCGCGCGCTGCGGCCAACCCGCGCATGAATTTCTTGAAGGCGCCGCGCCGATTCGTGAACCGGTCGAACGTCTCCTCGGTCGCGCCGTAGACGCTGAGCGTCACGCGGTAGGGGCGCCGGGTGGTGAGCAGGTCGAGCATGTGCGGGCGGAACAGAGTCGACCCGTTCGTGAGGATCTCCACCATCATGCCGAGGTCGTAGGCGAGCGCGTACGTCTCGGGAAAGTGCCTGTCGATGGTGGCCTCGCCGCCGCCGAGCTCGACCCAGAGAACGCCGGCGTCACGCAGGATGCGCAGCAGCCGCGCGCGAGCCGGCCACGCGAGGCCCTCGTGCCGCTTGGCGCCGTACACGCAGTGATCGCACGCCCAGTTGCACCCGTTGTTCACTTCGTACGAGGCGCGGCCGTGTCCGTACGGCGAGGGGTCGCGTATCAGCAGCGACTCGCGCGCTGGACGGTCGGCGAGGTCGAGTCCCCATCGGCGGCGGGCGGCGCTGTGAAGCCAGGCAGGTAAGGGCGCCCCGGTACCCGCGCGTTGCTGCAACTCCAAGTAGTGATGCCCCTTGATCTTCACGCCGCTGGAGTCGCCCGGGCGCAACACGAGGTGCTCGTCGAGAAACGGACTAACGATCAGATCGTGCGTGCGCGTGGGCGCGTGCATGGTTCCCCCATGTCAGCGTGAACAGAGTCAGGGTGTGCAGGGCGAGGCGGTCGGGGGCCCATCGACGCCACAGAGCCTCGAACTCGCGGTCGGCGCTCGGGAAACGTAGAGCAGGCGCTGCGCGGCTCGCCCACGTGCGCAGGGCGAGGTCGCCGTGCGGGTAGATCGAGTGATCGTTCGTGAAGTCGGCGGCTGCTACTGCCGCTGTGGTGGTGTCAATGCCGCGGACGCCGGCGAGATGTTGCACGAGGGGCTCGGGGGCGAGCTGCTGCCATTGTTCGGCGCACGAGCGGTAAGCCTCGGCGGCCGAGCGCAGGGCGTCGCGAGCAGCGGCGGCCCCCACGGCTGCGAATCCCTCGTCGGATACGGCGAGGCAGCGCTCGGGGGTCGGCACGAGGGACATCGGGCCGGCGAACGTGTCGACGGTTCGGCCGTATGCGCTGTAGTAGGCCCGGTGCGTCTTCCGCGCTCGTGTGACGGGGGTGCCTTGTCGCAGCAGGGCGGTTGTGATCGCGTCCCACAGCGAAGGATTCGTGAGCCGTTGGACTGTGCCCAACCGCATCAACTCATCGACGAGCGGCTGCGTTTCGTCCTCGTAGGGCAGGCGGACCGGTGACGTGTAGGCGACGGGTGGCGCGTCCATGCGGGCGGGGTCCGTCGGGCGCATGACGAGGGTCTCGTCGGACCAACGTGCCACCCATGCAACGCCGTTGTGCTCGACGAGCCGCACGGGCTCGCCGGCCGGTGTCTCATCCCACCCGAGGTGGTCGGTGTTGATCGTTGCACTCACGCGCTCGTCCCCTCATGCGGGCAGTTGGTCAGGCAGAGGTACGTGAGCGGTCTCGCGGACCACTCCGCTACTCCGCCGCTGTTGAGTACGACGGTGAACGCGCAGGGCTCGCCGCTCCGGAGAGCGGCGAGTGCTTGCACCCAACCGGACTCGGACCACTCGACCGCGCGTCGCTGCTCGCGCGGGGTCATGCCGAATACGTGGTGCGTACGCAGGCTGACGCGGATCGCGCGGATCGCTGCATGAGGGGTCGGCGCTATGTACGGCGCTGCTGCGATCTTCGGGCGTTCCCCGTCGTGGTGACTGGCCGAGCTGCGCCACAGGACCGTGACGAGAAAGCCGTGCTCGACGGACGCCTCGACGGCCGGGGCCCAGGGCAGCAAGGTTGCCCCGGGTGAGGTTGCGCCCGACTGGCGGTTCTGCATAGCCGCTCTCCTGCCCGTAGCGCCATGATTGCCCCTGCCTGTCAGGGCAGGCAGACAGGGGCAACCTCGGGGGTATCTCCCAACAGGTGTTCAAGCAGGGAGAGTTGCGCGCCGTTGGGCACGGCCTTGCCGAGGGATCGACCCGTGACGGCGACGCAACGCGACCGTAGCGCTACGCCTGGCGAGGCGGCAAGTGTGCCCCGGGGCATACATGCGGATTGGCATATGCAAGTGCCCCCCGCCCGGATCGGACGAGGGGCACGGTTGGGCCCTGGGGGTTGTTAGCTGACGAAGTGGTCGAACTCGCCGTTCTTCGCGCCGAGGATGAACGCCCGCAGCTTCGCCGGCGTGGTGTTCACGATGACGTCGGGGTCGTCGCTTTCGCGGAGGAGGATCTCGCCGGCGACCTCGGCCAATTCGAGGCACTGCTCACCGCCGCCACCGGAGAAGCTCGACTTCTGCCACTTGATTTCGCTGTTCATTCCTTGACTCTCACAGTTCTCTTGCGACGTGGTGAATAAAACTTCGCGACTCTTCGGGGGTAAGTGCTGCTTGCTCGGCAAGATCGAGCAGAGTGCGGTATCGATCCAGGTCTGCGGCTGCATCAAGGAACCCGCCGCCGAACGGGGTGTCGATATGAACAGTGTCGAGCTGCGGTACGGCTCCGCGCGCGTACATCACGGTTTGCGTGACTTCGATGAAGTCCTCGCTCGTGAACGGGATGACGCGCAGGGTAAGGCCGGGCCGCTCGGACACTGACAACAGGTATTCGAGCTGATCGCGAGCGACCTTTCGCCCGCCCACTCTCATGCGCAGAGCGGCCTCGTGCACGATCGCCTCGAACTGTGGCGGGGCGTCGCGCTCCAGGAGGTTGCGCCGCTTCATGCGGTGCTCGACCCGGGCCTGCACCTCGTCGTCCGGGAGGGGTGGGATCACTCCGGCGAACAGCGCGTGTGCGTAGTCCTCGGTCTGGAGGATGCCGGGGAAAGTTACGGGTTGCAGGCACCGTAGGTGCGTTGCGTGGTGCTCAAGCTCGGCGATGTCCAAGAAGCCGGGCGCGAGCACGCCTCGATAGCTGTCCCACCAGTGTTGGCCCCGGTGCTCGCGGGCGATGGCGCAGAGTGCCTCGATCAGGGCGTCGTCATCGCAGGCGTAGAAGACAGCGAGCTTGCGGATACGGTCCTCGCTGACCCCGATGCGACCTGCCTCGATGTGACTGATCTTGGCTTGATCGGTCGAAACCATCCCTGCCGCCTCGCGGGCGGTCTTCCCGGCGCGTTCGCGCAGTTTGCGCAGCTCGCCCCCAAGCCGAGCTTGGCGGGCCGTTGGGTTATCCCTCGGCGGCATGTGTCCCTTCCCCTGTCTGCGCACAGTGTCGCGCGTAACGGTGCCACGGGTCCACCCAGCAGAGCTAGGTCTAGGGGCCTACCTTGCCACGGGGCATACATGCCCCCTATGGTCCTGGCAGCACCGCGCAGCATGCCGGGAAGACCCGAAGTGCAGCCGTCCGTAAGCCCGTTGGGGCGACACGGGTAGCGGCCACGGACACGGACGGCAGCAGCGGCGGCGCTCACGTCCGCGTTGGGAGACACACGACATGAGCACGGTTGAAGCCGAAAGGCTGGCTGCCCGAGAGTCATTCCGCATTAGCGTCCCGAATGGCCTTTCGGCCCCAAAGATCGCCCGCGACATGGTCGCTTATCTGCTCGTTCTGACTGGGCACTCGATTGCCGCTGATACGGCGCGAATCCTGGTTAGCGAGGTCGTGACCAATGTGCACGACCACACCACCACTCTCATCATTCACATTGACGTCTCGGTCGCACCGGCTCACGTCTCGGTGGCCGTCTGGGACAACAAGCCGCACACGCGCCCCCGCCCGTGCAGCACTAGCGACGAGGACGAACAGGGACGAGGGCTGCACCTCGTCGAGAAACTGTCGTCTGCATGGGGCGTCACCTGGCCCCACGATTCGAATCAACTGCGTAAGAGGGTTTGGTTCGCGCTCGACGAGCGCCGAATCGAGGTCGCCGCATGAGTGACGAACGACCGAAAGTCTCGGTATCGCGCGTCGGCGGAGAGCTGCCGATCTGGCTCCACTTCCAGGGGCTCAAGAGCTTTGAAGAACTGTCCACCACACAGGCGCGGCACTTGGTGTTCGATCTTGCCGAGGTCCTCGGCTTACGCGCCTACGATCCCGAGTTGCTCGGGGAGGTAGCCGAATGATCCCCACCGACCGTGTGTTCTGGGGTGTTTTGACCCTCGCCGTAAGCGCCTTACTGCTTGCGCTGCTGGTCATGTGGGCCCTGCTCCCGAATCCGCACCGCGGGTTCACGCCGCCGCCCCTCGATCGGGACGGGTTCACCTACTCCTGCTACTGCTGGCAGGACACCGTACGCGTCACGATCCTTGCCGAGCCCCCGCCCCGCGCCAAGCATGCGCGCCGCGCACGGGCCCCGCTGTACCACCGCATCCGCCCGAACTCGTCTCCCAACGCGAGGGCGGACGGCGGACGGAAGGGGAAGGCAGTTCCCATGCCCGCGGCTGTTTGAGCATGCGTGCACGGTGATCCCCTAGAGAGGGCCCTCGGCGACTCTGCGGCCGTCGAGGGTCCTCTCGTATGCCCTGCAACGACAAAGGCGCCCCCGCTACCGGCACGAGGCCGGTAGCGGGGGCGCATTGCGTCAGGGGGTGTCGTCGGTGAGTTGGCGCGTGCGCTCGTCGACGCGGTCGACGGCGTCGCGCAGGCTGCTGCCGCTGTTGGGGTGCAGCTCGTGCTCGACGCGAGCGAGGCGTTCCTCGATGGCGCCGAGTCGGCTCATGACGCCGGGACGCGCGGGGACGCCGGGGCGCGGGTCGGTGCCCTGCCAGTCGTCGACGAAGTCCTCGACCTTCCCGCCGATGCGGCGAAAGGTTCGGGTGGCGCGCCATGTTAGGGCGAGCGCGCCCGAGATCGCGACGGCGGCGCCGCACCAGATCACAAGAGCGTCGATCGGGTCGACGCCGGTCGTCGCTGTGATCACTCGGTGCGGTCATCCTTCCGGTACAGGGCGAGCAGCTCGTCGTCGGTGCTCGGCTCGGCGCGCAGCCACGCGGGCAGCAGGTTCTCGACGACAGGCAGCGCCATGACTCGTGTGAGTCCGCCAGCGACGGCGAGGGCGACACCTACGCCGGCCGCGGTCTGCGGGATGCCTGCGGCGTCGATGATCAGGGGGAGTCCGGCGGCAAGGCCGAGCACGGTCTGCACAACGGTGCGGATCGTGCGGCGGGCGGCGTCGGTCATGGGGCAGTACCTCTTTCCACAGGGTGGGGACAGGGGGGCGCCCGCCTGCCCGCGGGAGTGCGGGCGGGCGCGGGGGTTGGGTCAGACCTTGGGGACCTTGAGCGCGTCCCACTGCTTGCGGCCGGGCCACCCGTCGCAGAACTGCGGGGCGTCGCCGAGCTTGCGCTGCCACTTCCGGAAGCTCTCGCGGTCGGCGCTGGTCCACTGCGGGCCGGGGCCCTCGCGGTAGGCCGAGCAACCCTCGGCGACGAGGCGCCGGCCCATGGCCGTGACGATCGCCGAGCGCGGGTTCTTCTTGAACCAGTCGACACCGGGGAACGGCTCGTACTTCGGGGGCTTGGGCGGCGTGGTGCTGCCGCCCGGGCGCGGGGCGCCCTTGGTCACCCATGCGTACAGCGGCCCGCCGGGGCAGGCGGTCGCGTATCCGTCGCGATGGCCCTTGATCTCCGAGCCGGCGCCGCCGCTCTTGCGCAGCCACTCGATCGCGTCGCGAAGTCCGTTGAGTTGGGCCTCAGTTGGCTCGGTCAGGCCCGAGTCGCCGACCATGGCGCACACGGAGTAGTGACCGACGTTGAGTGTCTGGTTCCCGTTAGCGCCGGTCTTGCGGTGGGCGCCGCGGCCCTCGTAGACGTAGCCGTGCGGGCAAACCATCGCGTTGTACGCGATGTCGCTGTAATCCTCCTGGCGGTTGGCGAGGTGGCTCGCCTGAATGTCGCGGACGCGGCTGGCGCACAGCCTGTGATTCTCGGCCTTTGCGAGGCTCGCCGGTACGGGCGTGCCCTCGTAATGGATCTTCACGCCGCGCGTGCTGCCGATGTAGGCGAGCGCGTAACGGGACGGTCGGGCGCCCCACTGGGAGCGGGAAACGAACTGCAAGGGTGGCCCTCCTCGGGCATGAGAAACGCCCCGGCCAGTGGGCACGGGGCGTGATGTGGTGCGGGCGGCGCGATCTACGCGAGCGCGGCCCAGAATCGGTTAGCGCCGTTCTCCATCGAGGCGAGCGCGATCGATGCGGGGGCCGAGGCGGCGCCGGCCGAGTAGACGCCGAAGCGGCGTACGGCTGTGTACCCGAAGAAGTTGGGCGGTGCGCCTGCTCCAGACTCCGAGGCGAGCAGCAGCGGGCCGTCGCCGGTCGTGGTGTTGTACTGCAAGCGCCACGCCACGTAGTACACGCCGGCTGTGGCCGAGTACGCCGAGGTAAGGGGCGAGTTGATCGTCGCCCCGCCCGCGGTATGGACCTCGGCCGGTTCGTACGTAGCGGTGGACATGTCGCCCGTCGTCGCTACTCGGGCACCGGTCGAGTTGTAGATCGCTGCCCATGAGCCGGTGGTGAGCCCGCCGGCGTATCCGGTGGCGAACCAGACGATGCGGTTGATCGTGGCGGGGGTGCGCAGGATGACAGCGGTTACCCGTATGGGGCCACTACCGGGGTAGAGGGCGGTGGACTGGCCGAGGGCCGGGTCGAATGCCCACGTGAGCAATCCGTGATCGGTGGGCAACCACTCGCCGCCCCCGAGGGCGTCCACGTAGCTTTTCCGGGCGAGGTGGTTGTCGGCGGTTGGGGCGCCAGTCGACGAGGGGACACTCGAAAACGTCTTGCTGCCCGCGACGGTCTGCGTTCCGGTCAGCAGCACCGCGGTACCGGCGACCTCGGCGCCAACGTCGCCGGCGACGAGCGTTACGGCGCCGGTCTTGCCCGCGACGGACTGCACGGGGATGCCGGCCGGCTGGACGTACCGTGCATCTCCGGCGCTCTGGTCGAGCGCGCCGACGTCGGCGGCGGTGAGTACCACCGCGCCCGTCTTGCCGTTGACCGAGTCGACGGCGCCTCCGCCCGAGCTCGTCGGGAGCTGCGCGGCGGGAATCTTGCCGTCGGCGCCGAGGGTGGCAACGCCGTTGACGGCGCCGGCCGCGGTGGTGGCGAGGGCGCCGACGTCGGCCGCGGTGAGCGTGATCGAGGCAGCGCTCTTGCTGTTGACCGACTGCACGAGGCCAGGGGCCCCGGGCGCACCAGGGGCGCCGTCCTTCCCATCTTTGCCAGGCACTCCCTGCACGCCCTGCGCGCCCGTGGCACCGGTCGCCCCCCGGGGTCCGACGAGTGATGCGAGCCAGTCGGCGGGGGTGCCGCTGAATCCGTCGGCGATGGCGACCTCGTACGCGCTCGCGCCCGCAGGGCCGCGCGGTCCCTCTGGTCCGACAACGGGTATGTAGTTCGGTTTGCTCGGGTCGGTGGGGGCGATGTCGGCGAGGTCGACCTGCGGCTGCGCGGCGGGTAGCAGGATGTTGTACGAACGGCCGGTCGGGATGCCGGCGAGTTGTTCCGCGACGGTGTACGACCACCCCGACGGGTCCATGCTCGGAGCGTCCGACGCGGGAAGGGTCGCGCTGATCTGCCCCTGTGCGTCGAGCTGCGCGACAACGGGACCGCCGAGGATTACGTCGGCGTCAGGAAAGGTGATCTGCGCCGGCGCGCGGAAGGTGACCGATCCGGAGAGCGGCCGGCCATCCGGTGAGAGGAACCTGCCGCGCACAGTCACGGTAGGGATGGACTCGGGCAGCACGTGCGAGCGCTCCTAGTTGGCTTCGGATTGGGTGATGGTGTTGACGCCCCACAGCGCGCGGACACGCAGGGAGCAGACGCCGGTACCCGCGGTTCGCTGCGCCCACATCACGACCGACACATCGCGGCCGTAAGGAAAGTCGGCGGCCGGTAGCACGACGCGCTCGTTTACGTCCTTGACCGTGGCCGAGCTGCTGAGTGTCCACGTTGGCCCGTACTGGACGTTCCCGATCTTCATCACTACCTGCGCGGCCGTGCCCGATGGGCCGGCCAATTGCAGGTTGACGCGCAACACCTTGTGTTGCGTGAGCATCTGCCCCGAGTAGAGGGCGAATTCGTCGTCGTTGGTGAACTGGATGAACGGGGCGCAGGGGATCGGCACCCACGGGCGGCCGAGGTGCCCATCGGCGAAACCGTCATCCATGACGATGACCTCGCCGGCGCGGTTGAACATGCGCACCATCTGTCCACCAGTGTCGACGTCGTCGCCGACGGTCAGAGCAGCCGTGCCGTTCTCCCGAGCCATGCCCACGGCCCAATCGCCCTCGGGCGTCTGGCCGGTCAGGAAGATTCGGTTCCCGTTGGGGGCCTGCGCGATGATGCGGCCACCCTCGCCGATGACGATGTCACCGTGCAGGATCTTGTCGAGGGCCGGTCTCATTTGTGCGCGGCCGGTGAGCTCGCGCACCTGCCGCTCAAGCGCGCGGACGCGGTCGAGCAGGTCCTGCGGTACAGCAGCCACTAAGCGGCCTCCAAATACAGGCGAGCCGACTCTGATCGGCCGCGCTCGGGCGGGGATATGGCCAGTCCGACCACGCGATACCGGGCGTTGAGCGTGTCGGGGTGCCATAGGTCACGGATGCGTAGACGCACGGTCGAGCCGAGCAGGGCAGGCGAGACCAGCGCGCGGGACATGTCGACGGTGACCTCGGGGATCGTGGTTCCCGCCCGGGCGGCGGCGAGATCGGCCGCGGCGTGTGCATCGAGGGTGGCCTGATCGATGACGGTCGAGTAATCGCTGCTGCCGTCGAGGCGTGGCCATCCGTCGTCGATGTCCTGCTCGGCGAGCTGTAGCGCGCTCATCAGGGGGACGCTGTCCGCGGCTTGGTTCGCATTGTCGGTCGAGCCGCGGCTCTGCCATGCGTTCGCGCGCACCGTGGCGTCGACGGGCCACGTGTACGAAAGGATCGGCCCCGGGTGGTCGAGGACGATCTCGCTGTGCCCGGTCCTGATCTGTGGGGAGCCAAGTTGCAGCCGCTTGACGCGGCGGCCGTCGCCGTTGCGGTACGAAGCGATGCGCCACTCGAAACCGCCCTCGACGCTGCCGAGTTGGTCGAGCAGGTCTCGGACGGCGGGCAGGTCGTAACGGCTGTATGTGCGGTCGCGGAGTGCTCCCGAGACTTCCGTGCCGTACTCGATGCCGATGTCGCCGCCGGGGGTGTTCTGCACGTAGTCGATCAAGCCTCGGGCGATGTCGTACTGATCGGTGCCGGTCGAGGTGAGCGTGTCGTACAGCAGTCGGTGCGATAGGTAGGTGTCCCAGGTTCCGGCCTGTATCTGTACGGCGAGAAACCCGCGGGCGTCGGAGGTGAGAGAGGCGGTCCACAGCACGCCGCCCCACCAGATATCGCGTCCACGTTCGAGCCATACCGCGGTGCGCCCGGGCACGATGCTGGCTCGGGCACGGGCGGCGATCGCAGCGTTCGGTATGGGCACGGTGCCGGACATCGAGCCGGCCTTGCCGATGTAATCGTCGAGGCTGACTTGCTGCACGGGTAGCGCGTCGAGGACTTGGTCGCTGCGCAGGTCACACAACAGCAGTCGGTATGGGGGAGAGATCATGCGCACCCCCCATCAGCCAAGGATGAAGGTCCCCGACGTGCGTAGGTTCCGGTCGTTCTTGAGCGCGCCATTGCCCGACCACGTCCGCAGCGTGATCACGCCGGCGTTGGACAGTCGGGCGGCGCCCTCGCCGAATCCATCGGATACGGACAGTTCGGCGTCGATGGCGGGGCGCCACCCCGTGGGAAGGGTGCCGATTACCTCGTCGTTGATGTTGCCGGCGGCCAGTACGTCGAGCTGCGCCCCCTTGCGGGTCACCTCGACGAGGAACGAACAGATACCCGCGGCGCCGTTGCGGCGTGCGGTGTAGGTGTTCAGGGTGTAGCCGCTCCCTACGCTGAAACCGGCGGTCGAGGTCTCGACGGCGAGGGGCGGGCGGTAGGTCTCCCACCGGGCGGCGCTTGCGTTCCAGCGTTCGAGGGTGCCGTCGACGTCGCGGTACTGCCCGTCATAGCTGCCGGCGAACGAGGTCCCCCAGCCGCGCGGGATGATTCCGCCGTACGAGCTTGTGAAGCGTCGGCGGTCGGCGAGCGCGCTTGTCCAGTTGATCCCGCCCGTTCCGGCCGATGCGCCGGCGGGAACCGTGATGGACCACACGCGCAGGGTCGCCAGGGGCAGGGTCGGCTCGGTGGGCGAGGGCGCCGGCGTCCCGGTGAGAAGCTCTACCGAGATGGTTGTCTGCCCGGGCGCGGTCGGATCGAACAGGCCGTCGCGCACGCGCAGCACGATGGAGTCGATACGGGGGTTCTGCGCGTCGCCGTCGGTGACGGTGAGCGTCTCGGGCACGGTCACGGCGACCGGATAGGCGCCCTGTGCGGTGGTGCCCTGCACCAGGGCGCGGCCGACGCCGAGCTGCACTTGCATGGCGCCGGCGCCGGTTGCCATGAGCGGGGCGCCTCCGGCGATCACGCCGTCGCGGGTCGTCAGTTCGCCGTCGGGTGCCATCGTGCCGAGCGGGGCGAGTCGGGTGTCGGTGCGGGTCTGCCCGTTGGGTGGTCCGGTGAGCAGCCACGCGGCGCGCACGGTCAAGTTGGCGCCCCTCCTTACCAGTAGGCCGAGCGCCACCGGACGGTGACGGATGCGGCGGGGTCGGATGATCCGGGCGCGGCCCGGTACGCCATATCCGCGGTTCCGGGCCAGAGCGCGAACGACTGCTCGGGCACGCTGCGGGCGGTGGCGGTGTAGAGGCGGGACGTCGTCGCGTTGAGCGTCACCGTGCCCTCGGCGGTGTCGACGGTGAGCACGTCGCCCTCGGCGAGGTCGAGGTCGTATTCGAGGACGTCGCCGCTCGTGACGTTGGTCAGGCTCGGCATGGATACGGGGCCGCGGAACTCGATCACGGGGTGCGCGGGGGCGCCGCCTCTGTTGGTTGCGGTGAGGGCGCCGGTACTGCCGGGCGGGCCGAAGTCGTACGGCTCGGCGAGTCCCTCGGCGCCGAGTCCCGGTATGAGCAGCCGAGAGGGGCCGATCGTGGCGGTTGCTGGCGAGGGCACGGTCGCCCACTGCATGACCGGTCGTACCTGTGTGGCACCGGCCGGTGCCGTGCCGGTGACCTGCCCGCGGGTGCCCGTGGTGCCGGACACGTAGGCGCCGGCGTCGTCGAGCCAGTGGAACAGGCAGATGGAGCCGGCCGGCGGGGCGTCGGCGAGGAACGTCGCGCGCTGCCCTGCGTCGATCGGGAATCCGGAGAACAGGCCCGGGCCGATGGTCCAGGCGAGGCCGGCCTGCGCCGCGGTGATCGTGGCGGTAAGGGCGCCGGCGCTGTTGCCCAACGTCATGCCGGACATGGCCCAGAACGACGAGGCGGCCGAGGCGCGGCCGGCAGCCTGCTCGTCGGGGAACTGCTGTTGCGAGGGCTCGGCGTGCCAGTCGAGGCCAGGCTCGGCGATGGGAAGGGTTGCCCGCGCGCTGCGTTCGAGCAGCTCATACCGGCGCGGGTCGGATGCGGTGAGCTGTAGGGCGGCGCCGGTGATGGTGCCGACCCGGTACCCGAGCTCGACGGGTACGGCGCGGTTGGTCACGCGCACCCATGCGAGCAGCGGTCCGCGCTCGTCGATCTGGACGACGAGGGACTGCTCGCCGTCCATGACGCCCGTGGCGGTGCCGAGCTGCTGCACGACGCCGCCGATTTCGTCCGGGCGGGCGCGAATCACGATGCCGTCGAGGGTGACGACGCGGGGCTGCGCGAGCAGCCGTCCGAGTATCGCGCCGTGCCCGTCCGCCCGGTTGACACTGCCCGAGTCGAGGGCGGGAAGGTCTTCCCATCCGGACAGGGAGCGCCACCGGTAGGGGGTGCCGCGCCCGAGCAGCAGTTCGCCGAGCTGCACGTGCCCGGGCGCGGTGACGCGGTCGCCCATCGCCACGGCGTCACCCCCTTGCCTTCATGCGCCACTGCAAGGCGGCGGCGTTCTCTTCGGGGGATTGGTCGCCGCCGTGCCAGTGCTCGATGTGCACGGACGGGCCGGCGCCCGCGGCCGAGCCGAACGGGCCGGCCGCGCCGTATCCGGCGCCCGCCGACAGGGCGCCGACGGTGGGCAGGCTCGGGGAGGGCACGAGCGTGCGCATGGTGCGCGCGACGGCGCCCTGCCCTGCGCGGATGCCCTTGACGACGCCGGCAGGAATCCAACGGCCAACATCCCTTGCCATCACGCGACTTGGGCTGTTAATGCCCAACGCCTTTGCGATAGGGCCAGGAATGAGATTTTTCGCCCACGAGATCAGCGTCGAGCGCAGCCAACTGCCCATGGATTTAATGCCGTTCCACAAGCCGCGGACGACGTCGGTTCCCTTGTCGTACAGGAGCCGGCCGAGATTTCCGACCGCGGAACCGATCCGGCCCGGTAGTCCGCGCACCCAATTGACGAGTTCGGTTGCCTTGCGAACCGAGCCGTCCTTGATGGACTGCCAATGCTTGATGATCAGGCCCGGCAAAGTCCAGTTAAGAAAGAAGCTAATCAGCTTCTGCGGGAGTCCCTTGACCCAATCGACGATGGCGTTCCAGACGCGCACCGTTCCGGATTTGATGGAATCCCAGTGCTTGATTATGAGGCCAACCAAGGTGAAGTTGAGAAAAAACTCGACGAGCTTGTTTCCAACCCACTTGATCTTTTCCCAAATCCAGTTCCAGACGGCGAGCGTCGCGTTCTTGATCGTGTCCCAGTTGGCGACGATCAGCGCGACGAGGCCGATTACCGCGGCGATGATCAGCGCCACGGGGCCCATGGCGATCAGCCATGCCGCGGCCATGCGCGCCGCCTGTAGTAGCGACTGCGTGCCCATGAGGACCCACGCGCCGACCACGCGCAGCGCGGTTCCGGCCGCGGCGGCGCCCTGCGCGATCCAGCCGGCGACGATCAGAGCGTTCGTGGCGACGAACTTCGCCGCCGCGGTGATGCCGGCCGCCCCTTGGGTGATCCAGCCGGCGACAACCTGCCCCGTGGTGATGGTGGCGCGGGTGCCGAGCTGTATCAGCGCGGGCAGCATGACCAGCGTGATAAGGCCGGCGACCACGCTAAAGGCCGTGCCGTGCTGCTCGACGAAACCGGCGGCCGTCGCAATGCCGGCGCCGAAGTCGACGAGGTACCCGCCCGCGGTGGTGAGTACGGGCAGGACCTGATTCCCGAGGACCTCGACGAACCCCTGTTGCAGGGAGCGCGTGAACTGCGTGACCTTGGTCGAGGCGTTGTCGCGCATCGTGTCGCCGGCGCGCTTGGCGGCGCCGTCGACCTTGCCGAGCGAGGCAACAGCCTTGCTCGGGTCAATCGCCATGAGGGCCTTGGACAGGTCCTCGCTCTGCGTCCCGAGCAGTTGCTGCGAGAGGCGGAAACGCTCGGTCGGGTCCTTTACCGCGCGCAGTCGGTCGGTGATGGTGTCGAGTGCTGCCTGCGCTTTCGGTCCGCCCGAGGCGAACGCGCTCGCCATTTGGTCGGCGTTCAGCCCAAGAGCTTTCAATCCGTCGGCGGCCGAGCCGTCCTTGACGCGGATGTTCAGCTCTTTCATTGCGTCCGCGACGATGTCCGCATCGCGGGCGCCGGCCTGCAAGCCTTGGTGCATGATGCCCAAGGCTTCCTTGCCGTTTATGCCGAGGTCTCGGAACTGAGTTCCGTACTCGTTGTAGGTGTCGAGCAGGTCCTCGGCTTTATTGATTCCGAGCTGCGTTCCTCGGGTGAGAATGTCGAATGCCTCGTCGGCATTCTTTGCCATTCCTGTTTTGAGCATCTGGCCGACCGCGACGCTTGTCGGGCCGACTTCCTCGCCCATGATCTGCGCGACCTGCGAGAGGCGCCCGCCGACCTTTTCGAGCTCTTTCTGCGTGGCGTCCGCGGGTACGAGACCCTGCTGCCACAGGGACTTGAGAGCCTCGTTCGCGTCGGCGACCGAGTCTGTGTACCCCTGGCTGTAGAGGGAGCCGGCGGCCTTGCCGAGCCGCTTCGCCTGCGCGGGGTCGGCGCCGAGCTGCGCGGCAAGCAGCGAGTTGTCTTTCTGCTGCTGCATGGCCTCGCCGACGCCGGCGAGGACCGCGGCGCCGACGCTCGCGCCGACCGCGGCCCAACCGAACGCGCCGAGCTTGTCGCGCAGCCGTCCGCCGGCTTCCTGCGCGCCGTCCTCGGCGCCGTCGGCGACTCCTTCGCCGAGCCGCTGTCCGGCGGCGTCGCCGGCGCGGGCGGCCTCGGCGGTGATGTTCTCGGCTGCGGCGACGACGCGCTGCTCGGCCCGGGCGAGGCCGGAAGCGGCGGGGGCGTCGTCGACATCGATCGTCGCGAGCAGCTCGGCGACGGTGAGCGCCACCGGATCACCTCCTATCGGGGGTCATCCGGCGCGAGCGCCGGTCGTTCAGCCGGCCGGCAGGCCGGTGATTGCTGCGATTTCCGCGGGGTCGTCGACCTCGCGCGGGGTGCGTGTCCAGGCGCGGGCGAACCGCGCCTCGCCGGGCAGTCCTGCAACAAGGGCGAGGAATCGGCGAGTTGAGAGGGCGGCGACCTGCTCGGCGCCGAGGTGGTACTCGCGGGCGAGGTCAGACTCGACGGCGCCCCAGTGGGTCAGGACCGCGCGCCAGAACGCGCCTTGCCCTTCCCCTTCTTCTTCGTGCCGGCCCGACGCTGCGCCCGATTCGCCGGCGATGCTTTTCCCGCCTTGGTGGCGTCTTGCTCGTCGTGCAGCTCGGCGGCGCGCTGCATGGACAGAGAGCCGGGCGTGCGGATGTTGGCGGCCGAGTAGATAAGGACGATGGCGAGCTGCCGGTCGGTCATGCCGCGCTCGGCCCACGTGTCGAGGGCACCCTCGCCGAACAGCGTCGCAAGCATCCGGCGCACGTCGTCAGGGTCCGAGCTGTCCTGTACGCGCTCCATCTGGAGCGTGAACAGTAGCGGTAGGGAGTCGGGCAGCACGTACTCGCGCTCGTAGAGGGTGAGCGCGGCCCGGGGCCGGCCGGGGGTCTGCTCGGCGAAGAACGCGTCAAAGTCGGCGGTCTCGACGAGCGGCTGCTCGGGGGACTCGCTCACGCGTCACCGCCCGACTTGCCTACGGTCTTGGCGGCGAGCGTCTGTCCGCCGGCAACGGGCGCGGTGGTCGGCTTGCCCGAGCGGGTGATCGTGGCGGACCACGACGTTTTGTCGTTGGTCTCGCCGCCCTGCTCGCCCGGGGTCATCGTGGAATCCCAAACGACCCATGTCGTCTGCGACTTGTGGCGCCACCGGACCTTGTTGTTCGAGTCGATGCCGAGCCGGTAGGCCCATACCTTGTCGACGTACGCCTGTCCGGCGTCCTGCGCCTTGGTGGTCGGGTCGATACGGTACAGACCCTCGATTTCGAGGGTGGCGCCGCGCTGCATGACGTCCTGCTCGTAATAGCCGTCGCTGTCGAACGCGGTCGTCTCGGCTGTCTCTTCGTTCTCGCCCGGGTTGTGGGTGAACGAGGTCAGGCCGGCGATGGGCAGCCATGTCTCGGTGCCGGTCACGGTGGCGTCGAGGACCTCGAACAGCCAACCGCGGGCGTCAATGGGCCGACTGTTCGCGGCCATGGGTGCACCTCCTAGTCGGGGCGGTGTGGGGTGGGGTTGGCCACGTCGAGGCGGACGTTCACCGTGTGCTCGTGCCGGCCCGAGGCGTCGGTGCCGATCGGGGCGGGGGTCTGCTGCGCGACGGCGAGTACAAGCCATGTGCCATCGGGCAGTTCGAGGCCAGCGAGCCCGTGCAGGGCGCCGTACAGGGCCTCGGCGCGGCGGCGGGAAACCCGAGGGTCGGCCGTTCCGCGTACGCGCACCTGTAGCGAGCGGACGTCGTAGCCGTTGCGCGAGTCTTGCTCGGCGGCCCCGTACAGCCACAGCCCTACGGCCTCGGCCGGCTCGGGCGGCAGGGTCTCGATGAACGTGTCGCCGGCGGTGCCGGTCGGGTCGTAGACGAGCAGGTGCTGCTCGTCGAGGTATCGGGCGACGCCGTCGAGTAGGTCAGCCACGCAGCGTCCGCCGAACCTGCGCGGCGATCAGTTCGCCGATCGCATCGGCCTCGCGGTTGGCGGGGTCTTCAAGGAACTTGGCCTTACGCCCGGGGCTGTGTCGGGCGGACATGTCCTCGTGCACGCGCGCGGCGTACGGGGTGTCGTAGGTGACGCCGGCGACGAGGTTCGCCGCGTCCACGCTGGTGGCGCCGCTCCGTTCGAGGGTGCCCTCGGCGATCGGTACCTCTTTGCGGGACTCGGTGAGCAGGTGCTCGGCGCCGAGCAGCAGTCCACGCAGCGCGCCTTGCCGGGCGCGGCCGAGGACCTGCTCGCCGTTCCAGCGGACGCGGGCCCGGGCGGCGCGGCTCATTCGGTCGTCACCTCCGTACAGGCGGGGACCGGTAGGCCCGGGGCGGTGTGGCGGGCGACGGTCGTCGCGGTCGCGGTGCGTCCGTCGGGCAGGGTGATGCGCGAGCCGAGCGGGCAGTCGAGATCGGGGGCGGCGATGAACGTCGCCGCCGCGGTGAACTCCCGCCCGTCCGGCGCCCGGGCCATGCGCGGTGAGGGGTCGACGAGCGCGGGCACGGCCTCGACTGCGGGCCCGTAGGTGGGCCCGTACGCGGTATCGGCGAGGTACGGCTCGATGCGGACGCGGTGGCGCAGCAGGACCTCGGGGACGCGGGTCACCATGCGATCACCCGCCCCGGGGTGAGGCCGGCGCGGCGCAGTGCGCGGTCGGCGCGCGGGGCGAGGTCGACGCCGGACGTCGTCGCGGTGGCCGTGCTGCGTCCAGACAGGGAAACGGGGCCGATGCTGACCGAGTTCCACTGTCCGCCGGCGCCCGTTCCGTCGTCGCCGGCGGCGAGTTGGTACTCGACCTGTGCACAGGTGGCGTCGCTGAGTGCGGCGCGCACGTCCGGGTCGGTCGGGTCGCCGTCCTCGTCGACGGCGTACACAGCGGTGAGCAGCGCTGAGTCGATGTCCTCGCCGGCCCGGGCGAGCAGCCGCTCTGCGTCTGCGGGGGCCGGTTGCCCGGTCCATGCGGTGAGGGCTTCGGGGGTCGCGTAGGGCTGGCGGGCCACGATCACCCCCTCTTGCTGCGGGCAGCAGAACGGCCCGCCGACTTGTTGTCGGTCGGGCCGTCCGAGGCGCCCTCGTCGAGTGGCTCGACGAGGTAGCCGGCGCCTTGGCAGTAGCTGATGATCGCCCGGTCGCTGGTGATGGCGGTCCCGTCGGTGAACGCCAGTCCGCCCGGGCCTTCCCCGGTGAAGTCCTCGACGGGGGCAGTGATCCGTACGGCGCGCATGGGCATCACGCGCTCTTGATGTTGCGGAACACGGCGGCGGACTTGGTGGCCTTGAGGACCGGAGCAACCGGGCCCATCTCGACCTCGCCGACCTTGACGGCGCCCGAGCGGTCGAACTCCGGGAGCCAGGTGTTCACGAGCGGCGAGCCGCCCCCGACCGAGGCGCCGTGGAATCCGTCGAGCCCGTACCGGACGGCGTAGAGGTCGCCGAGGCCGGTCACGTTGCCCCCCGTAGCGGCGCCGTCGGGGTCGCGCGTGACGAGGCCGATCACGTCCGTGTTGCTGCCGGCCTTGGTCTTAAGGTCGACGAGCGGGATTCCGTTGTACGCGGTGACCGGTCGGCCGAACGCGTCGGTCGTACGGTCGAGCTGCTCGCACCATGCAGCGATGCGCTTGAACAGCGCGAGCGTCTTGCGGTTGCCGTAGATGACGTTCGGGGCGTCATCCATGGCGGCGAGCCAGTTGTCGATGTGGGTCTGCGCGGCGAGGGCCGCGGCCTTGTCGTTGATCGCCGTCCAGTCGACGAACCCCGCGGCGACGCCGTTGTTCAGCGGCAGGTACTCGGTCGAGCTGCCAGTGAGGATCTTCGACAGGCCGTCGAACCCGTTCGTCTCGACCGCCTTATCGCCGTTGATCACGGCATCGGCGAACTTGGCGCGGCTCGCCTTGATGAGCTGCTGCATGTTCAGCGTCACGGCGCCCGAGGCGGCCGGCCCGATACGGGCGATGACGCGGTCGACGGAGAAGCTACCGCCGAGCGGGACGAGGTCGACGGTGTACCGCTGCGTCTGGACCTCGGCGGGGGTGTACTCGGTGTTCAGCGCGCGGAAGTCGGCCGAGCGCTGCGAGATCAGGCGGCGGTACCCATAGGTGAGGGTGTCGCCGCCGGTGGGGCTCACGACGTTGTCGAACGTGAGGCGGTCGAGGATGTCCGAGGACTTGCGGAACTCGTCGATCACCTGCACGTCGACGTCGTCCTGCGCGTTGTTGCGCGCCTCGGCGAGAGAGGTAGGCAAAGCGTTTCTCCTGGGGGTTAGGCGCCGCTCAAGCGGGCGGCGACGGCGTCGTGCAGCGAGGCGGCGCGGCGCTCGCCCGAGGGGGCGCCGTTGAACTCGGCGCCGCCGCGCGGCGGGCCGTTCGGGGCGGTGCGGTACAGGTCGGGGTCGGCGTCTACGGCGCTCTTGATGGCGGCGGTGAGCTGCTCGCCGAACGTGGCGTCGGCCGGGTCGAGGGCGGCCACGGCAGAGACGAATGCGCGGCTGTTCAGCAGTCGGTCGGCGCGCGCTCCGAGCTCGCCGGCGGCCTTGTAGGCGGCGAGCTCGACGCGTGCCGTGCGTAGTTCCGTGGCCGATTCGGCGAGCTGCTTGTCGCGGTCGGCGACCGCGGCGGCGAGCTTGGTCGGGTCCTGCTCGCCCTCGGCGTCGGGGTTGAGTGCCTTGTTCACGGCGTCGAGCGCGGCGCGCAGCTCGTCGCGTTCGGTGGCGGCCTGCTCGGCGCGGGTTGTGGCCTCGGCGAGCTGCTGCGCGGCGGCCGGGTCCGGGGCCGGCGGGGTGCCCGGGTCGGTGTTCGGGGCGGGGGACGGGTCGCCCGCCGGTGGGGTGTTCGGGTCGCCGGCCGGGGCCGGGTCGCCGCCCTCGCCCGAGCCGCCCTTGATGGGCCAGATCGGGCGTCCGTCGCGGCGGATGCCGAGGGCGAGCTCGCCGGTTCGCGGGTGGGTCGGCAGGGTCTCGTCGGGGGAGTGCTCGGGCATACGGGCGTGCCTCCGGGATGGTGCGGAAAGGGGAAGGGCCCACCGATGGCGGGCCCGATGGGAGAGGAAGGAGAGCGGTCTACTCGCTGCCGGTGTCCGCGGCGGCGGGGAGCGCTCGGGCCTTGGCGTAGCCGCGCACCCATGCCGAGCGGCGCAGATCGCCGCGGGGGTACGGGCACGCACTCACGGGGGAAGCGGCGCGGCCGGCGTCGATGCCGGCGCGCAGTGCGCGAACGAGGTCGCCTCGATGTCCCACAGCCACCCCCTAGAGCCGGTTGTTCTGGGTGTTGCGAGAGGCGCGGGCGGTCTCGGCGGCGGCGCTGCGCTGCCCGGTGACCATTTCCTCGTACTCCACGAACGTCATGCGCGGGTTGTCGGCCCAATACCTCTTGAGCTCCTCCGAGGCGCGGGCGTAGGCGACGTGCGCGGGGCCGCTGAACAGCGTTCCCGGGTCGACGCCGGCGGCCCGGGCCTCGCGGGAGAGGAGATAGCCGTTGGTCGCGTCCTCGGCGTCCATGTACTGCGCCCATGTGTGTTCGCGGTACATGTCGCGGAGCTGCTCGCGTGTGTAGGCGGTGCGCTGCTGCATGTCGGCGTACTCGCGCTCGGCGATCCATCGCTCGGTGCTGGACATGCCGGCGTACCAGTCGACGGCAAGGCCGTTCCACGCGTCCGGCGGGGCGGCCGGTTCGAGGGCCTCGTCGACGGCGGCGCGGTCGGCGAGCTGTCCCTCGACGGTGTGCGCGCCGGCTGCTTCCGGCATCGGGGCGGGCGGGTACCGGGCGTCGAGCTCGTCGGCGATGCGCGCCGCATCCTCGGGGGATGCGTAGCGCACGGCCCACCCGAGCACGTCGTCGCCGACGCCGGACAGATCGCGGGCGAGGCGACCGCCGGGGAACACCTCGGCGAGCAGTCGCCGGCGGTGGATCTCCGCGCCGATCGCCGGCCGGTCGTCCTCGACGTGCCGAGCGCGGGCGGCGAGGTCCTGCTCGGACATGCCGACGAGGTCGCGTCGTGCCCCGGGCAGGGCGGCGTCGAGGTCGCGCCGGTCGGCCTCGGCCATGACGCGCAGCATGTCGTCGTCGCCGAGGTGAGTAGAGACGCGGGCGAGCTCGTCATCGCTGAACTCGGAGAGGTTGTCGACGAGCCGGCCGTTCGGCCGGATGCGGTCGAGCAGGGCCTGCTCGTCGCGCCGGTCGCCCTCGCCGCGGATGCGGTCGAGGTCGCGCTCGTCGAGCACGCCGGGCCGGATCGCGACGCCGAGCTGCTCGTCGGTCATCTCGGGCAGCGTGCGCTCGTCTCCCGAGCGGACGCGCGCGGCCTCGAACGGGTCCGACCCCGGGCCACCCGGCGTACCGGGGCGGCCCGCGGTACCGCTCGTTGGGGGGAGGTTGCTTGCGCCGGGCTGCTCGCGCTCGCGCCGGCGGATGAGCTCGGGGTGTTGGCGCAGGTGCTCGCGCTGCTTGGCCTGCCACTGGCGCACCTTGGCCTCGGCGGACCGTTTGGCCTCGGGTGTCACGGCCGAGGCGGCGCGGTTCTTCCACTTGCGTATGCCGCGCTCGATGGCGCGCTGCTTCTGTGTGGCCTCGTATCCGTCGGGGTCCTCGGACGCCTCGACCGGTGCGCGGGTCACCCCGGGCAGGTACGCAGACAGGCTGTGCCGGCAATTGGGGTGCTGGAATCCGTGCTGCCGCGCTTCGTCGACGCTGCCAGCGATGTGCACGCGCACGGTGCGGTCGTCCTCGGTGGCGTGCTCGGTCTCGATGGTGTGGGCGCCGCCCGGGCCGTCGAGCGAGAGCACCTTGCCCTCGTAGGGGGCGCAGATGGGGCACTCGTGCGGGGCGTTGCTGACGATGACGAGGTCGAGGCCGGCGGCGCGCAGCTTGTCGCCGTGCGCCTCGACCGCGGCGCGGCCGGTCGCCGTGCGTACGGCCATCTCGGCATAGCTCGTCATCTGCCACGCGCGCCCGCCCCGGTCGACGAACGTGCGCAGTCCGCGGTCGGCGAACCGTTCCATTGCCCGCTGTGTCGCTTGCCGGCGGGTGTCGATGCCGAGCAGTGGCGTTGCCGCAACCTCGGCGATCACTTGCCGGTATCCGTCCTCGACACCGCGGAGGATGCCGCGGTGCGTGGCGGTGACGAGGTCGACGGTTTCCTGCGCGAGGCGGTCAACGGCGCGGGTGTTGGGTGTGGTGTCGGCGATGCGGCGCAGATCGTTGTCGTGCAGTGCGCCGAGCTCGGCCAGTCCGGCGCGGGCCCCGGTGTTGTACGCCTCGGCGACGACGTCGAATACGTCGAGTTGCATCGCTGAGCCGAGGGCGTCGACGACTCCCTGCGCGCCGCGGCGCAGGGCCTGTATGTCGCGCAGCTTGTTGGTTGCCCACCCCGGGGCCTCGAACCCGTCGGCGAGCTGCCGCGCCACGATGCCGAGCAGCCGCTGCTCGGCGTCCGCGTACAGATCACGGACGCCGGCCGAGAGGTCCTCGACCATTCCGGGGTGGATCGGCACGGCGCCCCCTCGTGAATCAGTCGAGGGCGCCGGCCTGCATCGGGTCGGGCACTGCTGCGCCGGTCTCGGTCAAGATGCGGTCGACCTCGGCCTGCACGGCGGTGTCGTCCCAATCGGGGTGCAGCGCGCGCACCTTCGTGTCGGTGCTCACGGCCTGTGCCTGCTGGAGAAGCGACAGGGTCTGTGCGACCGATTGCGGGTCCTCGCTCACGCCGTCGCCGAAGGTGACGCGCGGCCGGTCGACGACAAGGCCCGGGGTGAACAGCGCCCGGTCGAGTCGCAGCATGACGAGCAGGATGTGCGCGAGGGCCGGGCGCCAGTAACGCGACTTCTTGTCACGCGTGATCATCGAGCGGCGCTCGCGGGCGGTGACCTCGGTTGCGGTGACGGCGGCGCCCTGGTCGCCGAGTCCGAAGCTCTGCGCGGAGTAGCCGGCGGAGCGTACGGCCTGCTGCACGAGCGAGTCGGCGGTCGACTGGTGCTCGGCGACCCTGATCGCGAACTGCGACAGGGTGATTCCTCCGCCCTCGGTGGGCGGGATGTTCAGGCCCTGCCAGATTTCGCGGTCGTCGTCGAACGAGGCGCCCCTGCCCGGTCCGTGATCGCGTAGGTATCCGTCGGGGATGATCAGCCGCGCCCTGCCGAGCCTGATGTCGCGCAGCCATGACGACCATGTCTCGTCGAGTGCGTCCATGAGGTCATGCAGGGGCGCGGCGTAGTCCGAGCGTCCGAACGGGCTCCCGCGGTGGCGGCGGTTGGGTCGGATGTTGGGGACGTACGCCGCGGTGAGCTCGGGTATGCCGGTCTCGATCGCGTCGCCCTCGGGGCCGAGGGAACCAGCGAGGCCGGCGACCTCGGGGTGCTCGGTGAGCGGCACGCGCCGGCCGAGGCGGTCGACGGTCCCCTCGTACAGTCCGTGCAGGATGCGCCCGGGCTCGTGGTGTTCGAGGTGGCGCCATACGGTCGAGCCGTCCGAGGCGAGCTCGCGCCAGAACGTGACGTCGGTCAACTGCCCCCAGCGAAAGCGCGGTACGGCGGCGTCGGCGTGCACGACGGTGAGCAGGGGGCGGGGTGCAAGCGAGGTATCCCACGTGATCCGCAGGAAGACGCCGCCGAGTGCGGCGGCGACCTCGGCCGCTTCGAGCAGGGTGTTCTCGATGCCGCCGGCCTCGACGAGCTCGGCGAGGCGGTCCTGCGCGCCGGTGTCGGGCACGGTGAAGGTGGGCGGTTCGGAGAATAGGAGATCGGCGCTCGTGGTGGCGATGTCGCCGGCGAGCGGGATGTGCACGCGGGTGTCGCGCTTGCCGGGCTGCGGGTGGCGGTGGCGGGACCACAGGCGGCGCCGGCCGTCCTCGCGTCGCTGCTGGTGCTGGTAGACCTCGGCGAGCTTCTTTCGGTCGCCGGAGTACCAAGCATCGTCGACGTGCAGCTCGCGGTATAGCGGGGCGAGCTGCGGCGGCGGCCACGGGGCGTTGCTGTCAGGCAGCGGCACAGGTCACCCCCTGTCTGCTGCGGGCGCGGCTGCGCGCGTTTGCTCGGCACCTGCGGCACTTCCGGGTGCCGTTGGTGGCCCGGTAGGTGTTGGCGTGGTCGAACCGGTGGCCTCGGATGCACGCGACCTGACGGGCGCGAGCGGCGGCGTGCGATTCACCGCGCAGTACGTTGACGCGCTGCGTCACGGCGTCGAGGTGGTCGGGGTTCACGCATCCGCGGTTGCGGCACAGATGGTCGATGACGAGGCCGGCGGGGATGGGGGCGACGAACGCCTCGTACGCGACGCGGTGCGCGTACTGCCGCTCGCCGTCGACGCTGATGCGGGCGTATCCGTTCGGCATGAGGTAGCCGGTCCACTGCCAGCAACCGCCCGGGCCGGCCTCGGTGCTCGCGAGGAATCTGTCGGACCAGTGCACGGGCGCCCCCTCACATGACGAGGCCCCGAGGCCAACAGGCGGCGGCGGGGCGGTAGTTGGGGAGCTATGCGCTTTGGGCGAGCAGTCCTCGCCACTCGTGCGCGGTCGAATGGATCACGTAGCGCAGCGCGTCGACCGAGTGATCGTTCTTCTTTACGGGCTTGTCCTCACCGCGGGCGGCGGCCTCTTCGGACCACACGTAATTGGGGATCTCGGAGAGCAGACCGACGCACGAGCGATGGATGCGCAGCAGCCCAGAGTCGAGGGCGACCGAGACGCTACGGATACCGTCGATCACCTCGTTCACGGCGCGTGTCACGCCCGGGTGTCCGTCGGCCCAAAGCTGTGTGGAGTAGCTCGCCGCGCTCGGGTCGATGAACGTCCACTCGGGGACGACGTCGAGCTCGTCGAGCCACCCGCGCACGGCACGGCTGTACTCGGCGTCGGTCATCTGCCGATGGGCCGCGCGGGAGTCGTGGCGCCACTCGTTCACTGCGTACAGGCGGCCGTCGTCGCCGAGGCCGAGCAGGATCGCCGAGAACGGGTTGCTCGTGCCGTAGTCGACGCCGAGCCAGTAGCGGCGCATCGCCGGTAGCTCGTCGACGACGTGCCGCTGCTCGTCGTACGCGTCGTAGATCGCGCCCTCGGCGACAACCCACTCGCCCAGGATCATGCGCCGGCGCCACAGGCCGGTGAACTCTGCGGCGAGGGCGGCGACGTACGCCTCGGAAAGGCTCGGGTTGTCCGCGAGCTGAAAGTGAAACTCGGCGAGGTCGAGCTCGTCGGCTCGGTCGAGGTAGTCGGTCCGCAGCCAATGCCGGGGCGAGTCGGGGTTCGTGGTGCCGATCAGTTTCGCCCCGGGCACAGACAGGCGGGCGAGCAACTGACGGAAGAACGCCGCGGGCAGCAGCGTGACCTCGTCGGCGTAGGCGAGGGCGGCCGTCATGCCGCGCAGTCGGCCCTCGGCTCGTGCGTCTGCTGCTCCGACGAGGTGAACAACGCGCCCGAGGATCACGGCGGTTGTGGCGCCGCGGGTGTGGCGTACCTCGGCGGCGAGGTCGCCGAACAGGGTCGGGTCTTGCAGGACGTCGAGGCAGTTGCGTTCGATCGTTTGCAGGCTGCGCCCGACGATGACGATTAGGCCCGAGGCCGGCGCCCTGCGGACCATGAGCAGGAAGCAGACAAGGCTCGCGATCGTCTTTCCCGACCGCACGCTGCCGTGCCAGATGTTGATACGGGCCGTGGCGCCGCGGATGGATGCGAGCTGCTTGTCGGACAGGGGGAGAGGCGCGGCCATCACACCCCCTGTCCGTCACCCCCGGTCGGTCCGAGTAGGACGTCGGCGAGGCGGTCGAGCATCGCGCCGCCGCTGCTCCCGGTGCCGGTCTGGCGGGCGAGCTCGGCGACTCGGGCGTGTACCTCGGTGAGGGCGCGGGCGGCGGTGGCGTGGTCGCGGGCATCGCGTGCGGACTCGGCGCCGGTGGTCTTGACGACTTGGCCGAGGGCGCCGTCGAGGGCCTCGTCGGCGAGCTGCTCGCGCCGTGCGGCGGCGTCTGCTCGTCGTGCCTCGGTGGCTGCTGCGACGCGAGCGCCACCGGAGAACGTGAGTCCCTCGGTGCGGGCGATCTTGCTCACTGTGGCGGCGCTGCGCCCGATCGTCCTCGCGATGTGGTTACGCGACTTGCCCTCGGCGTGCAGGCGGCGCACGGCCTTGCGGTCGCGGGCGGTGATCGGCTCGGCCATGCGCTCACCTCCCGGCGGACATGCGTCCGCCCCGCCACGGGGGGGATGTGGCGGGGCGGACGAGTGAGGGGGCCGAAGTTTCCGGGCACGCCGGAGGCGCCCCCAACATTAGGTCACGAACCGATAACGGCGCAAGCCTGTTCGGATGCTTGCTCGGCGGCGGCGAGCGCGCCGACGAGGGCGACGAGATCGCCCCACCCCCACACGCGCCGCCCGCGGTCGTCGAGCGGCACGGGCGCCGTGCAGTCCTCGCCGGTCGAGCAGGTCACCCTCGGCGCCTCGTCCGGGTCGGTGTGCAGGGTGAGCTCGCCGCCGCACCACGGGCACGGCCGGTCGGGCACGGGCGTGGTGCGCTGGTCGAGGCCGAGAGTTCGCAGCAGCCGGTCCTCGGCGACGCGCGCGGTACGCCGTGCCTCGTGCAGCAGATGCGGGGGCAGAGGGGCGAACGGCGGTGCGGCGAGGGCGCCGTCGAGCTGCTGCTCGGGCTCGGTGTCCTCGTCGAGCACGCGCCCCTCGACCCACACGCACGCGAAGTGCAGGCCATGCGCACGCGAGCCGGCCGCGCCCCGTGCGTCTGCTGCGCCCGGGTGTTGGTAGTCCCATCGGCGCGGGTCGCCGTGGCTCGCGTGCTGGACAGCGGCGGCGAGGGTGTCGGCGAGGGCGAACACCTGCCGCTCGATGGCGAGGCCGGCGTCGAGCGCGTCGAGGTTGGCCGGTGCGGGGTGCTCGCGCAGCACGAGCGGCGCCCGGTCCTCGACGACGAGCTGCTCGTCGTCGACGGCCCGCATCGTGTGCGCGAGCTGCCGCGGGGGCCAGACGTCCGCGGGCGGGGTCTCGATGGCGAGCAGCAGCGCGGCCCACTGCTCGCGGATGGAACGCAGGGCGGCGACGGTCTCGTGTACGGCGGTGGCGTAGTTCATCGGCGCCCCTCCTCGGCGGCGTGCGGGCGCAGGGCCTCGGCCTCGGCGGCGTACCGGTCGCGCTCGGCCTCGGTCTCGGCGATGCACTGCTCGGCGGCCTCGATCCGGCTGTGCAGGCGCATCGCTGCTGCCTGCTGTCCGCCGGCGCTACGGCGGTGCTTGTCGCACTCGGTGATCTCGGCCTCGACGTCGCTGCGCAGTAGGGCGGATTCCTCGGGAGTGAGAACGCCCCGGTCGGCACGGGCGAGCAGCACGCGCAGACGAGAGCGGCGGGCGTCGCGCTCGACCTCGCGCTGCTCGCGGCGGCCTCGACGGGAATCGGTGCGGGTACGGGTGTTCATCGTGCTTCCCCCTCGTTCAGTGCGGTGCAGGTGGTGCAGTGCGGCGGGCAGGCGCCGCGGGTATCAGCCGGGTGTCGTCGCAACGGCCCGGGGTCTCGTCGACAGGCGAGCCGGCCGAGCGGTACGCCCGAGGCGACGACGAGCGCGGCGACGAGTTGGGCGTTCACGGGGTCGGTTCTCCGTTCGTACGGGTACGGCGAGTCAGGCGAGCGACGAGGCGCCGAGCGCCGCGGGTCTCCCGCGCGCGAGGCGCGACCGGTCGCGCGTGCCGGGTGGTGTTGATCTCCCATCCCTCGATGGCGAGGCGGTCGAGCAGCTCGGCCGCGGTGAGCGTGGCGAGGTGGGGGTGCACGTCGAGGGCGTCGGTCAAGTGGGCGGCGATCACTGCGCGCGCGGCTGCGGGAGTCATCGGCGGTGTGCTCCCGAGGTGTGGCGGGCGCGGCTCTCGCGCGGGGCGGGTGGCTGGCACATGAGGCGGGCGAGGCGGACCTGCTCGGCCTCGGCCTGCTCGTCGTCGGTGGGGTCGAGTTGTGCGATCAGGGCCTCGATGCGCGAGGGGTGAACGCCAGACAGTGCGCGGCGACCCTTGCCGTTACGCCGGTATCCGCTCTGGCACGGCTGGTCGGGCTGTGCGTGGCAGTGCGGGCAGCGGACGCCGAGCGGGTCGGGGATGCCCTCGGCGACGATCGCCTCGCGGTGGGCCCGGGCCGGCCGGTAGGGGGCGAGGTCGCGGGCGACGTGCTCGGGCATGTAGCGGCGCGGACCGTCGCCGACTCCCGACATGAGGGCGGCGAGACGTTTCTGCCCTGTCGAGTTGATCTCGGCGCGGTACTGCGACGGCGGGGTGTGCCCATGGGCGACCGCGGCTCGGGTGCCGAGCAGTTCCTCGCGCCATGCCTGCGGGTCGTCGGGGTCCGCGGCCGGTACGGGGTCGGTGTGCCGGTTCATGAGCTCGCCGCGGTGCGGTGCCCATGCGGCGAGCACGTCGTGCGGCTCGACAGCGCGGAACTGCGCGGACCGGTCACCGGCGCGCTGCTCGTAGTAGCGGCGCACGGCCTGCGAGGCATCCCAACCGGTGTCGGGCAGGGTGGCGGGGACCTCGGCGAGGGCGGCCGTCCAATCGGCGATGGTGCGGGCGGACTGCTGCGGGTCGGCGAGGGCGCGGCGCACGCGGGAGTCGAGCCGGCCGGCGTAGGCGAGTAGGGCGGCGATGTGTTCGTCGATCACGGGGTGCCCTCCTTTTGGGCTTTCAGCAGGGCGAGGCCGGCGGCGAGGTTGTCCGTGTAGGCGGCGGGCGCCGGCGAGCGCAGGGGCACGACGTTGGGGCCGGGGCGAGCGGACGGTGCGCGGTCGAGGTCGCCCCACACGCGCAGCCAGTAGCGGGCCGGTTTCGGCTCGGTGCCCGGTTGGGTGCGGCGGGCGGCGAGCTCGACGAGGGCCTCGACGCCGTGCTGCTGGACGAGGCGCCAGACGTCGCGCTGCTCGCCGAGCCCGAGTGTCCAGCGGACGGCAACGCCGGCGGCGGCGAGCGCGTCGCCGAGCGGGTGCAGTTCGGGAATCAGCGGGGACCGGGCGGGGGTGTTCGCGCGCGGCTGCTGCTGTGCTTCCTGTTCTCTCTTGTTCTTCTTGTTCTGGGGGCCGGTTTCCGCTCCCCCTCGGGCCGGATTCCGGCCCCCCTCCGTACCGGATTCCGGTCCCCGGGGGGCCGATCCTCGGCCCGGGTCGGAATCCGGCCCGGGCCGATTTCCGGCCCCCTGCGCGTCGACGAGCGGCAGATGGTAAACGGTCTCCCCGCGGGGCCCGGTGACGTCCTCGACGACGGCGAGCTCGCCCGAGTCGAGCAGTGCGTCGACGGCGTCCCGCACGGTCGAACGGGCGGCGCGGGTGCGCTGCACGAGCATCGCCGTACCGGCGTAGGCGATGGCGTCAGCGTTCGCCCTGTCAGCGATTGCGAGCAGCACTGTTCGAGCGGTACCTCGGGCGGTGGCGTGGTCCCATACCCAATCCGTCGCGGCGCGGCTCAACTGTCCTTCTCCTTACGGGTGTTGGTGAGCCGGGGGCCTCGGGGCGGCCGGCGAGGGCGGCGGGAGTATGGGCGGGGCAGCGGTGGCCGGTGAGGTAGTGGCGCACGCCGTCGACGGCGCGACAGTGGCGGCCGGCGGCGCCGTCCCAATGCCCGCAACGGGTCGGGACGGCGGGCCCGTGGCTCACTGCGCGGCGTCGGCCGCGGCTGGCTCGGCGGCCTCGGGCCATCCGGAGAACTGCGAGGGCACGTCCTCGACCGTGGCCTGCTCGGCGCCCTGCGGGGCCGGCTGCGGCACGGTCTCACCCTCGATGTAGTCCCCGGGCACGTCGAGCCCCTCGGGTGACGCATCACGCCGCACGGTCTCGTCGTGCGCGACCGCCCGAGCGAGCTCGGCACTCTTCGGAATGATCTTGAAGAGTTGGCGAATGGCGGTCTTGCGGGCCATCGCGTCGTAGTCCGTCGACCACGGCCCAAAGTCCTTGGCCTTGCTGCGCTTTCGAATCGTCTCGATGTCGTCGACGTCGAGCACGACGAACGCGCTACCGCCGTTCGACAGGCGCGCAACGGCGTAGTAGTCCGTCGGCCGGCCCTTGGCCGAGCCGCGCGCCGGCCGGTGCGTCAACTTCGGTTCGAGCCCGTACTCGTACTCGAACTCGTCGCCCTCGTACACGGTGTGGGCGTCGAGGCCAGCGGCGAGCGGGTGCTGCCAAAACAGCTTGATCATGCCCTGATAGCCGATGACGAGCTGTACCTCGTACGCCCGAACCTTCTTGTTCCAGAACGGCAGCAGGTACGCCTCGCCGGACACGCCGCCCGGTTCGAGGCCGAGCGCCGAGCAGGTCATCAGCGCGCCGGCGAACGACTCTTGCGTGCACTCGGCGAGGTGCTCGACCCTGCGCAGCTCGGTAAGCGCGATGCGCGCGATACGGTCGGCGCCGCCGAGGTGCGCGGGCAGCGCACGCTCGATCTCCGGGCGCATCTGCTGCACGAACTGCACGAGCGTCGCCGGCTGCGCAGGGCGGTTGGGCTGAACGGCGGGGGAGTGCGACCGGGTGCGCTTGTTGGCGACGCGCTCGGCAAGATTGGTGCTCACGCTGCGGACTCCTTCGGGACGACGAGACGTCGGGCGCGGTGCGCCCGGAACTCGTCGGGGTGCTCGGCGGCGAGGCGCTTGGTATCGAGCGCGTCGACGCGGTGCGTGTACTGCTGTGCGAGGTCCGGGTGCGCGGCGGCGAACCGCTTCGTCGAGAGCGGGCCGTTCTGCTTCCACGTGAAGGCGACGGCGCCCTGCGTCTTGACGATCTCGGCCTCGCCGGCGACCGCCTTCAAGCGGTTGTCGACCTCGCGCAGCTCGTCGGCGGTCCTCGCCTCGCGGGCCTTGAGCTCGCGCCGGCGTTCCAGCAGCGGCCCGACCTCGGACGGGTCGGCGACGGTCACAGACTCGGCCTTGACCTTGTAGAGGTGGCCGAGCAGTTCCTCGGTCGCCTCAGACCCATCGACCGGGGGCGGGGTGCCGTCGAGCACTCCCTGCCAGAACTCGCCGACGAGGGCGACGAGGTGCTCGACGAGGGCCTCGTCGCGCTCGACTCGGTGAATCAGCAGTCGGTTACCGCCGAGCAGCGCGGCGACGTGCGCGTGCGAGTAGCCGGTGACGGCGAGGTACCAGTGAGTTTGAAGGGCCGGCCCGTCCGGCACGCTGTCGAGCCACTCGTCGAGCTGATAGGCCGAGCGCGTCTTGATCTCCAAGAGGCTGGACGGCTGCGCGTCCTCGTCGAGCACGTACCGGTCGACGTTAGCGAGCATCCAACGGCGCTCGACGTGCGCGAGCGTCCCCGGGCCATCGACGACGGCGAGGCCGGAGCGCTCGGAGAACACGCGGGCGATGGTCGGCTCGTGTGCCAGTCCCCAGAACGCAGCCTCGGCGAGGTCCGGGTGCTGGGGACGGTCGAGCGGCAGCTCGCCCCGCTTGTCGAGGTAGACCTCGTGCGCCGAGGTGTACTTGCTCATGCCGAGTACCGCGGCGACTTCCGAGCCGCCAACTCCCGTGCGGCGTACAGTGAGCCACGCCTCGCGATCAAGGTTCGGCGGGGCAACAACCACGCCAGTAGGGGACACAGTGGCCGGCTGTGCCGGCGTGCTGATCACTTGCTCGTCCCGACGTACCGGGCGTAGACGCGGTACTCGGCGACGCCGCCCTCGGTGACCGTGCGGGCAACAGCCTCGAACGATCCGGCAGGGGCGTAAGCGGCGAGGCGTGCGTTTCGGATGGCCTGCGCCGCGGATGCTGCGCGGGTCATGCTCGTGGGCTTGCGCACCACACCCCACACGTTCGGGTGCGCGCGCAGCTCGCCGGCGATCCGGGTGTGCTTGGTGTTGCGCTGCTTGGGCGGCGGGCCGACAAACTCGACGGTGCTCACGTGCTGCTCTCTCCTCACGCTGCGGACTGGCGCTCGGTGCGCTCGGCACGCGCCCGGTGGATGTGAGGGGCGAGGACTCGCCGAATCAAGTCGATCTGCTCGACGCTCGGCTCGCTGTCCTCGCGCGGCTTGGTCTGTGCCTCGTGGTCGGTCACGGCTCCCCCTCCGTTCTGTTCCACAAATCGAACAGCCAAGGGCGCAAAGCAAGGCATAGCCCCCGACAGGCTGTTGCAGATATCGAACACGGCAACCGTACGAGGCGCGAAAGCGCACGTCAACGCGATTGGTGGCGTGGCCACGCGGGGTGATGTGCGATTAGATGAGACTGTTCGAGTTTTGCAACAAGAACAGGAGTGACAGCGTGTCGGAGACCGGCACCCCCTACGGCACCCCCTTTGGGGACCTTCTACGTGCCGCCAAAGCAGAGACCGGGCTCTCGTATCGCAAGCTCGCAGAGCGCGCGGTCGACCCAACCACGGGGGTAGAGGTGGGTTACACGACGTTGCATCGGATCGCGCAAGACAAGTCGATCATGCTCGAACCCGGTGTCGTTGGCGCCGTCGCAGCAGCCATCGGCAAGCCTGAGCGACAGGTGCGCATCGCGGCGTCGCAGCAATACTGCGGACTCATCGCTGATGACGTGTTCGAGGCGAGCAGCGAAGATGCGACAGTCGTCGTCGTGCACGCTCCGGGCATGAAGCGCGAGGACATGCCCAAGGTCGAGCAGCTACTCAGGCGGTACGCCGCCGGCGAGCTGCCCGAGGAACTTTCCGAGGGTGGTGAGCGTCCCTCTAGCTAGTAGATCACCCGCTGTCTAAGGGGCGTGACCTGCGGTGTTTACCGGAGTATGGTGGTCCGGGCCTTTGCCTCGCGCATATGTTCGAGCGGAGGTCCCGTCATGGCCACAAGGGGGCAACACTTGATCCGCGTCACCCGCACCGACCTCGACACAGGAGCAATCGCAGTCGTCCGCGCGACCGAGGACGGACTGAGCATCGACATGGACCGGCGCCACATCTCCCCCACAGGGGCGGCCGGCCTGCAGCAAGCATTGAACGGCCTCGCCCCCCACTCGGGCCGTGACAACGAAACGAGAGACTCACGCCCCACCGGGGGCGAGAGCGACCGCTAGAACGACGACGAGGGCCGCACAGCACACGCTGTGCGGCCCTTCTGGCGTCCAGGGGTCACGCTGCCTTGGCGAGCTGCTTCTGCTCGGTGACCGTCGGTCGCAGTGACTTACGAACCACCGTGACGTACGTCGAGATCGCCACACCGGCACGGCTGTGCCGACCCTTGCCCACGGAATGCAGGGTGACCTCTAGCAGCGACTCGACGATCAAGCGCTGCTGCGCGACGGTCAGTTGCTCCCATGCCGCTTCGATCTCCTTGCGCGAGGCCGCGCTGGCGAGGTCCGCGACGACGTCCGGAGCGCGCAATGACTTCGCGACCTTCTCGGCGTCGTTGATCTTCGGGGTCAGGCCGGCCTCGACCGCGGCGAGGCTATCCGCAGACAACTCGCCGGCGATGGCCTTGTCGCGGAACTCCTGCAACCGCCCCTTGAGCAGCGCCGCCTCGGCCTCGGCCTCGGCGATCTTCTTCTGCAACTCCTCGTCACCCTTGGTGTATGCCTCGACGAACGCCGGCGAGGCGATCCAGTCGAACAACTCGCCGCGCACGTACTCGTCGATCGGGGCCTGCTTCCCGCTGACGTGATAGCCCTTCTCGCCGTTCTTCCCGGGTTGCTTGCACTGATAGTTCATGCCGTAGTCCGTCGGGTTGGACACGACCGGCACGCGGCACGAGGCGCACCCCATGATTCCCGAGAGCAGATACCGCGCCATCCCCGGGCGGGAATTGGTCGACTTGCTGCCACGCGAGGCGATGACCGACTGACACTTGACGAAAATGCGCTTCGGCACAATCTCGGGCCACGCCTCCTCTTTCGTCACCTGCCCATGGTGAGTGCGAGCGCCGGTGTACCGAATGTCGGTCGCGTAATCCTTGATCGTCGCGCCGTGCCAGATTGCAGCGATCAGCGGCTCGCACCGCTCGTTGTAATCGCGAGCGATAGCGAGTTGGTCCTCGCCAAGGGCGAGCCGCCCAACGGTCTCACGCCACAGCGGCAGGTACTCGGGCTCGCTCGGCTCATGGTGTGACAGGCGCACGACCATGCCCTTAGTCCAGCGCAGCGCGGGAGCTGGAATGCGCCTCTTATTCAAGTCGGCAGCGATGGCCTTGTACGGCTCACCGTTCGCGACACGCTTGCAAATCTCCTTGACGATGGGTGCCTGCTCCGGGTCTTTCTCAACCCTGATGAATGCGCCCGTCAGGGGGTCGTACACGCGGCGGTATCCGTACGGAGTGATGCCGTGCGGCCGGCCCGAGGCGGCGTTCGCGCGCAACGTCCGCTTGACGTTGTCGCGCAGCTCGTCGACCTCGCGCTCGCCAATCAGCGCGTCGAGGCCCGTGCGGAAACGGTCATCCTTGTTCGACAGGTCATAGACCTTGCCGCCGTAGCACCACAGAACGCCGTGCTTCGCACAAGCAGCACGCAGCCGCGTATACACATCGAGCTCGCGCTGTAGGCGAGTCGCCGCCCACGCGAACACGATGTCGAGCTTTCCACCCTCGATCCACTCGATCATTCGCTCGAACTCTTCGCGCTCGCGGTCGCGGAAGCGAGAAGCCGAGCGGTCATCGTCTACGAAGTCTTCGACGATGCCCACGCCGAGGCGGTCGGCGTCAGCCTGCGAGGCGTCGAGCTGCTCGCGCACCGAGAACCCTCGGCGCGCGCTCTTGCCGCGGTACGCGCTTTTACGTGCGTACCTGCCACCGCGCAAACCAGTGAACGAGCGAGGACCCTCGCCCCGATCACCGGTAAGGACATGGGAGCGAGGAACCTCGCTCCGAGCTGCAACAACAGACGTCGTCATGTAGCCCTCCAGCACCAAGACTATGCCTTGCGCGGGACTACGCTGGAGATGCCGGTCATGCTGGCGCCGGTGCCTAACGCGATCGACTTCTCGGAGAAGAAGGTGCTGATCGCCGATGACGTCGCCGACACCGGCAAGACGCTGAAGCTGGTGCACGACTTCTGCCAGGGGACCGTGGCGGAGGTCCGCAGCGCGGTGATCTATGAGAAGTCGCAGTCGCTGGTGAAGTGCGAGTACGTGTGGAAGCGCACGGACGACTGGATCAACTTCCCGTGGAGCGTCGAGCCGCCGGTGGTGCGGCGCGAGGGCCAGGTTCTCGACGCCTGAGGCGCCGGGCCCGACCCGGTTGACCCGGTCGACCCGACCCGGTCGACCCGGACCGCTCGCCGCTCGCCGCTCGCCGCTCGCCGATCGCCCTCCCTGGTAAGGGAGTTGGCGGCCGGGTGGGTCCGGTGGGCCGGATGCGCTGCCCTGCGCTGGTTTCGGCCAATCCCGTTCCGGGTGTTCCGCCGCTGTCTACCTGCGAGTACAACCCGCGGTAACAGCAGACCGGAGGGGAGGCCCCATGGTGCGTGCGAGACGTAGGCGGTGGGCGTTACGCGGGCAGGCGGCGTTACGCGGCCAGTGGGCGTTACGCGGGCGGCGGCTGAGGGGCGGCGTGACGGTCTCGGTCGCGGCGTGGGCCGTGATGTTCTCGGGGGCCGTGGGCGGGGCGAGTGCCGCCACCGCCACCGGCACCGCACCGCACCCGGCGGTGGTCGCGGCCCCGGCCGCCAAGCCGTTGGCGCCGGAGCTGGAGAAGATCCGGGCGCGGGAGGCGGCCACCCTCTACGGGGATCCGGCCGTGCGGCCCCTCGGGGAGCGGAAGACCTCGTTGATCTCGCTGGGGGACAGTGAGATCTCGGGGGAGGGTGTCGGGACGTATGAGCCGGGCACGGACGGGCCGGCGAACTGGTGTCACCGGTCGCCGGACTCGGCGATCCACCGGACCGGTATCGCGGCGGATGTGACGTACAACGCCGCCTGCTCGGGCGCGGGCACCGGCAACATCGTGATCGGCGGCAGCAAGCAGTACGCCGATGAGCTGGTGCAGAGCGACGCGCTCGCCATCGCGGCCCGTAACACCCGGCTGAAGATGGTGCTGCTGGTCGCCGGCGCCAATGACGATCTGCAGTTCGGGCCGGTGATGACGGACTGCGTGGTGCGCTGGTTCCTGCTGCAGGGCACCTGTGAGCCGAAGTACCAGCCGGGCTGGCAGGCGCGGGTCGACGGGCTGGTGCCCAAGGTCGAGCGGACGGTCGGCGATCTGCGGACCGTGATGCGGGACGCGGGCTACGCGGACGGGGACTACCGGCTCGTGGTGATGTCGTATCCGAGTCCGATCGGGCCGGATGTCGAGGACAACCCGCACTACCCCGGGAAGCTGCTGGGCGGGTGCACGGGCTACACCTCCGACGCGGGCTGGGGGCGCAATGCCGCCGTGCCGGCCTTCGAGAAGGGGATGCGGAAGGCCGCACGGGAGGCGGGGGCGAGCTACCTCGACGCCTCGCGGCTGTTCCACGGGCACGAGGTGTGCATGGAGGACACCTGGGCCCGGGGGCTGTATGTGAATCTCGGCAACCCCATCCCGCCGGACTCGAATTCGGTGCGGCAGTCGTTCCATCCCAACGCCCGCGGGCACCGCGCGTTCGCGTCGTGTCTGACCCAGCTGTACGACACGGGGCTGCGCGAGGCCTCCTGCGCCGATCCCGCGAGCACCGGGCAGCCGAAGCTGTACGCGGGGACCTGGGACGAGATGTACCGGCCGCTGCGGAACGCCGGTACGGGGAGCTGCGTGGACGCGACCGGGGCATCGAGCCGTAACGGGACGGCGGTCGGCGGCTGGGACTGCCACGGCCAGCGCAACCAGGACTGGTGGTACGACGGGGAGCAGCGGTCGGTGCACGTGGGACTGACGCAGGACCGGTGCCTGGACGTGCCGGGCGCGCAGTACCGTGCCGGGGCCGGCCTGGTGCTGTGGAACTGCTCGGGCGCGGCCAACCAGCAGTTCGTACGGGACGGTGGCGGCACGATCCGGCCCGCTGCCGCGCCGTCGCTCTGCCTGACGCTGGGCGCGGCGAAGGAAGCGCTGCGGCTGCAGGGGTGCGACGGCTCGGCGGGGCAGCGGTTCGCAGAGGGAGCCTGAGGGAGCCTGAGGGAACTTGAGGAGGCGGAGGAGGCCGGAGGAGGCCTGAGGGACCTGGCCGCGGCACCGGCCGTACGGCAAGGGGCCCGCCCCGGAGTCGGTGCTCCGGGGCGGGCCCCTTGCCGTGGCCGGTACGGCTTTACAGGGTGCCGAGCTTCAGCAGGGCGAGCAGCGCGACCAGCTGGATCGACGCGGCGCCGAGGGCCTTGGGCCACGGCAGATCGTGCGTCTTGCTGACCATGGAGGTCAGCAGATAGCCGCCGGCGAGCCAGGTCAGCCAGCCCAGGACCTGGACCAGGGTGCTGTCACCGCCGAGGAACATCGCGAAGAGCAGCCGGGGCGCGTCCGAGATCGTCATGATCAGCATGGCCAGGCCGATGGTCGGCTGCCAGGGGCCGTCGCCGCCGAGCTGGCGGGCCAGGGTGTGGGTGACCGCACCCAGGATCAGGCTGCCGATGATGAACATCACGGCGGTGATCCCCACCCACGGGATGCTGTTGGAGAGGGTGGCGTTCAGCACATCCTCGCGGGCCTTGTCGAAGCCGAAGACCGCGAGCAGGCCGTAGACGAAGGTGACGATCAGTGCCGGGGCCCACACCGCGTGGTCACGCATCTGCCAGAACGTGGCATCGGGGCGCAGCACGATGCCGGACAGCAGCTGCTTCCAGTCCAGCCGGGGGCCGGCCGGCGGCGCGGTGGTCTGGCCGGCGCGGTAGGTGCCGCCGTCCGCGTACGCACCGTCGGCGCCGTCGTCGTACCCGCCCGGAGGCGGGCCGTAGGCATCCGGGGTGTCACCGACGCTGAACTGCTGGGTGTGGCCGGGGTTGTTGTCGTTCGAGTACGGCGCGTAGGCCTGCTGCGGGGGCTGGTAGCCCCCGTCGCCGAAGTACTCGGGCTCACCGTGCCGCCCGTGCGGTTGTGGCTGCCCCTGCGGCCCGCCGTACTGCTGCGGTGCCTGCTGCCACTGCCCGTGCGGCGGCGGGGGCTGCTGCCCGTACGGTGCTTGCTGCCCGTACGGCGTCTGCTGCCCCTGGTGCCCCTGCTGTCCGTTCTGCGCGGGGCGGGTGTCCCGTCCGCGACCCATCCTGAATCCAGCCACATAGTCGAAAGTACCTGGTCTGCGGGGGCGGGGTGGCCGGGCAGGGGGATCGGGCGCGGGTTTGCATCTGACCTGTGACATCCCCTAAGGGGCGCCTCCCCGCTCTCCGCGGGCCGGGCGGCATCCCCTAAGGGGTTCCCCGAGGGAGCCGCGGGCCCGGGACCGGGGTCCAGCGGAGGGTGAGGTCCGGCAGATTCTCCATGTTGGCGCTGCCGTCGTCGACGGCCACGACCCGGAAGCCGTGGTGGGCGTAGAACGCCCTTGCCCCGGTGTTGAGTTGGAAGACGTGCAGGTACAGGCCGTCGGGGCGGTGCCGCCGCGCCGCGGCGAGGAGGAGGGTGCCGATGCCGCGCCGCCGGACGTCCGGGCGGAGGTAGAGCTGGTCGAGCAGGTCGCCCTGTACGGCCGCGTAGCCCAGGAGCTCGGGGCCACGGGTGGCGACCAAGGTGTGACACTGCGGCAGCACGATCTCCCGGATCCAGCGGGTGACCTCGTCGTGGGTACGGCGCTGGGGCGGCAGGTAGGGCATGGTGGCCTGCCGTGACGCCTGGTGGACGGCGGCGATCGCGGGGGCGTCGGTCGGGAGGGCGAGCCGGACCGTGACGGGCGGGGCGGGCGGCGTCTCCCCTGGTGCGGGGCGCGTCCAGGCGCCCGGATCGTCAGCCGTGTCCCTGCCCGTGTCTGTGTTCATGGCGTCATGCTCGGATGCGTCCCGGCGCCGGGCAAGTGTATTAGCCACGGGCCACAATCTGCTGGCGGACCGTCAGGAAGCTGTGAAGTCCGCCGTGGTGAAGGAGAGGACGGGGCGCGCGGTGAGGCCTGACGGGCCGCCGGGGAGGACCGTCACTCTGTCGTGGGTGCGGCCGCGCCGGGTGAACAGGACGAGGTCGGCGCGGTGGTCGCCGTCGAAGTCGGTGAGGGCGAGAACCGTGGAGTACGGGCGCCCGGCACCGGGGAGGCGGGGCACGGGGAGGCGGCGGACGGTGGCGGAGAGCCCGTTCGCGGTGCCGCTCAGCAGGGCGGGGCGGGTGCCGCCGATCACAAGATCCGGGTGGCCGTCGTGGTCCGCGTCGGCGGCGGCGAGGGTGGGAACCCCGCCCGTGCCCGTACGGATCCGGCCGGGGCGGCCGCCGACGGACAGCTCACCGCCGGTGTCGGCGGTGACGGAGGTCACCCCCCGCCCGGCCCCGGCGAAGCGCCCGAAGGCCGTGGCGTAGCCGGGTGGGTAGGCGGCCGGGCCAGCCCTGAGCGGGCCCCGGGGGCCGCCGAGGGCGAGGCGGCTGCGGGCGCGGCGGCCGGGGGCGGCGGAGCGTACGAGGAGGTCGTCGGCGCCGTCGTGATTGATGTCGGGAGACGGCGCGAGGGGCCCCGGAGCGGCCAGGGCGGTGCCGGGGACGGGGAGCGGGGCGCCGGCCGCCGCGGGGGCGCCGGTGCGGGTGAAAGGCCCCTTCAGGTAGCTGATCCGGGGGCCGGAGGCGGTGACGGCCAGGTCGGGTGCGCCATCGCCGTCGAAGTCGCCGCAGACCGGCTGGTCGGGCCATTCGTTGCCGAACCGCGCCCGGTCGGGGATGCGGAGTGTCACCGCCCGGGCGGCGCCGAGGCCCCGGGGCGAGCCGAACAGCAGCTGGACGGGGACGGGCGGGCGGCCCACGCCGTCGTAGGGCGGGTCGGTGGTGACGACGAGATCACTGAAGCCGTCCCGGTCGAGGTCGCAGACGGTCTCGGCGTCGAAGGCGGCGGGGACGGCCGGGCCGGTGCGGGCGGCGTTCCGGGCCGGGGTGAGCAATTCCCGGGTGGCGGGGGCGAGTCCGTGCGCGGAGCCGTAGAGGATGCCGATGCCCGGGTCGTCGTCGCGGCCGCGGGCGGGGGCGAGCAGGCTGTCGAGGACCAGGTCGGGGTGGCCGTCGCCGTTGAAGTCGCCGGTGGCCTTGCTCCCCCGGCCGGCCGGGACGGGGCGCGCGGCCGGCAGCGACGAGGCGCGGTGGGGGGCGGCGCGGCGCGTGTCGCCGGAGGGGGAGAGCAGGCCGCAGGAGCCGAGAAGAAGGGCCAGCCCGAGCCCCGCTGCCGTGGCGATCCGTCTGCGCATTCCGTCCCCACCCCGCCCGTACCGCTGTTGTCGTGTCGTGTCGTGTCGTCGTCCGTGGCCCGGGTGCCGCCGTCCTGCCCTGCCCGTCCGCACCCGCGGTACCCAACCGCCGACGGCCGGCCCCGTGCAGAGCAGGGGGCCGGCCGTCGGTCAACGCGCTGGTGCGCGCCGTTACTTCACCGGTTCCGGCTCCGGCGCGTCCGCACTCTCCTCGTCGCCCGCCGGGTCGACGGGGGTCTTGACGGAGTCCAGCAGCAGCTGGGCCACGTCGACGACCTGGATGGATTCCTTCGCCTTGCCGTCGTTCTTCTTGCCGTTGACCGAGTCGGTGAGCATGACCAGGCAGAACGGGCAGGCCGTCGAGACGATGTCGGGGTTGAGCGAGAGGGCCTCGTCGACGCGCTCGTTGTTGATGCGCTTGCCGATGCGCTCTTCCATCCACATGCGGGCACCGCCGGCGCCACAGCAGAAGCCGCGCTCCTTGTGGCGGTGCATCTCCTCGTTCCGCAGGCCCGGCACCTTGGCGATGATCTCGCGCGGCGGGGTGTAGACCTTGTTGTGGCGGCCCAGGTAGCAGGGGTCGTGGTAGGTGATCAGACCCTCGACCGGGGTGACGGGGATGAGCTTGCCTTCGTCCACCAGGTGCTGGAGCAGCTGGGTGTGGTGGATGACCTCGTACTCGCCGCCCAGCTGCGGGTACTCGTTCGCGATGGTGTTGAAGCAGTGCGGGCAGGTCGCGACGATCTTCTTCGACGCCTTCGGCTTCTTGGTCGACTCGTCCTCGTCGTCCTCGCCGAAGGCGGCGTTCAGCGTGGCGACGTTCTCCGCGCCGAGCTGCTGGAAGAGGAATTCGTTGCCCAGACGGCGCGGGGAGTCACCGGTGCACTTCTCGTCGCCGCCCATGATCGCGAACTTCACGCCCGCGATGTGCAGCAGCTCCGCGAAGGCCTTGGTGGTCTTCTTGGCGCGGTCCTCCAGGGCACCGGCGCAGCCGACCCAGTAGAGGTACTCGACCTCGGTCAGGTCCTCGATGTCCTGGCCGACGATCGGGACCTCGAAGTCGACCTCCTTGGTCCAGGCCAGCCGCTGCTTCTTGGCCAGGCCCCAGGGGTTGCCCTTCTTCTCCAGGTTCTTGAGCATCGTGCCCGCCTCGGACGGGAACGAGGACTCGATCATGACCTGGTAGCGGCGCATGTCGACGATGTGGTCGATGTGCTCGATGTCGACCGGGCACTGCTCGACACAGGCGCCGCAGGTGGTGCAGGACCACAGGACGTCGGGGTCGATGACGCCGTTCTCCTCGGCGGTGCCGATCAGCGGGCGCTCGGCCTCGGCCAGCGCCGCCGCGGGCACGCCGGCCAGCTGCTCGGCACTCGCCTTCTCGTTGCCCTCTTCGTCCTTGCCGCCGCCCGCGAGCAGGTACGGCGCCTTGGCGTGCGCATGGTCGCGCAGCGACATGATCAGGAGCTTGGGGGAGAGCGGCTTGCCGGTGTTCCAGGCGGGGCACTGCGACTGGCAGCGGCCGCACTCGGTGCAGGTGGAGAAGTCGAGCAGGCCCTTCCAGGAGAAGTGCTCGACCTGGGAGACGCCGAACTGGTCGTCCTCGCCCGGGTCCTCGAAGTCGATCGGCTTGCCCGCGCTGGTCATCGGCTGCAGCGCGCCGAGCGCGACGGCGCCGTCCGCCTCGCGCTTGAACCAGATGTTGGGGAAGGCCAGGAAGCGGTGCCAGGCGACACCCATGTCCGTCTTCAGCGAGACCGTGATCATCCAGATGAAGGACGTCGCGATCTTGAGGCCGGCGAAGAAGTAGGTGAGGTTCTGCAGGGTGCCGAGGCTCATCCCCTTGAAGGCCGCGACCAGCGGGTACGACAGGAAGTACGCCGGCTCGTAGTGGTCGACGCCGTGCTGGGCGCCCTCCAGGGCGTGCAGCGTCACGATGCAGATGCCGACGATGAGGATGACGGCCTCGACGAAGTACGCCTGGCCGGTGTTGGAGCCCGCGAAGCGGGACTTGCGGCCCGCGTTGCCGGGGCGGCTCAGCTGGCGGATGACGATCAGGACGATGATGCCCACGGTCGTCAGCGTGCCCATCGCCTCGACGTACATCTCCCACGGCAGCCAGTCGCCGATGACCGGGATCAGCCAGTCGGCCCGGAAGAGCTGGCCGATGGCGTTGACGATCGTCAGCAGCAGGGTGAGGAAGCCCACCGCCACGAACCAGTGCGCGACGCCGACGACGCCCCAGCGGTTCATGCGAGTGTGGCCGACGAACTCCCTGGCCACCGTCACGGTCCGCTGGGCGGGGGCGTCGGTCCGGGTGCCGGCGGGCACCGGCTGGCCCAGTCGCAGCTGGCGGTAGATCTGCAGGAGGGCGCGGCCGAACAGCGCCACGGCGACCGCGATGAGCACCAGCGACACGATGATCGCGGCGAGTTGCATGGGAGGCTCCTCGTACCTGCGAGAGCGGAAACGGAGTAACTACTAAGCGGTAACTTTTTTGGTCTGTCGCTGAGGTTACCCATTCTCCCCCGTGCCATGAAGCCGCCCGGCCGGTGATCTGCGTCGCGAAGGCAACCCTGTGTACACCCCCGGCGTCTTGGCCGCTGAGGCCTGGTGACGATAAGGGCAATATAAAACTTGAGCCCATGGGACTCATGTCTGTTGACAGGTTTTCTTCGGTACTGCACTCTTGAGCCTGTTCCACTCAAGTCAGCTGGAGGAATTGAAATGGCACGTGCGGTCGGCATCGACCTGGGCACGACGAACTCCGTCGTCAGTGTTCTCGAAGGCGGTGAGCCCACCGTCATCACCAACGCCGAGGGCGCCAGGACCACGCCGTCCGTTGTCGCCTTCGCCAAGAACGGCGAGGTGCTGGTCGGCGAGGTCGCCAAGCGTCAGGCGGTCACCAACGTCGACAGGACCATCCGGTCGGTCAAGCGCCACATGGGCACCGACTGGAAGATCGACATCGACGGCAAGGGCTTCAACCCGCAGCAGATGAGCGCCTTCATCCTGCAGAAGCTCAAGCGCGACGCCGAGTCGTACCTCGGGGAGAAGGTCGTCGACGCGGTCATCACCGTTCCGGCCTACTTCAACGACTCCGAGCGCCAGGCCACCAAGGAGGCCGGTGAGATCGCGGGCCTCAACGTCCTGCGGATCGTCAACGAGCCCACCGCGGCGGCCCTGGCCTACGGCCTGGAGAAGGACGACCAGACCATTCTGGTCTTCGACCTCGGTGGCGGCACCTTCGACGTCTCGCTCCTGGAGATCGGCGACGGCGTCGTCGAGGTGAAGGCCACCAACGGTGACAACCACCTCGGTGGTGACGACTGGGACCAGCGCGTCGTCGACTACCTGGTCAAGCAGTTCCAGAACGGCCACGGCGTCGACCTGGCCAAGGACAAGATGGCGCTGCAGCGTCTGCGCGAGGCCGCCGAGAAGGCGAAGATCGAGCTGTCGTCCTCCACCGAGACGACGATCAACCTTCCCTACATCACCGCCTCCGCCGAGGGCCCGCTGCACCTGGACGAGAAGCTCACGCGCTCGCAGTTCCAGCAGCTCACCTCGGACCTCCTGGACCGCTGCAAGACACCGTTCCACAACGTGATCAAGGACGCGGGTATCAACCTGTCCGAGATCGACCACGTGGTCCTGGTCGGCGGCTCCACCCGTATGCCCGCCGTCGCCGAGCTCGTCAAGGAGCTGACCGGCGGCAAGGACGCCAACAAGGGCGTCAACCCGGACGAGGTCGTCGCCATCGGCGCCACCCTCCAGGCCGGTGTGCTCAAGGGTGAGGTCAAGGACGTCCTCCTGCTGGACGTCACCCCGCTGTCCCTCGGTATCGAGACCAAGGGCGGCATCATGACCAAGCTCATCGAGCGCAACACCACGATCCCGACCAAGCGGTCCGAGATCTTCACGACGGCCGAGGACAACCAGCCGTCCGTGCAGATCCAGGTCTACCAGGGCGAGCGCGAGATCGCGGCGTACAACAAGAAGCTCGGGATGTTCGAGCTGACCGGTCTGCCGCCGGCCCCCCGCGGGGTCCCGCAGATCGAGGTCTCCTTCGACATCGACGCCAACGGCATCATGCACGTGACCGCGAAGGACCTGGGCACGGGCAAGGAGCAGAAGATGACCGTCACCGGCGGCTCCTCGCTGCCGAAGGACGAGGTCGACCGGATGCGCCAGGAGGCCGAGCAGTACGCGGACGAGGACACCAAGCGCCGCGAGGCCGCCGAGACCCGCAACCAGGCCGAACAGCTCGTCTACCAGACCGAGAAGTTCCTCAAGGACAACGAGGAGAAGGTCCCCGGCGAGGTCAAGACCGAGGTCGAGGAAGCCCTCACCGAGCTGAAGGAAAAGCTCAAGGGCGAGGACACCGCCGAGATCCGGACCGCCACCGAGAAGGTCGCGGCCGTCTCCCAGAAGCTGGGCCAGGCCATGTACGCCGACGCCCAGGGTGCGGCCGGTGCCGAGGGCGCTGCCGGTGCCGAGGGCGCCGAGCAGGCCAAGGCCGAGGACGACGTCGTGGACGCCGAGATCGTCGACGACGAGAAGCCCAAGAAGGACGGTGCCGCGTGACGGAGGAGACCCCGGGCTTCGACGAGAAGCCCGACGTCCCTTCCGACGCCGCTCCCGAAGACGCGGCGCAGGCCGAGTCCGCCGACAAGGCGGGCTCGGCCCCGGCCGGGGACGTAACGGACGTAGCGCTCCAGGCGCAGCTGGACCAGGTACGTACGGCGCTCAACGAGCGCACGGCGGACCTCCAGCGGCTCCAGGCGGAGTACCAGAACTACCGCCGTCGGGTGGAACGGGACCGGGTCACGGTCAAGGAGATCGCCGCGGCGAACCTCCTGTCCGAGCTCCTTCCCACCCTCGACGACATCGGCCGTGCCCGTGAGCACGGTGAACTGGTCGGCGGCTTCAAGTCGGTGGCCGAATCGATGGAGACCGTGGTCGCCAAGCTGGGTCTGCAGCAGTTCGGCAAGGAGGGTGAGCCCTTCGACCCGACGATCCACGAGGCGCTGATGCATTCGTACGCACCGGATGTCACCGAGACGACGTGCGTGGCGATCCTGCAGCCCGGGTATCGCATCGGTGAACGAACGATCCGCCCCGCGCGGGTCGCCGTCGCCGAGCCGCAGCCGGGTGCCCAGGGCGCCAAGTCCGCCTCCGACGAGGACCCCCAGGCTTCGGACGAGGAGAGCGGTGGCCCGGACGAGGGCTGACGTGAGGACAGAGAGTAAATCCGTGCGGGAGGAGGGACGTCGGGGATGAGCACCAAGGACTTCGTCGAGAAGGACTACTACAAGGTCCTCGGCGTCCCGAAGGACGCCACCGAAGCGGAGATCAAGAAGGCGTACCGCAAGCTCGCCCGGGAGTTCCACCCGGACGCCAACAAGGGCGACGCCAAGGCCGAGGAGCGCTTCAAGGAGATCTCCGAGGCCCACGACGTCCTGGGCGACACCAAGCGCCGCAAGGAGTACGACGAGGCGCGCACGCTGTTCGGCAACGGCGGCTACCGCCCGGGTCCGGGCGGCGGCGGCTCCTTCAACTTCGACCTGGGTGACCTCTTCGGGGGCACGCCCGGTCAGGGCGGCGGGGGCGGCGGCTTCGGCGGCGGGCTCGGGGACGTCTTCGGCGGCCTGTTCAACCGCGGCGGCGCCGGTACGCGTACCCACGCGCGCCGCGGCCAGGACATCGAGTCCGAGGTGACGCTCAGCTTCACCGAGGCGGTCGACGGGGCCACGGTCCCGCTGCGGATGTCCAGCCAGGCGCCGTGCAAGGCGTGTTCGGGTACCGGCGACAAGAACGGTACGCCGCGGGTCTGTCCGACCTGTGTCGGCACCGGCCAGGTCAGCCGGGGCGCGGGCGGTGGCTTCTCGCTCACCGACCCGTGCGCCGACTGCAAGGGCCGGGGCCTGATCGCCCAGGACCCCTGCGAGGTCTGCAAGGGCAGTGGCCGGGCGACCAGTGCCCGCACGATGCAGGTCCGGATCCCCGCGGGCGTCTCCGACGGGCAGCGCATCCGGCTGCGCGGCAAGGGCGCTCCGGGCGAGCAGGGCGGCCCGGCCGGCGATCTGTACGTGGTCGTGCATGTCGACGCCCACCCGGTCTTCGGCCGCAAGGGCGACAACCTCACCGTCACGGTGCCGGTCACCTTCCCGGAGGCCGCGCTCGGTGGTGAGGTCAAGGTGCCGACGCTGGGCGGCCCGCCGGTGACGCTGAAGCTGCCGGCCGGCACCCCCAACGGACGCACCATGCGCGCCCGGGGCAAGGGTGCGACCCGTAAGGACGGCACCCGGGGTGATCTGCTGGTCACCATAGAGGTGCTGGTCCCGAGCGACCTCAGCGGCAAGGCGAAGGAGTCGCTGGAGTCCTATCGCGAGGCGACCGCGGGCCCGGACCCGCGGGCAGAGCTGTTCCAGGCCGCGAAGGGAGCTTGAGATGGACAGCCGGGGCGGGCAGCGTCGTAACCCCTATGAACTGACCGAAGAGTCGCCGGTGTATGTCATCTCCGTCGCGGCTCAGCTCTCCGGACTGCATCCGCAGACCCTTCGGCAGTACGACCGGCTGGGGCTGGTCTCGCCCGACCGCACGCCCGGGCGGGGCCGCCGCTATTCGGCCCGGGACATCGAACTGCTCCGTACGGTGCAGCAGTTGTCCCAGGACGAGGGCATCAACCTCGCCGGCATCAAGCGCATCATCGAGCTGGAGAACCAGGTCGCCGCCCTGCAGCAGCGGGTCGTCGAACTGCAGGGCGCCCTGGAGGGCGCGGCCAGCGCGATGCAGCAGCGGGAAGCGGCGGTGCACGCCTCCTACCGGCGGGATCTGGTGCCGTATCACGACGTGCAGCAGACCAGCGCGCTGGTGGTGTGGCGGCCCAAGCGGCCGGAGTGATCCGGCAGGCCGGGGCACGGGCACCCGGCGCGTGAGGTGGCAAAGGGCCGGGGAAACCCGGCCCTTGTCGCGTTTTTGCGCACGGTGCGGGGCGTCGTGGTGTGCCGCCTGCGTCCGCCCGCGTACGGCCGCGCCCGCTCAGCAGCCGTTGTACCCCGCCGTCGGCATCGACAGCCGGCGGTGCACATGCGACTTCATCGCCAGGGTGTAGACCGGCTCGTCGAAGTCGGTGGTCTCCAGGCGCACCCCGGCCTCGGCGCACCGTGCCGTGAACTCGGCGGCGTTGTCGATGGCATTCTCCAGTGCCCGGCGGTTGGGCGCCACGAACACATCCACCAGGCCCGCTTCGACATCGCGCCACAGCGCGCCGTGATCGGCGCGCAGGTGGTGCAGGCTGAGCCGGCAGGTCAGGTGGTAGTCACGGGCTGCCGCCCACTGGGTGCACATGTCGTGCTGGCCGCGGTCATCGACCAGGAACGGATCCTCGTCCAGCTCGGACAGCGGCATCAGGCAGGCGATCGCCGTCACTCGGACCGAGTTCATCGTGCCCTCCGGGGCGTGGCGACTGTGGGGGCGACGATACCCCCGCGGGTGGCCCGTGGAGGAGGGGCTGTACCGGGCGGCGAAGCGTAACCGCAGGCGTGACAGATCTTCCAGCCGTCCTGGCTGACGGCCAGTTGGCCGCCGCAGCGCGGGCAGAGCTCGGCGTGCGGATGCGGCCGGGTGGAGGACGGACGTCTTGGGGACGGACGCCTTGGGGACGGACGGCCCGGAGCGGTCGTCACGATGCGCACTGCCGACGCCATGCGGCCTCCAGCTGCCGTCTTTTGCCTGGGGCAGGCCCGATGCCGTCCGCCATTGCACGGAGCTGTTCGGTTCCCGTCGCTCCTGAGTACCAGGTGGACGGCCGGCGGCGGAGCGGGAAGGTCCGTTTTCGGCCAGGGGGCCGACGGGCCCAGCGGGACGCGGGGGCGGCGGCCCGGCCCTCAGGCCCGGCCCATCGCCTTGGTCACCGCGATCTCGATCATGACGCGATCGGGGTTGGGCGTGGGGGTCCGGCCGTAGCGCTCGGCGTACCGGCGCACCGCGTCGGCCACCGACTCGCTGTCCGTACGCACCCGCCCGATGCCCTCCAGGGTGGCCCAGCGGCCCTTGTCGACCTGGCACACGGCGACGGTGGCGCCGTCCGCCCCGGCGGCGAGGACGTTTTTGACCTTGGTGCTGTCCTTGCGGGTGATGATCCGCGCGATCCGCTGCCCGGCGTCGTAGGTGACGCCCACCGGGACGACGTGCGGCGTCCCGTTCGTCCGCAGCGTGGTGAGGGTCGGCATCAGGTACTCGCCCCAGAAGGCGAGGTACTCCGGGCTGAGGGCACTGAGGTCATGGGCCATGGGGGCAAGGGTAGGCCGGGGCCCGGGGGTCAGAGGAAGTCGGTGGTTTCCAGCTCGAAGGAGAAGGGGGCGGGGAGGGGGAGGGGTTTGCCGAAGGGGGCGATGTGGGTGGCGAGGTAGTCCTCGCCCTCCGGCTCGCTGAACAGCGTGACCGCTGACTTGTCACGGTCGACCAGGAGATGGAGCGGGATGCCGGAGCGGGCGTAGCCATGGCCTTTGGAGACGCGGTCCTTGCGGGGCTTGCGCGACGTCACCTCGACGACCATGGCGACGCCGTCGCTGGGCATCCAGGGAGGGGCGCCGCGGAAGAGACGAAGCGCTCGTGGGGCGATGGTGGCGTCGGGGATCACGTGGTCCGCGGGCCGGCCCGCCGGGTGGGGAAGGACAAGTCCTTTGTGTCCCGAGAACTGCATCGCCGTCGCGGACAACTGCATCACTTGCTCGGAGACGAGACCCAGGTAGTCCTCGTGGTCGCCGTCCGGCGGCGGTGTCACAGCGATCTCCCCCTCGATGAGCTCGGCTCGGAAACCTGCCGGGGTCTCCAGCGCCAGAAAGCCTTCCAGGAGGATGTCGTCCTGCGTGGGCATCGGCTCGTGTGCCATAGCCGTCATGCTGCACCTCCTCGTGGTCGAAGGCCAGTGTCGCCGGGTGGTGCGGGTCCGGACGGCGCGTTGGGTGCGATTCCCTCGCACGAGTGAGCGAGGGTGGGGTGGGCAGGGCTCCCGGAACAACCTTGAGTGGAATAGACTCAACTTATCGCACGTTGGCATGAGCAGGGTGGGTGCCGTACAGGCGCAGAATGGGCCCGAACGAGCCCGCCAGAGGCTGTTCAGGACGAGTCGAGGAGGATCGCGAGGACGTGGACGCCGAGCTGACCAACAAGAGCCGGGAGGCGCTGAGCGCCGCCAATGAGCGGGCGGTCACCGCCGGGCACGCGGACATGACGTCCGCGCATCTCCTGCTCGCGCTGCTGGCCGGGCAGGACAACGAGAACATCATGGACCTGCTGTCCGCCGTCGAGGCGGACGCCGCCGTGCTGCGCAACGGCGCCGAACGGCAGCTCGCCGGGCTGCCGAGCGTGCAGGGCTCGACGGTCGCGCCGCCGCAGCCGGACCGCGACCTGCTCTCCGCCATCGCCGACGCCACCCAGCGCGCCAAGGAACTCGGTGACGCCTATGTCTCCACCGAGCACCTGCTCATCGGGATCGCCGCCAAGGGCGGGCGCACCGGTGAGCTGCTGGCCGACCAGGGCGCGAGCGCCAAGAAGCTGCTGGCCGCCTTCGAGGCGAGCCGGGGCGGGCAGCGGGTGACCAACGCCGACCCGGAGGGCACGTACAAGGCGCTGGAGAAGTTCGGTACGGACTTCACGGCGGCCGCCCGCGAGGGCAAGCTCGACCCGGTCATCGGCCGGGACCACGAGATCCGGCGCGTGGTGCAGGTGCTCTCCCGCCGGACGAAGAACAACCCGGTGCTGATCGGCGAGCCGGGCGTCGGCAAGACCGCCGTCGTCGAGGGACTGGCACAGCGGATCGTCAAGGGCGATGTGCCCGAGTCGCTGCGCGACAAGCGGCTGGTCGCACTCGACCTGGGGGCGATGGTCGCGGGCGCCAAGTACCGCGGCGAGTTCGAGGAGCGGCTGAAGACCGTCCTCGCGGAGATCAAGTCCAGCGAGGGCCAGATCATCACCTTCATCGACGAGCTGCACACCGTCGTGGGCGCGGGCGCCGGCGGCGACTCGTCCATGGACGCCGGCAACATGCTCAAGCCGATGCTGGCCCGTGGTGAGCTGCGGATGGTCGGCGCGACGACGCTGGACGAGTACCGCGAGCGGATCGAGAAGGACCCGGCGCTGGAGCGGCGCTTCCAGCAGGTGCTGGTCACCGAGCCGACCGTCGAGGACACGGTGGCCATCCTGCGCGGGCTCAAGGGCCGCTACGAGGCCCACCACAAGGTGCAGATCGCGGACTCCGCGCTGGTCGCCGCCGCCTCCCTCTCCGACCGCTACATCACCTCCCGCTTCCTGCCCGACAAGGCCATCGACCTGGTCGACGAGGCCGCCTCCCGGCTCCGTATGGAGATCGACTCCTCCCCGGTGGAGATCGACGAGCTCCAGCGCGCCGTGGACCGTCTCAAGATGGAGGAGCTGGCGCTGCGCAACGAGACCGACGCCGGCTCCCTCCAGCGGCTGGAGAAGCTGCGCAAGGACCTCGCCGACAAGGAGGAGGAGCTGCGCGGCCTGACCGCCCGCTGGGAGAAGGAGAAGGAAAGCCTCAACCGGGTCGGCGCGCTCAAGGAAAAGCTCGACGAGCTGCGCGGCCAGGCCGAGCGGGCGCAGCGCGACGGCGACTTCGACACCGCTTCCAAGCTGCTCTACGGCGAGATCCCGGGCGTCGAGCAGGCGCTGGAGGAGGCGGCCGCCGCCGAGGCCGAGCAGGAGGCCTCCAAGGAGTCCATGGTCAAGGAGGAGGTCGGCCCCGACGACATCGCGGATGTGGTCGGCGCCTGGACCGGCATCCCGGCCGGCCGGCTGCTGGAGGGCGAGACCCAGAAGCTCCTGCGCATGGAGGAAGAGCTCGGCAAGCGGCTGATCGGCCAGACCGAGGCCGTACGGTCGGTCTCCGACGCCGTCCGCCGCACCCGCGCCGGCATCGCCGACCCGGACCGCCCCACCGGCTCCTTCCTCTTCCTCGGCCCGACCGGTGTCGGCAAGACCGAGCTGGCCAAGGCGCTCGCGGACTTCCTCTTCGACGACGAGCGGGCGATGGTCCGGATCGACATGTCGGAGTACGGCGAGAAGCACAGCGTGGCGCGGCTGGTCGGTGCGCCGCCCGGCTACGTCGGCTACGAGGAGGGCGGCCAGCTCACGGAGGCCGTCCGCCGCCGCCCGTACTCCGTCGTCCTGCTGGACGAGGTCGAGAAGGCCCACCACGACGTCTTCGACATCCTGCTGCAGGTCCTCGACGACGGCCGGCTCACCGACGGCCAGGGCCGTACGGTCGACTTCCGCAACACCATCCTCATCCTGACCTCCAACCTCGGCTCCAATTTCCTGATGGACCCGCTGCTCAAGGAGGACCAGAAGAAGGAGAAGGTGCTGGAGACGGTCCGGGTCTCCTTCCGCCCCGAGTTCCTCAACCGGCTCGACGACGTGGTGGTCTTCCACCCGCTCGGCACCGATCAGCTTCAGCGGATCGCCCGGATCCAGCTCGACCACCTGCAGCGCCGTCTCGGCGATCGCCGTCTGACGCTGGACGTCACCGACCGTGCCCTGACCTGGCTCGCCTGGCTGGGCCAGGAGCCGGTCGTCGACGCCCCGGCCCCGGACCTGTCCTACGGTGCCCGGCCGCTGCGCCGTCTGATCCAGACGGCCATCGGCGACCCGCTCGCCCGCGCCATCCTGGCGGGCGAGGTGCTGGACGGGGACATCGTGCGGGTGGATGTGGACGGCGACCAGCTGTCGGTGGAGCCGGCCGGGCGGACCGTGGCCTGACCGGCGCCGCGATCCGGGCGTACGGCTGCGGAGCGGGGCTCCGTCCGTGATCCTTTCCTAGACCGACACCATGACCGACACCTTGCCCGTATCCGCTCCGTCCCGGGTTGCCAGGACGGGGCGGGTGTGGGGGAGGATGGCAGGGACCATACGAAGGGAATTCCACGGTGAGCATCGACCCGTCCTCGATTCCGAATTTCGGGGGCCAGCCCGAACCCGAGCCCTCGGGGCCTGAGGGTCCCGTCGTGCCTGACCAGGACCTGGTCAAGCAGCTCCTCGACCAGATGGAGCTGAAGTACGTCGTCGACGAGGAGGGTGACCTCGCCGCTCCGTGGGAGCAGTTCCGCACGTACTTCATGTTCCGGGGCGAGGAGGAGCAGCAGATCTTCTCCGTCCGTACGTTCTACGACCGTGCCCACGGCATCGACGACAAGTCGAAGCTGCTGGAGGCGATCGACGACTGGAACCGCCGGACGCTGTGGCCCAAGGCCTACACCCACACCCACGACGACGGCACGGTCCGTCTGATCGGTGAAGCATCGATGCTGATCGGCACCGGTGTCTCGCTCGAACACTTCGTGTCGAGCACGGTCAGCTGGGTCCGCGCCTCGATCGAATTCGACAAGTGGATCGTCGAGCAGCTCGGCCTGGAAGCCGAGATCGAAGGCGACTCCGACGAGAAGCCGGGTGACGACGAGGCCTGAGCCCCGTCCGTCCCACCCCACCCTGCTGCGCGGGCCCCGAAGCTTCTGAGGCTTCGGGGCCCGCGTCTGTCTTGTGACGGGGGACGCGGGCAATCGCTGCGGGGCTCGGCCCGCCCTCCGGCTCTGTAAGCGATTCCACTTCCGGCCGACTTGATCATTTTCGGTCGCCAACCGTATTGGGTACATCGCTCGTCCATACACGCGGAGTTGAGCGGGCGCGGAGCCAAGGGGGAGGCCGGCGGTGTCCATCGAGCTGCCTGGTGAAGTCGTCTGGATCATGGACCTGACGGGCCTGGAATGGCCCGGCATCGACGAGGACGAACTGCGGGCCCGGGGCGGCCACGTACGGGAATTCGGCCAGAACCTCGCGGAGGGGCACAGCGGGCTTGACTCCACGCTGAAAGGACTCGCGGACATCTACGAGGGTGCCTCCTGCGACGCACTGCTCAGCCGCTGGAATCAGGTCACCGGTGAGCACGATACGGTCCTGACCAATTGCTGCGACGTCCTGGCCACGGCACTGGAGGTCGCGGCCACCGGTGTTGTCGTCGCCAAGGGTGCGGTCATCGCCCAACTGGTCATCAGGGCAGTCGAGATGGCGGCCGCGGCCGCCGCCACGGTAGCGACGCTCGGCATCGCTGCCGCCGCCGAGGCTGCCGCCATCGAGATCGGCAAACACATCATCAGAGAGGTCATCCATTGGTGACCATGTTCCCGCAGCCGGTGAAGATCTTTAATAAGTGAGGCGGGAATGCACTCCAGAAGCTTCAATCCATCGAGTATCCCGCATTTTTTCGCGGAGGTGGGCGGGGTTGGTAAATTCTTCAGATCCTGCCTCAATATTGAGTTCATCGATGACGTCCCCGTTTACAAGTCGTACATCGTCCGGAACCCTAAATCGCCAGACGCCAGGAATCTGCGTGAAGCATTGGAGTACCTGCTTCGTGAGAGGTCTGCCGCCGTAGAGGACTGGTACGAGCTGACCAGGGTCAACTTCTGGCGCGATGACCTTCTGTACGCCTACCTGCAGGATCTGTACGACTACTTCTACGGCGCCCGCAAGGAGCCGCCGGAGTCTCCGGATGATGTCCCGCCGCCCGGCTACGAGGTTTGACGACCCGTCGCACCACGGGTTGCTCGTGGGAAGATTGGCCACGCCCGATCAGCTCGAACTCTCGATGGACGGAGTCTCCGTTTCATGACAATGCGCGACGAACTGCCACCGCGCACCGGCCCATGGGTCAGCCGCTTCGACTCCGAGGAGGCCATGGTTCAGGCGGACGACGCTTTCCGTGGGGCGGCGCTGAAGAATCACGATCTCTCGCCGATCGAGGAGTACCGGCGGTGAAGGGGCGGGGCGCCGGAGCGCCCCGTGGGGTCTCGGTCAGAGTTTGCTGAGCCGCTCCGACGCCTCCCGTAGGACCGACTCCTGCTTGCAGAAGGCGAAGCGGACGTATGGCGCGCCCTGGTCCTTGTGGTCGTAGAAGACGGCGTTGGGGATGGCGACGACACCGGCGCGTTCGGGCAGGGCGCGGCAGAAGGCGAAGCCGTCGTCGTGGCCGAGGGGGCGGATGTCGGTGGTGATGAAGTAGGTGCCGGAGGGGCGGAAGACCGTGAAGCCCGCCTCCGTGAGGCCGGTGGCCAGGATGTCGCGCTTGGCGCGCAGATCGTCGCGCAGGGCGGTGAAGTAGCTGTCGGGGAGGGCCAGCGCCTCGGCGACGGCGTACTGGAAGGGCCCGGCGGAGACATAGGTGAGGAACTGCTTGGCCGAGCGGACGGCACTGACCAGCTCCGGGGCCGCGGTGACCCAGCCGACCTTCCAGCCGGTGAAGGAGAAGGTCTTGCCGGCCGAGCCGATGGTGACGGTGCGTTCGCGCATCCCGGGGAACGAGGCGAGGGGAAGGTGCTCGCCCTCGAACACGAGGTGTTCGTAGACCTCGTCGGTGATGACGAGGAGGTCGCGCTCGCGGGCGAGACGGGCGATCTCGGCAAGCTCCTCGCGGGAGAGCACGGTGCCGGTGGGGTTGTGCGGGGTGTTGAGGAGGATCAGGCGGGTGCGGTCGGTGACGGCGTCGCGCAGTTCGTCGAGGTCGAGGCGGTAGGAACCGGACTCGGGGTCGGCGCGCAGGGTGACCGGGACGCGGCGGCCGCCGGCCAGCGCGATGCAGGCCGCGTACGAGTCGTAGTACGGCTCCAGCGCGATGACCTCGTCGCCCGGCTCCAGCAGCGCCAGCAGCGAGGCGGCGATGGCTTCGGTGGCACCCGCGGTGACCAGGACCTCGGTGTCGGGGTCGCAGGAGAGGCCGAGGTGTCCGTAGAAGCGCTGTTGGTGGGCGGCGACGGCGGTACGCAGCTCGGGGATGCCGGGGCCGGGCGGGTACTGGTTGCCGCGGCCGTCGCGCAAGGCACGCACCGCCGCCTCCCTGACTTCCTCCGGGCCGTCGGCGTCGGGGAAGCCCTGGCCGAGGTTGATGGAGCCGGTCCGTACGGCGAGTGCCGACATTTCGGCAAAGATCGTGGTGCCGAATTCGGCGAGGCGGCGGTTCAGCAGCGGTCGGTCCATGGGCGCCATCCTCCGTCGAACCTCTTGATTTCCTCAACAGTGCTTTGAGATCGCGAGGGCCGGGGCAGCAGCCTCGTACGAAGGACAGTGACGGCCGTCGACGAGGACGGCCCCGGCGCGGGACGGCGCCGGAGCGGCGCACCGGGCGCCGGACGGAGCGGGTGCCTCGCTTCGGGGGAAGAAAGGAATGTGAGGCAGATGGGGATCGTGGATTTCCTGGTGGTCTGCGTGGTGGTGATCGGCCTGCTGGCCCTGGTCTCGCGGAGCGTTAACGGACCACGGCGCGGACGGCGCTGGGGTGGTTCGTCCGCGGCGGGCGGCGGCAGCTGGTGGGCCGGCAGTGACGGGGGGTCGAGCCTGGGTGGCGGGCACCACGGTGGGCACCACGGCGGCGGGCACCACGGTGGCTGTGGCGGTGGTTCCTCCTGCGGTGGTGGCGGCTGTGGCGGCGGCGGTGGCGGTGGCGGCTGCGGTGGTGGCGGCGGCTCCTGAGCCGACGGCGGCTCCTGAGGAGCCGGCCGGCTGCTTCTGAGCCGACTCGGGTTGTTTCTGAGTCAGATGCCCGATTTCTCCAACTCCACTTGCGCAAAAGGGCTGTTGCTTACCGCATATGCGCCTGGCCGGTGCTGATTGAAAACATCAACACCCGCCGGGCGCTTGCTTGTTGAACAGGTGAACTGCAGGGCCCCCGGGCGGATGGAAACCCGGAGGAGATGGGTAAAAGCGCTGTGGGTGACGGGGCTTTCATGATTCCCTCTTCCTGGAGAATCCCCCACGTTCTCCGTTTCCACGTGGGCACGAGCCGGCAGGCATGCGGATGTTCCCTGCCTTCAACGGGCGGGCCGGCCCACCATTCCACTGCGTGCTTGCGGAGCCGACCCATGCTCACCACTTTGCAGACGGCGTACACCGATACCCGTGCCTCCGACCTGGCCTGGGCGCTGGGCAGGGAACCCCTGCCGGCCCTCGCCGTACTCGATCTCCAACTTCACGGCGCACAACTGCAGTTGAGGCTGCTCGGCGCTTCTCACCAGGTGCTCCTCGAGGAGGGGCGCGGCACCTGTTCCGAAACGGTCGCCTGTATGCCGGGCAGCAGCACGCCGCTGCCGCTGGGGGTGGCGAAGCGGCTCGGGGACTGGGAATACGAATTCGCCGCCCACGTCGAGACGCTGTCGCGCGGCTCGTTCGCGGGGCGTGCGCAGGAATTGCTCGCGTTGGTGGCCGAGCATCCGCACGGCCTCGCCGGGACGTTCCCGGGCTCGCCGCACGCCTTCACGGCGATGCTGGCGCAGTGTGAGCAGGGGCAGGTGCGCTGGCGGACCTGGCACGCGTATCCGCAGGAGGGCCGCTTGGTGGCCACGCGTACCCGGGTGGGCGTACGGGCTGCGGTCGCGGCGGTCTAGCCGGGGTGGGCGAAAGAAACCGGTCCGGTCGGCGGGAGGGTGTGCGGTCATGGATGGCGCGAGGGGCGTACGGGCCGCGCGCCGGGGGCATCGGTGCCTGGAGGGGCGCGGGCGGTGCCGGGTGCGCGGTCCGGTCGGCCGGTGTGGTGCGGAAGGGTGCCGCGTGCCCCCTGTGCGGGCGGTTCCTCAACTGCCGGTTGCGGCCCGCAGACTGCACCCTTGTGGGTGACGGAGAGGCACGGAATCGTCACGTAGCGTTCACTTTATGATCGACCCGCCAGAGCCCGTTCTCGCCGGCGTCCCCGGGCCGCCGGAGGCCGTGACGCCGGCGCGACTGCCCGTGCCGGCCGGGCCCGGCCGGCTGCTCGTCCTCGCCGTCGTCTTCGTCTGCGCCGCCTGCGGCCTGGTCTACGAACTCGAACTGGTCGCGATGGCCACGTACTTGGTCGGCGACTCGGTCACCCAGGCGTCGGTGGTGCTGTCCGTCATGGTCTTCGCGATGGGCGTCGGCGCACTGCTCGCCAAGCGGCTGCGCTGCCGGGCGGCGGTCGGCTTCGGCGCGGTCGAGGCAGGCCTGGCGCTGGTCGGCGGCAGCTCCGCCATGGCGCTCTACGCCTGCTTCGCCTGGTTCGGCCAGTCCCGCTCCGTGCTCGTCGGCTTCTCCCTGGCCATCGGCATCCTGATCGGCGCCGAGGTGCCGCTCCTGATGACGCTGATCCAGCGGGTGCGCCGGCAGGACCCGGGCGGCGCGGTCGCCGACCTCTTCGCCGCGGACTATGTCGGTGCGCTCGTCGGGGGCCTGGCCTTTCCCTTTCTGCTGCTGCCGGGCTTCGGCCAGCTGACCGGTGCCCTGCTCACCGGCGGGGTCAACGCGGTGGCCGGCGGCGTCCTGGTGCTGTGGCTCTTCCGTGACGATCTGAGCGCCCGCGCCCGCTGGACGCTGCTCGCCGCCAACGCCCTGGTCCTCGCGCTGCTGGCCGCGGGCGTACTGCTGGCCGCGCCGTTCGAGCGGGCCGCCCGGCAGGCGGTGTACGGATCCTCGGCGCGGGTCGCGGTGCAGACCGGCATCCAGGAAGTGGTGATGACCGGCGGTACGGGGGACGGTGCCGGTGCGGGGCGGGGGAGGAAAGGTTTAGGCGGACCGCTGGCGCTGTATCTGGACGGCCGGCTCCGGGTCAGCGCGGAGACCGAATACCGGTACCACGAAGCGCTGGTGCATCCGGCGATGGCGGCCGGCCCGCACCGCCGGGTGCTGGTCCTCGGCGGCGGCGACGGCCTCGCGGTGCGCGAGATCCTTCGCCACCGCTCGGTCCGCTCGGTCACCGTCGTCGAGCTCGACCCCGGTGTCCTGCGGCTCGCGCGCCGCGACCCCGGCCTCTCCCGCCTCAACCATCACTCGCTCGCCGATCCGCGGGTGCGGGTGGTGACCGCCGATGCCTTCGAGTGGCTGCGGCAGCAGGGGCTGCGCGGCCGCGGCCGGCGGCAGGCGCCGTACGACGTCATCGTCTCCGACCTGCCCGACCCCGGGATCGCCGCGAGCACCAAGCTCTACTCGCAGGAGTTCTACGGTCTCGCGGCGCGGCTGCTGGCACCCGACGGGCGGCTGGTGGTGCATGCCGGACCGCCGGTCGAGCGCGCGCGCCTGTACTGGACGGTGGAGTCGACGGTCCGGTCGGTGGGCCTGGCGACCGTGCCGTACCGCCTGGCCGGCCGGCCCGCGTCGTTCTACGGCGGCCCGGACCGCACGGCCGCCCCCGTGGCGTCGGTGGACGCGGAGGTGCCCGCCGCCGCGCCGTCGGGCGGCCGGGACCGGTACTGGGGCTTCGTGCTGGCCGCGCGGCACCGGCCACGGCTCGGGCTGGCGCCCGATGCGCCCCCGCCGGCCGGGCTCACCTGCGCGGAGCTGCAGGCCGGGCGGCGCGGCGAGGCCCACGACCGGATGCCCGGGCTGCCGGCGTCAACGCTGATGCATCCGCGGTATCTCGACTGAGCGGGCGGGCGCTGTACGGGGGCGGGAAGGACCGGTGAGGGTCAGCGAGGGGCCGGTGAGGGCCGGTGAGGGCCGGGGAAGGCGCGGCGGACGCGGGGGCGGCGCGGGAGCCGGGCCCGCCGCGCAGAAAGTTCTGTCCGGGCGGCACGGGGTGCGGGGGTGCTGGGTAGGCTCCCATGTCATGGAGCATGAGGTGTACGTTCCGTTTCCCGTCGGGACCGTGCGGCAGGCGCTCACCGAGCCGGAGCGGGTGGCGCGCTGTGTCCCAGGAGTCCAGCTCGACGCCGATACCGCCCCCCGGACCCCGGTGGGCAGGCTGCGGCTGCGTATCGGGAGCTCCACCATCACCTACCGCGGCACGCTGACGGTCAGTGCCGCCACCGAGGACGACGGGTCCGGCAACGACGGGTCCCGCGACGGCGGACCGGGCGGCGGCGGGGCGCGCGACGATGGCCCGGGTGACGGCGGTGCGGCCGCCGTGGTCACCGTCGAGGCGAAGGGCACCGAGACGCGGGGCGACGGATCGGTCGCGCTGACCCTGGCCGTACGGCTCTCCCCGGCCACCGAACCGGGTCCGGGGACGACACTGGCCTGTTCGGGCACGGTCCACGGCGACGGCCGGCTCGCCGAGGCCACCGACCAGTCCGCCCGGACCGCCGGCCGCCGGCTGCTGGACCGCTTCGCGCAGAACCTGGCGGCCGATCTGCGGCAGCGTCCGGTGGCGGGGCGGACCGGCGACGGCCCTTCGGCCGGGGGTGCCGCCGGCGCGGCCGGGCCGGGGGTGTTCGGCACCGAGGTGCCGCCGTCTTCGCTGGAGCCGGACAGCGACGAGGGTGCGGGCCGTGACAAGGGTGCGGCCAGCGACGAGGGTGCGGGCCGTGACAAGGGCGCGGACAGCGACGAGGGTGCGGGCCGTGACAAGGGTGCGGGCCGTGACGAGGGCGCCGTGGAGGCGGCGGGCCTCGGTGAGGCGGCCGGGGACGGCGGGGATCTCGATGCCGAGGACGCCGAGGACGCCTTCCGCGCGGCGCGCGACGGGCACCCCGAGCACGCCTACGGCCACGATCCGGATGGCCTCGGCCCCGCCGAGGCCGCGCACGCCCGCCGGACGATGATCGGGCGCAGCGCGGAGGAGGTCGACCACGCCCCGCCGCGCGGGCGGTACGCACCGGTGCCCGCGCCCGAGCCGCATGCCACCTCGGTGGCCCTGCGCTGGGCGGCGCCCGCCGCCGCCGTGGTGCTGGCGTCCGCCGTGGTCGTCGGCCGGGTGCTGCGCCGGCGGCGCTGACCCCGTCGTTCGCCGGCTGCCCGCGCGCCGTCCCCGTGTCCCGCGCCGTCCCGGCGTCCCGCGCCGGGCGCCGACGCACCGTTAGGGTCGGTCCCGTGAGCACCGACAACACCCCGCAGAACGCGGCGCCGGAGCAGGCGTCACCAGGCGTACGGCTGGCCGCCGGAGACACCGAAGTGACCGTCCGGCCGGACAACGGCTGCCGGATCGCCGGCCTGCGGGTCGGCGGTACGGAGCTGCTGCGGCAGGGCGACAAGTACGGCTGTTTCCCGATGGTTCCGTGGTGCGGCCGGATCGCGCACGGGCAGTTCCGCAACGGGGGCGAGCTGCACCAGATGCCCCTCAACGCCGCGCCGCACGCCATCCACGGCACCGGCCGCAACCTCCGCTGGCGGACCGCGCGTTCGAGCGCCACGGAGGCGGTCTTCACCTACGACCTGGCCGATCCGGCGGCGCCCTGGCCGTATCCGGGGCGGGTGACCCAGCTCGTCGAGCTGGCCGCGGACGGTGGCTCGCTCACCCTCACCCTGTGCGTCGAGGCGACCGACGACTCCTTCCCCGCGCAGGCCGGATGGCACCCCTGGTTCCTGCGGAACCTCGGTGAGGGCGGTGCGGACGCACGGCTCGACTTCACGCCCGCATGGCAGGAGGAGCGGGGCGAGGACCACCTCCCGACCGGCCGGCGGATCACGCCGCAGCCGGGGCCCTGGGACGACTGCTTCGGGATGCCGCAAGGGGTCGAGGCCACCCTCACCTGGCCGGACCGGCTGGAGCTGACGGTCAGCAGCCGCGGCGAGTGGGTCGTGGTCTACGACGAGCAGGAGGCCGCGGTCTGCGTCGAGCCGCAGTCCGGCCCGCCGAACGGCCTCAACACCGTGCCGCGCCTGGTCACGCCCATCGACCCGCTGGAGATCTCCACGACCTGGCGCTGGCGGAGCCTGTCGCAGGACACCGCCTGAGGGCCGGCGGGACACCGCCCGAGGGCCGGCGCGGGACAGTCGCCCGAGGGCCGTCGTCGTGCGCCTGCCGCGGGGCTGCGTGTGCCCGCCGCGGGGCTGTGTGCGGCTGCCAGGGGTGACGGGGCAGCCCTTAAGCTCGTGCGCATGAGTGACGACGTGCGCGGCGAGCTGCTGCAGCAGATCAAGGACAAGGCCGTGGTGCACGGCAAGGTGACGCTTTCCTCCGGCAAGGAGGCCGACTACTACATCGACCTGCGCCGGATCACCCTGGACGGCGAGGCCGCGCCGCTGGTCGGACAGCTGATGCTGGAGATCACCGCCGACCTCGACTACGACGCCGTCGGCGGGCTGACGCTCGGTGCCGACCCGGTCGCGACCTCGATGCTGCACGCCTCCGCCGCGCGCGGCGGCCGGCTGGACTCGTTCGTGGTCCGCAAGGCGCAGAAGGCGCACGGTATGCAGCGCCGTATCGAGGGTCCGGACATCAAGGGCCGCCGGGTTCTGGTCGTCGAGGACACCTCCACCACCGGCGGCTCCCCGCTGACCGCCGTCGAGGCGGCGCGTGAGGCGGGTGCCGAGGTCGTTGCGGTGGCAACGATCGTCGACCGGGGTGCCGAGTCCGCGATCGCGGAGGCCGGACTCCCTTACATCACCGGCTACCAGCTCGGCGACCTCGGCCTGAGCTGACCTCGGCCGAGGGCCGTGCGAAATCCAGAAAAACCGCGCTGAGCTGCGGCTTTACCGAGGGGCGGCTGGTTTCACGTGAAACCGGCCGCCCACACTGCGGGACGGCCGGGCGCGGGATGTGGAGCAATCCGCCGAGTCTGGGAAGATGTGCTCGGCGAAGTCCTCGCCCCCTGGTCAGGGCCAAGAAAGCACACCCGCATACCTGAAGGAGCGGACAGATGCCCATCGCAACCCCCGAGGTCTACAACGAGATGCTTGACCGGGCGAAGGCAGGAAAGTTCGCCTACCCGGCCATCAACGTCACCTCGACGCAGACGCTGCACGCCGCGCTGCGTGGGTTCGCCGAGGCGCAGAGCGACGGCATCATCCAGATCTCCACCGGTGGTGCGGAGTTCCTGGGCGGCCAGTACAGCAAGGACATGGTGACCGGCGCGGTCGCGCTCGCCGAGTTCGCCCACGTCGTGGCAGAGAAGTACGACGTCACCGTCGCGCTGCACACCGACCACTGCCCCAAGGACAAGCTCGACGGCTATGTCCGCCCGCTGCTGGACATCTCCGCGGAGCGGGTGGCCAAGGGCCAGAACCCGCTGTTCCAGTCCCACATGTGGGACGGCTCGGCCGAGAACCTGGCAGACAACCTGGCCATCGGCCAGGAGCTGCTGGCCAAGGCCGCCGCTGCCAAGATCATCCTTGAGGTCGAGATCACCCCGACCGGTGGCGAGGAGGACGGCGTCACCCACGAGATCAACGACGAGCTCTACACCACGGTCGACGACGCGCTGCGCACCGCCGAGGCGCTGGGCCTGGGCGACAAGGGCCGCTACCTGCTCGCCGCCTCCTTCGGCAATGTCCACGGTGTCTACAAGCCGGGCAACGTCGTGCTCCGCCCCGAGCTGCTGAAGGACCTGCAGGAGGGCGTGGGCGCCAAGTACGGCAAGACCGCCCCGTTCGACTTCGTCTTCCACGGCGGCTCCGGCTCCACCCCGGAGGAGATCGCCACCGCGCTGGAGAACGGCGTGGTCAAGATGAACCTGGACACCGACACCCAGTACGCCTTCACCCGCCCGGTCGCGGACCACATGTTCCGCAACTACGACGGTGTGCTGAAGGTTGACGGCGAGGTCGGCAACAAGAAGGCCTACGACCCGCGCAGCTGGGGCAAGCTGGCCGAGGCCGGGATGGCCCAGCGCGTCACCCAGGCCTGCGAGAACCTGCGCTCCACCGGCACCAAGATCAAGTAAGCGCGGACGGCCGCACGGCCGGTCCCGCTGCGCACGAAGGCTCCGCATCCGCCGTGATGCGGGGCCTTCGGTGTGATGCGGAGCCTTCGGTGCGTCCGGGCCCGGTGCCTTCACCGTCTCCGGGCCCGGTGCCTGCCGTGTGCCCGGGCCCGGTGCCCTGTCTGTGCTCAGGGCGGGCGAGCGGGCGCGGATACGGGCATGCTCGCGGTATGAGCGAACCGAGTGCGCCCGGTGGGGTCCGGCTGGCCTCGACACAGGGCCGTTGGGTGCTGGCGACGGCGGTGCTGGGATCCGGCATGGCGATGCTCGACAGCACCGTCGTCAATGTCGCCCTGCCCAGGATCGGCGAGGACCTCAACGCGGATCTGGCGGTCCTCCAGTGGACCGTCACCGCCTACATGCTCACCCTCTCCTCGCTGATCCTGCTGGGCGGCGCCCTCGGTGACCGCTTCGGCCGGCGCCGGGTGTTCGTGATCGGCGTGGTGTGGTTCGCGGCGGCCTCGCTGCTGTGCGGGCTCGCGCCCAACGCCGGGGTGCTGGTCGCGGCCCGGGCGCTGCAGGGCGTCGGCGGGGCGCTGCTCACCCCCGGCTCGCTGGCCCTGATCCAGGCCGTCTTCCACCCCGATGACCGGGCACGGGCGGTCGGGGCCTGGTCGGGGCTCGGTGGCGTGGCCGCGGCGGTCGGCCCGTTCATCGGCGGCTGGCTGGTGGACGGGGCCGGCTGGCGCTGGGTGTTCTTCCTGAACGTGCCGCTGGCGGCGGTGTGTGTACCGGTGGCACTGCGGCACGTCCCCGAGACCCGGGAGCGGGACGCCCGCGAGCGCCGCGGCTTCGATGCGTCCGGCGCGGTGCTGGGGGCGCTGGCGCTGGCCGGGGTGACCTATGCGCTGATCGCCGCCCCGGGCGGGGGCGCCGGGCCCGGCGTGATCGTTCCGGCGGTGGCCGGGGTGCTGCTGGGGGTGCTCTTCGTCCATGTCGAGCGGCGGCGGAAGGACCCGATGCTGCCCCCGGCGATCTTCGGCATCCGGCTGTTCTCGGCCGTCAACGCCGTGACGGTATGCGTCTACGCCGCGTTCGGCGGCTTCTTCTTCCTCGCCGTGCTCCAGCTCCAGGTCGTGGTGGGGTACTCGGCGCTGCAGGCCGGTACCGCGCTGCTGCCCACCACCGTGCTGATGCTGCTGCTGTCCGCCCGCTCGGGCCAGCTGGGGCAGCGGATCGGGCCGCGGATTCCGCTCACCGTCGGACCGCTGCTGTGCGCCGGGGGGATGCTGCTGATGACGCGGGTGGGCCGGGGCGCCTCGTACTTCGCCGATGTGCTGCCCGCGCTGGTGGTGCTGGGCGCGGGGATGGTGACGCTGGTCGCGCCGCTCACCTCGACCGTGCTGGCGTCGGTGGACGTGGACCGGGCGGGCCTGGCCAGCGGGATCAACAATGCGGCGGCGCGGGCCGCGAGCCTGATGGCGGTGGCCGCGCTGCCGCTGCTGGCGGGCATCGGCCCGGAGGCCTACCGCTCGGCGGACGCATTCGGCGCGGCCTTCAAGCGGGCCATGCCGTTGTGCGCGGGCATCCTGGTGATCGGCGCGCTGATCACCGTGCTGACCGTACGCACCAACGTGCTGCGTGCCGCACCGGGCGCCGAGGAGCCGTGCCGGGCGGAGACGACCTACCACTGCGGGGTGAGCGCACCGCCGCTGGATCCGGGCGAGACCACGGTCCGGGGCGCGGAGCGGCTGCCGGGCACCGGGGGACAGCCGGGCCGGCCGGCTGAGGGAGACACCCCCTAGGAGCCCGGACTCGGACCCGGGCCCGGACTCGGACCCGGGCCCGGACTCGGACCCGGGCCCGGACTGGACCCGGGCCCGGACCCGGACCCGATCCGGACCCGGGCCTCCGGCCGGCATCCGCCCAGGCCGCCGGCGCCGGCCGCCGGTAAGCCCAGGCCTCCGGCCGCCGTATCCGCTTCCCGTCCGTATCCGCCTCCCGTCCGTATCCGCCCCCGTCCCGCCGTGCCACCCGGGGCGCAAGATCCCGGCCGCCGCCCGCCCCGCCCCGGCGACCAGGCAGACTGGGGACCATGGCCATTCACGAGAATCTGCTCGGGGGACCGCCCCCGACCCATCTGCCCGACGACCCGGAACCCCGCGAACTGCTCGCCTCGGGCACGGCGCCGTCCGATGTCGCCGCGAAGTACCCGACCTCCTCTCTGGCCTGGGCTCAGCTGGCCGATGACGCCTTCGAGCAGGGCCGGGTCGTGGAGTCGTACGCCTACGCCCGCACCGGCTACCACCGCGGCCTGGACGCGCTGCGCCGGGCCGGCTGGAAGGGCCACGGCCCGGTGCCGTTCGAGCACGAGCCCAACCGCGGCTTCCTGCGGGCGCTGCACGCCCTCGCCCGCGCCGCCCAAACGATCGGTGAGCAGGAGGAGTACGAGCGCTGCTCGGCCTTCCTGCGGGACTCCTCGCCGACCGCGGCCGAAACCCTCAGCTGAGGGGCTGCCGGCAGTTCTCCCCGCAGGGAGGGGCGCGGGCCTTTCCGCCGGGGAGCGCCGGGCAAGATCAAAGGGCCGGCCGCGTGATCGCGGTCGGCCCTTGCGCGGTCGCTGCCCAGCACGGATGATTTCCAGTGGGCCGGGTGATCCCGCGCCCGAGGGGACCGGGGCTCCCGAGCCGACGAGGAAGGGGCGGACCGCTACCCGGTAGTTCGCACTTGAGGAGTCCCTCATGTCGCAGCCGTCTCCCATCGACCCCGTGGACAGCGCGTCGACCGCACCCGCAGCGGGTCCCGCACCGGGCGCCACCGCCGAGCCCGACCCGCCGTTCGCCCCGGATCTCAGCATCGGCAGCAGCAGTACGACCCCGTACGAGGACTATGTCCAGGCGGATGTCCTCACCCACCTGCAGCACCCGCTCTCCGACGACCCCGGCGAGATGGTCTTCCTGGTCACCACCCAGGTCATGGAGCTGTGGTTCACGGTCATCGTCCATGAGTGGAGCACCGCCGCCAAGGCGCTGCGCCGCGACGACCTGACGACGGCGGAGGAGGCGCTGCGCCGCTCCACCTACGAGCTGGAGGCGCTGAACGCCGCCTGGAAACCGCTCGCCCGGCTGACCCCGGCGCAGTTCAACTCCTACCGCAGCGCGCTCGGCGACGGCTCCGGCTTCCAGTCCGCCATGTACCGGCGGATGGAGTTCCTTCTCGGCGAGAAGTCCGCGTCGATGCTGGTGCCGCACCGCGGCGCCGCACGGGAGCACGCCGAACTGGAGAAGGCCCTCCAGGAGCCGAGCCTGTGGGACGAAGTGCTGCGGCTGCTCGCCCGCCGCGGCCACGCCGTGCCCGAGGCCGTGCTCCGGCGGGACCCCGCGCTGCGCTACGAGGCCGACCCGGCCGTCGAGGCCATCTGGGCCGGGATCTACGCCGGGCCGCAGGAGTCCGACCTCGTGCGGCTCGGCGAGGCGCTGACCGATGTGGCCGAGCTGGTCTGGCGCTGGCGCAACGACCACCTGGTCGCGACCCGGCGGGCCATGGGAGCGAAGATGGGCACCGGTGGCTCCGCGGGGGTGGCCTGGCTGGAGAAGCGGGCCCGCAAGAATGTCTTCCCGGAGCTGTGGACGGCGCGCAGCCATGTCTGAGACCCCGGAATACCCCGACCACACCGGCCTCCAGGAGCCGTCCGGCGCCCGTGAACAGGCCGCGCGCGCCGCGGAGCGGGACGCCGCCGACCCGCTCGCCGCGATCCGCGACCGCTTCGTCCTCGACGCCGCGCCCGATCATGCCTCCGGCGATGCCGGGGTCTACCTGGACGGCAACTCCCTCGGCGCGCTGCCCCGTACGGTGCCCGGCCGGATCGCCGATGTCATCGCCCGCGAGTGGGGCGAACTGCGCATCCGGTCCTGGGCCGAGTCCGGCTGGTGGACCGCGCCCGAGCGGGTCGGCGACAAGATCGCACCGCTGATCGGAGCGGCACCGGGCCGGGTGGTGGTCGGCGACTCGACCAGCGTCAACCTCTTCAAGGCCGTGGTGGGCGGCGTCCGGATGGCCGGCAAGGGCTGTACGGAGATCCTGGTCGATGCCACGACCTTCCCGACCGACGGCTATATCGCCCGGTCCGCGGCCCGGATGACCGGCCTCGCGGTGCGCCCGGTCGAGCCCGCGCGGATCGCCGACGAGGTCACCGAGCGGACCGCGCTGGCGCTGGTCAACCACGTCGACTACCGCACAGGACGGCTCAACGACCTGCCCGGCATCACCCATGCGCTGCACTCCGCGGGCGCGCTCGCCGTCTGGGACCTGTGCCACAGCGCCGGTGCGCTGCCGGTCGGCCTCGACGCGCACCACGTCGACCTCGCCGTGGGCTGCACGTACAAGTACCTCAACGGCGGCCCGGGGGCGCCCGCCTACCTCTACATCCGCGAAAGCCTCCAGGAGCGGTTCGAATCGCCGCTGCCGGGCTGGAACTCGCACGGCGATCCGTTCGCCATGGACCCCGCATACGTCCCCGCCGAGGGCATCGCGCGCGGCCGGGTCGGCACCCCCGACATCCTGTCGCTGCTCGCGCTGGAGGCGGCGCTGGAGGTCTGGGACGGGGTGTCCATCGAGGCCGTACGCACCAAGAGCCTCGCCCTGACGGATTTCTTCCTGGAGTGCGTGAACGCCTACGTACCACCGGGCCGGGCCCGCTCCGTCACGCCGTACGACCACCAGCGGCGCGGCAGCCAGGTGTCGCTGGAGTGTTCCCCCGCGGCGGAAGAGGTGATGGAGGAGCTGATCCGGCGCGGGGTGGTCGGCGACTTCCGCCCGCCCGACGTGCTGCGCTTCGGGTTCACCCCGCTCTACACCTCCTTCGCGGACGCGGAGCGGGCCGCGTGGGTGCTCGGCGAGGTGCTCAGGGCGCTGCCCGACGTCGAGTCCGGGGCGGCCGGGGCCGGCGGGTGAGCGTGGCCGACGAGGAGGCGGCGCTGCTGGGGCTGGCCCCGGTGGCGCCGGACCGGACGGTGGCGTACGGGCCGCATCCGGACCAGATCGTCGATCTGTACCTGCCGCGGGCGGCCGGCGGTGAGGGGGTGACCGGCGGTGAGCGGGCGGCCGAGGGCGCACGGGCGCAGGCGGCCGGGCCCCCGCTGGTCGTCCTCCTGCACGGCGGCTTCTGGCGCGCCGCCTACGACCGCCGCCATCTGTCGCCGCTCGCCGCCGAACTGGCCGGGCGGGGGCTGCCGGTCGCGCTCGCCGAGTACCGCAGGGTCGGCGCGGGCGGCGGGGCACCGCAGACCTTCGACGACGTGACGGCGGGCCTCGCGGCGGCGGTGCGCGCGCTGCCGGGTGGCGGGGGCCCGGTGCTGGTCGGCCACTCCGCGGGCGGCCAGCTCGCGCTGCTCGCCGCCGCCCGCCCCGGCACCCGCGTCTCCCGCGTCCTCGCCGTCTCACCGGTCGCCGACCTCGCCCGCGCCCATGCGCTGGGCCTGAGCAACGGCGCGGTCGCCGAACTGCTCGGTGACGGGCCCGGCCTCGCGGAACGGATCGCCGCTGCCGACCCGGCGTGCCACCCGCCCGCCGGCGTCCCGGTCACGATCCTGCACGGCACCGATGACCCGGACGTCCCGCTCGACCTCTCCCGCCGCTACGCCGCACACAGCCCCGGCACCACGGACCTGCACGAGCTGCCCGGTGTCGGCCACTACGGCCCCGTCACTCCCGGCAGCCCCAGCTGTCACACACTCTTTGCCCAATTGCACCGAACCTGTAGTACTTGAGGCGGACCTCGGCAGATCCCCACTGGTGGGGACGCCCGGGGGCCCGTCGTTGCTTACCGTTGTCAGCGTGAACGACACCACCCAGACGCAGAGCCACCTGCGTTCCGAGGCCCGGATAGCCCATGGGGCGCTGCACCGGCTGCGCCAGGACCTGTTCGTCGGCGCCTTCGCCTTCCGTCCGATGCCGCCGCTGGAGGACGCCAAGGTGTCCCGCTGGGTGCCGTGGCTCCCGGAGCGGCTGCGGCACTGGGCGCGCTGGCTGCCGCACTTCGCCATCGGCTTCTTCTCGGTGTGCGTCTTCCTGGCGACCCTCGCCGACGCCGACGGTGGCGGCTCGCTGCGCGGCCTCCTGGTCACCGGCTTCAGCGCCGTGGTCGCCGCGGGCCCGCTGCTCACGCTCTTCCGCCCGGTGGGCGCCTACTGGCTGTCGCTGGGCGCGTTCGTGATGTCGGTGCTCGTCTACGCGGGCTTCTCGTCCCCGTTCGTCAGCGTCTTCGGACAGTCGTCCTTCCCCACCCACCTCGCCGTGACGGTCCTCGTGGTGCTGCGCACCCGGCCCCGGCTGGCCATCGAGATGTGGCTGGTCACCTTCGCCACGGCGGCCGTGATCACGGCGGCCCTCGGGAGGGACCTGGGCGATCTGCCGGCGGTCGCGGTGTTCTGCGGGGTGGTGCTGGCCTGCGCCGCCGCGGTCCGCGCCTGGCGCGAGGAGCGCCGGCAGGTCGTCGAGACCCTGACCGTCACCGCGGAGGAGCGCTCCCGGCGCACGCTCCTGGAGGAGCGCGCCCTTATCGCCCGTGAGCTGCACGACGTGGTCGCCCACCACATGTCCGTGATCGCCATCCAGGCCGAGGCGGCGCCCTACCGCGTCAAGGACACCCCGCCCGAGCTCGCCATGTCCTTCTCGACGATCCGGGAGAACGCCGTCGCCGCGCTCGCCGAGCTGCGCCGCATCCTCGGTGTGGTCCGCTCCGCCGACCCGGACGCCTTCGTCGAGCACGACCCGGAGGCCCCGCAGCCCACGCTCGCCGGCCTCGACGCGCTGTTCGACAGCCTCCGCAGCACAGGGCTGACCGTCGAGTCCGTGATCACCGGCGCGCCCCGGCCGCTGCCGCAGGGCGTGGAGCTGTCCGCGTACCGGATCGTGCAGGAGGCGCTGAGCAATGCGCTGCGGCACTCGCCGGGCGCCGAGGCACGGGTGGAGATCTCCTATGTGCTGGGCGGGCTGGGCGTACGGATCGTCAACGGTCCGCCGAGCCGCCTGGCCAAGCCCTCGCCGGGCGCGGGCCACGGGGTGCTGGGCATGCGGGAGCGGGTACAGATGCTGGGCGGCGAGCTGACGGCCGAGCCCACCGAGGACGGCGGCTTCGAGGTCGCGGCGTTCCTCCCGGTGGTGCGCACGACGGGCGGCGAGAACACGGTGGGGGGCAAGGCATGATCCGGGTACTGATCGTCGATGACCAGGTGATGGTCCGTGAGGGCTTCTCCGTCCTGCTCAACGCCATGCCGGACATCGAGGTCGTCGGGGAGGCGGTGGACGGCCGCCAGGCGGTGCACAAGGTCGCGGTCCTCAAGCCCGATGTCGTCCTGATGGACATCCGGATGCCGGAGATGAACGGTCTGGAGGCGACCCGCGAGATCGTGGCCGCCGACGCGGACGCCAAGGTCCTGGTGCTGACCACCTTCGACCTGGACGAGTACGTCTACCAGGCGCTGCGGTCCGGGGCCAGCGGCTTCCTGCTCAAGGACGCCTCGGCCGGCCAGCTCGCCGACGGCGTCCGCATCGTCGCCTCCGGGGAGGCGCTGCTCGCGCCCACCGTCACCAAGCGTCTGATCTCCGAGTTCTCCCGTCTCGGCACCCCTCGCGCCCCCGCCCAGGAGCGCATCGCCGATCTCACGGAGCGCGAGACCGAGGTCCTGGTGCTGGTGGCCCAGGGGCTCTCGAACGGCGAGATCGCCGAGCATCTCGTGGTGGCCGAATCGACGGTGAAGACGCACGTCAGCCGGATACTGGTGAAGCTGGGGCTGCGCGACCGCACCCAGGCGGCGGTGTTCGCGTACGAGGCGCGGCTGGTGACACCGGGGGGCTGAGGCCCGCGGCGGCGTGTGGCGGGGCGCACGGCGCGGGCCGCCGGCGGGCGGTGCCCGGCCGGCGGCCCGTCACCTCAGGCCCTACGGCTGGGGGACCTCCCGCACCAGCCTCGACGTCCAGGGACACCAGACCAGCCCGGGCAGGAACGGCCCGCCGGCCTCGTCCAGATGCTCTTCGACATAGGGCGTGGTGGCGTCACAGACCTCGATGGCGAAGTCGAAGAAGTCGATGGTCTCCGGGCGGAGATGGAAGCTCCAGCGCCAGTTGTACGGGGCGGGGCGCTTCTCGATCCGGCCGATGACATGCGGCTCCGAATGGGACGCGCCGCTCAGCAGGTCCCGGGCGTGCTGGATCTTGCGGGGGTCGGTGAGCTTGATGACGAATTCCTCGCGCGTGACGTCGGTCATCACGAAGTAGGCCTCCGACGCGCCCCCGGTGCGGTGTGCGGCGTCGCCCGCCTGCTTGCCCTGGGCGGGCCCGGCCGCCGCGACGGCGAGCAGTACTGCCGTCGCCAGCATGCCGATCTTGGTGGTGATGCGTGGCATGAACCCCTCCGGTGCCGCGGGCCGTGGTCACGGCCGTGCATGCGGAAAGTAACGGCAATGTCACTTATTGCTCCAGAGTTACTACGGGTTAACGCGCGGGCAGGTGAAATCGCGAAGAGTGACTGGATGTCGGCGCCTTTCTGTGCTCTGTCCACACCCTGTGGACAGAGCGCGCCGACGTGGCGCCGCACGGCCGGACGCCGGCCGGGCCGCCGTACGAGCGGGAGACGCCGGCCCGGCCGCCGTACGAGCGGAACCCCTCCCCGGCGCCGTGCATGCAGCACGCCGGCCCGGTGCCACGGCGGACGCAAGTGCGCCGCCGGAGTCCGCTACAGCTCCGGCGGCGCACGTATGCGGGGGCGGCCCGGCGCGGAAGAGCCGGCCGCCGCGGGATCAGCCGATGTCGCGCCGGCGCAGGCCCGCCAGCCCCACGAGGGCGAGCAGGGCGGAGAGGGCCGACAGCCAGACGAACGGGGCGGCGGTGACCTCCGCGCCGGGCAGCTTGGGGAGGTGGCTGTACGGGGAGAGGTCCATGGCCCACCCGGGGAGCCGGAGGGAGGGGCCGATCCAGCCGAGGGCCAGGCAGCCGCCGACCAGGACCCAGAGGGCGCCGGTGGCCCTGGGGAGCAGGCCGAAGACGAGGGCCGCAAGGCCCGTGAGCGTCCAGACAGCCGGGACCTGGGCGAGGGCGGCGGTCAGGACCGGACCGAGTGCGCCGCCGAGGTCGCCGGCCGAGAGGCCGTAGGTGAGGCCCAGGCCCAGGCCGCCGACGGCCAGGATGACGACGGTGCCCGCGTAGGCGAAGGCCAGATGGCCGGCCGCCCAGCGCAGCCGCCCCACCGCGCCGGCCAGTACCGGCTCCGCGCGCTCCCCGGTCTCCTCACCGCGCAGCCGCAGCACCGCACCGGCCGCGTAGATCGCCGCCACCATCCCGAGCATGCCGGTCATCGTGGCCAGGAAGGCATCGGTCAGGCCCTGCTGACCGCCCATCCGCTCGACGATCTCGCGGGTCTGCCGGTTGCCGCCGACCAGATCGGAGGCGCCTTCGGCGATGCCGCCGAAGATCCCGCCGGCACACAGGAAGCCGAGGCTCCAGCCCAGCAGGGTGGCGCGCTGGAGCCGCCAGGCCAGACCGAAGGGGCCGCTCAGGGAGCGCGGCGCGACGGCCGGTCCGGGGCGGGCCGGCAGAAAGCTCATGCCGAGGTCACGGCGGGCGGTCAGCGTGTAAGAGGCAAGGGCGGCCAGGGCGGCCGCCGCCAGGAAGAGCGCGACGATCCACCAGCGCTCGCCGGCGTACGGCCGGAGGTTCTGCGACCAGCCGATCGGTGAGACCCAGGTGAGCGGGGACGCGGCCGCGGGGTCCGCGGCGTCGCCCGCGGCGCGCAGCGCGAAGGCGAGGCCGAGGACCGCGCCGGTCAGGCCCTTGGCGAGGCGCGCGCTCTCGGTCAGCTGGGCGGCGATGGCGGCCAGACCGGCGAAGAGCAGGCCGGCGGTGCCGATGGCGGCGCCGAGCGCGAGGGAGCCGGCGGCGGGCAGGCCGGAGGCGGTCAGGCCGCCCGCGATCAGCACGGTGAGCCCGGCGTTGGCGAGCAGGGCCGTCAGCAGGGCCGCGGTCAGTGGCGCGCGGCGGCCCGTCATGGCGGCGGAAAGCAGCTCCTGACGGCCCGTCTCCTCCTCCTCGCGGGTGTGCCGGACGACGATCAGCAGGCTCATCACCGCGGCGAGGACGGCGCCGAAGCCGGCCATCCGCCAGGCGACCAGGCCGCCGAGGGAGTCGCTGAAGACCGGCCCGTACAGCGCGCGCATCGAGCCGTTGCCGTTCATCGAGACGGCCAGCCGGGCGCGCTCGGCGGCGGTGCCGTACACCGCCTCGAAGGACGAGCCCGTGGCGGCGACGACCAGTGCGAGGGACAGCACCCAGACCGGGATCATCACCCGGTCGCGGCGCAGCGCGAGGCGCAACAGGGTGCCGGTGCCCGCCAGCTGACGGGAGTGTGCGGCGGGCGCGGGGAGGGCCGCGGCCACGGCGGTCATCGCGCGACCGCCGCTGCGTCGCGGGTGTCGCGGGTGTCGTCCTGGTAGTGGCGCAGGAAGAGCTCTTCCAGGGTGGGCGGGGTGCTGGTGAGGCTGCGGACGCCGGCGGCGGTGAGCGAGCGCAGGACGGCGTCGAGCTTGTCGGTGTCGGCCTGGAGCTCGACGCGGTGGCCCCGGCTCCCCCGGATCGGCTGGACGGCCAGGCCGTGGACGCCGGGGAGGGAGTCCAATTGCCCGGGCGGTCCCGCGAGTTCGGCGATGACCGAGGTGCGGGTCAGATGCCGCAGCTCTCCCAGCGAGCCGGATTCGACGGTCCGTCCCTTGCGGATGATGCTGATGCGGTCGCAGAGCGCTTCGACCTCCGACAGCACATGGCTGGAGAGCAGCACCGTACGGCCGCGGTCGCGCGCCTCGGCGACGCAGCTCTGGAAGACCTCCTCCATCAGCGGGTCCAGTCCGGAGGTGGGCTCGTCGAGGACGAGCAGGTCGACGTCGGAGGCGAAGGCGGCGACCAGGGCGACCTTCTGCCGGTTGCCCTTGGAGTACGTCCGCCCCTTCTTGGTGGGGTCGAGTTCGAACCGCTCCAGGAGCTCGGCCCGCCGGGCGCGGTCCAGTCCGCCGCGCAGCCGGCCGAAGAGGTCGATGACCTCGCCGCCGGAGAGATTGCGCCACAGCGTCACATCACCGGGGACGTAGGCGAGGCGGCGGTGCAGCTCGACGGCGTCCTGCCAGGGGTCCTTGCCCAGGAGCCGGGCCGTGCCGCCGTCGGCGCGCAGCAGGCCGAGCAGGACGCGGATCGTCGTGGACTTCCCGGCGCCGTTGGGTCCGAGGAAGCCGTGTACCTCACCGGCCTCGACGTGCAGGTCGAGGCCGTCCAGTGCCCGGGTGCGGCCGAAGGACTTGTCCAGACCGTCGACCCGGACCGCGGGGGCGGGAGAGATTGCCTTGGTCATGCTTCGGAAGCTACGTTAGTTTCACAAATTTGTGAAGTTAAGAAAACGTATAAAGTTGGGGGAGTGGCTCTGATCAGGGGAGATGATGCGGACATGAGCGAGCAGCGACAGCACGGCGGGGGCCGGACCGCCCGAACGGTCCAGGACGCGGTCCCGGACGCGGCCCAGGACAAGCGCGACGACGAGGCGGTCTCGCAGTTCGTCGAGCGGTTCGCGGCCCAGCTCGTCGATGCCGGCATGCAGCGGATGTCCGCCCGCGTCTTCGCCTGCCTGCTGGCCTCCGACTCCGGCGTACTGACCTCCGCCGAACTCGGTGAGCGCCTTCAGGTCAGCCCCGCCGCCGTCTCCGGCGCGATCCGCTACCTCTCCCAGGTCGACATGGTCAGCAGGGAGCGGGAGCCGGGCTCCCGCCGCGACCGCTACCGCGTGCACAGCGACCAGTGGTACGAGGCGCTGGCCCGCCGGGACAACGTCCTCACCCGCTGGGAGGGCACCCTGCGCGAGGGCGTCGACAGCCTCGGCGAGAACTCCCCGGCGGGCCGCAGGATGAGCGAGACGCTGGTCTTCTTCGAGTTCCTGCAGGAAGAGCTCGCCGGGATGCTGCAGCGCTGGCGCGAGCACCGCGACCGGATGCGCGCCGAGTACGACAACGCCGCGCGCTGAGGCACCGGGAACACTGCCCGCCGAGTACGACAACGCCGCGCGCCGAGGCACCGGCAACACCGCCCGCTGCGGCGCCGGCCGGCGCTCACCCCCGGGGCAGCTGCAGCCGCCAGGCCCCCGGCTGCAGGGTCCAGGTACGGGTCCTGACCGGCCCGCCGACCACCGCGTCCGCCCGGTAGTGGAAGTCCGCGCCGGACACCGTCACCGCCCGCGCCCGGGCCCGTACCGGCCGGCCCCCGCCCGGCCAGTGCACCACCACCTCGGCCAGCGCGTCACCGGCCCCGGGCCGCGGCCCGTCCGCCCCCGCCCGTCCGCCGGGCACCACCGACACCCCGCGCACCGGCCGGTCCAGATCCGCCAGCAGCACCCCGTCCGCCTCGATCCGCAGCCGCTGCCCCGGCACCCGTGCGCGCCGCCCGCCCAGCCCGGCGGCCGGCGCCGCCAGCAGCGCCAGCGCCGTACGGGCGGTCCGCGCGGCCGGCTGCCACCACGGCCGGTGCCCGTCGAGCCCGCCCGCCAGGCCGTCCGGCGCCTCCACGGCCTCCCGCGGATCCGCCGGGGCCGCCGCGGGGACCGCCGCGGGCACGTACACCCCGCCGCCCTGCCGGGCCGCCGCGCTCCCGCAGGGGATCCGCAGCCCGCCGAGCACGATGCCGTCGCTGTCGTCCGTGAGCAGATCCCGCGGCCGCTCCCCGCCGTCCAGGACGGTGCGCGCGGCGGCCACCGTGTCCGTGGGGATGCCCAGCGCGCGGCTCAGCGCCACGGCGGCCGGAGCGCCCACCGGGACCATCGACAGCGGCACCGCGGCCAGCTCGCGCTCCTTGTGCAGCAGGCCCACCACGCGCAGCAGTGCCCGGTCGTCACCGATCACCACCGGCCGCCGGTGACCGCGCCGGGCCAGGATCCGCGCGAACTCCTCCGGCCCGTCCGGAAGGCAGATTTTCGCCCCCGCGCCCGCGCACAGGACATCCTTCGCGATCCGTACGGACTCGCCGTCCGTACTGCGGGCGACCGGGTCGATGACCACGAGCAGGGGGTGCCCCCGAACGGAGTCCACGGGAGAGTGCCCAGAAGGCTGCGCCGACACCTCGGTCCTTCCTCAGGTAGCATCTCGGTGCAAGAGCCCCTTGCGCTATTGCGCCAGGGGCTTCGTCTATTCCGGGGCACCGGTCCGACGTCTCCAGCGATGACGTACGCGTGAACACGCACGCCGACGCCATCCACGCACGTTGGACATGCCCCGCCCGGAAGGGGTGTACGCCTGTGCCCGCACTTGTGCTGCTCGGTGCTCAGTGGGGTGATGAAGGCAAGGGAAAGGCCACCGACCTGCTCGGTGGGTCCGTTGACTATGTGGTGCGCTACCAGGGCGGCAACAACGCCGGCCACACGGTCGTCGTCGGCGACCAGAAGTACGCGCTGCACCTTCTCCCTTCCGGAATCCTCTCCCCGGGGTGCACCCCGGTCATCGGCAACGGTGTCGTGGTCGACCCGGCGGTCCTGCTCTCCGAGCTGAGCGGACTCAACGAGCGCGGCGTCGACACGTCCAAGCTGCTGCTCAGCGGTAACGCGCATCTGATCACGCCGTACAACATCACCGTCGACAAGGTGACGGAACGGTTCCTCGGCAAGCGGAAGATCGGCACCACCGGGCGCGGCATCGGCCCGACCTACGCCGACAAGATCAACCGCGTGGGCATCCGGGTGCAGGACCTCTACGACGAGTCGATCCTCATGCAGAAGGTCGAGGCGGCCCTGGAGGTCAAGAACCAGCTCCTGTCCAAGCTCTACAACCGCCGCGCCATCGAGGCCGGCCAGGTCGTCGAGGAGCTGCTGGGCTACGCCGACAAGATCAAGGGCTATGTCGCCGACACCACCCTGATCCTCAACAAGGCGCTCGACGACGACAAGGTGGTCCTCTTCGAGGGCGGCCAGGGCACGCTCCTGGACATCGACCACGGCACGTACCCCTTCGTCACGTCCTCGAACCCGACCGCGGGCGGCGCCTGCACGGGTGCCGGCGTCGGCCCCACGAAGATCAACCGCGTCATCGGCATCCTCAAGGCCTATACGACGCGCGTCGGCGCCGGTCCGTTCCCGACCGAGCTGTTCGACGAGGACGGCGAGGCGCTGCGCCGGATCGGCGGCGAGCGCGGTGTCACCACCGGCCGGGACCGCCGCTGCGGCTGGTTCGACGCGGTCATCGCCCGCTACGCCACCCGCGTCAACGGCCTGACCGACTTCTTCCTGACCAAGCTCGACGTGCTCACCGGCTGGGAGCAGATCCCGGTCTGCGTGGCCTACGAGATCGACGGCAAGCGCGTCGAGGAGCTGCCCTACAGCCAGTCCGACTTCCACCACGCGAAGCCGGTCTACGAGACGCTGCCGGGCTGGTCCGAGGACATCACCAAGGCGAAGTCCTTCTCCGACCTGCCGAAGAACGCCCAGGCCTACGTCAAGGCGCTGGAGGAGATGTCCGGCGCCCCGATCTCCGCGATCGGCGTCGGCCCCGGCCGCGACGAGACGATCGAGATCAACTCGTTCCTGTCGTAGTGCCGTTGCCCACCAGCGCTGTGCCCGTCTGCTTCGCAAGAGGCAGGCGGGCACGGGGCAACATCGTTACGCTGTGCTCCATGAAGGAGACGGAATGCTGCTGAGATTCCGGACGGCAAACGTACGGTCCCTGCGTGCGGAGCAGGAGTTGTCGTTTGTCGTGCCCGAAGAAGAGGAAGGCGCGGCCGCCAAGCTGCTCCCGCTCTCCGACGGCAAGCAGCTCCCTGTCTACCCGGTCCTCGGCATCTTCGGCGCCAACGCCTCCGGCAAGTCGAATGTCATCGCTGCGTTGAAGAAGATGCGGGAGGCCGTCCTCAGCTCGTACGCGGCATGGACGTCCTACGAGGGCATCCCGCGTGAAGAGTTCGCGCTCGACCCCAAAGCAGCGGCGGAGACCACTCTCTACGAGGTGGACTTCGTCATGGCGGACGGGGTCCGCTGGTCGTACGGCTTCGAACTGGGCGAGCGCAGGGTCGAGGCGGAATGGCTCTTCGCGTACCCCAAGGGACGGCGGCAGGTCTGGTTCGATCGGGACGCTTCCCGCGAGAAGGAATTCGACTTTCCTGGCGATCGGCTGCAGGACCGCACACTGCTGGCACGCATGACCCGCCCCAACGCGTTGCTGCTGACCCGCGCGGCCAACGACGGTCACCCGCAGCTCACCCCCGTCTACGACTGGTTCAAGCAGAATCTCTGGGACGTCACCCCGGAGACCGAGCGACGCCAGCGCGAGGCGTTCACCGCGCAGCGTCTCCTGGAGAGCGAGGAGTCACGGCGGGGGGTGGAGGAGCTGCTGCGCGTCGCCGACCTGGGCATCTCGGGGGCCGAGGTGGAACGCGACTCCGCAGGCCGCCCAAGGGTCCGGCTGATCCACGCCGGCAGCGGCGAGGAGACCGTACTGGACTGGGAGGCGGAATCCTTCGGCACCCGCTCCTGGTTCGCCCTGATCGGCCCGCTCCTGCTAGCCCTCGACACGGGCGCCGTCCTGCTCATCGACGAGCTGGACGCCAGCCTGCACTCCCGCTTCGCGGCCGAGGTCGTCCGCCTCTTCCAGGCACCGTGGGTGAACCCCAAGGGCGCGCAGTTGATCTTCACGGCGCATGATCCGTCGCTGCTGAGGGGCCCCGCCGGTGAGCGCTCCCTGGCCCCAGGGCAGATCTGGTTGACGGAGAAGGACAAGCACGGGGCCACAGAGCTGTTCCCTGTCTCTGACCTCCAACCTGCCGAGGAGGAGGACCTGATGACCTCCTATCTCGAAGGCGCCTTCGGCGGTGTGCCACGGATGACCGAAGGCAAGGTGGGGCGCAGGCTCTTGCGGACGGCCGCGGCGCTGCAGATGGAGACGGAAGAGGTCTGATGGCCAGGGACAAGGGGAGGGACAAGCTCCAGCGCGAGCGTCCTGCCAAGTGGGTCGGAAATACCGAAAAACGCCGGGTGTATGTCTACACCGAGGGCAAGGTCACCGAGAAGGAATACATCGACCTCATCCATGAGGAAGGCATTCCGAAGAAGCCGGGTGAAGAGGTCGAGATCCACTTCATGAATGCGACGGCTGCAGGGGACGGTCGTAAGCCCTTGCCCATGGTGAAGCAGGCAGTCAAGGTGCTGCGCCAGATGGAGCGCGACGCGGAGCGCAACGACTTGGACGAGCACGACTGGCGCTGGCCACAGGTCTGGGTCCTCTTCGACCGTGACACACACAAGGACATTACCGAGGCATTCGACATGGCGAAGAAGGCCGGCGTGCGGATCGCTTATTCCCACCCCTGCTTCGAGCTGTGGCGGTTGCTCCACTATAAGAATTACACCAGCACCTTCGGCGGCGTCTGCGACAGTGCCAACGACAAGCTGCGGGAGCAGCCCGGATTTGCCCAGACATACGGGAAGAACGTGAAGAAGGTCAGCGTGCAGGAGTCGAAGCACGTGCACCCGGGGCAGATCACGGGGAAAGTGCAGGGCCGCAGCCGCTATGCCACCGCCAAGCGGTTCGCCGAGGCGATGAGTAAACGGCACGACGGGGCGAATCCGAACGACTGGGATACGTACACCGATATGTGGCGCTTCGTGGAGGAAGGGCTGCTGCTCGGCGACTACTAGGCTGCATGGGCACGCCGTGTGGACGGCGTGCAGCGAGCCGGATCTACCGGTTCCCTCCCCAGCCCCCTCTCGTTCAGTACCAGGAATTCAGGGAGCCGTACGTGGCCAAGCTCACTCTCGCCCAACTGGAGCGTCACCTCTTCGCGGCGGCCGACATTCTGCGCGGCACCATGGACGCCGCAGAGTACCGCGACTACATCCTGGTCCTCCTGTTCCTCAAACGGGTCAACGACGAGTACGAGGCCGCGCGTGAGGCGATCATCGCGGAGGCCCGGGAGCAGCGCTGCTCCGAGGAAGAAGCCGCGGAAGAGGCCGGGGAACCCAGGAACTACACGTACCGCAAGGTCATGTACGTCCCGGAAAAGGCTCGCTGGTCCAAGCTCGCGGGCGCTGTCGACGACGTCGCCACCCGGCACCTGCAGCCCGCACTCGCGGAGCTGGAGGCCCACAACCAGGGGCTTCGCGGCCTGTTCACCCACGTCAACTTCAACCGCATCGGCGGAGGCGGTGGCAGCGGCGCCTCGGCTGCCAAGCTCGCCGACAAGCGTCTCGCGGCGCTGATCGAGCACTTCGGCAGCCTGCGGCTGCGCGGCGGTGACTTCGAGTTCCCGGACATGATCGGTGCGGCCTACGAGTACCTGCTCAAGGACTTCGCGGACTCGGCCGGCGCCAAGGGCGGTGAGTTCTATACGCCGCGTGCCGTCGTGCGCATGATGGTCGAGCTGGCACAGCCGAAGGCCGGCCAGCACGTTTACGACCCTTGCGTCGGCTCCGGCGGCATGCTCATCCACGCCAAGGAGTACATCGACGAGCATGGCGGTGACTCCGACAACCTGGAGCTCGCCGGCCAAGACGCCAACGGCGGTTCCTGGGTCATGGCCACCATGAACATGCTCTTCCACAGCGCCCGTCACTTCAACCTGAAGACCGGTGACACGCTCAGCAACCCGCAGCACCTGGACAGGTCGTACGACATCGTCCTGAGCAACCCGCCGTTTTCCATGGACTACACGGCGGACGATGTCGAGCTGCTTGAGGAGCGGATGCCGCACGGCGCGACCTCCGAGCGCGGCAAGGCCGACCTGATGTTCCTGCAGCACATGCTGTACATGGTCGGCGGGCGCGGCGGCTCGGTCTTCACGGTCATGCCGCACGGCGTGCTCTTCCGCGGCGGCGCCGAGCAGGCCATCCGGTCGAAGCTGATCGAGCACGACCTGCTGGAGGCCGTGATCGGCCTGGCACCCAACCTCTTCTACGGAACCGGTATCCCGGCGTGTGTGCTGGTGCTGCGCGCTCCCGGACGCAAGTCACCGGAGCGCCGCGGCAAGGTCCTCTTCATCAACGCGGACCGCGAGTGCCACGCCGAGCGGGCACAGAACGTCCTGCTGCCGGAGCATGTGGAAAAGATCGTCTCCACCTTCCACCTGCCGTTCGACTCTTGCGAGGTCGACCGCTTCTCCCGTGTGGTCAGCAAGGAAGAGCTGGCCGCCAACGACTACAACCTCAACATCCGCCGGTACGTGGACAACACCCCGCCGCCGGAGCCGCAGGATGTGCGGGCACATCTGGTGGGCGGCGTGCCGCGTGCGGAGATCGAGGCGAAGAAGTCGCTGCTCGATGCGTACGGGGTAGGAATCGAAGATCTCTTCTCGGAGCGCGCGGACGACCCTGCGTATCTCGACTTTCTGCCGGAGGACCGGCGCCCCGATGCCGACCGGCTCGCTCAGCTGGCCGAGGCCCGGGAGCAGGTGCTCTGGGAAGCCTTCGAGAAGTGGTGGACGTCCGAGACCGAACAGATCGAGGCGCTTGCCCCGTACGACGAGGACGACCGTACAGAGTTCGAGAAGCGCGGCCAACTGGCCCGTCTCCGCGCCGACTTGATCACCTCGTTCCGTGACCGTCTGCTCGGCGTCGGCCTCCTCGACGAGCACGCGCTCGCGGGCGCGGTGGCGGGCTGGTGGCAGGAGGCCCGCAACGACCTGAAGGCTCTCTCCACGAACGGGTTCCGTGGTGTGGTCGAAGGCTGGGTCGAGATGGTCGAAACGCTGCTGTCGCCTGAGCCGGACCCGCGCACGGGCGGCGCGCGCAAGCGCTCGGCCGCCGAGCGCCGTCATGCGTACGACCACAAGGTGGTCGCCAAGATCGATCCGGGCTTCCTGCGTGAGCTGGTGGAAGCCGACCGGAAGAAGGCGGAGCTGGATGCCAAGCTGAAGGTCGCGGAGGAGGCGGAGGCGGCGCGGGCAGCGGCTGCGGCTGGGGTGTCTGCCGAGGACGGGGACGAGGCGGCGGCGGAGGACGAGGCGTCGGTCGCGCCGACTGCCCTTGACCCGGCCGTGGCGGAAAACCTGCTCAGCGACGCCGAGCTGAAGAAGTTGAAGCGGGACCGGACAGCGGCCGCCAAGGCAGTCAAGGAACTCGAAGACGACTTCTGGCCGTTGGAGAGCGGCCGTCGCTCGGCCAAGCCGAAAAAGACGGCGGCGAAGGGGAAGCGGGCGGTGGCGGCGGAGGCCGGTGCTGGTGGGGCGGCGGCACAGACGGCGCTGGACATCGTCGTTGCTGAGGACAGCGGCGGTGACGAGGAAAAGACCCCTGATCCCCGCTTGTACCGGGCCCGAGACGACCTGGGTGACGTGGGCCGCCGCGAGACGGTGCTGGGCATCCTCCGGGACGATCTCGCCTCGAAGTTGGAGGGGCATGTCGTACGGCGACGCCGTGAGCTGATCGATGCGTATCGCGTCTGGGAGGACAAGTACGCCGTGTCGTTCAGCGATATCGAGACCTGCCGCGAGGCGGTGGCGCACCGCGTGAACGACTACCTCAAGGAGCTGGGTTATGTGGACTGAGGCTCCCCTGAAGAGCCGGTTGCTACGTATCGACGCTGGGCGTAGTCCCGACTTGCCTGATGTGCCTGCCGGACCTGGTGGGTGGGGCGTGCTCAAGGTTAGCGCTGTCCACTCAAGTGGTTTTCGTCCCCGGGAGAACAAGTCCGTGACGTCTGCTGCTATGGCTGACGAGCGGCTTGAGGTGCTTCCCGGTGACCTGCTCTTTTCGCGAGCCAATACGCCTGAATTGGTGGGTTCTGCGTGTATCGCTACTCCCTCTTCGGAGCGGCTCTTGCTCTCTGATAAAACGTTGCGGCTGGTCATTAATCCCGAGCTAGCGGATGCCCGGTTTACTAGCATTTCCCTCGCAGGGCGCGAGGTGCGGCGGCAAATCGAGGTAGCGGCCTCTGGCAGTAGCCGGAGTATGCAAAACATCTCTCAGAGGTCGGTGGAAAACCTCAACCTTCTGTGGCCATTGGTGGAGGAGCAGCGGCGCATCGTTGAGGTGCTGGACGCGGTTACCGAGGCGGAGCATGCTGGCGAGGCGATAATCGCCAAGCTGGGAGCCGTTCGTGATGCTGCTGTTGAGTCCATGCTTGGGCACATGGACTGGGGTATGCGCCTGCCGGACGCGTTGGGCGCGCCGGTACGCAATGGATTCTCTCCTGTGGAGAGCGCGGCATGGACGGGTGTGCAGATGCTGGGGTTGGGATGCTTGACCCCCAGGGGGTTCTGCCCGCGTCAGCTAAAGAACGCACCTGTGACAGTGGCAGTCGATCACCCCGCGGTACTTGCAGATGGCGACTTGTTGATGAGCCGCGCCAATACACGTGACCTGGTTGGGCTGGTGGGGGTCTACAGGGGCATCGGTACGCCGTGCATCTACCCAGATCTCATGATGCGCGTTGTGCCTAGCGAGAGAACGAATGCCGGGTTTCTCGAATTGGTGCTTCGGTCCTCTCGTGCTCGGCGTCAGATCACCGGGCTGGCGCAAGGGACATCGGAGAGCATGGTGAAGATCTCGGGCGACTCGCTCAAGAAGATTGCCATTCCTCTACCAGCGCTGGATGAGCAAGCACGTTTGCTGCGCGTAGTTGGTGAGTTTGAGAAGAGAATTGCCATGGAGACTGAGGCTCTTGCCAAGCTGCGCACGCTACATCGAGGGCTGACGGATGACCTGCTCAGTGGAAGGGTCCGGGTCGGTGCAGTGGCGTAGGCAGGGTGTCTCCGCTATGCGGGGAAGGTGAGTGGCCCCGTATCGGGACGCGGGCCAGACGGTGAGGCGAGAAGAGGGTGACTGATGGCGGTGAGGAAGCCCCCGACCGAACGCCAGCGCCGGTTGGGAGCCGAGCTGCGCAAGATGCGTGAGCATGTGGGGCTGTCGCTGACCGAGGCGGCCGCGCTGCACGGCACAGACCGGACCACCGTCAGCAATATCGAGGCCGGCCGCTTCGGCGTAAGCGCTGACCGCGTGCGCGTCTGGGCGGCCAACTACTCGTGTCCCGACACCGCGTACATCGACGCACTCTCGCAGATCGCCAGAGAGCGGCGCACGGCGACTGCAAACTGGTGGGACGCGTACCGTGACAAGCTCGCCGTCACCGCCCTGGACCTCGCCGAGATGGAGCATCACGCGCTTGCCCTTCGTGGAGCGCAGATCACTCACCTGCCTGGGCTTCTGCAGCACGAGGACTATGCCCGCGCTGTTTTCCAGGAAGCCGTACCGCCGCTGACCCCCGAAGCGCTTGAGAGCAGGATCGCGTTCCGGATGCGGCGCCGCGAGGTGCTTGACGGGCACGGGGCGCCGGAGTGCACCTTCCTCATCCATGAGGCCGCGCTGCGCATGCGGTTCGGCGAGAAGAGGATGATCAAGAGTCAGTTGGATCATCTGCTGAAGCAGCCCGACCGGGAGAACGTGACGATTCGCGTGATGCCGTTCGCGGCAGGTGGATTTCCCAGCGCGGGAAGTTCGACGCTCTATGTGAGCGGGCCGGTACGTCAGCTCGACACCGTGCAGCTGGACATCCCTACAGGGTCGGCCTTCCTGTCCGCAGAGACTCATCTTGCGAACTACCGTTCCGTGCTGGACCGCATGGAAGAGCGTTGCCTCGGCCCGGACTCTTCCCGGGACTTCATTCACGATGTGATGCAGGACCTATGAGGGTGTGATGAGAGTGCACATTGAGTGGCGCAAGTCTTCGTTCTCCGAGCAGGGTGACAACTGTGTGGAACTCGCTCTGCACAAGGGCGAGGTCCTTGTGCGCGAGAGCGACATACCCGATGTGATCGTCAGGACCACGCCGGAGAAGCTTCGGGCCTTCCTCGCAGGCGCAAAGGCCGGAGAGTTCGATGGCCTCCTGACCTAGGCACTGTTTCTCGGATCTCCTGACGCGGGTGGAGTGTTGGCGTCAGGCTGGCTGTATGGGCCGTGGGGATCTGACGAATGCGGAGTGGGA
>NZ_JBICWS010000003.1:0-536265 GCF_043199875.1 Streptomyces sp. NPDC048516 | reverse complement strand
GGTTGATAGGCCAGATATGGAAGCCCGGTAACGGGTGGAGTTGACTGGTACTAATAGGCCGAGGGCTTGTCCTCAGTTGCTCGCGTCCACTGTGTAGGTTCTGAAGTAACGACCTGTGTCATTGCCGGGTTGGTCAACTTCATAGTGTTTCGGTGGTCATTGCGTTAGGGAAACGCCCGGTTACATTCCGAACCCGGAAGCTAAGCCTTTCAGCGCCGATGGTACTGCAGGGGGGACCCTGTGGGAGAGTAGGACGCCGCCGAACAATCTTTCAGCTCCGGTCCCTGAACCTTCGTGGTTCAGGGACCGGAGCTTTTTTGCGTTGGTGGAATGCCTCATTGTTCAGCCCGGGTTTCGACTTCGAGGGCGGGGCATTTTTGCGTGGGGCGGTGGAGCGTTGGGCTCATGGGGTGTGGTCAGGGGAGAGGGACCGCGGGGTGCGGGGCAAGAAAGCTGAGATGGCTGGGTCTCGGCTTTCTGAGGGGCGTCCTTCAGCTTGCTTGCCAGCGTTCTTGAGCGCCGGGGTTCACCCGGAGATGGTGCAGGTTCTCCGCGTGGAGCTGCTGCTCAGCCCAACTGCCCCAACTGCCGGTAGCCACGTATTCACGTAGCGACGTATTTCGTGGTGTGTGTCGGCTTCTGGCCGGGGCCTGCATTCGGCAGGGGCGCTGGGCTGGATGGCTTTACAGGCGGCCGGTGGACTTCAGGGTGAGGTAGGCGTCGGCCAGGTCGGGGGCCAGGCTGGCCGGGGTGGAGTCGATGACGGTGATGCCGTGGTGGCGGAGGCGGTCCGCGGTGCGGCGTCGGGCGGCGTGGGTCTGTTCCGCTGCTGCGGCGGCGTAGACGGCCTGTGGGGTGTGACGGCCGGCGGCCATTTCCTCGATGCGGGGGTCGGCCACGGCCGCGACGATGAGTTCATTGCGTTGGGTGAGACCAGGGAGGACGGGCAGGAGGGCTTCCTCCACGGGGGCTGCGTCCAGGCCGGTGAAGAGCACGATGAGGGACCGTCGCGGAGTGCGGCGGTGGATGGCGGCGGCAAGGCCGCGGGCATCTGCCTCGACGAGTTCGGATTCGAGGGGCGCCAGGGCATCGGTCAAGGCCGGGAGGAGGTCGCGTGCCGCGCGGCCTTGTACGGAGGCGCGTATGCGGCGGTCGTAGGCGAGCAGGTCCACTCGGTCGCCGGCGCGGGCGGCGAGGGCGCCGAGCAGGAGGGCGGCGTCCATGGAAGCGTCGAGGCGGGGAACGTCACCGACTCGGCCCGCGGAGGTACGGCCGGTCTCCAGGACGAGCAGGATGCGCCGGTCCCGCTCGGGGCGCCAGGTGCGGACCGCGAGGTGGTGCCGGCGGGCGGTGGCGCGCCAGTCGATGGAGCGGGTGTCGTCGCCGGGCGTGTAGTCGCGGAGGCTGTCGAACTCGGTACCTTCGCCGCGGGTGAGGATGCTGGTGCGGCCGTCGAGTTCGCGGAGCCGGGCGAGCTTGGCGGGGAGATGCTTGCGGCTGGTGAAGGGGGGCAGGACGCGCAGCGTCCAGGGGACGTGCCGGCTTCCTTGCCGGGCGGCCAGGCCGAGCGGGCCGTAGGAGCGGACCGTGACGCGGACCGCGTGATGGTCACCGCGGCGGGTGGGGCGGAGCGTCGTGGTGAGGCGGCGGCGTTCGGCGGCGGGGATGCGGATGGTGTGGCGGGACTCGGAGGTGTCCGCGCCGGGGCGGAAGGAACTCGGGGGCCAGGCGTCGCGGATCGTGGCGCGCAGGGTGCGGCGGCTCGGGTTGGTGACGGTGAGGTGCGAGGAGGCTTCGCCCGCCAGTCGAACTGCTGTGTCACCGGTTCGGGTGATATGCAGCTTTCGCACTGGCGCGGCGAGCAGGAGATCGCACAAAATTGCTAGCAGCAAGGCGAGTTGGACGAGGAGGACGCCGAGCCAGCTGGGCAGCACGAAGCCGACGAAGAGCGCTCCGAGTGCGGAGATGAGGGCAGTGCGTCCGGTGAGGGCCACGGTGTCGTCTCAGCGGGGGACGGGGAGATGGGCGAGAACGGCGTTGATCACGGAGTCTGCGGTGACTCCTTCCATCTCCGCTTCGGGGCGGAGGTGGACGCGGTGTCGGAGCGTGGGAAGAGCAAGGGCCTTGACGTCGTCAGGGGTCACATAGTCGCGGCCGGTGAGCCAGGCCCAGGCTCGTGACGTGGAGAGCAGGGCGGTGGCGCCTCGGGGGGAGACGCCGAGAGAGAGCGAGGGGGAGTCGCGGGTGGCACGGCAGATATCGACGATATAAGCGGTGACCTCGGGGGAGACGGCGGTCTTGGCGACCGCGGCCCGGGCGGCGTCGAGGTCGGCGATGGAAGCAACGGGGCGCAGTCCCGCGGCGCCGAGGTCGCGAGGGCTGAAGCCGGCCGCATGCCGGGTGAGGATGTCTATCTCGTCGTGGCGGGCAGGCAGCGGCACCGTCAGCTTCAGGAGGAAGCGGTCGAGCTGAGCCTCGGGGAGCGGGTAGGTGCCCTCGTATTCCACCGGGTTCTGCGTGGCCGCCACCAGGAACGGCTCGGGGAGGGGCCGGGCTGCGCCGTCGACGGTCACCTGCCGCTCTTCCATTGCTTCGAGCAGGGATGCCTGGGTCTTGGGAGGCGTGCGGTTGATCTCGTCGGCGAGCAGGAGGTTGGTGAAGACGGGGCCTGGCTGGAAGGAGAACTCGGAGCTGCGGGCGTCGTAGACCAGTGAGCCGGTGACATCGCTCGGCATCAGGTCAGGCGTGAACTGGACGCGCTTGGTGTCGAGTTCGAGAGCTGCCGACAGGGCGCGTACGAGCAGGGTCTTGGCGACGCCGGGGGCGCCCTCGAGAAGCACATGGCCGCGGCAGAGCAGGGCGACGACCAGCCCGGTGACGGCGGGGTCCTGGCCTACGACGGCCTTGGCTATCTCGGTGCGCAGGTCCTCCAGGGAGGTGCGGGCGCTGTCAGCGGTCGGGGTGCTCACGGGGGGCGTGCCTCTCTTGGGAAACGATCGAGGATTCGAGTGCGTCGAGTTGGTCGGCCAGGTGCACCAAGGCTCTGTCGTCCGCGGGAGCCGGGCCGAAGAGCAGGGCATCGAGGCCTGTTTCGGCGCCGGGGGCGGAGGTCAAGTGGGCGTGGAGAGAGGGCAGGAGGACGTCGGCAGTGTGGGCGTGCGCCGAGGCCACTCCGATGAGGGGGGCGAGCCGGGCGCGGGTTGCGGAGCGCAGCACGGCAGCGGCCCGGTCGCGGGCGTTGGCCTGCTCGTAGAGACGGGCGTGGCCCTCGGTGGTCTCGGCGGCCGGGACGGTGACGGGGAGTCGTTCCGCAACCAGGGGGCCGAGTCGACGGGCGCGCCACAGGGCCGCCGGCACGGCGGCGAAGGCGAGTTGGAGCAGGGCCCAGCGCCAGCCGGAAGGGATGAGGTCGAGGAAACCGCGCTGGTCGTCCTGAGCGGATGACGGGTCGCTCACGGAGGGGAGGTACCAGACCAGATGCTTGCGCGTACCGAGGAGTTGAAGGGCCAGCGAGGCGTTGCCGTGCTCGGCGAGATGGTGGTTGTAGAGGAGATCGGCGGAGCCGAGGAGCACGGTGTCGCGGCCGTTGTCGGGGGCCGGAAGGCGCAGCAGGGTGGCGGTGCCGGCGCCGGGGTAACAGCGATCGGCGCCGCCAGCGGCGGTGGTGTAGCGGAGGCCGCCGAGGAGGGCGCTGCCCGCCCGGTGGGCGGCCGGCAGGGAGCAGGAAGGCCGGCGTACCGAGGTAGGGGCCGGGGGTTCCATCTGGACGCCGGGGGCGAAGGTTTCGAGGGCCGCTGCTCCCGGGGCGAGCAGGACGGTGCGTCCGGGAGTGTGCGCGGTGGCGGTGTGCAGGCCCGTCAGCTGATCTTGTGTCAGCACGTCGGGGTCGGTGATGAGCAGCGTGGTGTCGGGGCCGGCCGCGGCAGCGGCCTCCTCGGAGCTGGTCGCGACCTGGGTGGAGACGCCGTGGGAGGCGAGGAGTTGGGACAGGGCCCGGCTTCCGGTCCGGTCGGCGGAGCGCGGGTCGAGCCGTCCGTGCTGTTCGCCGGACTGCAGGGCCCCGAGGATCACACCGCTGACGACGAGCAGAAGAAGCGCCAGCAGTGGGCCGCGCAACCGGCTCCACAGACCACGAGCGGTGGAAGGCGGTGCGGGGGCGTCGGTGGCGGTCGTGGTCATCCGCTGCTCCTGGTCGGGGTGGTGGCCAGGGCGGGCTTGGCGTGCTGCAGGTCGGTGTCGAGACCGGCCAGCAGGGCGTACGCCGCTTCCGTGCCGGGGCGGCCGCCGTATGTGACGTCGTCGAAGGTGCGGGCCGCGGCGCGGAGTTGGCCGGCGTACTCGGGAAATGCGCGGGCGGCCTCGGTGGCGGCCTCGTCGGCGGTGCGGCCCGGGCCGGGGGTGAGCAGTGCGCGCTCCTCCAGCGCGAGGACGAGGGCGCGCATGCGGTCCTGGACGGCCTGGTTCCAGTGGCCCTCGGCGGCGTGCCGGTCGGCGGCGGACCGGTGTTCGGCGGCAGTGCGGGGTGCTTCGGCGAAGAGTGCGCCGCCCGTGGTCGGAGTGCGGCGCACCGCACCGAGACGCAGCCGGAGGGCGATGATCAGCAGAACGACGCAGGCGGCGATGGCGAGGAGCCCGATCCAGCCGCCCGGTGTGGTGCCGGCGGCCGCGTTGGCGAGTTCGTTGATGCGTGCCCAGAGCCAGTCAAGGGCCTGCTGGATCGGGTTGGGGTCGTGCTGGTGGTACCGGGGGTCGGACAGTTCGCGCTCGGCCGCCTCGCGGGCGGGGACGCGCGGAGTCCTCACCGGTATGTCGTCGGAGCGCGCCATGAGTCGTCCGAGCGCGGCCATGTTCCCCCCTCTGGTCACCGCATCAGCTTCCCGGCGCGGCGTCGTCGGGGCGTTGGCCGGGACCGTCGGCGGGCGTGGTGGTGTCCTTGGCCGGGGCGGCCGGGGGCGTGGCGCTGCCGGTGGCCGTGGTGCCCGCCTCGGGGCTTTCCTCTGGGGCGCCTTGCGCGTGGGCGCCGTCCGGCGTGGAGTTGTCCGGCTTTGCGCCGCCCGCTGGGGTGTCGGCGGAGGCCGGTGCGGCAGTTGCCGGTGTGGTGCCGGCGGTCGTGCTCGGGGCTGCGGGAGCGGGCGTGGCCGGGTGGGCGTGGGGAGCTTCGGTGCCGTAGCCGGGGAGGCCCGCGGCGCGGGCGAGTTCGAGGTCGAGTGCCTCACGGCGGATGCGCTGGTCCATGTACAGGAGCGCGGTGACGCCGGCGGTGATCGGGAAAGTGATGGTGGAGCTGACGACGGCTCCGATGCCCAGCACGATCAGGAAAGGCCAGCTGGTGGTGTTGCTGGTGCCGTTCGCCCAGTCCATGAGGTTCTCGCCGCCGATGACGAAGGCGACGATGGTGGCCGGGATCTGGATGATGAACTCGACGATGCCCACCAGGAGATAAGCGAGGAGCTGCACACCCAGCACGCGCCACCAGGTGCCCCGTACGAGCTTCGCGGAGCGGCGCATGGCGCTGATGACGCCCTGCTTCTCCAGCATCAGGGCGGGCGAGGCGAGGCTGTAGCGGACCCCCAGCCAGATGCTCACGATGCCGGCGGCCAGCCCGCCGAGCAGGGTGAGGAGCAGTCCGGTTTCCAGCGTGCCGGTGGCGGTGACGAGGAGGCCGGGAGCCACGCCGACCGCACATATCGCCGTGATGAGCAGGGGCAGCAGGACAAGCAGGCCGAGCAGGCGCGGGAGTTGGGTCCGCGCATCGCGCCAGGCTTCCCCGGCGGTCACCGAGCGGCCCAGGACGGCACGGCTCACGACCATGGTCAGGAGCCCCGTGACGATGATCGTGGCGAGCAGCCCGATCGCCGCGGTGATGCCGCTGGCGGCAAGCGAATTGACCATCTGCTGCAGGGATTCGCGGAGGGGCGGAACGTTGTCGTTCGTCAGGGAAGGCGCGCGGCGCGAGCTCTGGAACCAGAGGCCGGTGACCACGGTGATGGCGGTCTGTGCGACGACCGCGACGATCAGCGAGATGCCGAGGACCGTGCGCCAGTGGGCGCGCATGGTGGCGACCGCACCGTCGAGGATCTCGCCGACGGCGAGCGGGCGCAGCGGAATGATGCCGGGCTTGGCAGCCTGCGGCCCGGGTGCCCAGGCGCCGCCCCAAGGGGGCTGACTGCCGGGGTGGCTGCCCCAGTGACCGGGGGTGCCGCCCCAGCCGGGGCTGCCCGTGCCAGGGCCTCCCGGGCCGGACGACGAGGCACGGGAGCGCTCGCCGCTCGCGCGGTTACCGCTCCCGTGGGGGCCGCTCTGGCCGCGGATGCCGGTGGGGGCCGACCAGCGGGCGGCGGGGGGCTGTTCCTTGGACCAGTTCGGCGGGGCCGACTGCTCGCCAGGGCCGGACCGTTCCTCCTGCGGGGGCTGCTCTTCCTGAGGCGGCTGCTCCTGAGTGCCGCGGCCCGGCTCGTCGGAGGGAGTGGATCCGGGCGAGGCCCAGCCCGGAGAGTTGTTCATCGTCGCTCCTTCTGGCTGCCCGTCCGCCGGGGCGGCTGGGGTGCGGGGTCCGCGGTGGCAGTCATCGTGTCATGGCCGTCGATGTGGTGTACCGGTGCCCGGAGCGAGAGGGGACCTTCTGTTCGAGGGGCCATCAACGGCAGACTGAACGAATGGGCGATCAGTACGAGGTATCCGAGGCGGGCGCCGCGGCGCTCACCATTCCGTCGTTGCGCTGGGAGGAGCCGCCCGAGGGGCCCGTGGTGGTCCTCCTCGATCAGACCCGGCTGCCGGCGGAGGAGGTCGAGCGGGTCTGCACCGACGTCCCGGCGCTGGTGGAGGCGATCCGGACGCTGGCCGTGCGCGGGGCACCGCTGCTGGGCATCGCGGGTGCCTATGGCGTCGCGCTGGCCGCGGCACGGGGCTTTGACGTGGAGGAGGCGGTGGAGGCGCTGGCGCAGGCCCGGCCGACCGCGGTCAATCTGGGCTACGGCGTCCGGCGGGCGGCTGCCGCGTACCGCGCGGCGGCGGCCGACGGGGCCGATGCCCAGGCGGCCGCGGCGCTGGCCGAGGCGCGGGCCGTGCATGCCGAGGACATCGAGGCCAGCACACGGATGGCGGAACACGGGCTGGCGCTGCTGGGCGAGCTGCTGCCGGGCGGCGGCCACCGGATTCTCACGCACTGCAATGCGGGTGCGCTGGTGTCCGGGGGCGAGGGCACCGCCCTGGCGGTGGCGCTGGCGGCGCACCGTGCCGGTGAGCTGCGCCGGCTATGGGTGGACGAGACGCGGCCGCTGCTGCAGGGAGCGCGGCTGACCGCCTACGAGGCCGCGCGCACGGGTATGGCCTACACGGTGCTCCCGGACGGCGCGGCAGGCTCGCTGTTCGCCGGGGGTGAGGTGGATGCGGTGCTGATCGGCGCGGACCGGATCGCGGCGGACGGTTCGGTGGCCAACAAGATCGGCAGCTATCCACTGGCGGTGCTGGCGCGGTACCACCACGTTCCGTTCGTGGTGGTGGCCCCGACCAGCACGGTGGATCTGGAGACCGAGGAGGGGTCGGACATCGAGGTGGAGCAGCGGCCGGGCCAGGAAGTGACGGAGTTCTCGTTGCCGTACGCACAGGGGCCCGGGGTGGAGGCGGGCTCCGGCATACAGGTCGCGCCGCTGGGCGCACAGGCCTACAACCCGGCCTTCGACGTCACTCCCGCGGAGCTGGTGACGGCGATCGTCACGGAGGCCGGAGTGGTGTCGCCGGTGACCCGGAACGGGCTGGCAGAGGTGTGTTCCACGTCACGATGGAGTAAGTCACGATCAGGTAATGGGATGATGGCCGAATGAAGGGACGCGTCCTGGTCGTCGACGACGACACCGCACTGGCAGAGATGCTTGGCATCGTGCTGCGCGGCGAAGGTTTTGAACCGTCGTTTGTGTCGGACGGTGACAAGGCCCTTGCGGCCTTCCGGGAGACCAAGCCCGATCTCGTGCTGCTCGATCTGATGCTGCCGGGGCGGGACGGTATCGAGGTGTGCCGGCTGATCCGGGCCGAGTCCGGAGTACCGATCGTCATGCTGACCGCCAAGAGCGACACGGTGGATGTGGTGGTCGGGCTCGAATCGGGCGCGGACGACTACATCGTCAAGCCGTTCAAGCCCAAGGAGCTGGTGGCCCGTATCCGGGCGCGGCTGCGGCGTTCGGAGGAGCCGACGCCCGAGCAGCTGGCGATCGGTGACCTGGTCATCGATGTGGCGGGCCACTCGGTGAAGCGCGAGGGGCAGTCGATCGCGCTGACGCCGCTGGAGTTCGATCTGCTGGTGGCGCTGGCACGCAAGCCGTGGCAGGTGTTCACGCGTGAGGTGCTGCTCGAGCAGGTCTGGGGCTATCGGCACGCCGCCGACACCCGGCTGGTCAATGTCCATGTGCAGCGGCTGCGCTCCAAGGTCGAGAAGGACCCGGAGCGGCCGGAGATCGTGGTGACCGTGCGCGGGGTCGGCTACAAGGCCGGGCCCAGCTGAGATGATCCGGGACGGTTCGGCCCCGGAGGGAAAGCGGGGGCGCACCGTCGACCCGGCGGGCGATATGTCCTTTTCGGGGAAGGTGTCTGCCTGGCTGCTCCGCGGGGGGCAGCTGCTGCCCGACGGCGCGGTGAGCGGGCCGGTCCACCCTCTGCTCCGGCTCTTCAGCCGCTGGGTGCGGCGGCCGCTGCTGCCCGCCCTGCGGCTGTGGCGGCGCAATATCCAGCTGCGCGTGGTGGCGACCACGCTCCTGATGTCGCTGGCCGTGGTGCTGCTGCTCGGTGTCGTGGTCGTCGGCCAGGTCCGTAACGGCCTGCTCACGGCCAAGGCGCAGGCCGCGCAGAGTCAGGCCGTGGGCGGCTTCAGCGTCGCCCAGAAGATGGCCGACGGCGCCGACGACACCCGGCCCGACGACACCGCGCGCACCGGAAGCCGCGGCACCCAGGACTCCGCGACCTGGCTGACCGGCCTGGTCGAACAGCTCGCCAGCGGCGGGCAGGGCGTCTTCTCCGTCGTGGCGCTCAGCTCCGATTCCGACGAACCGTTCGGTGACTCCAGCCCCGGTACGCGCGGTCCGCGCGCCTCCGGCGATGTCGATCCCGAGCGGAGCGTGCCCCCCGAGCTGCGGCGGAAGCTGGAGACCAAATCCGGCACGTTCCGCCAGTACACCGAGATCAAGCGCATCGGGTCGGACGACGGCCTGCCGGCGCTGATCATCGGCAAGCGGCTCAACGATGTGAACAGCAACCAGTACCAGCTCTACTACCTCTTCCCGTTCAGCCAGGAGGAGGAGTCGCTCAAGCTGGTGACGGGGACGCTGGCGACGGCCGGGGTGTTCGTCGTGATCCTGCTCGGCGCGATCGCCTGGCTGGTGGTGCGGCAGGTCGTCACGCCCGTACGGATGGCCGCGGGGATCTCCGAGCGGCTGGCCGCCGGTCTCCTCCAGGAGCGGATGAAGGTCACCGGCGAGGACGACATCGCCCGGCTCGGCGAGTCCTTCAACAAGATGGCGCAGAACCTCCAGGTCAAGATCCAGCAGCTGGAGGAGCTGTCGCGGATGCAGCGCCGCTTCGTCTCCGACGTCTCGCACGAGCTGCGTACGCCGCTGACGACCGTACGGATGGCGGCCGATGTCATCCATGACGCGCGGGACGAGTTCGACCCCGCCACCGCGCGCTCCGCCGAGCTGCTGCGCGGCCAGCTCGACCGTTTCGAATCCCTGCTCGCCGAGCTGCTGGAGATCAGCCGGTTCGACGCCGGGGCGGCCGCGCTGGAGGCCGAGCCGATCGATCTGCGCGATGTGGTGCACCGCGTCATCGAGGGGGCCGAACCGCTCGCCGAGCGCAAGGGCACCCGGATAGTGGTGCGCGGCGCCGAGCAGCCGGTGATCGCCGAGGCGGACACCCGCCGGGTGGAACGCATACTGCGCAATCTCGTCGTCAACGCCGTCGAGCACGGCGAGGGCCGCGAGGTGGTGGTGCGGCTGGCGTCCGCGGGCAGCCCGAGCGGTGGCGCGGTGGCCGTCGCGGTGCGTGACTACGGGGTCGGCCTCAAGCCCGGCGAGGCCGCCCGGGTCTTCAACCGTTTCTGGCGTGCGGACCCGGCCCGGGCCCGTACGACCGGCGGGACGGGGCTGGGCCTGTCCATCGCCGTCGAGGACGCCAGGCTGCACGGCGGCTGGCTGCAGGCCTGGGGCGAGCCGGGCGGCGGCTCGCAGTTCCGGCTGACGCTGCCCCGTGCGGCCGGCGAGACGCTGCGCGGGTCCCCGATCCCCCTGGAGCCGGAGGACTCGCGGCGCAACAGCGGTCTGGACGAGGCGGGCCGGCCGCGGGCCGGGGCGGCGCGCAAGACGTCCACGATCCCGGTGCAGACGCGTGCGTCACAAGCGGCTGACACCGCCGTCCCCGCCCCCGAGCCGAAGATGTCCTGGCCGGTGGCCGACCCGACGGCGCTGCCCGGCAACGGTGCCCGTGTGGTGCCGCACAGCGGGGGCGCAGGGAGCGACGAGGCGGCGCACGGCGAGAGTGCGCGCACCGACGAGCCGGTCGATGAGGACCGGGGCGAGCAGGAAGCCGAACGGGGCGTGGATCGGGAAGGCGGGCTGCGTGGACACTGAGCGCGGAGGCGGGCAGGGAGCGGGGACCGGGCCCCGTGAGCGCGCCCGCCGGGGAGCCGGGCCGGCGCGGACATTCCTGCTGCTGGGCTGTGCGGCGGCGCTGCTGGCCGGGTGTGCGTCGATGCCCGACGGCGGGGACGTCACCTCGGTGGACCAGTCGCCGCGCTCCGAAGGTGAGTCGCAGGTGCGGGTCTACGGAGTCCCGCCGCAGGACGGTGCGCAGCCGACCAACATCGTCCGCAGCTTCCTCGATGCCACTACCAGCGACGAGGCGGATTTCCGTACGGCCACCCAGTATCTGGCCAAATCGGCGAAGCGGACCTGGCGGCCGTTCCAGGTCACCAATGTGCTCCAGGAGCGCCCGAAGCCCGAGCCGAAGGCGCTGCCCAACCGGGAGGACTCGAACGGCTACACGGTCACGCTGTCCGGCAGTCAGGTGGCGGCGGTGGACGACAGCCACGCCTACACACCGGAGGAGAAGCCCTACCGCCAGACGATCCACCTCGTCAAGGAGGACGGGCAGTGGCGGATAGACCGGCTGCCCAACGGACTGGTGCTCGGGCTGTCGGACTTCCAGCGCATCTATCGCTCCGTCAACAAGTACTACTTCGCGTCCTACAACTCCGAGTCGGGGGAGCCGAAGGCGAACCGGAACGTGCTCGTCGCGGACCCGGTCTACCTGCGGCAGCGAATAAAGCCGATCACGGCCGGCGTGGAGGCGCTGCTGTCCGGGCCCACCGACTGGCTGAACAACGTGACGACCTCGGCCTTCCCGACCGGCACCCGGCTGGCCGCGCACGACCTGGCGCTGGACGACTCCAATGCGCTGCGGGTCAAGCTCAGCAAGGACGCGGTGAACACCGACAGCACCCAGTGCAAGCAGATGGCGGCTCAGCTCTTCTTCACCGTCCAGGACATGACGCGGGCTTCGAAGATCAGCGAGGTCGAGCTCCAGGACAACAGCGGCAACTCGCTGTGTTCGCTGTCCCAGGAGCAGGCCGAGCAGGACTTCGCCCCGTCCCCGGGCACCGGGCGGTCCGGCAAGGAGTACTTCATCGACGCCGACCACAAGGTCGTCGGCATGTCGGACTCCGCAACCGAACCGACGCCGGTGCGCGGGCCGTTCGGCACCGGCAAGACCCCGCTGCGCTCGGTCGCCATCTCGCGCGGCGAGGACACCGCGGCGGGTGTGTCGGACGACGGCCGGTCGCTGTACGTGGCCCCGATGGAGGACGGTATCGAGCGCGGTGATCCGCTGCTGACCAGCACGGGTTCGGCCAAGAACCCCGATAGGGGGCTGACGGCGCCGAGCTGGGACGGTCTGGGTGATCTGTGGATCGCGGACCGCGATGCGCACGGTTCACGGCTGCTGCGGCTGCGCGAGGGCAAGAGCGCCCCCGAAAAGGTCGCGGTGCCCGGTCTCGGCGACCGCCGGATCAAGGCGATCAAGGTGGCCGCCGACGGCATCCGGATCGCGGTCCTGGTGGAGGACAAGGGCCGTACGACGCTCCAGTTGGGCCGGGTCGAGCGCGACGGGAGTTCGGCGCACCCCGAGCTTTCGGTGCAGGAACTGCGGCCGATCGCACCGCAGTTGGAGGACGTGGTGGCCGCCTCCTGGGCCGGTGGCAGCCGCTTGGTGGTCGTCGGGCGGGAGTCCGGCGGAGTCCAGCAGATGCAGTTCATGGAGACCGACGGTTCGGCGTCCGATGCGCAGACCCTGCCCGGTGTCAACGGCGTCATCGCGGTGGCGGCCTCGGAGGACGAGGCCCGGCCGTTGATCGCCGATGCCGCGGAGGGCATCGTGCGGCTGCCTCAGGACGCGAACTGGAAGACCGTGGCGAAGGACGGGACGGCACCGGTCTATCCCGGGTGAGCGGGGGCGGTGGCTGGTTGGCGGTGGCCGGTGGGCGTGACCCGTGAACCGTGACCTGTGATCGGTGATCGGTGACCGTGATCGGTGTTCGGTGAGGGGTGGCCGGGTGACGCGGATGAGTGGCGTCCGCCCGGTGCCGAGGGCGGGTCCGCTGTGCCCCCGCCCTCGTCCCGGGACGTGCGAGGGGCATGGGCTGCCGCGTCGGCCGGCGCCTGCTCACCCCCACCGGCAGGCCCGCAGGCCCACAGAGCGCAGACCCGCAGAGCGCAGACCCACTGGTCCACAGGCCCCGCAGATTCGGCAGGGCGCAGATCGGCAGGCCGCAGATCCCCTAGATCCTCTAGATCCCGCAGTTCGGCAGCCCCGCGGCCATGGTTATCCAGGGCCACGGTTATCCACAGGGGTGGTGGCCGGGCCTGGACGGCGGGACAGTGGAGTCATGCAGGGGGTGTGGCGCGAACTGGCAGGTCTGGTGCTGCCGGTCGACTGTGCGGGGTGTGGCCGGCCGCGTACGGAGCTGTGTGCGGAGTGTCGCCGGAGGCTTGGGCGGGACGGACGCGGGGCGCAGCGGGTGCGCCCGTGGCCGAGCCCGGCGGGGCTGCCCCGGGTCTGGGCAGGGGCGCCCTACGCCGACGAGGTGCGGGCGGTGCTGCTGGCCCACAAGGAGCGGGGTGCCCTGCGGTTGGCCGGGCCGCTGGGGGCGGTGCTGGCCGGGGCCGTGCGAGGGCTGGGGCCGTTCGGCGGCCCCCAGCTGCTGGTGCCGGTGCCCTCGGCCCGGAGAGCGGTGGCCGGACGGGGCCATGATCCGGTGCGCAGGATGGCGCTGAGGGCGGCCGGGGAGCTGCGGCGGGCGGGCGCGGGGGCCCGGGTGCTCGATGTGCTGCGGCAGCGTCGCGCGGTGTCCGACCAGGCGGGACTGAGCGCCCGCCAGCGGCTGGCGAATGTCGCCGGTGCACTGGAGGTGCCGGTCCCTGCCGCGAGGCTGCTGGCGGGGCGGTCAGTGGTGCTGGTGGACGACCTGGTGACGACGGGGGCCACCCTGGCGGAGGCGGCCAGGGCGGTCAGGGCGGCCGCCGGCCGGGTGACCGGGGCCGCGGTCGTGGCGGCACCCCGCAGTGCGTTCGCCGCCGGTCGTGAAGCGAGGGAGTCGTTACCACGTGGCAGATAGGCGAGGAGGAAAAGTCACCCAAATGGAGCCGAGGGCTCCGAGGGGGTGCCGACATCCGTCCGGGAGAGCTATGTTCGGTTGTGAGGACTTGGCGAGTGTTTTGCCTCGAATGTCGTGATGGATGCGTTCAGGGGTGTTTGCGGCGACCCTGAAAACGGGGGAGTGGAGAGCCGGTCGTCGGGGGAGGAGGAGGTGAAAGTCGCCAAGTCCGAGGCTTCGGCAACCACCGGAGCCTGGTGCAAGAAGGAATTGCTCCGCCTGATGAGCGGAGCGATCCGGGAACGGAGTTCTGCGTGGACATCGTCGTCAAGGGCCGCAAGACAGAGGTGCCCGAGCGGTTCCGCAAGCACGTGGCCGAGAAGCTGAAGCTGGACAAAGTCCAGAAGCTCGACGCCAAGGTGATCAGCCTGGACGTCGAGGTGTCCAAGGAGCCCAACCCGCGGCAGGCCGACCGTTCCGACCGAGTGGAGATCACGCTCCACTCCCGTGGCCCGGTGGTCCGGGCCGAGGCCGCCGCGGCCGATGCGTACGCCGCACTGGATCTGGCCACCGCGAAGCTCGAGGCGCGTCTGCGGAAGCAGCACGACAAGCGCTACTCGCGTCGCGGCAACGGCCGCATCCCGGCGAGCGAGGTCGCTGTCAGCGTGCCGGATGCCGCGAGCCTGAACACCAACGGCGAACTGGCCGCCGCCGAGGCCGACCAGACGGTGCCGACCACGAAGATGGGATGTATCGACGTCCAGGGCGAAGGGCCCCTGGTCGTCCGCGAGAAGACCCATTCGGCCGCGCCGATGCTGCTCGACCAGGCGCTCAACGAAATGGAGTTGGTCGGGCACGACTTCTACCTCTTCGTCGACGCCGACACCAAGCTGCCGAGTGTCGTCTACCGGCGGCACGCCTACGACTACGGAGTCATTCACCTGAACCCCGACTTGTTCGGGGAGGAGGAGCCCGGCGGCGCAGGCGGCGCGCTGGGCGGCTGAACCCCACTCGCTCGGTGCCCCCGGCGCACGCCGGGGGCACCATCGTGCCCGGAGGGGGCAAGAGTTGAAGCCGTATAGTGTTTGTGCCGACCAGGGAGTATGTGGACACGAAACGGCGACGTGCCGGGGAGGCGGTCGTATGACATCGATCGGGCCGGCAGGGGGCTGTTGTCAACCAGCCTTATTTCCAAGCTCTGGCCTCGCGGCCGAGTAGTTGACGGGGAGGACCCATGGGGGACAGTTTCGGGCCTGTGCGCGGCACCGCGGACGATGACCACAGCGGTGCCGGGGGTGACGACGAGGCCGGCCGGGCCGTGAGCATGCCGCGCAAGGAGCCGATCCGGGTTCTGGTCGTGGACGACCATGCACTCTTCCGGCGGGGTCTGGAGATCGTGCTGGCCCAGGAAGAGGACATCCAGGTCGTCGGCGAGGCGGGAGACGGTGCGGAGGCGGTCGACAAGGCCGCGGACCTGCTGCCCGACATCGTGCTGATGGATGTACGGATGCCCAAACGCGGTGGCATCGAGGCGTGCACCTCCCTCAAGGAGGTGGCCCCCAGTGCGAAGATCATCATGCTGACGATCAGCGACGAAGAGGCCGATCTCTACGACGCGATCAAGGCCGGCGCCACCGGCTACCTCCTCAAGGAGATCTCCACCGACGAGGTGGCGACCGCGATCCGCGCCGTGGCGGACGGCCAGTCGCAGATCAGTCCCTCGATGGCGTCCAAGCTCCTGACGGAGTTCAAGTCGATGATCCAGCGTACGGACGAGCGCAGGCTGGTGCCCGCGCCCCGGCTCACCGACCGTGAGCTGGAGGTCCTCAAGCTGGTCGCCACGGGCATGAACAACCGCGATATCGCCAAGGAACTCTTCATCTCCGAGAACACGGTGAAGAACCACGTCCGCAACATCCTGGAGAAGCTGCAGTTGCACTCCCGGATGGAAGCGGTGGTGTACGCGATGCGGGAGAAGATCCTCGAGATCCGGTGAGCCGGTCGGCCCTGAGCCGGTGAGCCGGTGACCTGGTGAGCCGGTCGGCCGTGGCCGCCGGCCCGGTGGGCGCGGTCCTGGCGCGCCGGGTGACCGGGGGCTGACGAGCCCCCGCAGCCCTCGGCCGGTGCTACTGACCACCCGTACGGGTGAGTTCCGTGCGCAGTGCGGTGGCCAGTTTCGGATCGTCGTAGCGCTCCACGCGTACCACATCGCAGCCGACCCAGGTCGCGGCTTCCCGAAGGGCCCGGGCCATCGGGGCGACGGCCTTGGAGCCCCGCATCGAGACCTGGCGGGCGACGAGCGTGGTGCCCTCACGCGCCGGGTCCACCCGGCCCACCAGCCGGCCGCCCGCCAGCAGGGGCATCGCGAAGTAGCCGTGAACCCGCCGGGGGCGCGGGACATACGCCTCCAGCCGGTGCGTGAAGCCGAAGATCCGCTCCGTGCGCGGCCGGTCCCAGATCAGGGAGTCGAAGGGCGAGAGCAGCGTGGTGCGGTGCCGGCCGCGGGGCGGGGCGGCCAGCGCGGCGGGGTCTGCCCAGGCGGGCCTGCCCCAGCCCTCCACCTCGACCGGGACCAGGCCGGAGTCGGCGACCACGGCATCGACCTGCTCGGCCTTCAGACGGTGGTAGTCCGCGAGGTCGGCGCGCGTGGCCACCCCCATGGCGGCCCCGGCCTGGGCCACCAGGCGGCGCAGGCAGGCGGCGTCGTCCAGATCGTCGTGGAGCAGTGTGTCCGGGACGGCGCGCTCGGCGAGGTCGTAGACGCGCTTCCAGGCACGGCGCTGGGTGCAGACCACCTCGCCGGTGTCCAGCAGCCACTCCACCGCGATCTTGGTCTCGGACCAGTCCCACCACTCCCCGCCCTTGCGTCCGCCGCCCAGCTCCGAGGTGGTCAGCGGGCCGTCGGCTTTGAGGCGGTCAAGGACGGCTGCACAGGAGCGCTCGGAGTCCTCCATGACATGCCAGCGGTGGCCCTTGGCACGGCGGGCGCGGCGGCGGAAGGCGAAGTGCGGCCACTCCTCGATGGGCAGGATGCAGGCGGCGTGCGACCAGTATTCGAAGCTGTGGGGCCGTGCCGCGGACGCGTCGGAAGGAGACGCGCTCCAGTAGGCGGCCTCGACGGCGGGGCGGCCGACGGCGCCGAGGCGGGCGTAGGGCACCAGCTCATGGGAGCGGGCCAGCACCGAGATCGTGTCCAGTTGCACGGCGCCCAGCTGCCGCAAGACCCCGCGCGCCCCGGCCCGGCGGTCCGGGGCGCCCAGCAGCCCCTGGGCCCGCAGCGCCATGCGCCGGGCGTCGTCGCGGGACAGAGCGGCCACAGGCTGTGGCAGAGGCGGTGGCTGCGTCACGGCGGTCATGCGGCACAGCGTAGGGGCGGGCACTGACAACGCCCCCGGGCACGGGAGTCGCCGCTGGTGGCGGCGTTGCCACGCCCGCCCGGAGCGGGACCGCCGTGGCGCGGCGGGCCGCCCGGGCCGGGGCACGCAGCTCGTCGCTCGGCCGGGGCAGGGCAGCTGCGGCCGGCCGTCAGCCGGGGTAGGGCAGATACGGGGTCGCGTCCGGGCGGCGGGTGCCGGCGCGGCCGGCCGGTGCGCGCTCCCCGGGCAGGTCGGGCTCCCCGGGCAGGTGGGGCTCCCCGGGCAGGTCGGACGGGAGCAGGGAGCCGATCCAGACGTCCCGGCGGGTGCCCTCGCGCACCGTCTTGGCGCGCAGCGTGCCCTCCATATGGAAGCCGAGCTTGCGGGCCACCGCCCGGGAGCCTTCGTTTCCGGCCTCCGCGTGCCATTCCAGGCGCTCCACTCCCAGGTCGTCAAAGCCCCAGCGCACCACCGTGCGGGCCGCCTCGACGGTGCAGCCCCGGCCGCGGTGCTCCTTGGCGGTCCAGTAGCCCAGCTCGGCCTGCCGCTCGGGGGTGTGCAGCCGGCCGAGGCGTACCAGGCCCATCGCGCCCACCAGGGAGCCGTCCGCCCGGGAGACGACGGCGAAGTGGTACGCGGTGTCGTCGCGCCAGCCCTCGGGGGCGACCGTGCCGACGAAACGCACCGCGTCCTCGATGCCGTACGGTGACGGGACACCCGTCCAGCGCGGAATATCGGGCTCCTGGCACGCGGCATGCACCGCGGGTGCGTCGGAGGGCTCGAAGGGACGCAGCACAAGGCGCTCGGTGGCGAGGGTGACGGGCTTCATGACGTGAGTCTGCAAGGTGGCGCGGAGCGCGGCGAGGGGTTTTCCGCGCGATTCCCGGCACCTGCCCGGCACCTTCTCGCGGCCTCGTGCGTTCACGCTGGGGAGGGGACAGCGGGGTTCGCTGCGGCGGACCTCCCGGCCCGGCAGCGTCCTCCTTTACGATGGCCGTTGCGGCGGGGCCTGCCCCCTTGGAAAAATGCCGCGCCCGCGCACTCGACCGTGCAGGCCCGACCGGCAAGGAGACCAGCCCAAGTGTCCGTCTTGACGAAGATCATGCGTGCAGGCGAAGGAAAGATCCTGCGCAAACTGCACCGCATCGCGGGCCAGGTCAACTCCATCGAGGAGGATTTCGCAGCGCTCTCCGACGCCGAGCTGCGGGCGCTCACGGATGAGTACAAAGAGCGTTACGCCGACGGCGAGAGCCTCGATGACCTGCTGCCCGAGGCGTTCGCCACGGTTCGCGAGGCCGCCCGGCGGGTGCTCGGCCAGCGTCCCTACGACGTCCAGCTGATGGGTGGCGCGGCCCTTCACATGGGGTATGTCGCCGAGATGAAGACCGGTGAGGGCAAGACCCTGGTCGGCACCCTCCCGACGTATCTCAACGCGCTGTCCGGCAAGGGCGTCCACCTGATCACGGTGAACGACTACCTGGCCGAGCGCGACTCGGAGATGATGGGCCGGATCCACAAATTCCTGGGCCTGACGGTCGGTTGCATCCTCGCCGACATGACGCCGGCCCAGCGCCGTGAGCAGTACAACTGCGACATCACCTACGGCACGAACAACGAGTTCGGCTTCGACTACCTGCGTGACAACATGGCCTGGTCGCAGGACGAACTCGTCCAGCGGGGCCATAACTTCGCGGTGGTCGACGAGGTCGACTCGATCCTCGTCGACGAGGCCCGTACGCCGCTGATCATCTCCGGCCCGGCGGACTCGGCCACCAAGTGGTACGGCGACTTCGCCAAGTTGGTGCGCCGCCTGAAGCGGGGCGAGGCCGCCAACCCGCAGCGCGGCATCGAGGAGACCGGCGACTACGACGTCGACGAGAAGAAGCGCACCGTCGGCATCCACGAGTCCGGTGTCAGCAAGGTCGAGGACTGGCTGGGTATCGACAACCTGTACGAGTCGGTGAACACCCCGCTCGTCGGTTACCTCAACAACGCGATCAAGGCCAAGGAGCTCTTCAAGAACGACAAGGACTACGTCGTCATCGACGGCGAAGTCATGATCGTCGACGAGCACACCGGCCGTATCCTCGCCGGCCGCCGCTACAACGAGGGCATGCACCAGGCCATCGAGGCGAAGGAAGGGGTGGAGATCAAGGACGAGAACCAGACGCTCGCCACGATCACCCTGCAGAACTTCTTCCGCCTCTACGACAAGCTCTCCGGCATGACCGGTACGGCCATGACCGAGGCCGCGGAGTTCCACCAGATCTACAAGCTCGGCGTCGTCCCGATCCCGACGAACCGCCCGATGGTCCGTATGGACCAGGCGGACCTGATCTACCGCACGGAGACCGCGAAGTTCGACGCGGTCGTCGAGGACATCGTCGAGAAGCACGGGAAGGGCCAGCCGATCCTGGTCGGCACCACCTCGGTCGAGAAGTCCGAATACCTCTCCCAGCAGCTCAACAAGCGCGGTGTCGCCCACGAGGTGCTCAACGCCAAGCAGCACGACCGTGAGGCGCCGATCATCGCGCAGGCCGGCCGCAAGGGCGCGGTGACGGTCGCCACGAACATGGCCGGCCGTGGTACGGACATCAAGCTCGGCGGCAACCCCGACGACCTGGCCGAGGCGGAGCTGCGCCAGCGCGGCCTGGACCCGGTCGAGCACGTCGAGGAGTGGGCGGCCGCGCTGCCCGCCGCCCTGGAGCGCGCCGAGGCCGCGGTCAAGGCGGAGTTCGAGGAGGTCAAGGAGCTCGGCGGGCTCTACGTCCTGGGCACCGAGCGGCACGAGTCGCGGCGCATCGACAACCAGCTGCGCGGTCGTTCCGGCCGTCAGGGCGACCCGGGCGAGTCGCGGTTCTACCTCTCCCTGGGCGACGACCTGATGCGGCTGTTCAAGGCGCAGATGGTCGAGCGGGTCATGGCGATGGCCAACGTCCCCGACGACGTACCGATCGAGAACAAGATGGTGACGCGGGCGATCGCCTCCGCCCAGTCGCAGGTCGAGCAGCAGAACTTCGAGACGCGGAAGAACGTCCTGAAGTACGACGAGGTGCTCAACCGCCAGCGTGAGGTCATCTACGGCGAGCGCCGCCGCGTCCTGGAGGGTGAGGACCTGCAGGATCAGGTCACGCACTTCATGGAGGACACCATCGACGCCTACATCCAGGCGGAGACGGTCGAGGGCTTCGCCGAGGAGTGGGACCTGGACCGCCTGTGGGGCGCGTTCAAGCAGCTCTACCCGGTCAAGGTGACGGTCGAGGAGCTGGAGGACGAGGCCGGCGACCGTGCGGGCCTCACCGCCGAGTTCATCGGCGACGCCGTCAAGGACGACATCCACGAGCAGTACGCCGCCCGCGAGGAGCAGCTGGGCTCGGACATCATGCGCGAGCTGGAGCGCCGGGTCGTGCTGTCCGTCCTGGACCGCAAGTGGCGTGAGCACCTTTACGAGATGGACTACCTCCAGGAGGGCATCGGCCTGCGGGCGATGGCCCAGAAGGACCCGCTGGTCGAGTACCAGCGCGAGGGCTACGACATGTTCACCGCGATGATGGAGGGCATCAAGGAGGAGTCCGTCGGCTACCTGTTCAACCTGGAGGTCCAGGTCGAGCAGCAGGTCGAGGAGGTCCCGGTGCAGGAGGCGGCGGAGCCGGCCTCGCTGGACAAGCAGGAGGCGGTGCCCGCGGGGGCCGGGCGTCCGGAGATCCACGCCAAGGGCCTGGAGGCGCCGCAGCGTCCGGACCGGCTGCACTTCTCCGCCCCCAAGGTGGACGGCGACGGCAGTGTCATCGAGGGCGACTTCATCAGCGACGAGGAGGCGGTGCCGGCCCGTTCCGAGGCGGACGGTCTGACCCGTGCCGAGCGGCGCAAGGCCCAGAAGAGCGCAGGGCGTCGCCGCAAGAAGTGAGCGAGGAGGCGGCCCGGGCATCTGGTGCCCCGGCCGTGTGAACAAGGGCGCCCCGGCCGGAGAACGGCCGGGGCGCCCTTGTGCTGCCGGGCAGGGCCGGTGCCGGGCAGGGTGTCATCCGCATTGCCGGGCAGGGCGTCAGCTGCGCTGCCGGGCAGGTCAGAAGGCCGGGCCGCGGCCGGCCGGGGACGGGCCGATGTCGAGGGCGGCGCAGCGCCACCGGGAGTCGGCGCCCAGCTCCAGCCGGAAGGCCAGGGCCCGCAGCCGCCCGTCCGCCGCGATCCGGGCGAAGGCCTCGATGACGCCGCGCCGCGGCCGGCACAGCCCGCAGTCGCGCACGGTGGGGGCCTCTCCGCGCCGGCCGGACGCCGTGACCGGCCGCAGCGGCGCCTGCGGGGCGAGCTCGGCCAGCCGGTCGTACGCGGCGGGCAGCGCATGCCCCAGCAGGGCGTGGACGGGGCGCTGTCCGCTGAGCGCGAGCACCAGCTGATGGGCGAACCAGTGATGCGGCCGGCCCTCGTGCGCCCTGCGCCGCGCCCCGGCGGTGGGCAGGGGGACACCGGCCCCGTTCACGGGCGTGGACGGGGCCAAGGCGCCGGACCGCCGGCTCGCGGCGGCGGCCAGGGCGGCGGGGCGGCCGGAGTGCGGGGCGCCGCGGGTGGGGCCGCGGCCGGCGGATCCGGGGCCGCGACGCCCCGGACCGGTCCCCCGGCCGGGGGAGCCGGGGCCGCTCCCGGCGGGGCCGAGGGGACGGCGGTCGGCAGGGGAGCGGCCGGCGGCGGGCGAGCGGCGGGGCCGGGGGGACGTGGGGACGGGGGCGGTGGGAGCAGTGGGGACAGTGGGAGCAGTGGGGGCAGTGGGGGCCGTTTCCGGCGTTCCGGCGGGACGGGTCCGAGGACCGTCGTCGTCGCCAGGGGAGCCGGTGGAGGGCGCGGGCGCGGTGTCGGCAGGGGGCGCGGACGTGGTGCCGGCGGACGGAGCAGGTGCGGTGCCGGCGGACAGAGCGGGTGCGGTGCCGGCGGGAGGCACGGAGCGGGTGGACGGAGCGGCCGGAGCGGGCGGAAGGGGTGCCGTGGGCCGCTCGGTGGGATCGCTGCTGGCCGCTGCGGTGGGTGTGGTGTGCGCCGTGGTGCCGTTCGTGCCGGTCATGCTGCTGATCGCCCCCGTTGTGCCGGGCCCGTGAATTACTGGGCGGTAGCTTTCTTGGTGGGGAACTTCGTATCGGCGCGATCGGGGCGGCAGCAAGGCGCACGGAGACCGGGGCGAAGGGTGCGAAGAGTTCACCCGTCCGTGGCGCGGGCTTGCGGCAAGGCCTCGGAGCGGGGTGGAAGCCGGGCTCCGGGCGGGCGGCCCGGGGGGTGCCGGGGCGGCACGATGGGGGACTCGCGCCCGTATGCTGGCGGGACAATCTTCGGAGTCGAGCGAATCGAGCGGAAGCGGCTGCCATGCGCGTCTATGTCCCCCTGACCCTTTCCGGTCTCGCAGAGGCGCACAAGAACGGCGAACTGGGCCCCGGCCCCCTGGACGCGTACGCCGTCACGCCCGCGCTGCGCGAGTGGTACGTCTCCGACGACATCGAGGAGCTGGAGTACGCCGCGCTGAACCGCGCCGCGCAGGCCTCGCTGCGGCTGCTCGCCGGGCACCCGGACCTCGCGCGCCGGCGCGTGGTGGTGGCCGTGGACGTGGCGGACGGTGCCGCGGTGGCGGATCCGGACCGGGGGCTCGACCAGTCGGCGCTGGGCGAGGTCCGGGTCGCCGGGCCGGTGCCGCTGTCGAAGGCCGCCGCGGTGCATGTGGATGCGGCGGACGCGGAGGCGGACATCGCGGCGGCCGCCGGGGCGCTCGGCGCGGCCGACCAGGGCGATGACGATGCTCAGTTCACGGTGGACGGCGCGGAGGACCACGACCTGATGTGGTTCGGGGTGCAGGAGATCCCGCATCTGATCGGGTGAGACGCGGCCTGTCCGCGGATCCGGCCGCGTTGTCAGTGGCGGCGGGTACTTTTTCTTCAGGGGAAACGCACGGGAACGACGTGGGGGACCACATGGGGAAGCACGCCACACACATCGTCTGGGACTGGAACGGCACCCTGTTCCACGACATCGAGGCCGTCATCGGGGCGACGAACTCCGCCTTCGCGGAGATCGGGCTGGAGCCGATCACCCTCGAAACGTACCGGGACCTGTACTGCGTGCCCATCCCGCGGTTCTACGAGCGGCTGATGGGACGCCTGCCGACGGACGCCGAGTGGCTGGTGATGGACGAGGCGTTCCACCGCCACTACAGCACGCACCGCCTGGGCTGTGAGCTGGCCGAGGGCGTCGACATGCTTCTTGAGGGGTGGCAGACGGCCGGACGCAGCCAGTCGATCCTGAGCATGTACGGGCACGACGAGCTGCTGCCGATCGTGCGCGGCTTCGGGATCGAGTCGCGGTTCGTGCTGGTGGAAGGCAGGACCGGGCCGTCCGGGGGCACCAAGAGCGCGCATATGGTGCGGCATCTGGCGGCGATGGAGGGCGTGGATCCGGCGCGCACGGTGGTCATCGGTGACGCCGTGGACGATGCCGTGGCCGCGCGGGACGCGGGCGCCCATGCGGTGCTCTACACCGGCGGATCGCACAGCCGGGGGAGCCTGGCGGCCGCCGGGGTGCCGGTGGTGGACACGCTTGCCGAGGCGGTCGAGCTGGCGGGCGACATAGCCGTCTAGGGGCCTGTCGGGCCGCCGGGGCGGGAGGGCAGGTGTCCCCGTGCGCCGTTCCTGTGGGGCCGCCGGGCCGTGTGCGGTGCGGCACCACGCATATGTGGCCCCGCCGCGCCGTTGTCCAGAAGGTCTAAGTTCGGGCCGTGGTTTTGTACGCACAAGGCCCATGACGGCACCCGTGTGAGGAGAGATAGCCTTGCACCGTGATCAGCGCGATAACCCGCGGGGGCATCGAGGCCCCTGCCGTGCGCCCGGGGCACCACCGTGACCGGGCGGTCGCTGGTCTTTGCGGCCAACATTCCCCGTCGACTTCGTCAAAAACTGTCGATAACGGCACGGCCCTCTCTCATCGCGGCATAGCGTCGACAGCGACAGGACACCTCGCGTCGCGGCGGCGTTGTGCGGCTTCCATCACGTTCTTCCACAACGTCACGCAACGGCGCGCGACAGGAGCCAGAGGACATGCAGACCAAGCTGGACGAAGCCAAAACCGAGCTGCTCGCCAGGGCCGCCCGGGTCGTAGAGAGCAGCCCGGCCGGGGGTAAGCACCCGGTACGGGGGCTCGACCCGGACACCCTTGCGGGATACCTCCAGCGCTACTACCTGCACACCGCGCCCGAGGACCTGACCGGCCGCGACCCGGTCGACGTCTTCGGCGCCGCACTCTCCCACTACCGCCTCGCGGAGATGCGTCCTCAGGGCACCGCGAACGTCCGGGTGCACACCCCGACGGTCGAGGAGAACGGCTGGACCTGCAGCCACTCCGTCGTCGAGGTCGTCACCGACGACATGCCGTTCCTGGTCGACTCGGTCACCAACGAACTCTCCCGGCAGGGCCGCGGCATCCATGTCGTGATCCACCCGCAGGTGATCGTCCGCCGTGATGTCACCGGCAAGCTCATCGAGGTCTTCGACTCCAGCTGCGACGCGCACAGCAAGAACGGCAAGGGCGCGAAGCTGCCGCACGACGCGGTCACCGAGTCCTGGATCCATGTCGAGATGGACCGCGAGACCGACCGCGAGGACCTGAAGCAGATCACCGCGGATCTGCTGAGGGTGCTGTCCGACGTCCGCGAGGCCGTCGAGGACTGGGAGAAGATGCGCGCCGCCGCCGGCCGTATCGCCGATGCCCTGCCCGCCGAGCCGATCGCCGACGATCTGCGCGGCGAGGACATCGAGGAGGCCCAGGAGCTGCTGCGGTGGCTGTCCGCCGACCACTTCACCTTCCTCGGCTACCGCGAGTACGAGCTGGCGTCGGTGCCCGGTGAGGGCGGCGTCGACGAGGACGTGCTGACCGCCGTGCCCGGCACGGGCCTGGGCATCCTGCGCGCCGACCCGCCGCACCACGAGAGCGCCGACGGCCACCCCGTCTCGCCGTCCTTCAACCGGCTGCCCGCGGACGCCCGCGCCAAGGCCCGTGAGCACAAGCTGCTCATTCTGACCAAGGCCAACAGCCGCGCCACCGTCCACCGCCCCTCCTACCTCGACTACGTCGGCGTCAAGAAGTTCGACGCCGAGGGCAACGTCATCGGTGAGCGGCGCTTCCTGGGCCTGTTCTCCTCGGCCGCGTACACCGAGTCCGTGCGCCGGGTCCCGGTCATCCGCCGCAAGGTCGCCGAGGTGCTGGAGGGCGCCGGGTTCAGCCCCGACAGCCACGACGGCCGCGACCTGCTGCAGATCCTGGAGACCTACCCGCGCGACGAGCTGTTCCAGACGCCCGTCGACGAGCTGCGGTCCATCGCCACCAGCGTCCTCTACCTGCAAGAACGCCGCCGGCTGCGGCTCTACCTCCGCCAGGACGAGTACGGCCGCTACTACTCCGCGCTGGTCTACCTCCCGCGCGACCGCTACACCACCGCGGTGCGGCTGCGCCTGATCGACATCCTCAAGGAAGAGCTCGGCGGCACCAGCGTCGACTTCACCGCCTGGAACACCGAGTCGATCCTCTCCCGGCTGCACTTCGTGATCCGGGTCGAGCCCGGCGCGAGCCTTCCCGAGCTCACCGACGCCGCCGCGGACCGCCTCGAAAGCCGGCTGGTGGAGGCCGCCCGCTCGTGGGCCGACGGCTTCGGCGAGGCGCTGACCGCCGAGGTCGGTGAGGAGCGCGCCGCCGAGCTGCTGCGCCGCTACGGCCACGCCTTCCCCGAGGGCTACAAGGCCGACAACAGCCCGCGCAGCGCCGTCGCCGACCTCCAGCACCTGGAGAAGCTCACCGGCGAGCCCGGCCACGACTTCTCCGTCAGCCTCTACGAGCCCGTCGGCGCGGGCCCCGGCGAGCGCCGCTTCAAGATCTACCGCAGGGGCGAGCCGGTCTCGCTGTCGCGGGTGCTGCCCGGTCTGAACCGTCTGGGCGTCGAGGTCGTCGACGAGCGCCCGCACGAGCTGCGCTGTGCCGACTCCACCATCGCCTGGGTCTACGACTTCGGGCTGCGGATGCCCGAGCACGTCAAGGGTGACGACGCCCGCGAGCGCTTCCAGGACGCGTTCACCGCGGTGTGGACCGGCGCGTCCGAGAGCGACAACTTCAACACGCTGGTGCTGCGGGCGGGCCTCAACTGGCGCCAGGCGATGGTCCTGCGGGCCTACGCCAAGTACCTGCGGCAGGCCGGTGCGACCTTCAGCCAGACGTACATGGAGGACACCCTCTCCAACAACGTCCACACCACCCGGCTGCTGGTCTCCCTCTTCGAGGCGCGGATGTCCCCCGGGCGGCAGCGGGCCGGCACCGAGCTGACCGACGCCCTGCTGGAGGAGCTGGACGCCGCGCTCGACCAGGTCGCCTCCCTGGACGAGGACCGGATCCTGCGCTCCTTCCTCACCGTCATCAAGGCGACGCTGCGCACCAACCACTACCAGAAGGACAGCGAGGGCCGGCCGCACTCCTACCTGTCCATCAAGCTGGACCCGCAGGCCATCCCCGACCTGCCGGCGCCCCGCCCGGCGTACGAGATCTGGGTGTACTCCCCGAAGGTCGAGGGCGTCCACCTCCGGTTCGGCAAGGTCGCGCGCGGTGGTCTGCGCTGGTCGGACCGCCGGGAGGACTTCCGTACGGAGATCCTCGGCCTGGTCAAGGCACAGATGGTCAAGAACACCGTCATCGTGCCGGTCGGCGCCAAGGGCGGCTTCGTCGGCAAGCAGCTGCCGGACCCCTCACAGGACCGGGACGCCTGGCTGGCCGAGGGCATCGCCAGCTACAAGACCTTCATCTCCGGTCTGCTGGACATCACCGACAACCTCGTCGGCGGCGAGGTCGTCCACCCGCAGAACGTCGTCCGGCACGACGAGGACGACACCTACCTGGTCGTCGCCGCCGACAAGGGCACCGCGACGTTCTCCGACATCGCCAACGAGGTCGCCGAGTCCTACGGCTTCTGGCTCGGTGACGCCTTCGCCTCCGGCGGCAGCGCCGGCTACGACCACAAGGGCATGGGCATCACCGCCCGCGGTGCCTGGCAGTCGGTCGAGCGCCACTTCCGCGAGCTGGACCACGACACCCAGACCGAGGACTTCACCGCGGTCGGCGTCGGCGACATGTCCGGTGACGTCTTCGGCAACGGCATGCTGCTCAGCGAGCACATCCGGCTGGTCGCCGCGTTCGACCACCGGCACATCTTCATCGACCCGAACCCGGACGCGGCGACCTCCTACGCCGAACGCCGCCGGCTCTTCGAGCTGCCCCGCTCCTCCTGGGCGGACTACAACACCGAGCTGCTGTCGCAGGGCGGCGGCATCCACCCGCGCTCGGCCAAGTCCATCCAGATCAACGCGCAGGTACGGGCCGCCCTCGGCATCGACGCCGGGGTCAAGAAGATGACGCCCGCCGACCTGATGCAGGCCATCCTCAAGGCGCCGGTCGACCTGCTGTGGAACGGTGGCATCGGGACGTATGTGAAGTCCTCGGCGGAGTCCAACGCCGATGTGGGCGACAAATCCAACGACGCCATCCGGGTCAACGGCGAGGACCTGCGGGTCAAGGTCGTCGGCGAGGGCGGCAACCTGGGCCTGACCCAGCTGGGCCGGATCGAGTTCGCCACGGCCGGCGGCAAGATCAACACCGATGCGATCGACAACAGCGCCGGTGTGGACACCTCCGACCACGAGGTGAACATCAAGATCCTGCTCAACGCCGTGGTCGCGGACGGCGATATGACGGTCAAGCAGCGCAACAAGCTGCTGGCCGAGATGACCGACGAGGTCGGCGCGCTGGTACTGCGCAACAACTACGCGCAGAACACCGCACTGGCACTGGCCCTCGCCCAGTCCTCCAGCATGCTCAACGCCCAGCAGCGCTTCATGCGCCGCCTGGTGCGCGACGGCGACCTCGACCGGGCGCTGGAGTTCCTGCCCACCGACCGGCAGATCCGTGAGCGGCTGAACGCCGGGCGCGGGCTGACCCAGCCCGAGACCGCGGTGCTCCTGGCGTACACCAAGATCACGGTCGCCGAGGCGCTGATCCAGACCGGGCTGCCGGACGACCCCTACCTCCAGCGGCTGCTGCACGCCTACTTCCCCTCGGCGCTCCACGAGCGCTTCGCCGAGCAGGTCGACGGGCATGCGCTGCGCCGCGAGATCGTCACGACGGTGCTGGTCAACGACACCGTCAACACCGGCGGTACGAGCTTCCTGCACCGGATGCGGGAGGAGACCGGGGCCTCCCTCGAAGAGGTCGTGCGGGCGCACACCGCGGCCCGTGCGATCTTCGGGCTGAACCAGGTCTGGGACGACGTCGAAGCGCTCGACAATGTCGTCGCGGCCGATGTCCAGACCCGGATCCGGCTGCACTCGCGGCGGCTGGTCGAGCGCGGCACCCGCTGGCTGCTCAACAACCGCCCGCAGCCGCTGGAGCTGTCCGAGACCATCGGCTTCTTCGCCGAGCGGGTCGCCGGGCTCTGGAAGGAGCTGCCGAACCTGCTGCAGGGCAGCGACCTGGAGTGGTTCCAGACGATCCTGGACGAGCTGACCGCGGCGGGCGTGCCCGAGGCGCTGGCCGTCCAGGTGTCCGGCTTCTCGTCGGTCTTCCCGGCGCTGGACATCGTCGCCGTCGCGGACCGGATGGGCAAGGAGCCGCTGGACGTCGCCGAGGTCTACTACGACCTGGGCGAGCGGCTGCGGATCAACCAGCTCCTCGACCGCATCCTGGAGCTGCCGCGCAACGACCGCTGGCAGTCGATGGCCCGCGCCTCGATCCGCGAGGACCTTTTCGCGGCCCATGCGGCGCTGACCGCGGATGTGCTGTCGGAGGGCAACGGCACCTCGACGCCGGAGCAGCGGTTCAAGGCCTGGGAGCAGGCCAACGCGGCGATCCTCAGCCGTGCGCGGGCGACGCTGGAGGAGATCTACGGGTCGGAGGGGTTCGATCTGGCGAACCTGTCCGTGGCCATGCGGACGATGCGGACGCTGCTGCGCACCCACAGCTGACGCCACCACCACGTCGGACGGCCCCGGAAGCGCAGGCTTCCGGGGCCGTTCCGGTTCACGCGGACACCGCCCTAGCGGTGGGCCTCGTAGGCCTTGATGACCTCGTCCGTCGGGCCGTCCATCAGCAGTTCGCCGTGCTCCAGCCACAGGGTCCGGTCGCAGGTGTCGCGGATGGACTTGTTGTTGTGGCTGACGAGGAAGACCGTGCCCGCTTCCTTGCGCAGTTCGCGGATGCGGGCCTCGGAGCGCTTCTGGAAGCTGCGGTCGCCGGTGGCCAGGGCCTCGTCGATCATCAGCACGTCGTGGTCCTTGGCCGCGGCGATGGAGAACCGCAGCCGGGCCGCCATCCCGGAGGAGTAGGTGCGCATCGGCAGCGAGATGAAGTCGCCCTTCTCGTTGATGCCGGAGAAGTCGACGATGCCGTCGTAGCGCTCGCGGACCTGTTCGCGGCTCATGCCCATGGCCAGCCCGCCCAACAGGACGTTCTTCTCGCCGGTCAGGTCGTTCATCAGGGCCGCGTTCACGCCCAGCAGCGAGGGCTGGCCGTGGGTGTAGACCTTGCCGCGCTCGGCGGGCAGCAGCCCGGCGACCGCCTTGAGCAGCGTCGACTTGCCCGAACCGTTGGAGCCGATCAGGCCGATCGACTCGCCCCGGTAGGCGGTGAACGACACGCCCTTGACCGCGTGCACCTCGCGCACGCCCGAGGAGGGCTTGCGGCGGACGATGCGGTTCAGCGCCGCGGTGGCGCTGCCCCTGCCCGCGCCGGTGCCGTAGACGCGGTAGACGATGTGCAGATCGTCCGCGATCACCGTCGGGACGCGGGCCTCGGCGGCCCGCGCCGGGCGGGTGCCGTGCGTGTGCTCGGCCATGTCCCTGCCGTTCCTCTGTTGCGTCATGACCTCAGCCACGTCCGTACCGCTCCTCTGCCTTCCAGAAGTACACAAAACCCACGACGCCGGCCAGCAGGGCCCACCCGGCCGCGAACGCCCAGACGTGCGGCGGCAGCTGGTCCGCCTTGAAGCTGTCGATCAGGGCGAAGCGCATCAGGTCGATGTAGACCGCGGCGGGGTTGCCGTTCAGCAGCATCACCACGAACTGCGGGAGGTGCTTGCCCTGGATGATCAGGCTGATGCTGAACATCACGCCGGAGGCGTACATCCACGTCCGCATGATGAAGGGCATCAGCTGCGCCAGGTCCGGGGTCTTCGCGCCCAGCCGGGCCATGACCATCGCCAGGCCCGTGTTGAAGACGAACTGCAGCGCCAGTGCCGGCACGACCAGCAGCCACGACCAGGTCGGAACCTGCCCGAAGCAGAGCAGGATGACCACGAGCACGCTCATGGAGTACAGCAGCTGCTGGAGCTGTGCCAGGCAGAAGGAGATCGGCAGACAGGCCCGCGGGAAGTGCAGCGCGCGGACCAGGCCCAGGTTGCCGGAGATCGCCCTCGTACCGGCCATCACCGAGTTCTGCAGGAAGGTGAAGATGAAGACGCCGGTCACCAGGAACGGGACGTAGTCGTGGACGCCCCGCTTGGTGCCGATCAGCACGCCGAAGATCAAGTAGTAGACGGCCGCGTTGAGCAGCGGGGTCAGGACCTGCCAGAGCTGGCCCAGCTTGGCGGTGGTGTACATCGCGGTGAGCTTGGCGCCGGCGAACGAGGTGATGAAGTGCCGCCGGTCCCACAGCTGGCGGGTGTACTCCGGCAGCGAGGGGCGGGCGCCGCTGACCGTGAGGCCGTGGCGTTCGGCCAGTGCGCGCAGCTCGGGATCGGGAGAGGCGCCGGAGGCGGGTGCCGGGGCGGGCGTCGGGGCCGGGGGCGCGAGGGTCTGGGGCATGGAGGAGGCCGCTTTCGCTTGCGTACGGGGGCGGGGGAACGAGAACGGGGCCATACGACGGAACGGGTCCGTATCGTCGCGACGTCGACACTAAAGGGAGCTCACGTCGAAACGCAACCGTAGCGTCGTGACGCTATGCTCAAGGCATGGCACAAGACGGCAGCGGGAACGACTCCGCGGCGGTGCGCCGGACCCCGGCAGGCGCCGCCGTACTACGCGAGGACAAGACCGAGGCGATCCGTGCCGCGGTCTTCGAGGAGCTTGCCGCGGTGGGCTTCGCCCGGATGTCGATAGAGGGCATCGCGCGGCGGGCGGGGGTGGGCAAGACCGCCGTCTACCGGCGGTGGCGCTCCAAGCTGCACCTCGTGCTCGATGTGGTCTCCGCGGTGGCCGCGGCGGGGATGCCGACGCCGGACACCGGCTCGCTGTCCGGCGATGTACGGATGCTGCTGGAGGTCGCGGCCCGGGCGCTGCGGCACCCGATGGCCTCGCAGATCATCCCGGACCTGCTGGCGGAGGCGGCCCGCAGCCCCGAGCTGGCGAGCGCGCTCAAGGCCGCGCTGCACGACAGCCAGGAGGGCGTCGCCGCGGCGATGGTGGCGCGCGCCGTCGAGCGCGGCGAGATCCCGGCCGGAGCGGACGGCCGGCTGGCCCTGGACCTGCTGACCGGGCCGCTGTACTGGCGGCTGCTGGTCGTCCGTGACGAGGTGCCCAAGGGGTATCTCGACGCGCTGGCGGCCTCGGTGGTGGCGGCGCTCGGGGCGGAGTGAGGGCGGGGGCGTCGGCGGGCGGCCGGCGGGCCGGTCGCCGGCGGGCGCGTGGCCGGCGGGCGCGTGGCCGGTTGGTTGTCGGCGGGGGCCTTAGGGCGGGGGCGAACGGATCCCGTAGGGGGTGCGAGGCCCCCTTCGGGCCACAACGGGGCGGGGCGGGGCGGGTATTCCCCGGGGCGGTGCAACCGGGGGATGCGGACGCAGGCGCGGATGCCTGCGTCGTCTGAAAGTTCCGGGGTGCTCGTCATGGATCTGGTCAAGTAGGGAGTTTCGGGGCGAGCGGGTCTCCGGTCGCCCGAATACTGAGTGCGTGTCACCCGCGCACCCGCCCCGTGTATCCCGCCGCCGGCTGCTCCACGCCACCGGCGCCGGTGTGCTCGCCGCGACGGCGGGCGTGGGCGTCTGGGCCCGGCTGTCGGACGACGGCGCCCGTACGGCCGGACCTGATGGCCCCGGACGGCCGCTGACGGACCCGGCGGAGCAGTCCTTCCTGCAGGTCATCGCGCATGCCGACGACGGTCTGTACTTCATGAACCCCGATCTGGAGCAGTCCCTGCGCAGCGGGGCGCGCTCGGTCACCGTCTGCCTCACCGGCGGCGAGGCGGACGGCCGCAACGTCAGCGGGCGCGCCCACCACCCCGCCCGGGTCACCCAGGACCGGGCCGCCTTCGCCCGGGCGCGGGCCAACGGGCTGCGCGCCGCCCATGCCGCGATGGTCACCGGCGACCCGGCCGCCCGCTGGGACGTCGCGGCGCTCTCCCTGCTCCCCGGCTTCGAGGTGGAGATCCAGACGCTGCGCGGCGCCCCGCAGCACCAGCTGATCTTCCTGGGGCTGGTGGAGGCCAGGGCCGTCTGGCAGGCCCGGGCCAGAAGTCTGCGCGGGCTGTGGCTGGGAGCCACCGGCACCCTCCCCACGCTGCGCCCCGCCGGCACCCCCGTGAAGCGGCAGTTCCACTACACCCGCGACCAGGTCATCCAGACCCTGGTGGCGGTGCTCGACCGGGCTGGGCCCACGGTCGTGCGCACCCTGGACCCGAACGCGGCGCACTCCCCGAAGCAGCCGCCGGCCACCGCGGACCGCGACCCCCGCCTGGCCGGGCTGCGCTACTACGACCACCAGGACCACACCGCCTCCGCCCATTTCGCGCAGGCCGCGCTGGCCGCGTACGGGGGCCGCGGCCGTCCGGCGATCGTGGAGAACTACCTCGGCTACGAGGACGGGGCGCTGCCCCACGACCTCGACCTCGCAGCCGCCCGCCGCAAGGCCCGGCTGCTGTCGGTCTACGGCTGGGCCGACCACCGCGCCTGCGGTGACCCGGCGGGCTGCGGGGACCGCAAGGTGGGCCGCTCGGCGCTCAAGGGCGGCTCCCGCAACTGGACCCGCAGCACCCGGCTGCGCGCGCCGGGTTCCAATGCCTGGTTGCGCACGGCCGGGGACGGCCGGCTCACCGCCTTCGCGGTGCTGGGCCAGACGGCGTACTGCTGGGCGGAGACCCGTCCGGGCAGCGGGAGCTTCGGCGTGCCGGTGCCGGTCGGCGGTGCGCTGCTGCAGGGGCAGATCCAGGTGGTGCGCCGCCCCGGCGGATCGCTCCAGCTGTTCGCCTCCCGCACCGTGCTGCCGGGCCGCAACGCCGCCCACCGCCGTGAACTGCTGAGCGCACCGCAGACCGGCACCACCGCGGACGGCGTGCCCGTTTTCGCGCGCTGGGAGTCGCTGGGCGCCCCGGACCCGGACCCGGTCCGGTCTCTGGAGACCGGCTTCCCGGCGGCGGTGGCCACCCCGGACGGCACGGTGCATGTCTTCGTCCGCACCTGGGACGGCAGCGTCGCCCACCGCAGCGGCCCGCACGGCAGGCACTGGTCGCCGTGGCAGCGGCTGGAGGGGCCGGTCAGCACGCTGATGGCCTCACCGCGGATCGTCGACGGGCTCGATGCCTGTGTGGACTCCGAGGGGCTGATCCATCTGGCCGCGCCGACCGTCGGGACCGTGCAGCACTGGGTGTCGAAGGAGCCGGGGCAGATCCCGCGGCCGGCCGCGGCCACCGGGCTGCCGCAGCCGGGCGGCCCGGTCAGTCTCGTCCCGGTGGCCGACGGCGCGGTGCGGGCCGTCTTCCGGCGGTCGGTCACCGCCCAGGTCCTGATCGCCGAGCGGCAGCGGATGATCGGTGCCTGGCGGGTCTCGGCGCGCTGCGCGGCGGTCGGCGGCTACGGGCGGGTGGCGGCGGCGCCGGTCGGCTCCGGCGGCCGGATGGTGCTCGCGGCGCGCGATGACGCGGGCGAGGTACGGATGGCGATGGCCCAGGACGGCGTCGGCCCCTGGCAGCGGGGCCGGGTGGCGCATTCGGCGGCGGCCGGGGTCGCCCAGGACGTGGCGGGGCGGGCGGTGGTGGTCGCGCTGGGTCTCGACGGCAGGCTGTACACGGCGCGCCAGACGTCGGTCGGGCAGTCGGTGCGGTTCGGGGGCTGGCGGGCTCAGGCGGGTCCGCCGGAGCGGGCGGGTGGCGGGCCGGCCTGAGCGGCGGGACCGGCAGGGGTGGCGGGACCGGCAGGGGTGGTGGGGCAGGCCGGAGCGGAGAGGGTGGCCGGGGCGGTGGGGCCGGCCGGGGCGGTGGGGCCGGCCGGAGCGCGGGGCGGGGTCCGGGCCGGCGGGCGCAGGATGCGCCGGGAAAGGAGATAGCTGAACGGGAGCGCGCACAGCGCCGCCACCAGCGGCGCCACCGTGGTGCTCATCCGGCACCAGCCCACCAGCGCCACCAGCCCCGCGCTCTGCACCCCGTAGTTGGCGACCTGGGTCAGCGGGAAGAGCAGAAACTTCGTCCAGGTCGGGCGGGTGCGGTAGGTGACGTAGGTGTGCAGGAAGAACGAGCCGGTCATGCTCGTCACGAAGGCGGCGGTGTAGGCCGCGAAGTACGGCAGCAGGTGGTGCAGCGCCAGATAACAGGCGGAGAACGTCGCGGTGTTGACCCCGCCGACGGCGGCGAAGCGCACGATCCGGCCCCCGGGGCGGCCGGACGCCGGCAGAGCACGCATCAGCGGGCCCGTGCACCGGCGGGGGCGGCGCCCGCCGGGCCGGGAGCGGGTGCCGTGGCGGGAATGGATGGTGTCACGGGGGCGGGTGCCGTGGCGGGGGCCGGTGCTGTGACGGGGGCGGGTGCCGTGGCGGGGACCGGTGCCGTGGCGGGAAGGGTGGCGTTGTGCTCCTCCTTGACCAGGAAGTGCGGCCGCCCTTTGGCCTCGTAGTAGATCCGCCCGATGTACTCGCCGATCAGCCCCAGCATCACCATCTGCAGCCCGCCCAGACCCACGACGATGGCCACCAGCGTCACATAACCCGGCGCGGTGACGCCGCCGACGAGGGCCGCACCGACGATCCACAGGGTGTAGACGGCGGCGAGCGAGGCCAGGCCGAGCCCGGCGTAGAGGGCCCGCCGCAGTGGGCGGCAGTTGAAGGAGAGCATGCCGTCGATGCCGTAGTTGACCAGTGAGCCGAGGCGCCACTTCGTCTCGCCGGCCTCCCGGGCGGCATTGCGGTAGTCGAAGGTGACGGTGTCGAAGCCGATCCAGGAGAACAGGCCCTTGGAGAAGCGGTTGTACTCCGGCAGCGAGAGCAGCGCGTCCACCGCCTTGCGCGACAGCAGCCGGAAGTCGCCCACCCCGTCGGTGAGTTCGACGTCGACCCACTTGTTGACGGCGCGGTAGTAGAGCCTGCTCAGCGCGGTCCGCAGCCGCCGGTCGCCGGTCCGGCTGCGCTTGGCGACGACCTGGTCGTGGCCGAGCTGGTAGAGGTCGAGCATCGTCTCGATGAGCCCGGGCGGATGCTGCAGATCGGCGTCCATGAGGATCACCGCGTCGCCGGTCGCCGCCCGCAGGCCGGCCAGTATGGCGGGCTCCTTGCCGAAGTTGCGGCTGAAGGAGAGGTAGCGGGTGGTGCCGTGGTGCTGCTGGGCCAGGCCGCGCAGCCGGGCCAGGGTGCCGTCGGCGCTGCCGTCATCGACGTAACACAGCTCGTACTCGACGGCGAGCCCGGCGAGGACCGCGCGGACCGTCTCGTCGAAACGGCTCAGGACGGCTTCTTCGTTGTAGCAGGGGACGACGATGGAAAGCTTCATGAGCAGGCCTTTTCGCCGGGGTCAGGGGCGGCTCAGGCGCCGTCCCCCGGAAGGTAATTCTACAAATCTGTTGGTTTGTCATGAGGTGTCCGGCGTGGCGTGGTGAGGCGGAGCCACCGCCGGCCGCGCGTGGTACCCAAAACCGCCACCACGGCAATCGCCAGCGTCGCCGCGCCGCTCGCCGCGAGCCCCGTGTGCAGGCCCGGCGGCAGGTAGGAGCACGACAGCCGGGTGGCGCCCGGGCCCAGCGGGACGGCCAGCAGGCCGCCGAACGAGTGCGGCGCGCGCAGCGGTCCGCCGTCCACCGAACAGCCCCAGCCCGGGACGGCGGGGAGCGCCAGCACCGCGCTGCCCTTGCTGCCCGGGCGCAGCCGGGCCGTCAGCCGATGGCCGCCGGCGGCCAGTTCCAGCGGGCCCCGGGCGCGCAGCGCGTGCACCGCCGCCGCCAGCCGGTGACCGGACAGGCAGCCGATCGCCCGCTCCGGGAGGTGCTGCCGGCCCCGGCCGGTGAAGCGCACCGCCACCGTGCCGTCCGCGGGCACGCGGCCCAGGATCCGCAGCGGATTCGCGGTGACGTCCTGACTGCCGGCCCCCGTGGTACGCAGGCCCAGGCCGCTGACCTCTCCGGAGAACCAGGGGGCGTACCACAGGGCGGTGCTGCCCGGCGTGCACCGCACGGTGAAGGTGGTACCGGCGCCGGTCGCGCCCGCGCCGGTGGCGCCCGCGTCGGTGGCGCCCGCGCCAGTCGCACCCGCGCCGGTCCCGCCCGCGCCCGTGCCGTTCGCGCCCCCGCTGTCCGGGCCCGTGCCGTTCGCGCCCGCGCCGGTCGCGCCCCCGTTCGCCCCCGTGGCCGGCCGCCGCTCGCCGGGCAGCAGCCAGCCGGCACGGTCACGCAGCGGGGCCTCGCCCGCGGTGGGCGTCAGGGCCGGCACCTCGTACACGGCGGCGCCCAGCACCCGTTCCTGGCGGGCGAAGACGGTCTCCTTGCCGGCGGGGCGCGGGAGGGTGTCCCGTACGGTCAGCAGCGGGGCCGGGCGCGCCGGATGCGGGGTGAACCGGGCGCGCTGCTCCGGCACCGGGGACAGGTAGCTGCCGACGCCCATGAGTGCCCGGCCCACCGGGTCCTCGAAACTGAGGGTGTGACGGCCCCGCATGTACCAGCCGGCGCCCAGGCCCCGCAGGGTGCGGGCGGTGACCGCGGGCGCAAAACTGCTGTAGTACGAGCCGCCCTCGCCGCCGATCAGCAGCGGGTCGTTGTTGGCGAACTCGTGCGGGCCCGGGTCGGTGCGGCTGTGCGGCCAGTCGGCGCGGGCCAGCAGCCCGTCCCGGGCGGTCAGCGAGGGGCCGGTGAACGTGATCTTGGGCTGGAACCAGGCGATCGCGCCCCGTGCCGCGGTCACCGACAGCGCCGTGTACGCCGAGCACAGCAGGACCGTGCCGGTCAGCGCGGCGGTGGCGGCGGCCCGGGTGCGGGAGGTGCGCGACATGCCGAGCGCGGCCAGCCCCAGGAGGGCCGGCACACCGCCGCCGGCCACCAGGATCCAGGTGTCGGTACCGACCGCGCCCTGGTCGCGGCTGAGCCAGGCGAGCAGCGCGACCGCCGCCGCGCCCGCGGCCAGCTCGCGCGGGCGCGGACGGTGCGCCAGCGCCAGCCAGGCGATCATCACGAGGATGCCGCTGAGCACGAAGGCGGCGCGGTACGGACTGCCGTTGGGCAGCGCGAAACCGTGCCACAGCAGGATCGTCGGCTCCTGGACGAAGGAGGCGGCGACGCCCGCCGCCAGGGCGCACCAGCCCACGCGCACCCGCAGCGGTACGGCCCGCACGAACGGGAAGGCGGCCACCAGCAGCAGCCCGAGGACCCCGATGGAGATGTTGGGTACCGGTGCCCCGGGGTGGCCGCCGGGCAGTAACTGCGCCCACTGGTCGAGCGGCGCCGGCCGGTCGTCGTAGGACACCGCGGGGGCGGGCTGGGCGGCCCGGCTGGCCTCCAGGGTGACGGTCAGCACGGGCGCGGCGAGCAGGATGCCGGCCGGCGCCATCGAGGCCGCGCGGGCCAGCGCCCGCAGCCTCGCGCGCCACGGCATCGCGGTGGCCGTCAGCAGCCGCACCACCAGCACCAGTGCCATCGCCAGGGTCGCCATCGCGGCCGTGTAGAAGTTGCCCGCCCAGGCGAGGGCGACCAGCAGCGTGCCGGCCACCCAGCGGGTGCGGCGCAGACACCAGTCCGCGGCGATCCCGGTCAGGGGCAGCGCCACCAGGCCCCACATCCACATCGGGTCGGCGAAGCCGTCGTTCAGCACCCAGGCGCACAGCCCGTACCCCACCGACAGCAGCGCCCGCAGCGGACCGGAGCCCTGCCGCAGCCGGCCGAGGAAGACGGTCATCAACGCGGCAGCCAGGCCGATGCTGAACAGGGTGACCAGGAAGACCGGCAGGTCGGCCAGCGCCCGGGGGAAGAGCCCGACGAGCCAGGAGAAGGGGTTCATCAGGTACGTGAAGAAGTCGGCGAGGAACGGTACGCCGTAGCCGCTGCTCCAGTTGAAGAACAGATCGCCGCCGGTGGTGCCGTGCAGCAGGTCCCACAGCCGGGCGTGGAACGGGACGAACTGATTGCCCAGGTCATTGACGGCGCGTGAGCGCGGGCCGAAGGGGTAGCTGCCGTAAAGGGTGAGCGCGAGGCAGTACGCCCCCATGGACAGGGCCGCCGCGAGCCAGGGTGCCGTCCGCTGTCCGGGGGCTGTGCGCGCCGCGGCCGGCCGTTCACTTACGGGAAGAGGCCGGGCAACCTCCAGGGGCCGGACCGCCTCTTGTGGGGTGGCGGGCGTCGGAGCCACCGGCACTCCTCCACGATCGGCGAACGTTCACCCCACGTTATATGTCTTAATCACCCCCTTTGCCTGGCTGGGGCGCCGGGCATTTCGGGGATTGCGGAAAGAGTGGAGGGCATGGTGCCCGTTCCTGACGACCTCGTGGCCGCCGCCGGCGACGGACCGGATGCCACGGCGACGCCGACCGTCTCCGTGATCGTGCCGGTGCACAACACCCGGCGCTACCTCGACCGCAGCCTCGGCTCGGTCTTCGCCCAGACGCTGGACCGGCGCCGGATCGAAGTGATCGCGGTCGATGACGGCTCCACCGACGGCAGCGCCGCATGGCTGGACGAACAGGCCCGCCTGCACCCCCACCTGACCGTGCTGCGCCAGGAGGCCTCGGGCGGCCCGGGCAAGCCCCGCAACGCCGGTCTCGACCGTGCCACCGGCGACTACGTCTTCTTCCTCGACTCCGACGACCGGCTCGGCCCCCAGGCGCTGGACCGTCTCGTGCACACGGCCGAGCGGTGCGGCTCGGACGTCGTCTACGGCCGGATCGTCGGCGCCGAGGGCCGCGCCGCCCCCGTCGACCTGCGCACCACCAGCGACAAGGTCTCCGTCTTCGACTCCCCGGTCTACTGGTCCCTGGCCGCCTTCAAGCTCTTCCGCCGCTCCTTCCTCGAAAAGCACCGGCTGCGTTTCGTCGAGGGCCGGCTGCTGGGCGAGGACCTGCCGTTCGGCATCGCCGCCCTGCTGCGCGCCGAAACCGTCTCCGTCCACGCCGACCAGGACTGCTACTACCTGCACGGCCGCGACGACGACAGCAACGCCAGCCGCCAGGACACCGACTGGTGCGATTACCTCGACTACATCGGCACCGTCCTCGACGGCCTCGCGGCCGAGGTCCCGCCCGGCGAACAGCGCGACAAGCTGATGATCCGGCACTTCCACGGCGAGATACTCATGCCCTTCGGGGCCGCCTACCTCGCCCGCGACGAGGCGGACCGGCAGCGGATGGCCGCGGCCGCCCGCCCGCTCGTCGAGCGCTACCTCACCGACCGGGTCCAGGCCGCCCTGCCGCCCCGGCTCCGGCTGCGCGCCCACTGCCTGCGCGCCGGGCTCGACGAAGCGCTGACCGCCGTCGTCCGGGCCGACACCGAGCGCCGGCCCGACCCGCCGCGCATCGCCGACGGCCGCGTCTACGCCGGATACCCGTACTTCCGCGACCCGCAGCACGCCCTCCCCGACGCCTGCTACGACCTCACCGACCGCGTGGTGCCGCGCCAGCGCCTGATCCGCTGGGGCTGGGTCGGCGGCGTCCTGCACCTGCGCGGCACCGCCGAGCTGCCCCTGCTCGGCGGCGACACCGTCGAGATCCTGCTGCAGCGCAGCGGCGCCGCCCACCGCATCCCGGCGCGGTACACGGACGGCACCTGGCAGGCCGCCGTCGACCCGGCGACCGCCGCGGACGGCGGGCCGATGGCCGACGGCGTCTGGGGCCTCAAGATCGCGGTCACCGCGCACGGCGGAGCGGACGCGACGGGGCCCGCCTTCAGCCGCGAGGCCTGGCTGGCCCCCGAAGGCGGGCCGAACGAGCGGGAGTGCACACCGCGGATCGTCGGCCGGGGCCCGGCGGGCCCGGCCGTCGCCGCGCTCTTCCTCTCCGTACCGCACGGCCATCTCCACCTCGACCTGGACAAGGACGGGGCCCGCCGGCCGCTCGGCGGCGACCTGCGCGGCACGGCGCACCGCACCCGCTCGGGCCGGGCCACCCTCGCCGCGCACCTCACCCTGCCCGGCTGCCCCGTGGACGCCGAACTGCGGCTGGTCCTCCACGACGCGACCCGCACCGTGGCACTGCGCACCACGGTCGAACGGGGCGCCGGCGACCACTACACCGTGCGCTCCGGGCTGCGCGGCGGCCCCCCGGGCACCTGGCGGGTGTCCCTGCGGGTGACCGCGGGCCCGCTCCGCCGTGACCTGCCGGTCCACACGGCCGGCGGCCCGGCAGGCGGGCGGACACCGCTGACCCTCACCGTGCCAGACGCCGCCTTCCCCACGAGGCTGCTGCGCCGCTTGCGCCGCTGACACCGGCGCCGGACCCCTTCGGCCACCGCCGAAAATCCTTGTGCGCGCCGCCCCCGCGGGACGAGGCTGACCCACCATCAGGCACCTGCACAGGTGCACCCGCGACGACCATCTCGCGGGGCCACTTGACCAAGGGGGAACGTCACATGTCCGTATGGAAGCGAGCCGGAATGGCGGCCATGGCCGTCGCGGCGCTGGTCGTCCCGGCGGGCGCGGTCGTCGGGACGGCAGGAACGGCCGCGGCCGCGGCGGGCGGCACCGTCCAGGGCTGCCCCTACGGCGCGGTCTGCATCTATCCGCAGAACGCCGGATGGAACGGCGGCCACCCGTCGCTCTTCTACTACAGCTACGGGGCGCACAACCTCAGCAACCAGGTCGGGACGCACCGCATCTACAACAACCAGTCCGGGGGCGCGACCATGCGGACCTGCACGGGCTACAACGGCACGGGATGCCAGGGCTACCTCTCGCCCGGCTACTACATCGACAAAAACCTCACGCCGATCAACTCGATCACCCTCCAGCCGTAGACGGCCCGTAGCAGGCCGCGGCACGAGCGCGCCCGGGGCGGATCCGGTCGAGGACCGCCCCGGGCGCTGCCGTGCGCCACGGGCACACCGTGCGAGGGCCGCCCGCCGGGCGCACGCTGGAAGCAGGGGCTTCGGAGGTGATCGTGATGCTGCAGACCGTTGTCGGATGGCATGTCGACATGGAATTCGAGGAGGACACCCACCGCACCCGCGCCGCGGCCCTCGTACGGCTTCCCGACGGGAGCGAGGTACGGGCCCACGGCTACGCCAGCCGCCACCCCGTCGACTCCAACCAGCCGAGGGTCGGCGAGGAGGTCGCGGGAGCCAGAGCGCTCAACGAACTGGCGATGCAGTTGCTGAGCAAGGCGCACGACGAGATCGACGAGGCCTCGGGCCGGACCTCGCACCCGCTGACGCCGACCTGACCCGCGGCACTCCGGCCCCGGATCCGTGCACCCCGGCCTTCGCCGGCCGGCGCCCGCGGCCCGCGCTCAGCCCTGCGAACGGTGGTGCCGCCAGCCGGCCCAGGCCGAGGTGATCATGTCGCGCACATCGTGGCGGGCCTTCCAGCCCAGCTCCGCGGTGATCCGGTCGGCGGCCGCGACCACCCGGGCCGGGTCGCCCGCACGACGCGGGGTCACCTCGGCGGTGACCCCCCGGTGCCCGGTGATCTCGGTGATCAGATCCACCATCTCGCGCACCGAAACGCCCTCGCCGCGCCCGATGTTCAGCGTCAGATCACGCACCGGACCCGGCTCGGCGAGCTTGCGGGCGGCCGACACATGGGCCTCGGCGAGATCGGCGACATGGATGTAGTCGCGGATGCAGGTGCCGTCGGGGGTGTCGTAATCATCGCCGAAGATGCGCGGTGCGGCGCCCTCGGTGAGCTTTTCGAAGACCATCGGGACGATGTTGAAGACCCCGGTGTCCGCCAGCTCGGGAGTGGCCGCCCCGGCGACGTTGAAGTAGCGCAGACAGGCCGTGCTGATGCCGTGCGCCTTGCCCGCCGCACGGGCCATCCACTCGCCGACGAGCTTGGTCTCGCCGTACGGGTTGATCGGGGTGCAGGGGGTGTCCTCGGTGACCAGATCGACATCCGGCATGCCGTAGACCGCAGCCGAGGAGGAGAACACCAGCCGGCCGACACCGCCCGCGGCCATCGCCTCCAGCAGCGTCTGCAGACCGAGCACGTTCTCGCGGTAGTAGTGCAGCGGCATCTCGACGGACTCGCCGACCTGCTTCTTGGCGGCCAGGTGCACCACATCGGTGATGCCGTGCTCGGCGAGCGTGGCATCGAGCAGCGCGCGGTTGAGCGTGGAGCCGACGACCAGGGGCACGCCCTCCGGGATCCGGGCGGCCACACCCGTCGTCAGATCATCGAGCACGACGACGCTCTCGCCCGCCTCGCGCAGGGCCCGTACGACATGGGCGCCGATGTAGCCGGCACCACCCGTGATCAAGTAAGACATAGTGCCCATCCTAGGTCGGGGTTGAGGAGTGCGGGAGAACAACCGGGGCGGCTCAGCCGCGCAGCCGCCGGGCGGCGATCCGCCACACGCTGCGCAGGCCCGAGGCGACCCGCAGGGACAGGGCCCCGCCGGTCGTCGCATACGGCTGCACCAGCAGCACGGCATGACGGCGGCTCGGCAGCACCTGGCGGCGCAGCCCCGGGCCCAGGGCCCGCAGCGACGCGCGGAAACCCGCCCCGTCCGCGCAGCGGACCTGCGCCATCAGGTCCCACGGCTCGGGGTCGGCGCAGTGCCGGCCGCCCCGGTCGGCCAGCGCCGCGAGATCCAGTACGACCTCGGCGGTCCAGCACGCCTGGGACCCGCCGGCGGCCGGGGCCGGGGTGAGGGCGGCGGTGTGGACCGGGCCGCGCCGGTCGTCCCGGCGGCGCCGCAGCTCGATGTCGATGCTCTCCGGCCCGGACGCGGCCAGCCGCCCGTACAGATCGTGCACCCGCAGCCGCAGCACACCGGGACCGCCGGGGGACGGTTCGGCATCTATGGTCACCGGCAGCCGGTGCATCGGCTTGGTGCCCATCGCGTCCAGCACGACCTCGGGCAGGTCCGCCGACCACACCGCGCGGCCGCCGGCCTCCGCGTACGGGGGCAGCAGCCGGCCGGGCCGGGCCGCCAGCTGGGTCAGCCGCTCCAGGTCCCGGGGGGCCGGCGAGGCCAGCACCACCCGGGCCAGCCAACGGGCCGGGGCACGCGCCGCGCGCAGATCGGTCTCGTCGAAACCCGCCAGATAGTCACGGGTCAGCCGCCACCACTCGGCGCGGTAGTCCGCGCCGCGGGTGTGCAGCTCGCGGACGTACATCCGCAGATCGTGGTCGAGGAACTTGGTGGCCGCGGCGTGCGCCAGCGCCTTGTGCCCGGCGTCCAGGAAGATCTGCACGCCGGCGCGGTGCGCCGCGATCCGCGCCTGCCAGTTGGCCACGTCGTTGCGGTCCAGCGAGATCGACTGCCGGGCGGCCGAGCGGCGCACATGCCAGATGTAGACCTGGTCGGGGATCGTCACGAGGCGCGGGGCGGCGGCCAGCACCCGCGCCGTGAACACGAAGTCCTCGTAGGTGAAGCGGCCCTCGGGGAAGGTGATGGCGTGCTTGTCGAGGAACGCCCGCTCGTAGAGCTTGTTGACGCACAGCGTGTCCCGGACCAGCTGCGGGGCGGCCTCGGGGGAGCTGTGCACCGCCGTCTCGCGGTAGAGGCCCGGCTGCCAGGGGACATCGCGGTGCGCGGGCAGCTCACGGCGTACGCAGGCGCCGGCCGCGACCGGGGCGTCATGCTCACCAGCGGCGGCCAGCAACGCCCGGGCCGCACCCGGGGGCAGCACATCGTCGCTGTCGAGGAACATCACGAAGCGCCCGGTGGCGGCCCGCAGACCGTCGTTGCGCGGAGTGCCGCAGCCGCCGCTGTTCGTGTCGCGGTGGATCACCCGCAACCGCGGTTCGCCGTGGGCGAGGGCGTCCAGGGCGGCGCCGGTGCCATCGGTGGAGGCGTCGTTCACCGCGATCACTTCGGTGACCGTTTCGCCGGGAGGCCCCTGCGCGAGCGCGGAGCGCACCGCATCGCAGACATGACCGGCATCGTTGAAGGCGATGACGATGATGCTGACCTGAGCGGAAGGCGTGATGGTGGGCCCCGTCAGCGGATCGAGGGCTTCTTTCACAGTCACTGAATCTACATTTCGTGTCGACAGCATCTCTTGGCGCGAGCGGGGTCCGAACCTGTTTCCGATGGTTCAGAGGGCGAATCCCGTCGAGCGGTTGCACCCCCCGCTCCGCTTTTGCCGCCCTCTTGCCGTCTTCTTACGGACGGGAGCCGGGGCCCGGGGGTGTGCAGACCCGTAAGGGCGCCTGCACATGCTGTAACGACGCGAGTGCCGCACGATGTTGATCCGCACGCCATCACCTCGCGACGGACCGGCCCCGGTCACCGCTCCATCAGGTCCGCGACCCGGCCGGCCGCGCCCCCGTCGTCCCGGTGACAGAACGCTTCCCGGAAGTCAGCGTACGCATCCGCCCCCGCGGCGGCGATCTCCTCCAAGTCACCCAGCGCGTCGACCAGTTCACCGGTCGAGCTGAGCAGCGGACCCGGCACCCGGGCCTCGAAGTCGAGGGTGAAGCCGCGCAGGGTGTCGCGGTAGTGCGGCAGATCCGGCGTCAGAAAGAGCATCGGGCGTCCGGTGTTGGCGAAGTCGGCGGCCAGCGACGAGTAGTCGGTGACCAGGACATCCGCGGCCAGCAGCAGTTCCGTGGCGTCCGGGTGCGCGGACACGTCGAGGGCGAACGGCGCGTGGTGGGCGGGCAGCCGGTCGGCGACCAGCGGATGGGAGCGCACCAGCAGCACATGGTCATCCGCCAGCTCCCGCCGCGCCAGGTCCAGATCGAGCGGCAGATGCAGCCGGTGGTGGCCGGCGTCGTAGGCCAGATCGTCGCGCGGGGTCGGCGCGTAAAGCACCACTTTCCGCCCCGGCTCGATGCCCAGGCGCTCGCGGACCGCGGCCGCCCTGAGATCACGGTCGGCGGCGAAGAAGGCATCGGTGCGCGGCAGCCCGGTCTCCAGCAGCCGCCCGGAGTAGCCGAGCGCGGAGCGCAGCACCGGGGTGCTGTGCGCGTTCGGCGACAGCAGCACGCTCCACTGCCGGCTGACCCGCGGCCGCGGCGCCAGATGCGCCAGCCCCGCGCACAGCGTCCCGGCCAGGTCGGCACCGATCCGCTTGAGCGGGGTGCCGTGCCAGGTCTGGATGATGCGCTGCCCGCCGCGCCGGGTGAACCACCGGGGCAGATGCGTGTTGGTGACCACCCAGCGGCTGTGCGCCAGCGCCCCGTGCCACTCGGCGCTGCCCACCAGCACCGCACGGGCCGTCTCCGGCACCGCGGTCTGCGCATCGCGCACCGCCCACAGATGCTCCACGTCCATGCCCCGGCGCACCAGCTCCTCGTGCACCGCCCGCGGGGAATCCCCGTACGCCCGCCCGCCGAAGCTGCTGTAGAGGACGGTGTCGCGCAGCGGACGGGAACGGTGCAGCGCATAGTGCTGCTCGCGCAGCACCCGGCGGCGGTAGGGGCCGCGGTCGGTGGCGGGCAGCGCAGGGCCCGCCACCACGAGCGCTTCGTCGTGCCGGTGCCGGTCGAGGGTGAGCGGCTTGCCGCGGACCGTACGGGCCGCCGGCAGCCCGTCCAGGAGAGACGGCAGAGCGCGGACCGGGGCGTCCAGCGCGGAGCCGGGCGCGCCCTGCTCGCGCAGGTGCAGCGTCCAGCGGCCCTCGCGCAGCGGCAGCGGGCCGGCCAGCGAGGGCAGCGCGCCGAGCGGCAGCGCGGCGTGGAACCGGCCCTCGTCGTGGATGGTGGGGAAGGCCACCTCGGCGGCGTGCGCCCCGTGCTTGAGGACCAGCTCGGTGGCGTGCGGCGCGGCGTCCGGCAGCCCGCCCGCCACCAGCAGGGTGCCGTCCGTACGCCACATCGCCCGGTCCAGGTACGGCTGCGGGGTCCGGTCGTGCAGGACCAGGTTCCCGGCCGGACCGGCCGCCACGACCAGCTCGCGGCCGTGGGGCAGCGGATGGGCGACCGGCGCCAGCCCCGGGTCGCAGGCGATCGGGTCGGTGCCGCCGTCGGGCAGCACCACCTCGGCCGCCCAGCTCTCGGTGTGGGCCGGCGGGATCGCCCGCGGCGCACCGTCCCGCGGGGGCCGGGCGGCGGCCAGGGCGTCGAGACGGATACGGAAGGTGAGGGGCGGGGAGGCGGTGCGGGGTGCGGTGAGGGGCGCGACCCGGGTGGCGGCGCGAGGCGCCTCGTTCGCCTGCCCCGGTCCCGGTCCCGGTCCCGCTTCCGCCGGAGGCTCGGCTTCCACCGGGAACGACACCACCGTGCCGGTGCCCTGGTGGGTCAGCCGCAGGGCGGCGGGCGGCGGGCCCGGTGTGGAGACCGTCAGGTCCAGGGCGCCGGCCGCCGCCGCACGGTGACCGGTCAGCCGACGGGCCGGACGGCCCACCGACAGCCGCAGCCGCCCGTCCGGGTACCAAGGCGTGATCCGCACGGCGCCCGTGCCGTCCCCGGGCAGTTCACGGGCGCACGGGGCGGCGCCGGAGCCGGTCTCGGCGGCGTGCAGCGCCGCGGTCCGCACCACCCCCGCCGACGCCAGCAGCAACCCCACCGACCAGTCGCTCTCCTCCCAGCGCCCGCCCCTGCGCAGCCGGGCCGGATCGAGCCGCAGCTCGAAGCCCGACCAGTCGTAACAGTGCAGCTCCTGGCCGGACTCGGCGGTCGCCTCCGGCATCGCCACCGGCCGGAGCGGCAGCAGGATCCGGCGCCGCCCGCACGACAGCACCGCCGTCCTGAGGTAGCTGTGCCGGGTCGCCGCGTCCAGATTCCGGATATAGGCGTAGCCACGCAGCACCAGCACACCGCCGCGCCACTCCGCCTCCCTGACCCGGGCCCGTACGGGAAAGTCGGCGCGGTCCAGCCGGGTCACCCCCGGCGGCAGCTCCAGCGGCGGGGTCAGCGGCAGCACCGCACGCTTGCGCAGCGGCGGCCCCGCGACGGCGAACCCGGCCGGGTTGCGGGCCTCATGGGTGAGCAGGGTGAGCAGATCGGCCAGCCGCCCGGCGCGGATCAGATACCAGCGCATCCGCAGCCCGACGGGGAGCGAGGGGAACAGCCGCGGATCGACACCGGAGAGGAAGTCACGGGCGCAGTCGAGGAACGCGGTCCGGCACTCCGGCGCGGCCGCCGGCAGCGCATCGACCAGATCGAGCAGCCCGTCGGTGAGCTGCGCACGGTCGTAGTCGCGCTGATAGGCACGCAGCCGGGCGCGGGCCGGGTCGGCGAGGAAGCGCCGGATGCCGGCCACCGCAGCGAACCGGTCCCGTACGCCCCGGGCATCGGGCCTCAGGTGGCGGTCGGGCCCTTCCGGCAGCCGCCAGTAACACACGTGCTCCCGCAGGACGTCGACCGCCTCTGCCAGGAAGAGCGCGGGCAGCGTCACCGCCGCGTCATAGCACAACTCCCCCTCGGGAAAGGAGAATTGATGCTTGTCCCAGAAGGTGCGGCGGAAGACCTTGTTGCGGGCGAAGTCGTCGGACAGCAGGGTCAGGTCGTCGCGGAGGCGGGTGCGCAGTGCGGTGGCGCGGGTGGCCGGATGACGTGCCGACTGGCTGCGGCCGGCCGCACCGAGCCGGTAAACATTGCCGGTCGCCAGGTCCGCGCCGGACCGGTCCAGCAGGCCGACGAGATCCTCGTACGCGCGCGGCAGCAGTACGTCGCCGGCGTCGAGGAAGGCCAGATAGCCGGTGTGCGGATAGGCGTGCCGGGCACCGGCGTTGCGGAGCGCGCCGCAGCCCGGGGCCGGAGGGCCCCCGGGGTGGTGCACGATCCGGAAGCGCGGGTCCCGCTCGGCGAAACGGCGGGCGGGAGCGGCGGGCCCGCCCCGTGCGGCGGCGTCCCCGCCCGCGTCCGCGGGCGGGCCGTCGTCCACCATCACCACATCCAGATCGGTCAGCGTCTGGGCCGCGACCGACTCCAGGCACTCCTCCACATTCCGCTCGGACCCCTCGATGCGATGGACCGGGACGACGACGGTGAGCCGAGGCTTCATACGCGGACCAAGCCTTTCCGGACTGGCGAATGCACAAGACCGGTCCGTTCAACTCGCCCGCGGCGGCACGGTCACCGGATCTGCGCTGAAAGGGTGAGAGACCCCGCCCGGTGTCCGTGTGCGCGGGGCCGCGCGTCCCCGTGCAGGATGACGCGCGGCGCGCGCATTCGGCGCGCCGTAACGCCCGGCCGCGTCCGATGCCGTAGACCCGTTGCACAGCTTCACGGCGTTTTGCGCGCCGTGTTCCCCAGGGAAGGTGACCGCGTCCCGATGCCCGGCAGAACCGACAGCTCCGCCGCCACCGACAGCCCCGACGCCGGGCCGCCCGGCAGCGACACCCGGACCGCCCGGCCCACGCGTCCCACGGGCACCGCCCCGTCCGCCTCCACCGCGCGGCTGCCGGCCGACCGGGGGCGCAGCGGCCCGGCACGGCTGCTGCCCGCCCGGTCCCCGTACCGCAGTCAGCTGCGGCGGATCGGCAGCGGCCGGGTACTGGAGATCGGCTGCGGGCTCGGCGACACGCTCGCCGGCTGCGCGCCCGGCAGCGTCGGAGTGGACCACGATCCGCGGTCCGTGGCGCGCTGCCGCGAACGCGGGCTGACCGCCTATACGGCCGACACCTTCCTGGCGAGCCCGCACGCCCGGCCGGGCGCCTTCGACGCGCTGCTGACCGCGAACGTCCTGGAGCATCTGGACGACGAGCAGGTCGAGGGGCTGCTGCGGGCCTACGTCCGGTACGTACGCCCGGGCGGCGGAGTACTGCTGATCACCGCGCAGGAGGCCGGGCACCGGGCCGGGCCCACCCCGGTGCGCTTCACCGACTTCGCCCTGCTGCGCGCCTTCGCCGAGTCCGCGGGCCTGACCGTACGGCGTACCTACTCCCATCCGCTGCCGCGCCCGGCCGGGATGCTGCTGCGGTCCAATGTGTTCGTGCTGGTGGGGCAGGTGTCCCGGTAGGGGCCCCCGCCAGGGTTTGCCGCCGGCCTGGCGAGGGTCTGTCCCAGGGCCCGTCGGCGCGTACCGGCCCCGTACGTCCTCCGGCACGTACCGGCCCCGTACGCCCGCCGGCGAGTACGGGCCCGGTACCGCGTCCGGGCTCCTAGCGCGTACGGGCCCGCGTGCGGGCCCTCATCAGGGCGCGGGTGATGACCGGCGGCAGCACGTCGAGGGCCACCCGGCGCACCGTGCTGCGTGCCGGACCCGGCCGGCGCGGGGCCGGGCGGGCCGCGGAGGCCTTCGGCGACTGCGTCGCGGGCGGCTGCGCGGCGCGGGCCGCGGACGTGTACCGGGAGGCCGGATGGCCGGGCTCCCTGGCGCCCTTGGCGCTCAGCCGGACCAGCGGGGCACCGTTGACGTACTGCACCTCGTGCCAGATGTCGCCGCGGGACGCGATCCACTCCAGCAGCGCCTTCTGCAGCGGCTCCGGGTCGCCCCAGGTCCCGTAGAACTTGGTGCCGGTGATGCAGACGGGGCGCAGCCCCTCGTTCGCGACGGCCTGCCAGGTGGCGGCGGCCACCCCGGGGCAGTGTTCGGCGCGGTAGTCGTCCATCACCACGATGCCGTGGGCGGTGAGCAGTTTGCGCACCGCGAGGATGTCGCCGTGCACATGCTCGTACAGATGCGAGGCGTCGATATGGGCGAAGCGCACCGAGCCCTCGTCGACGTGGTCGCTGACCAGCGAGCTGAGCCCCTGGACGATGGTGGGCAACTCGTCGTGGAAGGCGAGGTAGTTGGCCTCGAAGGCGCGGCGGGTCAGCGTCGCATAGGACTTCCTCATCTCCTTGGAGTTGGAGGCGTCCTCGGCGGGGGAGTCGAAGAGGTCGCAGACCGTGAAGCGCTCGTCCGGGCGCAGCCGCGCACCGAGGAAGATGGCGCTCTTGCCCATATACGCGCCCAGTTCGAGCAGGTCACCCGGCTCGGAACGGTCCTGCTGGTGCGCCAGGAACCAGTCGAAGAGCAGCTGGTCGGCGGTGAAGAACCAGCCTTTGACCTCGGACAGCCGGGTGGGGCGCGGGAGTTGTTCGGCACTCTGGTCTGCGAGGGGGGCAGTCATGTGCGGTCCGTCTCCAGACGGTCGGGAACGTAGGGCTGAGTACGACACGTGTGTGAGGGAGTGCGTGCGGTATGTACCGGCGCTGTCTGCCGTGGATGTGGCGGTATGGCGGTATGGCGGTATGGCGGTATGTGCGTATAGCGGCGATATGGGCGTATGGCAGCGGTATGGGCGTGTGGCCGTATCGGGTGTAGAGGTGTGCGGAGGTACGTCTGCAGTTGTCCGGACCTGCGCGGTCCATTCGGTTTTGGGCGTGCCCGGCGTCATGGCCGCTGCGCACGGGCGCGGCCTCGCGGGGACCTCAGTGCCCTCGCTCGACACGAGAGACGCGCGGGCGGCACCCGGGCGTCTTCATGGCGGCACCCTGTCGCACCGCCGCACCCTGTCGCGCCGGCACACCACGTGTGACCGCCCGCCATACGCACCGCCGCGCCATGCATGGCACGGCAGCGACGTCATCGTAGGCGCAGGAAAATGAACGGGAGATGGCGTGCGGCCGGGCACCGGCAGGACGTCGTGCGGAGCTCACTTCACCGCGCCGGCCATCACACCGGAGACGAACTGGCGCTGGAAGGCGAAGAAGACGATCAGCGGCACCACCATGGACAGGAACGCGCCGGGCGCCAGCACATCGATGTTGCTGCCGAACTGCCGCACCTCCTGCTGCAGCGCGACCGTGATCGGCGGATGGCCGCTGTCCGCGAAGATCAGGGCGATCAGCATGTCGTTCCACACCCACAGGAACTGGAAGATCCCCAGCGAGGCGATCGCCGGGCCGCCCAGCGGCAGCACCACGCGGGTGAACAGCCGCAGCTCGCCCGCCCCGTCCAGCCGGGCCGCCTCCAGGAGCTCGCGCGGGATCTCGGCAAAGAAGTTCCGCAGCAGGAACACCGCGAACGGCAGCCCGAAGGCCGTGTGGAAGAGGATCACCCCGGCCGTCGTCTCGAACAGCCCGACCGCACCGAACAGCTTGGCCACCGGGATCAGCGCCACCTGCACGGGCACCACCAGCAGCCCGACGACGACCATGAACCAGCCGTCCCGGCCGGGGAAGTCCATCCAGGCGAACGCGTAACCCGCCAGCGAGCCGATGACGACGACCAGCACCGTCGCCGGCACGGTGATCGCCGCCGTGGTCAGCAGCGAACCCATCACCTTGTCATTGGCCAGCAACTGGCTGTAGTTGTCCCAGGTGATCTGGGCCGGCTTGCTGAAGACCTGCCACCAGCCGGACTCGGCGATCCGCTGCGGACTGCGCAGCGAGGACAGCAGCAGCCCCACCGACGGCATCAGCCAGAACAGCGCCACCAGGACCAGGAAGATCCGCATCGCGCCACCGCCGGTCCGCGCCGCGATCCGGGCCACGAGCGGCTGCCCGGCCCGCCCGGCCCGCCCGGCCCGCCCGGCCCGCGCAGCCCGTACGGCACCGGCCGCCCCGGCACCCCCGCCCGGCCCGGCGGCCCCGTCCGGTCCGGCACCGTCCACGGTCGTCATCGGCGACGCTCCTTCCGTATGCGCCGGAGATTGACGTACATCACCGGCAGCACGAGCAGCAGCAGGAAGACGGCGATCGCGCTGCCCAGGCCCTCGTCGACATCCGTACCGAACGAGGACTGGAAGAGCTGGAGCGCCAGGACGTTCGCGGACCGGATGCTGGAGCCCGGGGCGATGATGTACACCAGGTCGAAGATCTTCAGCACATTGATCATGAGGGTGACCAGCACGACGACCAGGACCGGCGCCAGCAGCGGCACCGTGATCCGGCGGAAGACCTGCCACTCGCCCGCGCCGTCCACCCGCGCCGCCTCCAGCAGCTCACGCGGGACACCCGCCAGCCCCGCCGCGATCAGCACCATCGCGAAACCGGCCCACATCCAGACGTACGAGCCGATGACGGCCGGGGTGACCAGCGCCGGGCCGAGCCAGTCGACACCGTGGTAGGCCTCGGCGAAATTGGCCGCGGGCAGCCGGAGCCGGGCGCCCTCGGCACGGTCCGCGGGCAGCGCATAGGTGCCGTCGGCCGCCGTCGTCGCCGAGGCGACCACCCGGCCGCCCTTGACCGCCTCGACCGTCAGCCCGGCCAGCGCCTTCTCGTTGCCGTCGATGACGCCGGGGCGGCCGCCGCCACCGCGGGTGAAGTCCAGCCACACGGTGCCGGTGACCTTGCCGGGACGGGGCCCGGCGGCGGCCGCGGCCCGGGCCCCGCGCAGATCACCCGGCTGGACGGCGACCAGCGGCAGATTCACCGGTGACATCGCCCGCACGGCCGAGCGCGTGGTGAACGCACCGCCCCCGGACGGCGCGAGACCGGACCGCGGCCGCGGTTTGGCGCCGGGGAACGGGGCCGGCTCGGAGAACGTGTCATGGATGCCGACCCACACCGCGTTGGCGACTCCGCGCTCCGGATCCTGGTCGTAGACCAGCCGGAAGATGATGCCCGCCGCCAGCATCGAGATCGCCATCGGCATGAACACGATCAGCTTGAAGGCGGTGCCCCAGCGGATCCGCTCGGTCAGCACCGCAAAGATCAGCCCCAGCACCGTCGAGACCGTCGGCGCCACCACGACCCAGACGACGTTGTTCCGCAGCGCGGTACGGATGCCGTCGTCGGAGAACATCGCGCCGTAGTTGCCCAGCCCCACAAAACCGGTGCCGGACGCGTCGAACAGGCTGCGGTAGACGGAGAAGACGACCGGGTAGACGACCAGCGCACCGAGCAGCAGCAGGGCCGGCAACAGAAACACCGCGGCCGCCCACGGACGGGCCCCCAGAACGCCGCCGCCCGCGCGCTTGCCCCCGCCGCCCGCGCGCTTGCTCCCGCCGCCCGCGCGCTTGCTCCCGCCGCCCGCGCGCTTGCCCCCGCCGCCGGGGCGCTTGCCACCGCTGCGTCGGCCGCTTTCGCCGCTGCCCCGGCCGCCTTCGCCACTGTCACTGGCCTTGCCGGCCTCTACGGCGCTCATCGTGGCGGTCCCCCCGGTCCCGGTCGAGGTGGTCGGTGGTCGGTGCTCGGCGGCCGTCGACAGGCACTCAGCACCCGAACGACACCGCGTGCGGACTCAGTTGCTCTTGCTCGAACGACGTCGCGTACGGACTCAGTGCCCGAACGCCATCGCCTACGTCCCCGGCGTCCGAGCGACGTCGCGTACGGCTCAGCGCCCGAACGACTTCGCGGCGTCCTTCTCCAGCTGAGCCTGGGTGCCCGCGATGTCCTTGGGGCTCTTCAGGAAGTCCTGCAGGTCCTTCCACTCGCCCTGGCCCGGCTTGCCGCCGAAGGAGGCGGGCGCCTGGTCGGACATGTCGAAGCGGAAGTCGTCGCCCGCCGCGATCAGCGCCTCGGCGATCCGGCGCATCACACCGTCGGCGTACGCCGCCTGGTCGAGCTCCTTGTTGGGCGAGATGAACCCGCCCGCCTGCGCCCAGATCTTGGCGGCATCCGTCGACGCCAGGAACGTCAGCAGCGCCTGTGCGGCCTTGCCGTCCTTGAGGGCCACCGCCACATCGCCCCCGGTCACCACCGGTGACTTGGCGCCCACCGCCGGGAACGGGAAGACCTTGGCGTCCGTGCCGACCTTGGCCTTCGTCTGGGTGATGCTGGCGGCGGCGAAGTCGGCCGAGGAGACCATCGCGGCCTTCGGGGTGTCGCCGCTGAAGGTCTGGGTCACCGACGTCGGGAAGTCCGTCTGCAGCGCACCGGAGTTGCCGCCCGCGAGCAGGTCCTTACGGCCGAAGAGCTGTCCGAGCGTGGTCAGCGCCTGCTTGACGGAGGCATCGGTCCACTTGATCTTGTGCTGCGCGAGCTGGTCGTACTTCCCGGGCCCCGCCTGGGAGAGGTAGATGTTCTCGAACCAGTCGGTCAGCGTCCAGCCGTCCGCACCGCCCACCGAGACCGGCTCGACGCCCGACTCGGAGAGGGTCTGCGCCGTCTTGAGGAAGTCCTGCCAGGTCTTCGGCTCCTGGGTGCCCGCGTTGTCGAACGCCTTGGCGTTGTACCAGACCAGCGACTTGTTGCTGGCCTTGAAGTAGACGCCGTACGGCGTGCCCTTGTGCGTGCCGAGATCCTGCCAGCCCTTGCTGTAGTTCTTGGCGAGCTGCGCCTTGGCGGTCGCGCCGAGCGGCTTGAGCCAGCCCTTCCCGGCGAACTCGCCCAGCACGCCGACCTGCTGGAGCATCGCGATGTCCGGCGGTCCGCCACCGGCGATCTTGGAGCCGATGAAGCCGGCCATGTCGTCGCCGCTGGGCACGAAGTCGACCGTGGCGCCGGTGCGCTTTTCGAACTCGTCCAGCACCTTGACGAAGTTCTCCCGCTCGGGACCCGTCCAGACCGCGGTGACCTGCAGCTTCTGGCCCTTGAGCTGAGGAAGTCGCACGGTGGGGGCGGTGCTGCCGCCCTTGCTGCCACCGCTGCCGTTGTCCTTCGTGCCGCCGCCGCTGCCGCTGCCGCACCCGGCCAGCGTCAGGGCGAGCGCCGTGCCCACCGCCACCGCGGTCGTGGCGCGTACAGCCGTGCGGTCGAGTCGTCCGAGTCGTCTGCGCATCCCCGTAGCCCCTTGTCGCCGCGCCTGCCGTGCCGGGTGCAAAGGGAGCCGTGCCCTGCCGTGCCGCGGCGTCCCAACCGTGCCGTTCGCCTCGTGCCGTGCTGGTGCTGGTGCTGGTGCTGGTCGCGCTGCGCCTCGTTGTGCTCTGCGGTATGCCTGGTGCTCTGCAGGTGTACGTCGTGCCGTGCGGTGTGCGACAGTCCTACGCCCTGACCACCGGCTCCGCAATACCGCCTTCCCCGTCAACTGGCCTTTCGTGACGCGGCTGTTATGGGCAGAGCGCGGGGCTCACCACGCTGTCTTCACACCTCTCAGCCCACCCGCTTCACAACAGCGGCGGAGCCGATGCCGCGCCCGAGGACTGGGCGGCCCGCTGCAGTGCGCTGGCCAGCAGGGCCAGGTCCGTCGGGCCGTTGCCCAGCTCGCGCAGCGGGCGCCGGGCCGGCGGGTCGCCCATCCGCTGCCACTCCAGCGGTACGACCGTCGGCCGGAGGGTGGAGGTCCGGGGTATCCGGCCGGTGACCCGGCCCGCCTGGAACGGTGTCGAGGAGCCGTCCGCCGCGCGGTGCAGCCGTCCGCGGCCCGTGGGCACCGGCTCGGACGGATCGCCGGAGGCGCCCAACCGGACCCGCAGACCGGCCCGTTCGCTGGTCGTGGTCTCCGCCGTACGGTCGGGATGGCCGGTGGCGGCTATCAGGTGGACCCCGAGCTCCGCCCCCTCCCGGGCCACCGCCTCCAGGGCACGCACCACGGAGCCGGCGGCCGGGCGGCCGGTGCTGCCCAGCGCCGGGGCCACCAGCGCATCGAAGTCGTCGACGAGCACGAAGAGCCGGGGCATCGGCGCGGCCGCGCCGGTGCCGCCTTCCGTGGCTGCCGGGCCGGGGGCGGGCGGTGTGCTGCGGGCGCGCAGGCGGAGGGTTCCGGTCGTCGACGGGTCCGCCGCTGTGCCGCCGTCCGTTCCTCTCTCATGGCAACGATTACGGAGAGTAGTTAGTTCCTGCTCTCCGTAATCACGGCTCTCGCGGCTGCTCTCGCGACTGCCGCGGCCCTCACGGCTCTCACGGCTCTCGCGCTCAGTGCTGCCGCTTTCGGCCGATCGTCGCGGGGCGACGATCCGGGGGGCCGGCAGATGCTTGGCGCGCCACTCGGCGAACGGGGTGCCGGCCAGTATGTCCGTCCGCCGCTTCAGTTCGGAGGACAGCGCCTGGGCGAACTCCCGCATCCGGACCGGGTCCGAGGCGGCGAGGTAGGTCGTGACATGCGGCAGGTCCGTACAGACCCGCAGCCCCTCACCGCGCTCGCTGCCGCCGCCGTCCACCAGCACCAGCGACAGCAGATCCGGGCGGTCGGCGGCCGCCAGCGAGGCGGCCAGCGAGCGCAGCAGTTCGGTCTTGCCGGTGGCCGCCGCGCCCTCCACGACGAGGTGGGTGCTGTCGGTGGCGAGGTCGGCGCAGAGCGGGCCGTGCGGCCCGGCACCGAGCACCGCGGCGGCGCCGGGGCGGTCGGTGTCCAGCGCGGCGGCCCAACGGGCCATCAGGGACGCCGGGGTGGCGCGGGCCAGCCCCAACTCGTCCAGCAGCCGTGCCGAGTCGGGCAGCGGGACGGCCGCACGAGGCGCCGTCCGGCCGCCGGACGCGGCCGTCGTATCGCTCTCGCGCAGTGGCGCCAGCGCCCGTGCGAACCGCTCGGCCCAGGCGCCGGAGACCGCGTCCACCGTCGCGACCGTGCCGTTGGGCCCGGAGCCGGGCTGGACGACGCGCAGCGCCGTGGCGACATCGCCGCTGAGCACCGCCACCGCCCCGCACTCGCCGAAGGCGGGCGACGCCGCCCGGGCCGCTTCGTACGTCGCGGCCAGCGGAAAGGCGGGGGAGGCGGCCGGGGTCTCGGCCAGGCACAGGAGGTGGATACCGGCCGCCGGGCCGCCCGCGGCGAGCCGGGCGGTGGTCTCGCGCAGCGCGGAGGTGCCGGGGTCGCCGTCGACGACCACGAGGGTGTACGGGCCCGGGTGGCGGGCGGCGGCGGAGGCGGTCTCCGCCCGCTCGGCGTCCGCCCAGCCCCGGCCCAGCGGGCTGTCGTCGAGCCGGCGCACCAGCTCGGACGTACGGGCCGCGGCCTGTTCCTTGTCGTACGCCAGCAGCAGCCGGCAGTCCTGGCCGCGGTCCGGGCGGACCTGCGGCAGCCAGCCGAGCCAGGACCAGTCCGCCACCCGCTCCTCGGCCGGACGCGCCCGGTCCGCGCTGATCAGCACGATTTCCAGGGCGCCGGGGGAGTGCAGGGCCGTGAGCTGGGCGAGGACGCTGCGGGCCAGCCCGGTCAGCCGCGCCCGCGGCCCGGCGAGACCGAGGGAGCCCGCCCGGCGCAGATCGACGGTGACGGGCACGGCGGCCCGGCCGCCGTGCCGGGCGGCGGTCCCCAGCCGGACGGTCAGTGCGTCGGGGTGGTCCGGGCCGCGCTCCCAGAGCCGGGGCCCCGGGCCGAGCGCGGTGAGCAGGACTGCGGCGGCATCCGGCCAGCGCTCGTCGGCGGCCGGCCCGGAGAGCGCTTCCGGCGCCGGGGCGCCCTCGGCGGTGCCCGCGAAGGCCGCCCTGGAGGCGCCGGCCGGTTCGTACTCCGGTGCGAAGGCGTCATCCGGTCGCTCCACGGCGGGCCGGCCGCCCGCCAGCCGCCGCGCCCAGGCGCCGATGCCTCCCCGCCGCCCGCCGCCCTTACGGGATCCCTCATCGGCCCGGCCCCCCGCATCGGCCGGTGCCGAAGACTCCGGCGCCAAAGACTGCCGGCCGCCGTGCGTCCGGTCCTGCGCACCGGCCGGAAAGGCGTCGCCGGCCCGAAAGGCGTCGCCGCGCTCCCGGACGCCGGGGCCGAAGCCGTCCGCCGGTCCTGTACCGGTGGTGCGGTCGTAGACATGGCCCGTGGAGGCGCCCGGGACGGGAGCCGCGGCGACGCCGGACGGGGTGGCGTACCGGGTCGGGGTGCCGCGCAGGGGGGTGTCCCGCCGCCCCGCCGGGTCCGGGGCCGGCGCGGTGGCGGGGGCCGGTACGGGAGCGGCCGCGTCATCGGTCACCCGGGCGTGGGTGCCGGCTCCCGTGTACGCCCCCTCCGCGGCGGACGTGGCTCCTCGCGGGCCCGGTGACGCCCCGTATGCCCCGTACGCCCCGTGGCGCTCCGTCCGGCCCGCCTCTGCCGCTGCCGCTGCCGCGTCCGGGCGCGCACCGGCCGTGCCCGGGGCGATCCGCAGATGCCCCTCGCCGTCCGGGGCGGTCGGCAGGGCGGGGTCCGGGACGCTGGGCGCGGACTGCAGGCGCAGGGCGGATTCCCCGATGCGCAGCAGGGCGCCGGGCGGCAGCGGCGCGGGCCGTTCGCCGAGGTCGGTGCCGTCCACGACGGTGCCGTTCGTGGAGTGCAGATCCGCCACGTACACCGCGCCGTCCGGCTCGACCGTCACGGCGCAGTGCAGCCGGGAGACATCGGGGTCGTCGAGGGGGACGTCGGCGTCGGCCGAGCGGCCGATGCGGATCTGGCCGCCGTGCAGCAGATGCACCCCGCCGGCATCGGGGCCGGAGACGATGCGCAGGCGGGCGGAGCCGTGCGGCAGGCCGTGTGCCGGAGCGGGGCCCGGGCCCTGGAGGGAGAGCACCGCGCCGTCGATCAAGGGCGGCTCGCCGAGCGCCGCGCGCTGTGGATCGAGCCGTTCGGGCCCGGCGTAGAGCACGACGGGACCGCTGCCGCCGCCCGGACCGCCGACATCCGCACCCGAGCCCGCCACGGAGGCCGCGAGCGCGCCCGCCACCGCCGCCAGCGCGGTCCCGGCGGGGGCCGTCACGAGCACGTCGCAGGTCCGTGTGGTGTGGCCGCTGCGCGGCCCGAGGACGGTCAGCCGGATCTGCATCGCCGTCAACGGTCCCTTCTGCCGGGATCCGCCGGGGACCGCTCACTCCCCCCACCGCACCCGGGCACGTCGGCACGTACAAGTCCCAAGTGCACGTCGCGACAAAGACCGCGCGCCCCCACCGCATCGTGCTGGGTGCATCCTCGCACCTGCCGCTGACAACACGCCCGCCGACCGCCATTCAGTGATCTTGATTGGTCTTCTAAGGGCGAAAAAGTGACTGCTTGCGTGCCGTGCCCGGCCGGATTTCGACCGCCGTGGTCAGCTCGGAACACTTCGGAACGGTCCTGGGCGGAATGCCGCGGGCGGTGCCGGGTACCAGCCGCACGCGGCAGGCAACCATCCGTTCCCCCACTGCGTCTTTCCCACAAGCCCGTTCCGGGCCGCCGGACCGAAAAGTTTGTAGGACGGCATTACAGTGGGCCGGACGGGCCGCGCGGAGTGGATCAGCGGAGTTGATCAACTGACCCGGCGGGCCGGGCAAGAGAACCACCACGACCAGGGAGCGCATGACGTGCGGCCGGTAGGCAGCAAGTACCTGCTCGAGGAGCCGCTGGGACGCGGCGCCACGGGCACCGTCTGGCGTGCCCGCCAGCGGGAGACGGCGGGCGCCGAGGCCGCCGTGGCAGGAGAGCCCGGCGAGACGGTCGCGATCAAGGTCCTCAAGGAGGAGCTGGCGCACGACCCGGACGTGGTGATGCGCTTCCTGCGGGAGCGCTCCGTCCTGCTGCGCCTCACCCACCCCAACATCGTCCGCACCCGCGACCTCGTCGTCGAGGGTGATCTGCTCGCCCTGGTCATGGACCTGGTCGACGGCCCCGACCTGCACCGCTATCTGCGCGACAGCGGCCCCTTCAGCCCGGTGGCCGCCGCACTGCTCACCGCCCAGATCGCCGACGCGCTGGCCGCCAGCCACGCCGACGGTGTGGTGCACCGCGACCTCAAGCCCGCCAACGTCCTGCTCGCCGGGTCGGACGGCAGCGGCGAGATGCACCCGATGCTGACCGACTTCGGCATCGCCCGCCTCGCCGACTCCCCGGGCCTGACCCGCACCCACGAATTCGTCGGTACCCCCGCCTATGTGGCGCCGGAGTCCGCCGAGGGCCGCCCGCAGACCTCCGCCGTGGACGTCTACGGCGCCGGCATCCTGCTGTACGAGCTGGTCACCGGCCGCCCGCCGTTCGCCGGGTCGACCGCCCTGGAGGTGCTGCACCGCCACCTCAGCGAGGAGCCGCGCCGCCCCGGCACGCTCCCCGAGCCGCTGTGGACGGTGATCGAGCGCTGTCTGAGCAAGCGCCCCGAGGAGCGGCCCGGCGCCGAGAACCTCGCCCGGGCGCTGCGCACCGTGGCGGACGGGATCGGGGTGCACGCCACCCCGGCCGCCGCCGAGGCCGCACTCGGGGTCGCCGCGCTGCTCGCCCCTGACCCCGCACCCGCGACCGTTCCCGGAACGGGCGCCGACGGCAGCCAGGGTGCCGGAGGCGACGCCGACCCCACCCAGGTGCTCCCCTCCGGTGCCGGTTCGTACGACCCGGCCGCGGCGACCAGCGTGCTCCCGTCCACGGGTGGCCCGGGCGGTCAGGGCCCCGGCGGGCCGGGCGGCGACCCGACCCGCGCCATGCCGCCGATGCCCATGGGCGCACCGGCCGGCGGACCGCAGAACCCCGACAACCCGCATCCCTGGGAATCCCAGATGCGGGCGGCGCGCGACCGCAACGAGCAGACCCAGGTGCAGTATCTGGATCCGGCCGAGGACCCGCTGCGCCGCCGTCCGCAGCGCCAGGCCGCTCCCCAGCAGCAGCCGCCGCAGCGCCCGCAGCAGCCCCAGTACCGTCAGCAGCCGGCTCCGGCGCCGTACGCCCAGCAGCAGCAGCCGCAGGCCGCCCCCCGGCGCCGTCAGGAGCCGCCGCCGCAGCGCTACGAGCCGCAGCGGCCGCCCGAGCCGGAGCCCCGGCCCCGGCGGGAGCCCCGTCAGCGCAGCGCCAACCCGATGAAGATCCCGGGTCTGGGCTGCCTCAAGGGCTGCCTGTTCACGCTGATCCTGCTGTTCGTGGCGGCCTGGCTGGTCTGGGAGCTGACCCCGCTCCAGGAGTGGATCGGCACGACGCGGGGCTTCTTCTCGCAGGTCGGGCACGTCTTCCACAGCGTGCAGCGGTTCGTGCAGAAACTCGGCGGCTGACGCCGTCCGCCCGCGGCCGCACCGCCGCGGGCGCCCCGGACCTGTTCCGGACGGTCAACTACGGGCCCGGCCCCGCCTCTCCACAGGCGGCGCCGGGCCCGCGCCGTCCCTCCGCCTCCGACGCGCCGGACCGCCCTGTGCATCGCGCCGTGCATCGCGCCGTGAACGGTCCCGTCGGCCTGCCCGCGAACCCACCCAGTGGATTTGTCGACTTCTGACGGTCAATTTCGCTCACAGAAGTGAAGGTTGCCACGTTCCGGGGCACGGAACCCCCTGGCGCCCGCGTAGCTTTGACGCCAACCTCAGCCCCCGCAGGACGCTCGGGGGCCCGACACGTCGGAGCAGTCTTGGCACGGAAGATCGGCAGCCGGTACACCGCCCACCAGATCCTGGGGCGCGGCAGTGCCGGCACGGTATGGCTGGGCGAGGGCCCCGAAGGGGCCGTGGCCATCAAGCTGTTGCGTGAGGATCTCGCCTCCGACCAGGAACTCGTCGGCCGCTTCGTACAGGAGCGGGCGGCGCTGCTGAGCCTGGCGGACCCGCATGTCGTCGGCGTCCGTGATCTCGTCGTCGACGGCAACGACCTGGCGCTGGTCATGGACCTCGTCCGGGGCACCGATCTGCGCACCCGTCTGGAGCGCGAGCGCCGGCTGGCCCCGGAGGCCGCCGTCGCGATCGCCGCCGACGTCGCCGACGGGCTCGCCGCGGCGCACGCCGCCCGGATCGTGCACCGCGACGTCAAGCCCGAGAACGTGCTGCTGGACATGCAGGGGCCGCTCGGCCCCGGCGGTGCGCACCCGGCCCTGCTCACCGACTTCGGCATCGCCCGGCTCGTCGACTCGCCGCGCCGCACCCCCCAGCCCCCGGCAGGGGGAAGCTCCGGCTCGCTCCGCTCGTCGGCCAAGGTCATCGGCACCCCCGACTACCTCGCCCCGGAGATCATCGAAGGCCTTCCGCCGCGCGCCTCCGTGGACGTCTATGCGCTGGCGACGGTCCTGTACGAGCTGCTGGCCGGGTTCACGCCGTTCGGCGGCGGGCACCCCGGGGCGGTGCTGCGCCGCCATGTGACCGAGAGCGTGGCGCCGCTGCCCGGCATCCCCGACGAGCTGTGGCAGCTGCTGCTGCAGTGCCTGGCCAAGGCGCCGGCCTCCCGGCTGCGCGCCCCCGAGCTCGCCGCCCGGCTGCGCGAGCTGCTGCCCGGCCTGGCCGGTATCCCGCCGCTGGACATCGACGAGCCGGAGGAGGAGCAGCCGGAGGACGAGCAGGAGAGCGCCGCCTCCCGCGAGGAGCCGTTCCACCCCTCCCCGCACCCGGGGGAGGCCACCCCGCCGCGCGGCGCCGTCCCGCTGGTCCAGGGCGCGGTCCCCGACTCCAACCGGGAGACGCACACCAGCATGCGGGTCCCCGGGCCGGACGAGCTGGCCGGCGGCGCCCACGGCACCGCCCGTGCCCCGCGTGCCGCCGGTGAACGCCGGGCGGGCTCGGCCCGGCACCGCTCGTCGCCGGACGCGGTGCGCCGCCGCCGGATCAGGCTCGGCGCGGCCGCCGCCGCGGTGGTCGTGGCGGCCGGTCTGGGCGGTTGGCTGGCGTCGGGCGACGACACGGCGGGGGACGCCACACCGGGAGTCCAGCAGCCGGACCCCGGCACCCCGTGACGGCCCCGCCGTCCCGCGCACCGGGCCCTGCCGTGCGGCCACCGGGCCCGGCGCACGGCCACCGGGCCTGCGGAGACGGCCGCCCGCCCCCGCCACCGCCCGGTGCGCGGGACGGCGGACGGCACGCCGGGGGACCCGCCCCGCGCGGTTTCCGGCCAGTCCGACCTGCCGGGGCCGGGTCACGCTGACGGCGGCAGCCGTTAGGCTGGGTGCGTGGCAGTCGTCGATGTATCCGAAGAGCTGAAGTCCCTCTCCTCGACCATGGGGTCGATCGAGGCCGTCCTGGACCTCGACAAGATGAGGGCCGATGTCGCCGTGCTCGAGGAGCAGGCCGCGGCGCCGTCCCTGTGGGACGACCCGGAGAACGCACAGAAGATCACCAGTCGGCTGTCCTACCTCCAGGGCCAGCTGCGCAAGGCCGAGGACCTGCGCGGCCGCGTGGACGACGTCGAGGTGCTCTTCGAGCTCGCCGAGGCCGAGGGCGACGAGGACGCCAGGGCCGAGGCCGAGGCCGAGCTGACCGCCGTCCGCAAGGCGGTCGACGAGCTGGAGGTCCGCACCCTCCTGTCCGGCGAGTACGACTCCCGTGAAGCGGTGGTCAACATCCGTGCCGAGGCCGGTGGCGTGGACGCCGCCGATTTCGCCGAGAAGCTGCAGCGCATGTATCTGCGCTGGGCCGAGCGGCACGGCTACAAGACCGAGCTCTACGAGACCTCGTACGCGGAAGAGGCCGGCATCAAGTCGACCACCTTCGCCGTCCAGGTCCCGTACGCCTACGGCACGCTCTCCGTCGAGCAGGGCACGCACCGCCTGGTGCGCATCTCGCCGTTCGACAACCAGGGCCGCCGCCAGACGTCGTTCGCCGGCGTCGAGGTGCTGCCCGTCGTCGAGCAGACCGACCACATCGAGATCGACGAGTCCGAGCTGCGGGTGGACGTCTACCGCTCCTCCGGTCCCGGCGGTCAGGGCGTCAACACCACCGACTCCGCGGTCCGGCTGACGCACATCCCCACCGGCATCGTCGTCTCCTGCCAGAACGAGCGCTCGCAGATCCAGAACAAGGCGACCGCGATGAACGTCCTCCAGGCCAAGCTCCTGGAGCGCCGCCGCCAGGAGGAGCAGGCCAAGATGGACGCGCTCAAGGGCGACGGCGGCAACTCCTGGGGCAACCAGATGCGTTCCTACGTCCTGCACCCGTACCAGATGGTCAAGGACCTGCGGACCGAGTTCGAGGTCGGCAACCCCACCGGGGTGCTCGACGGCGACATCGACGGCTTCCTGGAGGCCGGAATCCGCTGGCGCAAGCAGCAGGAGAAGTAGCGGAACCCCCGCACTCCGTACGTAAAACAACTGCCTCCTTCAGGGAGGCAGTTGTTTTTGCTGTGGCGGTTTGGTCACAGTCGTATGTCCATGTACCGCCCACTGCTTGTCAATTCGGGCATCGGGACTTTATTCGGCCTTGACGATGATGGCCGAACTGGGAAGGCTGAGCGCGGCATGCGTATGTCTGGGGCGCGTGTAGGAACGGGGAATTGAGCGGTCTGCCGCAGGGCGGGACCGAAGCTCGTGCACCCCGACATCGGCTCGTCGCCCCGCGCAACGGTGCACCCATGACGAGTTCAGCTACTGGGGGTAGCAGTACATGACGAAGAAGACGCGGCTGCGCGTAGCGCGCATTGCGGCCGGCGCAGTGATTGCGGCCGGTGCGTCGCTCACCGCGGCCGGCGCCGCTTCCGCAGCCAGCCCGGGTGAGGCCCCGGGCCAGGACGGCGGCATCATCGGCGGCATTATCGGCGGGATCATCGGCGGCGGCGACTCCGGTGGTGACTCCTCCGGTGGTGACTCCTCGACCGGCGGCGACTCCAGCGGTCAGGTCGGCGGCGAGATCGGTGGCGACGACAGCACCGGCGGTATCGGTGGCGACGACAGCACCGGCGGTATCGGCGGCGACGACAGCACCGGTGGCACCGGCGGCGATGAGACCACCGGCGGTCAGTCCGGCAGCACGACGGGCGGCGACGAGACCACCGGTGGCCAGTCCGGCAGCACGACCGGTGGCGATGAGACCACCGGCGGTCAGTCCGGCAGCACGACGGGCGGTGACGAGACCACCGGTGGCCAGTCCGGCAGCACGACCGGTGGTGACGAGACCACCGGCGGTCAGTCCGGCAGCACGACCGGTGGCGACGAGACCACCGGTGGTACCGGCGGTCCCAGCACCGGTGGCAACTCCAGCACCGGCACCGGCACCGACAACGAGGGCACCAAGCCGATCGAGCAGCCCGGCCAGGGCAAGGAGCAGATCGCTGACACGCCCGGCCAGGCAAAGCAGCAGGCCAAGGGCGGTGAGCTGGCGGAGACCGGTTCCTCCGGCACCACCTTCCTGCTGATCGGCGCCGCCACGATGATCGCGGGCGGTGTCGGCTTCCGTATGCTGCCCCGTCTGATCAACAAGAACGGCGGCGGCGCCGCGGCGGCCTGACGCTGACGCGGTACAGCTGGAGGGGCCCGGGGCGCATGATGCGCTCCGGGCCCCTCGGCGTTTGCGTGACGGCCGTAAGAAAGCCCCGTACGGGTGGTCGGCGGGAAAGCCCCGTACGGGTGGTCGGGCGGCCCGGTCTCAGACGGCCTGGTGGAGCAGTACACCCAGCGCGATCAGCACGATCATCAGCGCCACCAGCATCACCGGGCTGAGCTGGGCGAAGATACCGCCCGCTTGCTGCTGAAGGCGTTCTCTGCTGGCCCGGCACACGGGGCAGCGGCCCTCGTTCACAGGGGCCGCGCAGTTGGCGCACACCAGTCGGTCGTACGTCATGCGACCTCCTTCTCCACTGCACCAACGCACCGGAAGGCGCATTGGTTCCCTCTCCCACTGTGCCAGCTCATGGCCCAAACGGCGCGCCCCGCAGAATTGTGCGCCTTTTGTCCCCTAGGCGCCGTGAATAAGCGCACCAACCGCCTACACCGACTGGGCCGCCCTGCGAGGTTCGCGTATGGTCACGCACACCGACGGGAGCCGCAACTCGGCAACCGTGCCCCTATTCAGGTCGACCGTGGTGCATCAGTGATCCGATTCGACAACGTCTCCAAGACTTACCCGAAGCAGAACCGCCCTGCACTCAGGGACGTCTCGCTCGAGATCGAGCGCGGCGAGTTCGTCTTCCTGGTGGGCTCCTCGGGCTCCGGTAAGTCCACCTTCCTGAGGCTGCTGCTGCGCGAGGAGCGCGCCAGCCACGGCCATGTGCACGTCCTCGGCAAGGACCTCGGGAAGCTCTCCAACTGGAAGGTCCCGCAGATGCGGCGCCAGGTGGGCACGGTCTTCCAGGACTTCCGGCTGCTCCCCAACAAGACCGTGGGGGAGAATGTCGCCTTTGCCCTCGAGGTGATCGGCAAGCCGCGCGGCCAGATCCGCAAGACGGTTCCCGAGGTCCTCGAACTCGTCGGGCTCGGCGGCAAAGAGGACCGTATGCCCGGCGAGCTCTCCGGTGGTGAGCAGCAGCGCGTCGCCATCGCCCGGGCCTTCGTCAACCGCCCGATGCTGCTCATCGCGGACGAGCCCACCGGCAACCTCGACCCGCAGACCTCGGTCGGCATCATGAAGCTGCTGGACCGGATCAACCGGACCGGTACGACGGTGGTCATGGCCACCCACGACCAGCAGATCGTCGACCAGATGCGCAAGCGGGTCATGGAACTCGAAAAGGGCCGGCTCGTACGCGACCAGTCGCGCGGCGTGTACGGCTACCAGCACTAAGCGTGTACGGCCCCCAGTACTGAAAGGACGCCATGCGCGCCCAGTTCGTCCTGTCGGAGATCGGCGTCGGTCTCCGCCGAAACCTCACGATGACCTTCGCCGTCATCGTCTCCGTAGCCCTCTCGCTGGGCCTGTTCGGCGCCTCGCTGCTGATGCGCGACCAGGTCAGCACGATGAAGGGCTACTGGTACGACAAGGTCAACGTCTCCATCTTCTTCTGCAACAAGAACGATGCCGACACCGGCACCAACTGCGCCAAGGGTGCGGCCACCCAGCAGCAGAAGAACGACATCAAGGCCGAGCTCGACCGGCTGCCGATCGTGCAGAAGCCGGTGGTGTACGAGTCCAGCGACCAGGCCTACAAGCACTACAAGGAGCAGTTCGGCGATACGCCCGTGGCGGGCGTGGTGACGCCCGACCAGCTTCCTGAGTCCTTCCGCGTCAAGCTCAAGGACCCGACGAAGTACGCCGTCATCAAGTCGGCGTTCTCCGAACGGCCCGGCGTCCAGGAAGTGCAGGACCAACGGGACACCGTCGAGCCGCTGTTCAACCTCCTCAACGGCATGAACATCGCCGCGATAGTCGTCATGGCGCTGATGCTCGTCGTTGCGCTGATGCTGATCGTCAACACCGTCCGGGTGTCGGCGTTCAGCCGTCGGCGGGAGACCGGGATCATGCGGCTGGTGGGGGCGTCCAGCTTCTATATCCAGATGCCGTTCATCCTGGAGGCCGCCATCGCGGGGCTGCTGGGCGCGGCCTTCGCCTGTGTGCTGCTGGTCGGCGGCAAGTACGCCCTCATCAACAACTGGCTGGCGAAGAAGATCCAGGTGGTCAACTTCATCGGCTGGGACTCGGTGGCTGCGGTCCTCCCGCTGGTCCTCCTGATCGGGCTGCTGATGCCCGCGCTCGCCGCGTTCTTCGCGTTGCGCAAGTACCTCAAGGTGTGAGCTTTGCCAAGGGGCGCCGTACGGTCAACTTGCCGTACGGCGCCCTTTTGTCCCCTAGACTCACCGGCATGCCGGGCCCGTGTTCGTACGACCGGCCCCGCCGCATTCGCCGCGGGGCGGCCCTGACGTTGTTCCTCGCCGGCGTGCTCGCGACCGGCGCGGCGACCGGCACATGGAGCGACCGTGCCCAGGGCGCGGCCGGGCGGCCCGCACCGGCCCGCGCGGCATCCGGCGCGCGGGTTCCCGAGGCCGCCATCGCGGACCGCGCGGCCGTCGAGCGCGCCGCTTCCGAGGCCGTCGAGGACGGCAAGTCCGGTGCGCAGGCCGCCGCGGACGTCGTCAGCCGCAGCGGCGACCGCTGGTCGACGATCTACAGCGCGGGCGAGTTCAAGGATTTCCAGGCGCAGTTGGACGGCGGCTATGTCGGCGTCGGGCTCTGGGTGCGGCAGGCGCCCGACGGCCGGATCGAGGTGTCCCGGGTCCAGCCCGGCGGCCCCGCCGCGCGCGCCGGTATCGCCGCGGGCGACCGGCTGCGTGCCGTCGACGGCCGCCCGTCCCGGGGCGCGCCGGTCACCGAGGTCGTCGCCCGGCTGCGCGGGGCCGCCACCGGCGGCTCCGGTCACCCCGCCGCTGCCGGCACCCCCGTGCGGCTGGACCTGCAGCGCGGCACCCGCCGTTGGTCGGCCGGCTTGCACCGCACCCGGCTCAGATCCCGAAACGTCGTCATCGACCGTCCTGCCGGTGCGCACGGCCCGACCCGCGTCAAGATCGCCGCCTTCGGCAAGGGCACCGGTGCGGTGGTCCGCCGGGCGGTGCGCCGCGCCTCCCCGCAGGGCGGCATGCTGCTCGATCTGCGCGGCAACACCGGCGGCCTGGTCACCGAGGCGGTGGCCACCGCCTCCGCCTTCCTCGACGGCGGTCTGGTCGCGACGTATGACGTGCGCGGCAGCCAGCGCGCGCTGTACGCCAGGCGCGGCGGCAACACCCGTATCCCCCTGGTCGTCCTCGTCGACGGCGGCACGATGAGCGCCGCCGAGCTGCTGTCCGGCGCGCTCCAGGACCGGGGGCGGGCGCTCGTGGTGGGTTCTCGGACCTTCGGCAAGGGCTCGGTGCAGATGCCCAGCACGCTGGCGGACGGTTCGGTCGCCGAGCTGACCGTCGGCCACTACCGCACGCCGTCCGGCCGGAACGTCGACGGCGACGGCCTCACCCCCGACGTCACGGTGGGATCAGGGGCGGAGAAACGGGCCCGCACAGTATTGAGTGGCCTCGGGGGCGGTGTGTAGTGCGAAAATGGCCGCACTATGGCTAAGGACAAGGGCAAGGACAAGACCCCCGGGCGCAAGCTCGTGGCGCAGCACAAGAAGGCGCGGCACGACTACCTCATCCTGGACACCTATGAGTGCGGCCTGGTGCTGACCGGCACCGAGGTGAAGTCGCTGCGGCAGGGCCGGGCGTCGCTGGTGGACGGTTTCATCCAGATCGACCGGGGTGAGGCCTGGCTGCACAACGTGCACATCCCCGAATACGCCCAGGGCACCTGGACGAACCACAGTGCGCGGCGCAAGCGGAAGCTGCTGATGCACCGCATGGAGATCGACAAGCTGGAGGCCAAGAGCCAGGAGTCGGGGCACACGATCGTGCCGCTGGCCCTGTATTTCAAGGACGGCCGGGCCAAGGTCGAGATCGCCCTGGCCAAGGGCAAGAAGGAGTACGACAAGCGGCAGACGCTCCGCGAGCAGCAGGACCGCCGCGAGACGGACCGCGCCATCTCGGCGGCCCGGCGGCGGCAGCGGGCCTGATCTGCCCGTACGGGCCCGTTCCGCCCGGTCCGCCGGGGAATGCGCTGGCAACGGCACGCGTTGTTCCCGTACGATGGGTGCACACCCCACGAGGGGTGCGGGTACCACCTTGATAAATCAACATGGGGATGATCGGTTTCGACAGCGGATGTCGAAGCAGGGGAAGCGAGTCGAGGAAGCGGCAATGATCTCGTTAACCATATGTCGCAACCAATAATCGCCAATACCAAGCGCGATTCCTTCGCCCTCGCTGCCTAAGTAGCGACTTGCGAAGTGTCAGCCCGGGGGTGTTCCCGACCCGGATCCTGGCATCAGCTAGGGAACTAAACTTCTAGACCCGGTCACGGGGTTTAGGAGGAAATCAAACAGTGGCTGAGCCCGTCGGAGACTTGTTCGCGTGATCTCCGGGGCCGAGAAAATCGCAGCGAACTGCACTCGGAGAAGCCCTGTTTCCGCACCGTTGGACGCGGGTTCGATTCCCGCCATCTCCACTCATCCCATGTGAGGCCGAGGCCCCGCCGTCCCAGGACGGCGGGGCCTCGGTCGTTGGTGTGCCGCGAGCAGGGTGACGGCCGCCGCGAGGGCGGCCGCCGCCGCGGGTACTCCGTAGGCCGCGCCCGCCCCGGCCAGGTGCTCGACCGCCCAGCCGCCGCCGGCCGATCCGGCCGCGATCCCGCCCAGCAGCGCGGTCACGGCGAGCGTCATGCCCTCGTTGAGTTGACCGGTTGGCGTCAGCGACTGGACGAGTCCCATGCCGGTGACCATGGTCGGCGCCGTCGCCATACCGGCCAGGAGGAGCGCGACGGCCAGCGCCGCCGGGCCCCCCGCCGAGGCCGCGAGCGGCGGGAGCAGCATCAGGGCCGCCATCGCCGCGGTGCAGCCGAGGAAGCGGTGGCCGGCGGTCCCCCGAGCGCTTGAGGAGCCGGGAGGGGCCCCCGTCGCCGGGCGGAGCAGGCCGTGGAGCAGCCCGGCCGCGCAGGAGCCCGCGGCCTGCAGGGCGAGCAGTCCGCCCGCCGCGGACCGTATGCCGTGCGCGTCGGCGAAGGCGATCGTCACGACCTCCAGGGAGCCGAAGACCGCGCCGGTGGCGAGGAAGGTGGCCAGGAGCGGCGGCAGCCCCGGCAGGCGCAGGGGGGAGCGGGGCCGACCCGTGGCCGGTGCCGGCGCCACGGGTGGTTCGGTGCGGCGCTGGGCCGCGAACAGCAGCACCCCGGTCAGCAGCAGCGCCGCGGCCACCGCCGTGCCGGCCTCCGGGGTGAGCGTGGTGCACAGCAGCGTGGCGAGCACCGGCCCCAGCATGAAGCACAGCTCGTCGGCGGCCTGTTCGAAGGAGTTGGCGGTGTGCCGGGCGGCCGGGCCGTCGCGGAAGAGGTGCGCCCAGCGGGCCCGGGACATCCCGCCGGTGTTGGGGGTGGTGGCGGTGGCCGCGTAGCAGGCGAAGAGGGTCCAGTCGGGCGCGCCGCAGTGGACGCACAGGAGGAGGGCGAGCGAGCCGAGGACGGCGAGCGCGGTGGCCGGGACCGCGATCCGGGCCTGGCCGTGACGGTCGACCAGGCGGGCGGTCCACGGCCCGGCCAGCGCCGTCGCCGCCAGCCCGGTCGCGGTGACCGCTCCGGCCAGCGCGTAGGAACCGCGCGAGCCGGCGATCATCAGCACCGCGCTGACGCTGAGCATCCCCATGGGCAGCCGGGCCGGCAGATTGGCGGCCGTGAAGGCCCGGGTACCGGGGACGGCGAAGATCCGGCGGTAGGGGGCGAGGGGACGGAAGCGGAAGCGGGAGCGGAAGCGAGTGCGGAGGCGGGGACGCCGCGGGGCCGGGCGTACGGGCGGGGCCGTGACCGGGCGGGCGGCGAGGAAGAGGATCATGCCTCTACGGTCGCCGTCGCGCATGCCGCCCGTCCAACACCTGGTCAGCGCCCATTCACGCACCTGTGATGTCAATGTGTGCGAGCCCTCGGCGCACGTCGGCGGGGAACGCTGCTGCCAGGATGACCCGATGCCGTACGACATCGATCCGCGTCTGCTCCGTGCCTTCCTCGCCGTCGCGGAGGAGCTGCACTTCACCCGCGCCGCCGCCCGGCTCTACGTCGCCCAGCAGGCGCTGAGCCGCGACATCCGGCGCCTGGAGCGGGAGCTGGGCGCCGCGCTGTTCGTACGGACCACCCGCCAGGTCTCCCTGACGGCGGACGGGACACGGCTGCTGCCGCTCGCCCGGCGGGTGCTGACCGCGCACGACGAGCTGGCCGGCGCGTTCCGGGCCACCCCCGAGCGGCCGCTGCTGGTGGATGTGGGGGTGCCGATCGGTACCGCCCACGGGGTGCTGGAGGCGGCCAGGGAGCGGGTACCGGACAGCTGTGAGCTGGTCGCCCGCTTCCACAGCGGGCTGACCGGCGCGGCGGCCGAGGTGGCGGCCGGCCGCCTCGATGTCTCGTTCGGCCGGATCGCGGCGCTGCCGCCCGCCGTACGGGCCGGTCTCGACCATCAGCCGGTCCGGCTGGAGCCGATGGCGGTCCTGCTGCGCGAGGACCATCCCCTGGCCGCACGGCCCGCTGTCGCCCTCGACGAACTGGCCGGCGAGACGCTGTACGCGGCCGCCGGAAATCCGCGGACCGCGGAGTGGACGGACCTGGCCGAGCGGCTGTTCGCGGGCCGCGGCATAGCGGCCGCCGAGCCGTTCCCGGAGATCGAGGGGTCGCAGGAGTTCGTCCGGGTGGTGCGCAAGCGGGGGTGGTCGGTGCTGGCGAGCGTGGAGTTCATCGAGGTGCCGGGCATGGTGCTGCGGCCGCTCGTCGATCCCGTACCGCTCTCACCGGTCTCGATGGTGTGGCGGCGGGGCCTGCGGCATCCGGGTCTGGACGCGTTGCGGACGGCGGTCCGCGAACTGGCCGGACAGTACGGCTGGTTGACGCCGCCGGTGAGTGCGTGGTGGCTCCCGGAGGCGGATGCGCGGGTGATGGGTGTACGGGGGTGACGGCCTGGCGTATGCGGCGTCCGGAAGAAGATGCGGCCGCAGAGGCAACCCCGGGCGCGTGAATTCTTTCCTTAACGGCGAGGAATTCTGTCCGGAACGAACAGGGGGAGCCGTGCGACGGCCTACACATCTCGCGGTGGTGGCGGCCGCGCTGACCTTGACCGCCACGGCGGGCCTGGCCCTGACCGGCTGCGGCTCGGCGCGGATGGCGGCGCTGCACGCCCACTGCACGACCAAGGGCCTGCGCTGGACGCTCACCGTCCTGAAGCGGAAGCCGCACACCGAACAGCGCGAGGCCCGGCTGTCGATCGTCAACAAGGGCGCGGGCCCCTGTGCGTTCCACGGCTTCCCGGCCTTCGAGGTGCATCTCGGCAAGGGGCCCGAGTCGGACGCCCACGGCCATGGCAAGACCCTGCCGATAGACCTGCCGCGCGGCGGGACCATCACGGCCCCCCTGCGCTACCGGGACTGCCCTGCCGGAACCCCGCCGAACGCCGCCATGGTCACCAACGACCTCGCCGTGGTGTCCGCGCCGCGCGACTATCCCGGCCGCCAGACTGTCGTGGCACGGGACGAGAAGGGCAAGCGCCTGCGGATGACCCTCTGCGCGGACCGGATATGGATGGGCCCGCCGCGGGAGGCGGCCGAGTAGCCCCGGCTCGGTTACGGGGCGGTTGTGGCGGCAGCGGTACGCGCGGCGTACGAGGTGAACGAGGCCCAGGCACCCGGCGAGAAGCCGAGGTGCGGGCCCTCGGGGTCCTTGGAGTCGCGGACGTGGATGGTGGCGGGGTGGGCGGCGACCTCAACGCAGTTGCCGCCTTCGTCGCCGCTGTGGCTGGACTTGCGCCAGGTGTAGGCGACTTCCAGGCAGTTGCCGCCTTCGCTGCCGCTGTAGCTGGACTTGAACCACGTCAGATGGGTCATCGCTCTCCTAGCAGCCGGTCCAGCAGGCCCACGGTTTCCTCTGCGTTGAGAGCCTGCATTCGCAGCATTCCATATTTCTGAGCGAGGATGCTGACCTCATCAGGGTCCGAAGTCAGCTGGCTGCTGCGTTGCGCCTCGGTATAGGCGAGGTGTTGGTGGTCGGCGGTTTCCAGCAGTACGAACGGTCCGTCGAGCCCAGCGTGATGCTCTCGTTTCAACGGCAGGACCTGAATGGAAACCCCAGTGAGTTCCGCGCACTGGCGCAGATGGAAAATCTGGCCCCGCATGACTTCCCGGCCTCCGATGTTGCCGAGTACGACGGCCTCGGAGATGACGAAGCTGGCGCTGATGGGGTTCTGCTTGTGCAGGATCAGTTGACGATCGAGCCGGTCCGTGACGCTCTGCTCGACCTTCTCCTCGCTGAGGTGCGGGATTTTGCTGCGGAAGGTGGCGCCTGCGTAGCCCTCGGTCTGGAGCAGTCCAGGGACGACACCGTTCTCGTAGCCGCAGAGCGAGATTGCCTCCCGCTCATGGGCGATGAAGTCCTCCGCCCAGATCGGATACTTGTCCTTCGGCGGCAGCTTCGCCACCCCCGCCGCCAGTGCTCCGCAGGTCTTCAGGAGCTGGTCGAACTCGGTGGCCAGATGCGGCATCAGGGCCCGCCTGCCCTGTTCGATGGAGGCGATGGTCTCCTCGGAGGCGCTGGACCGCTCGCTGAGGCTGTGCTGAGTGAGGCCGGCGTTGATGCGGAACAGTGCCAGTTGGGCGCCGATGACTTCCATGGCTGCGGAGTGTCGGTTCTTGGGCTTGCTTCGCGGCTTCATGGCATTCCACTCCCCGTACGTCGGTGCCGGTGACCGTCCGTGCGCCCGTACTCACCGTGAGTACGGGTCCGCGTACTGGGCAGCGTAGTTACTCACTGCGACCGTCATCGTATGAACGGAGAGATTCAACTCACCTGGCCACGTGAGCGGTTCTACCGGCGGGAGCGGCGGTCGGTGCCGCTCGCGCGGGAGTTCGTGCGGGCTGCGCTCGCGGAGTGGGGCGTCGGGGAGCCGGCGGACGCGATGTTGCTGTGTGTGAGTGAGCTGGCGACGAACGCGCTGCGCCACGGGGTGCCGCCGGGGCGCGGATTCCGGCTGTATGTGTGGCCGCCCGCGGGCGGGGTGCTGCGGCTGGAGGTGCACGACAGCGGGGACGGATGGCCGCGGGTGCGGACGGGCACCGGGCCGGTGGAGGAGGGCGGGCGCGGGCTGCTGCTGGTGGAGGCGCTGGCGGACAAGTGGGGCGTCGGGGAGCGGATGCCCGGCAAGGTCGTCTGGTGTGAGTTCGCCGTGTGACGGCGGGCCGGTGCGGGCCGCCGTCCCACCTGTCCCTCACCGCCCGCCGCCGTCTCGCGTGAGTGCAAGGTTGCGTCCGCGTCACCGGGCGGCACGGTACGGAAATCCGTCGTCCCTAGCGTCGGGGAGCAGGACCCGACCCCCTGGGAGGCGCGATGACGGCCGCGGCAGCAGAGACCGGTAGCAAGAAGCCTGACGACACCCCTGCCGGTGGCCCTACCGGCGGTCCCGAGGGCCGTACCGGGGGGCGTGCGAGGAGGGGTGGGCGGTGGATCGAGCACTGGGACCCCGAGGACGAGGGGTTCTGGCGGGAGACGGGGGAGCGGGTCGCGCGGCGGAACCTTGCCTTCTCGGTGCTCTCCGAGCACATCGGGTTCTCCGTCTGGAGCCTGTGGTCGGTGATGGTGCTGTTCATGGGGCCGGAGTACGGGATCGAACCGGCCGAAAAGTTCTTCCTGGTGGCGGTGCCGACGCTGGTGGGCGGGGTGCTGCGGGTCCCGTACACCTTCGCGGTGGCGCGGTTCGGCGGGCGCAACTGGACGGTGCTCAGCGCGACGATGCTGCTGGTGCCGACCGCCATGGCGGCGGTGGTGATGGAGCCGGGCACGTCGTACGGCACGTTCTTGCTGGTCGCGGCGCTGGCCGGGGTCGGGGGCGGGAACTTCGCCTCCTCGATGACCAACATCAACTCCTTCTATCCGCTGCGGAAGAAGGGGTGGGCGCTGGGGCTGAACGCCGGTGGCGGCAACATCGGGGTGCCGGTGATCCAGTTGCTGGGGCTGCTGGTGATCGGGACGGCGGGGGCCGCGCATCCGAGGATCGTGCTGGCCGTCTATGTGCCGCTGATCGTCCTCGCGGCGGTGCTCGCGGCGCTGTTCATGGACAACCTGGCCCCGGTGACGAACGACACCGGGGCGGCGCTCGACGCCGCCAGGGAGCCGCACACCTGGGTGATGTCGCTGCTGTACATCGGCACGTTCGGGTCGTTCATCGGCTACAGCTTCGCCTTCGGGCTGGTGCTGCAGAACCAGTTCGCGCGTACGCCCCTGCAGGCCGCCTCGCTGACGTTCCTCGGGCCGCTGCTGGGCTCGCTGATCCGGCCGGTCGGCGGGCGGCTGGCGGACCGGTTCGGCGGCGCCCGGATCACCCTGGGCAACTTCGCGGCGATGGGCCTGGCCACGGGCGTGGTGATCTACGCGTCGGCGGAGCGGTCGCTGCCGGTGTTCCTGGCCGGGTTCATCGCGCTGTTCGTGCTGACGGGGCTCGGCAACGGCTCCACGTACAAGATGATTCCGGGGATCTTCCAGGCCCAGGCGCTGCGTCGCGGGCTGGCGGGGGAGGAGGCCGCGGTATACGGACGGCGGCTCTCGGGGGCGGCGATGGGGCTGATCGGGGCGGTGGGCGCGCTCGGCGGGCTGGCCATCAACCTGGCCTTCCGGCAGTCGTTCCTGGTGGCCGGTTCGGGCACCCCGGCGTTCGTGTCGTTCCTGGCCTGCTACGTGGTGTGCGGGGCGGTGACCTGGGGCGTCTACCTGCGTCCCGCGGTGCGCGGGCGGCGTACGGGGCAGAAGGCGCAGGCGGCGGACGGGTCGGACGGGGTCGACGGGGCGGACGGGTCGGATGCGGCGGCCGCGGCGGACGGGGAGCAGGGGCCGGTGTACGCGGAGGTGTGAGCGGCGGGGCAGGCATGCGGGCGGGCGGTCGGGTGAGGGGATCCGGCCGCCGCGCCCGTCCCTTCCGGGCCGCTGCCCGTAGGTGTACCGGGCGTACGGGCTAGCCGGGGGCGCTCCGCCGTAACCGCGGGGAAATACTGGAGGACCGGGACCGTCATGTGCCGTTGGCACCGTGGGCACCTGGCACTCCGTGCCGCCCGAGCCGCGGCGGCACGGCAGCAGACGGCAGTACACCACTCTGGGCGGAGCGGGACGACCATGCACGATCAGCAGCAGGAGCAGGACGAGCGGGAGCACTCGGCGCCGGAACCGGAGGCGGCCGTCCGGCCGTTGGACGGGTTCACCGTCGGGGTGACCGCGGCCCGGCGGGCGGAGGAGCTGGGCGCCCTGCTGGAGAGGCGCGGCGCACAGGTCATGCATGCGCCCGCGCTGCGCATCGTCCCGCTGCCGGACGACACCGAGCTGATGGCGGTGACCCGGGACCTCATCGACCGGGCGCCCGATGTCGTCGTGGCCACCACCGCCATCGGCTTCCGCGGCTGGGTCGAGGCCGCGGAGGGCTGGGGCCTCGGCGAGGCGCTGCTGGACCGGCTGACCGGGGTGGAGCTGCTGGCGCGCGGGCCCAAGGTGCGCGGTGCGATCCGGGCGGCCGGGCTGACCGAGAAGTGGTCGCCGGCCTCCGAGTCGATGGCCGAGGTGCTGGACCGGCTGCTGGAGGAGGGCGTCGCCGGGCGCCGGGTGGCCCTGCAGCTGCACGGGGAGCCCCTGCCGGGCTTCGTGGAGGCGCTGCGGGCCGGTGGTGCGGAGGTGGTCGGCGTCCCCGTGTACCGGTGGATGCCGCCGGAGGACATCGGTCCGGTCGACCGGCTGCTGGACGCGGTGCTGTCGGGGACCCTGAACGCGGTGACCTTCACCAGCGCGCCGGCCGCCGCGTCGCTGCTGCGCCGGGCCGGCGAGCGGGGGATCCGCGAGGAGGTGCTGGCGGCGCTGCGGCATGAGGTGCTGCCGGTGTGCGTGGGGCCGGTGACCGCGCTGCCGCTCCAGGCGGAGGACGTCCCCACGCTGCAGCCGGAGCGCTTCCGGCTCGGGCCGCTGGTGCAACTGCTGTGCCGTGAACTCCCGGGACGGGTGAAGCCGTTGCCGGTGGCCGGGCGGTCGCTGGAGATCCGCGGGCACGCCGTCGTGGTGGACGGTGCGCTGCGGCCGGTGCCGCCGGCCGGGATGGCGCTGCTGCGTGCGCTGGCGCGCCGCCCTGGCTGGGTGGTCTCCCGTGCGGATCTGCTGCGTGCGCTGCCGGGGACGGGCCGGGACGAGCATGCGGTGGAGACCGCGATGGCCCGGCTGCGGGGGGCGCTGGGCGCGCCCAAGCTGATCCAGACGGTCGTCAAGCGCGGCTACCGGCTGTCGCTCGACCCGCATGCGGACACGGACAAGTACGGCGGGGAATAGCACGGACACGTGCGGCGGGGAGCGGCACGGACACGTGCGGCGGGACACCTGCGGCGGGGAGCGGCGGGGACACGTGCGGCGGGGAGCGGCGGGGAGGCGCCCTCTACGCCGGGTTGTTCACCCGGATCTTGGACTGGCCGTGCGGCCGCTTCTCCCAGTCCTCCATGAAGCGCGCCTCCAGACCGTGCTTGCGGGCCAGGTCCAGCAGGGTCTCGGTCCGGTAGTAGAAGTCCTCGCGCAGCACCTGGTGTTCGGCGCCCTCGGTACGGTCGAAGGTGAAGTCGAAGAAGCCGCCGGGGGCCAGGATCCGGCCGACATGGGCGAGGCATTCGTCGATGACGCCGAGCGGTGAGTGCGAGAAGACGCTGTGCGCGTGGACGACGTCGAAGTGGGCGGACGGCAGGAAGTCCAGCGTCAGATTCTGGGTGATCGTCAGGTGCGGCAGCTTGGCCTGGAGCTCGTAGGTGGTCAGGGTCCGCTTCGCGGAGATCAGGATGTCCGGCGAGATGTCGATGCCGTAGTAGTGGCCGGCGTCCAGGTGGGCGATGAAGCGCCGGCCGGCGCGCAGATTGCCGCAGCCGATGTCCAGCATCCGGTGGCCGGGCTTCAGACCGTGTCCGGCCAGGTAGTCGAACTGCATCTCGCCCAGCGCCAGCCAGCGTTCATGGCTGCGGCTGCCGACCGCGGCCTCCGGGTTGCGGCCGGTGTCGGAGGCCATCACCGCCCGGTAGTACGCGACATGGCCGGGGTGCCTCAGGCGGAGCCAGGTGTCGCGGGCGGTGCGCTTGACGTACGGAGTGATCCGGGCCGGGTGGCGGACCGCGTAACCGATCTTGTGGGTCAGGCTGGCGCGGTTCGTGAGCAGGGACGTGCGCGGCATGGAGACCTTCCTCCTGGAGGGCGAGGAGCGCTACGGCAGGCGCCGTGGCAGGCACTACGGCATGCGGCGGGCCGGGACGCGACCCGCGAACCCCCGCGCCGCGAACTATACACAAGGCGTATACACCTAGCGTCTACTTGTCGTGTTCACGCGTCACGCCTCCGTGGAGTGGCCTCCTCCGGAGGGTTCCGGCGGGCTCGTGGGCCGGGCACTCTGGAAGCACACACGTTTGGGCCTAAGGAGTGACAGGAACATGGCGGCGCCTTGCGACCTGCGGTTCGACTGCGGGCGGATCTGCCTGGACCTGGCGGCCACGGCCGGCGGCGCCCCCGCCGAACGGCTCACCGGCGAACGGCCCACCGCCGAACGGCTCACCGGCCCGGACCAGTTGCGGGCCTGGCTGGTCGGAGCGGGGCTGGTGCCGCGTGGCACCCCCCTGGACGGCGTAGACGGCAGCTGGGTCGCCCGCTTCCGCGCGCTGCGCGAGCTGCTGGGCCGGGTGGTGCACGACGAGCTGCGGGGCCGGGCGGACGAGGCCGATCTGGCGCTGCTCAACTCCGCGGCCGCGTCCGGGCAGCCGCCCGCCGCGCATGCGGTGCGCACCGCCGACGGCTCCCTGGCCCGTGCCCTGGCCGGCCCGCCCGACTGTGCCGGGCTGCTGGCCGCGGTGGCCCGGGACGCGATCGGGCTGCTGACCGATGCGGTGGCCCGGCAGCAACTGCGGCAGTGCGAGGGCGAGAGCTGCACCCTGGTGTATCTGGACACCTCGCGCGGCCGTCGCCGCCGCTGGTGTTCCAGCGAGGTGTGCGGCAACCGGGAGCGGGTGGCGCGGCACCGGCGGCGGACGACGGTGCGCAGGGAGGAGAACGGAAGTGCTGGTCAGGGCGTCGTGACCGGCGCGGAAAAATTTTCCGCCGAACTCTGAGTAACCCGCCCGTCCCGTCCGTACTCCTCACCGCAAGTCCGATTCATGGCAGGGTCCCCCGGCGATCTTGGGCGATCTGGGCTATCGACCCGGGAGTTGGAGTGCGTAAGGATGCCGTCGTGGCAGACAGGACGACACCTGACGAGGAGCTCATGCGAGCCCTCTATGACGATCACGCGGGCCCGCTTCTCGCCTTCGTCCTGCGATTGGTGGCCGGCGACCGGCACCGCGCGGAGGACGTGGTGCAGGAGACGCTGGTGCGCGCCTGGCGCAACGCCGACCAGTTGCAACGGGCGACCGGCTCGATACGGCCCTGGCTGGTGACCGTCGCACGGCGGATCGTGATCGACGGGCACCGCAGTCGCAAGGCACGGCCCCAAGAGGTCGATCCGACCCCTCTGGAGACGATGCCGGCCGCGGATGTCATCGACCGCGCGCTGCGCATGATGACGATCTCCGAGGCGCTGAGCGACCTGAGCCAGGCCCATCGAGAGGCCCTCGTCGAGACGTATTTCAAGGAACGTACCGTCAACGAGGCAGCGGAGGTGCTGCGCGTACCGGCCGGGACCGTGCGGTCCCGGGTGTTCTACGCGCTGCGCTCCCTGAGACTCTCGCTAGAGGAACGAGGAGTAACGGAGTGAACCCGCCCACGCAGCCGGACCGGCACACTGACGTCGGCGCCTATGCGCTGGGTGTCCTGGACGGTGCCGACGCCGACCGGTTCGAGGCGCATCTCGTCGGCTGCCACCGGTGCGCGGCCGAACTCGAAGAACTCATGGGCCTGACGCCGGTACTGGCCGAGTTCAAACAGTCCGCCCCTACCCCGCAGACGATCACGGCCGTCCCCGGCCCGGCACTGCTGAACGGGCTGATGGACGAGGTCGCCGCCACCCGGCGCGGCCGTGCCCGGCGCCGGCTGTTCCTGGTCGCCGCCGCCGTCGTGCTGATCGTCGGCGGGCCACTCGCCGCGCTGAAGCTGGGCCCCCAGGACTCCGGCGAGAAGCCGGCGCCGCCGCTGGCGAACGCCGTGCGGGCCCAGTACGCGGCGGGCGAGAAGGTGAGCTCCGTCGACCCGGACACCAAGGTCTCGGCGGGCGTCTCGATGGCCGCCCGGCCATGGGGCACCCAGGTGGTCCTGGAACTCGCCAACGTCAAGGGTCCGCTCACCTGCGGTCTGGTCGCCGTCGGCAAGGACGGCAAGCGGCAGACCGTGACCACCTGGGCGGTCCCCAAGGGGGGCTACGGCATCCCGGGCGGCACCGCGAAGTGGAACCGCGAGCCCCTGTACGCGGCGGGCGGCGCGGGCTTCAACCGCGGCGACATCGATCACTTCGAGGTCACCACCACGGAGGGCAAGCGGCTGGCCGAGGTGAACGTCTGAGCGGCGCGGTCCGGCGCCCCGGGCCGGGTACGGCACGGGGCGCCCGTCAAGGACCGCCATGCCTTCGACCGGCAATCCCCTCGACCGGGTCCGCCCGACGTAGAGGCTTGAGTCAACATCCGACCAAAATCGCCCGGCTTTGTCCCTTTCACCAGGTGCGCGCGGTGCCTGGTTCGCGTACGGTTGACGGCTGCCCTACGCACAGGAGAAGGGGGCCTGGGTGGCCGCGCACAACGCCACGCACGCACCGGATCACGCTTCGGATTCCGTTCGCGACCGCGAGATCGAAGCCGAGCAGACGCATCTGGACCGTGTCTACCGGCGCCTTGAGGAGAAGATTCACGAGGCAGAGTTCCTGATGGACGACGCCGCCAAGCGCGGCCAGGTCGGCACGCCCGGCGCGCTCGCCGAGCGCGACGCCCAGGTCTTCCAGGCCGGCGTCCATCTCCACCGCCTGAATTCGGAGTACGAGGACTTCCTCTTCGGCCGGATCGACCTGCTCCTCGGCAAGGACGGCAAGAAGGGGCCGGACGGCGCCTTCACCTCCGTCGAGCCCGCCGACGGCGCGATCGAGGACCACCGCGCCGCGATCGCCGAGACGCTGCACATCGGCCGCCTCGGCGTGCTCGACGCGGACTACTCCCCGCTGGTCATCGACTGGCGGGCGCCGGCCGCCGCGCCCTTCTACCGGGCCACCCCGGTCGCCCCGGGCCGGGTCGTCCGCAGGCGGGTGATCCGCTCCAAGGGGCGCCGGGTCCTGGGCGTCGAGGACGACCTGATGCGCCCCGAGGTCACCGCGACGCTGGACGGCGAGGAGCTGCCCGCGATCGGTGACGGTGCGCTGATGGCCGCGCTGGGCCGGGCCCGCAGCCACACCATGCGGGACATCGTCGCCTCCATCCAGGCCGAGCAGGACATGGTGATCCGGGCCCCCGCGGCCTCCGTCACCGAGGTCGAGGGCGGCCCCGGCACGGGCAAGACCGCGGTCGCGCTGCACCGCGCCGCCTACCTCCTCTACCAGGACCGGCGCCGCTATGCGGGCGGCATCCTGATCGTCTCCCCGACGCCGCTGCTGGTCGCGTACACCGAAGGCGTCCTGCCGTCGCTCGGCGAGGAGGGCCAGGTCGCCATCCGGTCGCTCGGCTCGCTCGTGGACGGCGCCGAGGCGACCGCATACGACCCGCCCGCGGTGGCTCGTGTCAAGGGCTCGTCGCGGATGCAGAAGCTGCTGCGCAAGGCGGCCCGCGGGGCGCTGGAGCTGGCAGGACCGGCGGCCGCGGCGCCGGAGGACACCGGCGAGGAGCCGGGAGGCACCGGCAAGCAGGACGTCGGCAAGGAGGGCACCGGCAAGGAGGACGCCGGCAAGGAGGGCGCCGGCGAGGGGCCGGGCGGGGGCGGACAGCTCTCCCTGGAGGATCTTTTCGCCGCGCCCGCGGGCGACGGGGCCGGGAACGGCTTCGGCGGCGGGGAGCGTCCGGGCCGCCGGACCCGCTCCAGACCCTCCCGCCCCGCCCCGGCCGCCCCCGCCCGGCTGCGGGTCGTCGCCTTCGGCGGCCGGATCGAGCTGGACGCCGACGAGCTGCACACCATCCGGCAGTCCGCGCTCGGCGGCACCGCACCGGTCAACCTGCTGCGCCCGCGCGCCCGCCGGCTGATCCTGGACGCCCTGTGGGCCAAGTCCGGCGCCGCCCGCCGCTACACCGACCCCGAACTGGCCGCCGAGGCCCGTGAGGGCTTCGACGAGGACATCACCACCGAGTCCGGCTTCCAGGAGTTCCTGGACTCCTGGTGGCCCGAGCTGACCCCGCGCGGGGTGCTCGCCGCGATGGCCGACGAGCGCCTGCTGGGCCGCTGGGCGCGTCGGATCCTCAACCAGCGCGAGGTACGCCAACTGGCCCGCTCCCTGCGGCGGTTGGACGGCGCGGGTGCTGCCCCGGCGTCGGCGGGGGACACCCCCGGCCGGGCCGCGGGGAAGGGCCCGCTGTCGGTGCACGACGTCGCCCTGCTGGACGAGCTGCAGATGATCCTCGGCGCCCCGATGCGCCCGCCCCGCCCGCGCGAGGCCGACCCGCTGGACCAGCTGACCGGCCTGGAGGAGCTGACGACCTACACGGAGCGCAACGGCGGCGGCCGCAGCCGGCGCGAACGGCTGGAGGAGGAGCGCACCGACTACGCCCACGTCATCGTCGACGAGGCGCAGGACCTGACGCCGATGCAGTGGCGGATGGTCGGCCGCCGCGGCCGGCACGCGACCTGGACGGTCGTCGGCGACCCCGCGCAGTCCTCGTGGTCCGACCCGGACGAGGCGGCCGTCGCCCGCGACGAGGCGCTCGGCACCCGCCCGCGCCGCCGCTTCACGCTCACCGTGAACTACCGCAACCCCGCGGAGATCGCCGAACTGGCCGCCAGGGTGCTGGCGCTGGCGATGCCCGGGATGCAGTCGCCGAAGGCGGTGCGCTCCACAGGCCTGGAGCCGCGCTTCGCGCTCGTCGCGGACGGGGACCGGGCGGACCGGGCCGCCGCCGACGGCGACGCGGCGCTGGCCGAGGCCACGGTCGCCGAGGCCGGGCGGCTGCTGGGCGAGGTGGACGGCACGGTCGGCGTCGTGGTGGCCATGAACCGCCGTGCGCAGGCCCGCCGTTGGCTCGCCCCGCTCGGCGACCGGGTGGTGGCACTGGGCTCGCTGGAGGCCAAGGGATTGGAGTACGACGCCACCCTGGTGGTCTCGCCCGCCGAGATCGCCGACGAGTCCCCGGCCGGGCTGCGGGTGCTGTACGTGGCGCTGACCCGGGCCACCCAGCAGCTGACCGTGCTGTCGGCCGCACGGGACGAACCGGACGCGGCCGGGGTGCCGGACCTGCTGCGGGACTGACCCGGGCGGGCCGGGCCCGGTACCCGCCGGGCCGGGCCCGGTACCCGCCGTCCCCGGCTCCGCACCCCGTCGTCCCCGGCTCCGCACCCCGCCGCGCCCGTCCGGCACCCGTACGGCGGGCGCGGCCGGGCGCTGCGCGCCGCCGTACGAGGGGTATTGAAATCAGGCCCGCGGGACGGGATTCGCTTCCGGGGATGGTTTGTTAGCCTTGGTGACGGCACCGGCCCGATCCAAGCCCCCGGGCCCAACCATCGTCGCTACGAGCGACCACTTGCCGCGAGGCGAGCATGGCGGGTCGGTGTCATAGACCAGCGGAAGAGGCTCACGTCACCCGGTGACGTGGGCCTCTTCGTCGTGGACGCGTATTCTCGTATGATGGAAGTTGTTTTCCGGAGTCGCCGTGCCCGCGAACACAATGTTCGCAATGCGAGGCGGCTACCGCGTACTCCGCGGTAGGTGCGACGATCGGACGGCAATCCAGCACCACGGTGAAAGCAGAGGAAGTCGGCCATGGCAACGGCGCCCAGCGTCTCCTACTCGATGACGGTCCGGCTGGAGGTGCCCGCGAGCGGAACCGCGGTCTCCCAGCTCACCACGGCCGTAGAGTCCAACGGAGGCTCGGTGACCGGCCTCGACGTCACGGCATCCGGGCACGAAAAGCTCCGGATCGACGTCACCATCGCGGCCACCTCCACCGCCCACGCCGACGAGATCGTCGAGCAGCTGCGCCACATCGAGGGCGTCTCGCTCGGCAAGGTCTCCGACCGTACGTTCCTGATGCACCTCGGCGGCAAGATCGAGATGTCGTCGAAGCACCCCATCCGCAACCGCGACGACCTGTCGATGGTCTACACCCCCGGCGTCGCCCGCGTCTGCCAGGCCATCGCCGACAACCCCGAGGACGCCCGCCGCCTGACCATCAAGCGCAACAGCGTCGCGGTCGTCACGGACGGCTCCGCGGTGCTGGGCCTGGGCAACATCGGCCCCAAGGCCGCGCTGCCCGTCATGGAGGGCAAGGCGGCCCTCTTCAAGCGCTTCGCCGGCATCGACGCCTGGCCGCTGTGCCTGGACACCCAGGACACCGACGCGATCGTGGAGATCGTCAAGGCCATCGCCCCCGGCTTCGCGGGCATCAACCTGGAGGACATCTCCGCGCCCCGCTGCTTCGAGATCGAGGCGCGGCTGCGGGAGGCCCTGGACATCCCGGTCTTCCACGACGACCAGCACGGCACCGCCATCGTGGTGCTCGCCGCGCTCACCAACGCGCTGCGCGTCGTCGGCAAGAAGATCGAGAACGTCCGGGTCGTGATGTCCGGCGCCGGCGCGGCCGGCACCGCCATCCTCAAACTGCTGCTCGCGGCCGGCGTCCGGCACGCCGTCGTCGCCGACATCCACGGCGTGGTGCACGCGGGCCGCCCTGACCTGGTCGACGCCGACCCGGACTCGCCGCTGCGCTGGATCGCCGACAACACCAACCCCGAGCGGGTCACCGGCACCCTCAAGGAGGCCGTGGTCGGCGCGGACGTCTTCATCGGCGTCTCCGCGCCCAACGTCCTGGACGGCGACGACGTCTCGCAGATGGCCGACGGCGCGATCGTGTTCGCACTCGCCAACCCCGACCCGGAGGTCGACCCGGCCGTCGCCCGGCAGACCGCCGCCGTCGTGGCCACCGGCCGCTCGGACTTCCCGAACCAGATCAACAACGTCCTGGTGTTCCCCGGCGTCTTCCGCGGCCTGCTGGACGCCCACTCCCGTACGGTGAACACCGAGATGATGCTGGCCGCGGCCGGTGCCCTCGCGGATGTCGTCCTGGAGGACGAGGTCAACCCGAACTACATCATCCCCAGCGTCTTCAACGAGAAGGTCGCGGGCGCGGTGGCCGGAGCGGTCCGGGAAGCGGCGAAGAGCGGCGACCCGTCTGTGACGGCCACCACGACGGTCTGAGTACGGCGCGTCGCTGGACACGCCGTCGTTGGGGCCCCCATAGGGTGGCGGGCAGCAAGCGACCGCCGCCCTGTGGGGCCGGCCCGGAGCGGGAATGATACGGAGCGTCACCACTAACGAGGCAGTGGCGCTTTTCGTGTGACCCTCCTGGGTGCCGGATTGGCTTTACCGCCGCAGGTGGGGGCAGGATGCGTAATCGGGCGCGAGGGTCTGGCACCAGACCCGGGTCCGGGGACTGTCCGAGGACCCTGGCAGCATCGGCTTCGATCTCACGCCTCATTGGCAAGAAGAACACGGGAGTACAAACATGAACCGCAGTGAGCTGGTGGCCGCTCTGGCCGATCGCGCCGAGGTGACCCGCAAGGACGCCGACGCCGTTCTGGCCGCCCTCGCCGAGGTGACCGGCGAGGTCGTCGCCAAGGGCGACGAGAAGGTCACCATCCCCGGCTTCCTGACCTTCGAGCGCACCCACCGTGCCGCTCGCACCGCGCGCAACCCGCAGACCGGCGACCCGATCCAGATCCCGGCCGGCTACAGCGTGAAGGTCTCCGCGGGCTCCAAGCTCAAGGAAGCCGCCAAGGGTAAGTAACACCCCCTAGTACGGCACAAAGGCGGTCATCCCTCCCAGGGATGACCGCCTTTTCGTGTGCCCCGCGGGCGACGGGAAGGTGACGACAGGCCCTCGCGGCCCGGAAAGCGGCGCTGCGCCCGTCCGGGGCGGCCGGTGCCCGCCGCGATCAGGCGGGACGGGCGAACCGGAAGTCCGCCAGGTCCACGTCCGCCAGAGAGGCCACCACGGCCGTGCGGGGGCCCGGGACGATGCCCGGCACGCTCGGTACGGCCAGCAGCCGGCAGCCCGCCGCCAGTGCCGCCGCGGCGCCCGTGGGGGTGTCCTCGACGGCCAGGCAGTCGGCGGGGTCGACACCGAGACCGGCCGCGGCGGCCAGATAGGGGTCGGGGTGCGGCTTGCCGCGCGGCGCCTCGCCCGAGGTGACCGACAGGGCGAAGCGGTGCGCGCCGAGGGTGCGCAGCACCAGATCGGCGACGTGCCGTTCGGAGGCGGTGACCAGGGCGGCCGGGATGCCCAGTGCCCGCGCCCGGTCCAGCAGCCGCAGCGCCCCCGGCTGGACGGTGACACCGGCCGCGACCTTGGCGGTGAAGTCCCGGTCCAGCCGGGCGGCCGTCCGGGTGACGTCGCAGCGCACCCCGTACGCGCGCACCAGGCGCCGGGCGGCGTCGTCCACCGGGGCACCGGCGAAGTCCGCCAGCACCTCGTCGGTGGCCGCGAGGCCCTGCTCCCGCAGGAATCCGGCCACCGCGTCCAGCCACTGGTGCTCGGTGTCGACGAGGGTGCCGTCCATGTCGCACAGCAGGGCCGCGGGGAGCGTGGGGGCGGGCGGGGGGATCACGGGCATGGGCGGGCTCGCAGTTCGCTGGAGAGGGCGTGAGGAGTCAGGCGTGGGGCGGGAGGCCGGCCGGCGCGGCGGGCGCCCGGTGTCGGGCGGCGGCGCCCGGCGTCAGTCGGCCGGGGTGCGGGCCAGCGGGTTGGCCTGGGTGGAGTTGCGGACGGTGAAGACCACCGCGCCGGGGCGGTAGCGGTCGTCGGAGGTCTCGACGGGGCGGCCCTCCGCGGTGGTCGTGGTGCGGCGTACGCGCAGCAGCGGGCTGCCCCGTCGCACCCGCAACTCCCGGGCGTCCACGGTGCCGGCCGCCAGGGCGTCCAAGTGGTGCTCACCGTGGGCGAACACCAGCCCGCGGGAGTCCAGGAGTGCCTGGGTGACCGACTCGCAGTCGGCGGGCAGCTCCTCGACCGCACCGGCGATCCAGCCCGCGTAGACCGTTCGCTCCAGCAACACCGCCTCGCCGTCCAGGGTCCGCAGCCGCAGCACCCGCAGCACCTCGTCGCCGGGGGCCAGTTGCAGCAGCGCGGCCTCCTCGGGGCCGGCCGCGGCGCGCACGCTCTCCCGGACCCGGCCGCCGGGGGTGTGGCCGCCCGCGTGCGCCCACTGGGCGAAGCTGCGCAGCTCGGTGAAGCTCTGGCTGGGCGCGGTGCTCAGGACGAGGTGCCGGGCGCCCTGGCGGGAGCCGATCATGCCTTCGGAGAGCAGCGCGGCGAGCGCCTGGCGGACCGTGCCGCGCGAGACGCCGTGGGCGGCGGCGAGTTCGGTCTCCGGGGGCAGCGCGCTGCCGACGGGGAGCCGCCCGTCGGTGATCTCCCGGCGCAGCGCCTCGGCGATCTGCTGGTGGCGTCGGGTCAAGGGGACTCCTCGCGGCCTGGTGGTGAGGTGGCTGGCAGGACGGCTCCTGGCCCTGCGGACAGGGCCGGAACGATCGGGTCAGCTGTGCACAGATGTAGATGTCCACGTAGCCACGGGGTATGCGTCTAACCGCTGCGCCAAGCTCTAAACCTTTTCCATTATAACGCTTATGACCTGCGGTTTTTCTGTTCCAGGGGTTGGTCTGGGGTTCATCTTCCGGTTATTTTGACGGGGCTTACTAGACGGCGGCTTGTCCATACAGGTGGAGGGCCAAAGATCCAGGAGTAACCAGTGAAGCCACCCCGACCGGCGGGTATGCGCCGGGCCTTCGCCGGCGGCGTCGCGGTCCTTGTGGCCGCCACGGCCACCGGCGGCTGCGGCTACGCCCCGGCCGCCGTCACCAGCAAGGCCGCCACCGCCCGTTCGGCCGCGGACCTCGGCGGCATGGACGCCCTCGTCAAGGCCGCCAGGAAGGAAGGCCGGCTCAACGTCTATGCGCTGGCCCCCGATTGGGCGAACTACGGCGAGATGATCAAGACCTTCGAGCGGAAGTACGGCATCGAGGTCAACAACGAGAACCCCGGCGGCACCAGCCAGCTCGCCCTCGGCGCCGCCGACAAGCGCCGGGGCCAGGACCGCGCCGTCGACGCCCTCGACCTGGGCACCGCGTTCATGCGCAACGCCCAGGGCAAGCGGCTGCTCGCGCCCTACAAGGTGACCGGCTGGCGGGACATCCCCCGCGCGCAGAAACAGGCCGACGGCTCGTATCTGAACAACTACGGCGGCTATATCTCCATCGGCTGCGACGCCAAGGCCGTCAAGCGGTGCCCCAAGACCTTCGCCGAGCTGCTGGAGCCGCAGTACCGGAACAAGATCGCGCTCAACGGCAACCCGGCGGAGTCGTCCTCGGCGTTCTCCGCGGTCTTCGCCGCCGCGCTCGCAAACGGCGGCTCCTTCGGCGACGTCCGGCCCGGCCTCGCCTTCTTCAAGAAGCTCAGGCAGCGCGGCAACTTCGTGCCCGTGGAGTCCTCACCGGCCACCATCCGCAAGGGCGAGACCCCGATCTCCCTCGACTGGGACTACCTCAACCTCGGCTACCGCAAGGAGCTCCTGGCCAAGGGCGTCGACTGGCAGGTCACCGTGCCGTCCGACGGCTCGTACTCCCAGTACTACAACCAGGGCGTCAACGCCTACGCCCCGCACCCCGCCGCCGCCCGGCTGTGGCTCGAATTCCTCTACAGCCCCCAGGGCCAGAACATCTGGCTGCGGGGCTACTCCCGTCCCGCCCTCCTCGACCGGATGGAGACGGACGGCACCGCCGACAAAAAGGCCGCAGCACGCCTCCCCGAGGTCCACGGCACCCCCGAGTTCCCCACACCGGAACAGGAGGACGCCGCCAAGGCGGCCATCAACGAGGGCTGGGGCAAGGCCGTCGGCTGACCCCCCACTCACCTCCCTCCCCGCCCCCTTGGAGACCTCCCGCGTATGAGTGACCGACCCGCGACGGACGCCGGCCCGCCCGGCCGCCGCCGCACCGCCCACCGCCTCCACTGGCCGGCCGTCCTGCCCTTCTTCGTCTTCCTCGCGCTGTGCTTCGGCCTGCCGGCCGGCGCCCTGGTGTACGGCGCCTTCACCGCCACCGATCCGGCCACCGGACACAGCCACGCCACCCTCGACAACGTCCGCCAGTCGCTCAAGGGCATCTACGCCACCGGCCTCGGCGGCAGCGTCCAGCTCTCCTTGATCTGTGCCCTGCTGGCGACGCTCTGCGGCACCCTCATCGCACAGGCCGTCGTCGCCTCCCGGCGCCCCGCCCTGCGCCGCGCCGTGGTCGCCGCCTGCGGGGTGCTCGCCAACTTCTCCGGCGCCCCGCTCGCGTTCGCCTTCGTCGCGACCCTCGGCACCACCGGCACCCTCACCCGGCTGCTCTCCCTCGGCGACACCGGGTTCAGCCTCTACACCACCGCCGGACTGGTCCTGGCCTACCTGTACTTCATGATCCCGCTGATGGTGGTGACCGTGCTGCCCGCGCTCGACGGACTGCGCACCCAGTGGCGGGAGGCCGCCGCCTCCTGCGGCGCCACCCGCGGCCAGTTCTGGCGGCACATCGGGCTGCCCGTCCTGCTGCCCTCGCTGCTCGGCGGCGCGGTGCTGCTCTTCGGCACCGCCTTCGCCTCGCACGCCACCGCCGCCGTCATGGTCGGCAGCTCGGTGCCGCTGATCACCGTGCAGATCTCCAACGCACTGGCCGGAAACGTCCTGGTCGGCCAGGAGAACCTGGCCCTCGCCATGAGCCTCAACATGGTCGTCATCGCGCTGCTGGTGATGGCCGTACAGATACCGCTGCAGCGCAGGAGCGCCCGATGGCTGGGATGACCACCGCCGCGCAGCCGCCCGTGGCGCCGCCCTCGGACCGCGCCCCCGAGCCGCGCCCCGCGCCCCCCGCCCGCGGCCGCCGCCCCTACGGGCGCCTCGCCGTCCTCCTCCTGGCGTTCCTCTACTTCGCGGTCCCGGTCGCGGCCTCCCTCTGGTTCACCGTCGACGACCCCGTCAAGGGCTTCTCCCTCGACGTCTACACCGGCCATCTGGTCTCCGCCGACATGCTGGGCAGCCTGCTGCTCTCCGTCGAACTGGGGCTGGCCACCGTCGCGCTGGGCCTGCTGCTGGTCATCCCCGCCATGGTCGTCGTCCACCTCCGGCTGCCCCGGCTGCGCCCGCTCGTCGAGATCCTGTGCATGACGCCGCTGGTCGTCCCGCCGATCGCGCTGGTCGCCGGGGTCAACACGGTGCTGTCGTGGGCGCCGGACCTGGCGCGGACGCCCTTCTACCAGACCCTGATGGTCATCCAGAACGAGAACTTCCCGCTCGTCCTCGTCCTGCTCTACACCGTCATGTCGCTGCCGTTCCTCTACCGCTCGCTGGACGCCGGACTGCGCGCCGTCGACCTCAAGACGCTGGTCGAGGCCTCCCGCAGCCTGGGCGCCGGACGGCTGACCACGCTGGGGCGGGTGGTCGTGCCGAATCTGCGGCCCGCCGTCGTCAGCGGCGCGGTGCTCAGCCTGGCCATGGTGCTCGGCGAGTACACCGTCGCCTCCGTGCTCGGCTACCGGCCGTTCGCCGTGTGGATGGTGGAGGTCGGCAACGAGGAGGCCGAACTCGCCGGTGCCGCCGCCATGCTGAGCCTCTTCCTCACCTGGGGCCTGCTGCTTCTGCTCACCCTCTTGGCGGGCGGCCGGACCCGCCGTACCCGCCGGCAAAGGACGACGTCATGACCGTACCCGTACACCTCAAGGGGCTGCGCCGGAGCTTCGGCGCGACCACCGCGCTGGACGGCCTCGACCTGGAGATCGCGCCGGGCGAGATGGTCGCCCTGCTCGGTCCGTCCGGCTGCGGCAAGACCACCGCGCTGCGCATCGTCGCGGGCTTCGAGACCGCCGACGGCGGCGAGCTCACCATGGACGGCCAGGACGTCACCCACGTCCCCGCGCACCGCCGCGGCATCGGCATGGTCTTCCAGTCCTACAGCCTCTTCCCCAACATGACGGCCGCCCAGAACATCGGCTACGGCCTGCGGGTGCGGGGGTCCGCCGCCGCCGAACGCACCGCCCGCGCGGCGGAGTTGCTGGACCTGGTCGGCCTGCCCGGCCGGGAGGAGCACTATCCGCACCAGCTCTCCGGCGGCCAGCAGCAGCGCGTCGCGCTGGCCCGCGCGCTCGCCGTCCGCCCGCGCGTGCTGCTCCTGGACGAGCCGCTGTCCGCGCTCGACGCCAAGGTGCGGCTCAGCCTGCGCGAGGAGATCCGCCGTATCCAGCTCGAACTCGGCATCACCACCGTCTTCGTCACCCACGACCAGGAAGAGGCGCTGTCGATGGCCGACCGCGTCGCCGTGATGCAGGGCGGGCGGCTCGAACAGTGCGCCGCGCCCGCCGAGTTGTACGAGCGTCCGGCGACCCCGTTCGTCGCGGAGTTCGTCGGCACCATGAACCGCCTGCCCGGCACCGTCAGGGACGGCGGGGTGGTGGAGCTGTTCGGCCGCCGCCTGCCGGTCCACGGGGCGGCGCCGCGCGGCAGTGAGGGCCGTGCGGTCGAGGTACTGCTGCGGCCGGAAGGCCTCGCCATCCGTACGGACGCGGGCGCGGAGGGGATGTCCGCGACCGTACGGGTGGCGACCTTCCTCGGCGCCACCACCCGTCTGCACCTGACCACCGAGACCGGCGTCCGGCTCAAGGCCGATGTGCCCAGCTGGGAGGCCGGCGAGCTGACACCGGGCGCTCGGTGCACGGTCACACCGCACGAGAAGCCGGTGCTGGTGACGGACTGCTGAGCGGGGCTTCACCGGGGGGAGTCCCGCTCAGCTCCTGCGGGGGGCCGGGGGGAGCGGCAAAAAGCCGCTCCCCCCGGCGCCCGGTCGGCAGGGCGCCGTTCGCCGGCCGGGCGGTGCATCCGTTCGCCGGCCGGGTGGCCGCCGGCCTCAGTTGGTGGGCAGGGCGCCGTTCGGCAGCTCGACGTCGGCGCCCAGCTCCACGAGTTTCTCCATGAAGTTCTCGTAGCCGCGGTTGATCAGGTCGATGCCGTGCACCCGGGAGGTGCCCTGCGCCGCCAGCGCCGCGATCAGGTACGAGAAGCCGCCGCGCAGGTCGGGGATGACCAGGTCGGATCCCTGCAGCTTGGTCGGTCCGGAGACGACCGCGGAGTGCAGGAAGTTGCGCTGCCCGAAGCGGCAGGCGCTGCCGCCCAGGCACTCCCGGTAGAGCTGGATGTGCGCGCCCATCTGGTTGAGCGCGGAGGTGAAGCCGAGCCGGGACTCGTAGACCGTCTCGTGCACGATCGACAGGCCCGACGCCTGGGTCAGCGCGACGACCAGCGGCTGCTGCCAGTCGGTCTGGAAACCGGGGTGGACGTCGGTCTCCAGGGCGATGGCGTTGAGCAGGCCGCCCGGGTGCCAGAAGCGGATGCCCTCGTCCTCGATCTCGAAGGCGCCGCCGACCTTGCGGAAGGTGTTGAGGAAGGTCATCATCGACCGCTGCTGCGCGCCGCGGACGTAGATGTTGCCCTCGGTGGCCAGCGCCGCGGACGCCCAGGAGGCCGCCTCCAGGCGGTCAGGGAGGGCGCGGTGGGTGTAACCGCCGAGGCTGTCGACACCGGTGATCCGGATCGTCCGGTCGGTGTCCATGGAGATGATCGCGCCCATCTTCTGCAGGACGCAGATGAGGTCTTCGATCTCCGGCTCCACGGCGGCGTTCGACAGCTCGGTGACGCCCTCGGCCAGGACGGCCGTCAGCAGCACCTGCTCGGTCGAGCCGACCGACGGGTACGGCAGCCGGATCTTCGTGCCGCGCAGCCGCTGCGGGGCCTCCAGGTACTGCCCGTCGGCGCGCTTCTCGATCGTCGCGCCGAACTGGCGCAGCACGTCGAAGTGGAAGTCGACCGGCCGGCCGCCGATGTCACAGCCGCCCAGGCCGGGGATGAAGGCGTGACCCAGACGGTGCAGCAGCGGGCCGCAGAACAGGATCGGGATCCGCGAGGAGCCCGCGTGCGCATCGATGTCCGCGACGTTGGCGCTCTCCACGTGGGACGGATCGAGGATCAGCTCGCCCGGCTCGTCACCGGGGCGCACCGTGACGCCGTGCAGCTGCAGCAGCCCGCGCACCACACGTACGTCGCGAATATCGGGCACGTTGCGCAGCCGGCTGGGGCCGCTGCCGAGGAGGGCGGCGACCATGGCCTTCGGCACAAGATTCTTCGCGCCGCGAACCCGGATCTCGCCCTCGAGCGGGGTGCCGCCGTGGACAAGCAGTACGTCGTCAGTAGAGACGGTCATGGATCTCGCGTTCCTGGAGACGGGCAGGGGCCAAGCTGAAATGGTAAGGGCGGGCGGGGGTGAGTCCGTAGGCCCGTGCAGCCTCTGAGCATGTAATGGCTTTGTCACAACACGCTCCGCTACGGTCCGCCTTTGATCTGTAATCGACCTTTGAGGGAAATTGCCGGGGATGTCGTGAATGGCCGGTCCGGTGTCGGGGTCGTGCGCCGGTGCTGCCGCCGTACGCCCTGCCCTGCTCTCGCGCGGGTCCGGGCGTTGACTCCCCGCTCCGGGCAGAAGTGCGGGATCATGTGGCCATGACCGAGGTGTCCTCGCTCACAGGGCGGCTTCTTGTCGCGACGCCCGCGCTCGCCGATCCGAACTTCGACCGCGCGGTCGTGCTCCTCCTCGACCACGACGAGGAGGGCTCCCTCGGCGTGGTCCTCAACCGCCCCACGCCGGTCGGTGTCGCGGACATCCTCGCGCCCTGGGCGGCGCTCGCCGGTGAGCCGGGGGTGGTCTTCCAGGGCGGTCCGGTGTCGCTGGACTCGGCGCTCGGGGTGGCCGTGGTGCCCGGCGGGCTGTCCGGTGAGGGCGGCATCCCGTCCGTGGACAGCGGCGCCCGGTCGGGCGGCGACGGCGCGGAGACGGCCGGTGTGCCGGCCGCGGACCGGACGGGCGTGCAGTCGGGTGACGAGCCGCTGGGCTGGCGCAGGGTGCACGGCGCGATCGGACTGGTCGATCTGGAGGCCCCTCCGGAACTCCTCGCGGCGGTCCTCGGCAGTCTGCGGATCTTCGCCGGGTACGCGGGCTGGGGCCCGGGCCAGCTGGAGGACGAACTGGTCGAGGGCGCCTGGTACGTCGTCGAGTCCGAGCCCGGCGACGTCTCCTCGCCCGACCCGGAGCAGCTGTGGCGCGCGGTGCTGCGCCGGCAGCGCAACGAGCTGGCGATGGTGGCCACGTATCCGGACGATCCGTCGCTGAACTGACCGGCGCTGAACCGTCCGTCGCCGAACCGTCCGTCGCCGAACCGATGGAACCGACCGGCGCCGCACCGGCCCCGGCCGGGTTGCGGTGCGCGGTGGGAACCGGGTGTGGCGGCGGGGCCGAGGGGGTGGTGGGGCGGGCCGGCGGGCGGCGGGCGCGTCGCGGGCCGGATTTTGTTGACGACTTGATTATTGTGACGGCTTCGTCATGGGGAATTGTCGGACCCCGTCGCTATGGTTCGAGACGACAGGGGACGGTGCGCGGCCGCGTCGGCGGGGCCGCGCTGGACAAGCGGGGGAGAGCGCCATGCACAGGCCGAGCCTGCCCGAGGACCTGGACCATCCAGAGCACCTGTGGGCGCGTGCCGCGACGCTGGCGGTAGTGGCGGCAGCCGTGGACGACTGGGACGAATTCTCCTGGGGTGACCGGGGATTGCAGTGCTGGAACGACGGCGGAAGCTACTGGTGGCGGCTGAAGCTCTTCGAGGACGGCCGGGCCCTGCTCTGCGGCCAGGACTCCGACGGCAGCCATACCCACAGCGGCGGCCGCCAGATCGACTTCCTGGCCGGCGGCCCGGCCTGGCTGCCCTGGGAGCAGTTGCGCGAGGACGCCGAGGGCAATCTCTTCGGGTTCGTCTACTGGTGGCAGGACGGCGCCTGGGCGCGCGCCCCGTACCCCGAGAAGCTGCCGGACGACGGTCTGGAGATGGCCATGAGCTGGGTCGCGCCCGGCGACGACGCGGCAGGGGACATCGCCGAGATCCTCGTGGCGCGCACGGAGACGGAGGTCGACGCCCTGGCGGCGATACGCGCCTTCCTCGCCGCCGCCGAGGCCCGCAGGGTCGGCGCCCAGGACATCACCGCACTGCTGGACGCGGTCTGCGGCCAGGACTGCTGGTACGAGGTCCGCCCCGACGCCGCACTGGCCTTCGCCGCGCAACTGGGCCTGACGGCCGGGGCCCGGGGCGGGGTGGCGGTGATTTCGTAGGGGCCTTCCCGGGCGCGTCCCAGGAGGGGTGGACTCGTCACCGTCACCGTCACCGGCCGTCGGCCGCCGGCCGGATCCGGGCTCCCAGAGCGAAGAAGCGCTCGGCCAGCGGATGGGCATCGCGGGTGGGCAGCGCCAGGTGGACGGGTACGGCCGGCGCGTTCTTCAGGCGGAGGTAGCGGATCCCCGGGTGGGTGTGCCGCCGGGTCACCGGCTCCGGGGCCACCCCGACGCCGTGCCCGGCGGCCACCGCCTCCAGCCACTCATCGGCATTGCCCGCGGTGCAGGTGAGTTGGGGCTGCCGGCCGGTGGGCCACAGCTCCGGCCCGGTGCTGCCGGTGACGGTGTTCACCACCAGCGGCAGCCCGGCCAGCTCGGCCCAGTCCAGCACCCGGCGGCGGGCCACGGCGCGAAGGGCCACCGCCCGGGCGTCCGTGAGGTGTTCCTGCCCGGCCCGGCCCGGTGTGCGGCCGCCCGTACGGCTTCCCGCGGCGAGCGCACGGGACACCGCGGCCACCCGTGGCTCATGGAGCAGGGTCGTGGTGCGCAGTCCGGCGTCCCGGGGGACCTCGCCGTGCAGCACCACGATGTCCGACTCCCCGGTCTCCAGCCCGGCGAGCGGGGAGTCGCGGCGCACCAGCCGCACCCCGGCCCCCGTCGCCGCCTCGAAGTCCGCGATGAGCGCGGTGCAGGCGGCGGGCAGCAGCGAGGTGAACCCCAGCCGCAGGATGGCGGGTCCGGTGGACGAGCGCAGCGCGGCGGCCAGCCGGGACAGGAGCGGCGCGAGGTCGGCGTGGAGCCGGCGGCCGGCGTCGGTGAGCTCGACCCGGCGGGTCGTACGGTCCAGCAGCCGGGCGCCGACCAGGTTCTCCAGCGCGCGCACGGTCCGGGTCAGCGCGGGCTGGCCGATCCGCAGCCGGTCGGCGGCATGGGTGAAGCTGCGCTCCTCGGCCACGGCGGCAAAGCCGCGCAGGTGCCGCAGTTCGATGCCGTCGAGGGCCTGGAGCGCGGAATCGGTGTCGTCATTCATGCCGCACCAGCATAAGTGCACCCCGCCGGGCATTTCCGCGCGCATACGGAGACTGCCTACGTTTCATCCGTCGGTTCACCCCGGGGCGGGGAACTCCTCAGCGCCCCGGAAGATCACGGGAGTTGAGCACGGTGCGCAAGGTCGGGCTGCTGATGCTGGGGGCCTTCACCCTCGGGCTGGACGCGTATGTGATGGCAGGAGTGCTGCCGCTCCTGGCGGACGACATCGGTGCCCGGGTGGCGCTGACGGGCCAACTGGTCACGGTCTTCACACTCGCGTACGCGCTCTCCGCGCCCCTGGTCGCCGGGCTGGTCTCCGGCGTCCGGCCGCGGGCGCTGATCCTGGCCGCGCTGGCGGTCTTCACGCTCGGCAACGCCGCGACGGCCCTGGCCCCCTCGCTGGGGACGCTGCTCCTCGCCCGGACCGTCGCCGGTGCCGGTGCCGGGGTCTACTCCGCGCTGGCCACGGCGGCGGCCGCCGCGCTGGTGCCGCCCGAGCGCCGCGGCCGGGCACTGGCCCTGGTGATGGGGGGCATGAGCGCGGGCACCGTACTGGGCGTACCGATCGGGGTGCTGCTGGCCGAGCACACCGGCTGGCGGGCCACGATGTGGCTGCTGACGGCCCTCGGCGCCGGCGCGCTCGCCGGGCTGGCGGCGCTGCTGCCGCCGGTCCCGGCCGAGCCCGTGGTGCCGGTACGTGCCCGGCTGACGGCCCTCACGGACCGCGCCGTGGCCCCCGTCGTGGCGGTGTCCTTCCTGGCCGCGGTGGCCAGTCTCGGGCTGTACACCTACCTCGCGCCGGTACTGGCCGCGGCGGGCGGGGTCGGCGAGGTGGCTCCGTACCTGTGGGCCTGGGGCGCCGGCGGGGTGCTGGGCAGCGTGCTGGCCGGGCCGCTGGTGGACCGCACGGGGCGGGCCCGGACGCTGACCGGCGGGGTGCTGGCGGTGATCGTGCCGGCGCTGGCGCTGCTGCCGGTGCTGGCCCACGCGGCGCTGCCCGGCGCGGTGGTCGCGCTGGTGGCGTGGGGCGCGGCGGGCTGGGCACTGCAGGTTCCCCAGCAGCACCGGTTGCTGGCGCTGCGCGCCGAGCGCGGCACCATCGCCCTCGCCCTGAACAGCTCGGCCCTCTATCTGGGCAGCGCGGTCGGCTCGGCGCTCGGCGGGCTGGCGCTCGCGGCGGGGCTGGCGCCGTACGCGCTGCCGTGGGTGGCGGCCGGGGTGGCGGCGGCGGGTCTTGCGCTCCACCTGGCGGCGGGCCGACGCTCCCGGGTTGCATCGGGCGTGAGTACCCTTGGCTCCTATGAGCACTCTTGAGCCCGAGCGCGGGGCAGGTACGGGGACCCTCGTTGAGCCGACACCGCAGGTGTCCCACGGCGACGGTGACCACGAGCGCTTCGCCCACTATGTCCAGAAGGACAAGATCATGGCGAGCGCGCTCGACGGCACCCCCGTCGTGGCGCTGTGCGGCAAGGTCTGGGTCCCGGGTCGCGACCCGAAGAAGTACCCGGTCTGCCCCATGTGCAAGGAGATCTTCGAGTCCATGGGCGCCGGCGGCGACAAGGACAAGGGCGGCAAGGACGGCAACGGCGGCGGCAAGAAGTAGCAGCCGCCGGCCGTGGCGCGCCCCGCCGTCCGTGGCGCGCCCCGCCGTCCGTGGCGCGCCTGATCATCCGTGGCGCGCCCCGCCGTCCGAGGCGCGCGCCTTCGCCGTGAGGCGCCCCGCCGCCCGTCCCCATCCCGCCCTGACGCGGCCGGTCTTCGGCACGTTCACGCCGAAGAGCCCCGGCCGGGGCGGGATGATGGCAGCATCGGCCGTGAGGGCCGCCCCCGTGCCGGTCTTCCCCTCCTCTTGGCCCTCGTACAGGTGGGGACTCGTGCAGGCCGCCCGGTCCCGGGCCGGGCGGCGCGGTGAAGGACGGACGGCATGCCCGACACGGACACCACCCCCACGGCACCGGGCGGCGGGCTGATCCCGGCGCCGCTGAGCATGGACGGGCCCTACCGCTGCGCCGTGCGGCTGGGGGAGGGCACGGCGTTGGCCGCCGGGCCCGGCACCGAGGACACCGCGCGCTGGCTGCGTGCCACTCTCGGGGCGGCCTTCGGCCTGCCGCTGCCGCCCGGTCCCGCCGACGCCGCCGACACCCTCGTGCTCGCCCTCGACCCGGCCCTGCCCGCAGAGGGCTATCGCCTGGAGGCCGCCACGCGCTGGGGCGTACGGATCACCGGCGGCGGCCCGGCAGGCGTCTTCCGGGGCGCGCAGACGCTGCGTCAGCTCCTCGGCCCGCACGCCTTCCGCCGGGCGCCGCTCGCCCCCGGGCGCGCGGCCGTCCTGCCGCAGCAGACCATCGAGGACGCTCCCCGCTTCGCCTGGCGCGGCATGCTGCTCGATGTCGCCCGGCACTTCCTGCCCAAGGACGGTGTGCTGCGCTACCTCGATCTGCTCGCCGCCCACAAGCTCAACGTCCTGCACCTGCACCTCACCGATGACCAGGGCTGGCGGATCGAGATCGCCCGCTATCCGGAACTGACCGGGACCGGCGGCTGGCGGGAGCGCACCAAAATCGGTCACCGGGCCTCCCCCCTCTGGGACGAGCGCCCGCACGGCGGCTACTACACCCAGGACGACATCCGCGAGATCGTCGCCTACGCCGCCCAGCGGCACATCACCGTCGTGCCCGAGATCGACATCCCGGGACACTCGCAGGCCGCCATCGCCGCGTACCCGGAACTCGGCAACACCGACGTCATCGACACCGCCTCCCTGAAGGTCTGGGACACCTGGGGCGTCAGCCCCAACGTGCTGGCACCCACCGACCACACCCTGCGGTTCTACGAGCACGTGCTGGAAGAGGTCCTGGCGCTCTTCCCCTCGCGGTTCGTGCACCTCGGGGGCGACGAATGCCCCAAGGACCAGTGGAAGGCGTCCGCCACCGCCCAGGCGCGGATCGCCGAGCTGTCACTGGCCGGTGAGGACGGGCTGCAGAGCTGGTTCATCCGGCACTTCGACCGCTGGCTCACCGCCCGCGGCCGGCGGCTGATCGGCTGGGACGAAATCCTCGAAGGCGGGCCGGCCGGGGGCGCCGCGGTCTCCTCCTGGCGCGGCTACGCGGGAGGTGTCGCCGCCGCGAAATCGGGCCATGACGTCGTGATGTGCCCCGAGCAGCAGGTGTACTTGGACCACCGTCAGCATCACTCCCCAAAGGAGCCGGTGCCGATCGGCTTCGTACGGACCCTGGAGGACGTCTACCGCTTCGAGCCGGTGCCGCCGGAGCTGACCGCGGACGAGGCCGCGCACGTCCTGGGCACCCAGGCCAACGCCTGGACCGAGGTCATGGACAGTCAGCAGCGCCTCGACTACCAGGTGTTTCCCCGGCTGGCCGCCTTCGCCGAGGTCGCCTGGTCGCGGCTGCCCGCGCCGGCCGACCGCGACTACCAGGACTTCACCCGGCGGATGGCTGTCCACTACGCCCGCCTCGACGCCCTCGGCGTCGGCTACCGCCCGCCCGGCGGCCCCCTCCCCTGGCAGAAACGGCCCGGCGTGCTCGGACGCCCGATCGACGGGGCGCCCCCAAACGTGTGAGCCCCCGTGCAAGGAGGGCGCTCGCAGGGCCGGACCCTGGGACGGTGGTCCGGTACGGCGTCACCCCGCACCACGGCACTTCCGTGGCCGGGTATCGCCGTACCGGGCACTGCTGTACCGGGCATCGCCGTAGCGGCGGTGTGCGCCCCGGCCGGACACCTCCGCCGAAGCGCCACACCGCAGTTCCCGCACGGCCGGCGGCGGACGAAACCGGACCAGCACCCTGTTCGGGGACGGATCGCCGGTTCGCGGACCCTCGCGCCGGAGGCCCGGGAAGATGTGCCAGAGTTGCCACGTCCGGGCCGTGAGCACGTACCGTACGGCGGAGCGGAACTGCCGGGACACCGGGGAAGGGGCAGCTGGCTTGACCACGCACGCACCGCACGCGTCGCACACGGTGACGTTGCCGGCCTCGCTCGACGAGGCGGTGGCGGCGCTCACCGCCATGCCTGCCGCCGTGCCCGTCGCGGGCGGCACCGATCTCATGGCGGCGGTCAACGCCGGACTCCTCAGACCCGCAGCCCTGGTGGGCCTCGGCCGGATCAGTGAGATGCGCGGCTGGCAGTACCTGGACGGCCATGCGCTGCTCGGCGCCGGCCTCACCCTCGCCCGTATGGGACGCCCCGACTTCGCCGCCCTGATCCCGGGCCTCGCCGCCGCAGCCCGCGCGGCCGGCCCGCCGCAGGTCCGCAACGCCGGCACCCTCGGCGGCAACATCGTGACCTCCGCGCCCACGGGCGACACCCTCCCGGTGCTCGCCGCCCTCGAAGCCACGGTGATCATCGCCGGCCCCGGGGGCAGCCGCCGCGAGATCCCGGTCAGCCACCTGCTGGCCGGCCGGGAGATGCTGGGCCCCGGCGAACTCGTCGGCTTTGTGCGGGTGCCGCTGCTGCACGCCCCGCAGACCTTCCTCAAGGCCACCGGCCGCACCGGCCCCGGCCGGGCCACCGCCTCCGTCTCGCTCGTCCTGGACCCGGCCCGGCGCGGGGTGCGCTGCGCGGTGGGCGCGGTCGCCGCCATGCCGCTGCGTCCCCTGGAGGCCGAGCAGTGGGTGGCCTCGCTCATCGACTGGGACGGCGAACGCGGCCTGGTGCCCGAGGCGCTGACGGCCTTCGGTGACTACGTCGCCGCCGCCTGTATCCCGGACCCGGCACCGCCCGAGGACGGTTCGGAATCGGCCACCTTGCCGCCGGCCGCGCTCCATCTGCGCCGTACGGTGGCAGCCCTGGCCCGCCGCGCACTGGGGAGGGCGCTCTCATGAGCGAGCGCAGCGTGGTTCTCCCCCCGGCCGGAGGCCGGGGGATCATCATCGAAAGGTGCGCGCCTCGCGAAGGCGGGGCCGAGCGAAGTGAGGGCTCGGCATGAGCGACGCCGACAACCGCCATCCGTACCAGCCGCACCCCGAACACGGCTGGCAGCCGCTGCCGCAGGGCGGCGAGTACGAGTCGGAGGCGACGGCCTTCGTGCAGCTCCCGGAGGGCTTCACCACCGGGGTCTACGGCGGCGGATCGCCCCGGTACGGCACCCCGGGCACCGAACCGCTCGCCGCGCCAGGTCACGGCTACACCCCGCCGGCCTCCTTCACCCCGCACGAGCCCGCGCCGCCGGTCGCGGGCACCGACCCGTCGGCCACCGGCCAGTGGACGATGCCCTTCGCGGACCCCTCGGCCGGATACGCCGACCCGTCCGCGGGGTACCCGGCCCAGGCGGAGTACACGGCCCACCACGGCGCCCCCGAGGGCTACCACGGCGACGCCCCCGAGGCCGCCCGGCCGTGGCACGGCGACCCGGTGGACTGGCCCGTCGCGGGCAGCCCGGAGGCGGGTAACCGCGGCACCTGGTCGGTCCCCGCGGCGGCGGACGACGGCCTGGAGGAATCCGGCGAATACCTGCTCGGCGACGACGGACTGACGGGGCATACGGCCCCTGCCGAAGGCCATCCGGGCCACCCCGGCCATCAGGGCCACCCCGCCCATGCGGGTCATCACGGACATCCCGGTCCTGCGGGGGCCGGTGGCGCCACCGGTTACCAGGGGGGCGGCTACCCGGGCGCCGGTGCGTACGACGGCACCGGGAACCCGGCGGACGCCGGCGAGGCCGCCGGTACCGGGCACTGGAACTTCACCGCCGGGCCGGCCGCCACCGGCGGAGCCGGAACGTACCCCGCGGTGCCGCACGACGGCTCACACGGCGGCGCGGTGCCCGCGCACTTCGGCGGCGCCGCGGACGACCCGTACGCGCACGAACACGGCCTCCCGGACCGCGACGCCGGACCGGAGGCCGGTCGGAGCCGCGGCACGGACCCGTCGGGCGCCGACGTGTACGGAACGGGCGCGGGTGCCCCGCACGGCGCGGCAGGCGGCGCGGCAGGCGCGGCGACCGGGCACTGGTCTCTGCCGCCCGACGCGCTGGCCCAGTGGCCGCCCGCCGGGGACGCCGCGCAGCCGCCGCACGACGGGGCCCGGGGGCAGGAGCCGGAGGACCGGCCCGAGAGGCCGGCGGACGCGCCCGGCGGAGCGGCCGACTGGACGATCCCGGGGGCGGCAGGCGAACAGCGGGAGGATTCCGGCGAGTTCGCGCTCACCGACGGGGCCGGGCACGTGGCGCCCGCCGCCCCGGGTGCCGACGGCCTTGCGGACGCTGTGCCGCAGCACGCCGAGCACGCCGAGCACGCCGAGCACGCCGAGCACGCCGAGCACACCGGCCGCACGGACCTCGGTGGCCGCACGGACCTCGGCGGTCTCACGGACCTCGATGGCCTCGCGGACCCGAGGGGCGCCGGGAACGCCGGCGAGGGCTCAGGGACGGACGGCAACGCCGGGGCGGACGGGATTGCCGGGGCCGACGAGAACCCCGGAACGGGCGAGAACCGCGGGGCGGCCGGAAACCCCGGCGAGGAGGGCAGCGGCACCGCCGAAGCCACCGGCAGCGGCAGCGGGATTCCGGCCGGTGACACCGAGGGCCCCGTCGGCACCGAGGTGGCGGGCGAGGCCGAAGCGGCGGACGAGGACGGCGCCGAAGCCTTCGACGAACACCCCGCCACCTCCTACGTCCTGCGGGTGAACGGCATCGACCGGCCGGTCACCGACGCCTGGATCGGCGAGTCGCTGCTCTACGTGCTGCGCGAGCGGCTGGGCCTGGCCGGCGCCAAGGACGGCTGCTCGCAGGGCGAGTGCGGAGCCTGCTCCGTCCAGGTGGACGGGCGGCTGGTGGCGTCCTGCCTGGTGCCCGCGGCCACCACGGCGGGCAGCGAGGTCCGTACGGTCGAAGGGCTCGCGGAGAACGGTGAGCCCTCCGACGTGCAGCGCGCGCTGACCGCCTCCGGTGCGGTGCAGTGCGGCTTCTGCGTACCGGGGATGGCGATGACCGTCCATGACCTCCTGGAGGGCAATCACGCCCCCAGCGAGCTGGAGACCCGTAAGGCGCTGTGCGGCAACCTCTGCCGCTGCTCGGGCTACCGGGGGGTGCTGGACGCCGTCGACGAGGTCGTCAAGGCCCGTGCGGAGTCGGCGGAGGCCGCCTACGGACCGGCGGACGACGCGGACGGGACGGCGCCGGCGGACACCGCCCGTATCCCCCATCAGGCAGGCCCCGCAGACCCCATGGGCCACGCCCCGCACGACCAGGATCCGCACTCGGGAGGCTCCGCATGAACGAGCGCAGCAGGGGAGCCTCCCGGGCCGGACGCCGGGGGAGAGACATCGAGAGCATCGAGAGGCGCGCGCCGAGCGGGTGCGAGGCCGGGCGAAGCGAGGTTGCGGCATGAGTGGCACGTCCGACGGCGCAGGCGCCGTCACCGCGACCCCCGCGGCGGGCGTCCCGATCCCCGCCGAGGAGCCGCTGCACGGCCTGGGCGTGTCCCTGCCGCCCGCCGACGCACCGGCCAAGGCCGAGGGCACCTTCCCGTACGCCGCCGACCTGTGGGCCGAGGGGCTGCTGTGGGCCGCGGTGCTGCGCTCACCCCACCCCCGGGCGCGCATCCTGTCGATCGACACCAAGCACGCCGAGGAGATGCCGGGCGTGCGCGTCGTCGTCACGCACGAGGACGTCCCCGGTGACGCGGGGCACGGCCGGGGCACCGCCGACCGCCCGGTCTTCGCCAAGGACGAGGTCCGCCACCACGGCGAGCCGATCGCCGCGGTGGCCGCCGAGCACCCCGACACGGCGCGGCTGGCCGCCGCCGCCATCGCCGTCGAGTACGAGATCCAGGACGCGGTCACCGACCCCCAACTGGCCTTCGAGGCCGAGCCGTTGCACCCCGACGGCAACCTCATCCGGCACATCCCGCTCCGCTTCGGCGACCCCGATGTGGTGGGCGAGGTGATGGTCGAGGGGCTTTACCGGATCGGCCGCCAGGACCCGGCGCCCATCGGGGCCGAGGCCGGACTCGCGGTGCCGCGCCCCGACGGCGGCGTGGAGATCTACACCGCCTCCACGGACCCGCACACCGACCGCGATCTGGCCGCCGCCTCCTTCGGGCTGGAACCGGACCAGGTCAAGGTCGTGGTGACCGGCGTGCCCGGCGCCACCGCCGACCGCGAGGACCCCGGCGTCCAACTCCCGCTCGGCCTGCTGGCGCTGCGGACGGGCTGCCCCGTCAAGCTCGCCGCCACCCGCGAGGAGTCCTTCCTCTCGCACTCCCACCGCCACCCCACGCTGCTGCGCTACCGCCACCATGCGGACGCCGACGGCACGCTGGTCAAGGTGGAGGCCCAGATCCTGATGGACGCCGGTGCCTACGCGGACACCTCCGCCGACGCGCTGGCCGCGGCCGTCTCCTTCTCCTGCGGCCCGTACGTCGTCCCGCACGCCGTGGTCGACGGCTGGGCGGTGCGCACCAACAACCCCCCGTCCGGCCATGTGCGCGGCGAGGGCGCGTTGCAGGTCTGTGCCGCCTACGAGGGCCAGATGGACAAGCTGGCCGCCCGGCTGGGCCTGGAGCCGGACGAGATCCGGCTGCGCAACGTCATGGCCACCGGAGACCTGCTGCCCACGGGGCAGACCGTGACCTGCCCGGCCCCGGTCGCCGAACTCCTGCACGCCGTCAAGGAAGCGCCGCTTCCCGAGCTGCCCAAGGACGCGCCCGAAGCGGAGTGGCTGCTGCCGGGCGGCCCCGAGGGGGCGGGCGAACCGGGCGCGGTGCGCCGCGGCGTCGGCTACGCGCTGGGCATGGTGCACATGCTCGGCGCGGAGGGCACCGACGAGGTCTCCACCGCCACCGTCAAGGTCAGCGGCTCGGTGGCCCATGTCATCTGCGCCGCGGTCGAGACCGGATCGGGGTTCTCCACCCTGGCGCGGCAGATCGTGCAGGAAACCCTCGGCATCGACGAGGTGCATGTCGCCGGCGTCGACACCGACCAGCCGCCGGCCGGCCCGGCCTGCCACGGTCGGCACACCTGGGTCTCCGGCGGCGCCGTCGAGCGCGCCGCCAAGATGGTGCGCAGGCAGCTGCTGCAGCCGCTGGCCCACAAGTTCGGGATGTCCACCGAGCTGCTGCAGATCAACGACGGCAAGATCACCTCCTACGACGGGGTGCTCAGCACCACCGTCGCCGAGGCGCTGGACGGCAAGGAGCTGTGGGCCACCGCCCAGTGCCGCCCGCATCCGACCGAGCCGCTGGACGAGGGCGGCCAGGGCGACGCCTTCGTGGGTCTCGCCTTCTGCGCGATCCGCTGCGTCGCCGATGTCGACATCGAGCTCGGCACCGTCCGCGTCGTGGAGATGACCGTCGCCCAGGACGTGGGCCGGGTGCTCAACCCCCGCCAGCTGCGGGCCCGTATCGAGGCCGGGGTCACCCAGGGACTCGGTGCCGCCCTGATGGAGAACCTGCGCACCACCCGCGGCCAGGTCCGCCACCCCGACCTGACCGGCTACGCGCTGCCCACCGCCCTGGACGCCCCGGACATCCGCATCGTCAAGCTCGTCGAGGAACGGGACGTGGTCGCCCCCTTCGGCGCCAAGCCCGCCAGCGCGGTCCCGGTCGTCACCTCACCGGCCGCCGTGGCCTCCGCGGTACGCGCCGCCACCGGCCGCCCCATCGGCCGCCTCCCGATCCGCCCCCAGGCGGCGGTGGCGCAGGTGGCGCAGCAGCAGGGGGCCTGAGGCGGCGGGCACGTGGCCCGGCGGGGCCCGTGTGGCGTCGCGGGGGGCCGGCGGTATCCAGCCGGCTGAGACACGCCGTACCGGCCACCTGAGACGGCAACCGATACGGCAGCCGGGACGAACAGATCGGGGCCGGGCTCCCTTTGGGGAGACCGGCCCCGCTCCCGCTCCTGGCCGGAGCCTGCGCAGGCCTGGCGGGATGCGAACCCACGTCACTCGCTGTGCAATGTGCCCGGGCCGGCCGGATGGCTGTCCATCGACGTCCGCACTCGTTCACGACGGGACCGAAGGGCCGACCGCCGTGGGGCGGGACACCGCCAAACGCGGGGACGGACCGTTCACCACAGAGTGGTCCTCCACCGCCCCCGATCCCTCGGACGGCGACAGCAGCACGGAGTGGTACTACGCGCTCAACCACTTCCAGTACCGTCTCGTCGGGGAGAAGGAGGGCGGCGAGGTCACTTACCACGTCGAGGTCAAGAAGCGTTACGACTGGGGGATCCCCAGCGAGCACCGCGCCACGGTCTCCGGCGGGGGGCCGGGGCCGCTGGGAATGAACCTGGAACAGGCCGACATCGCCCACCTCCACAGCTCCGGAATGGCCCGGGACTTCGACGTGTCCGGCACGTCCGGCGAGATGACGGTGCACTCGTGAAGGGCAGGCACTCCGCGGCCGGACAGCCGCTGCCGAAGTCGCCGGAAACCACCCGCCCTGCGCATTCGGGCGACGGGCGGAACGGGGACGGCCGGTGCGGGCCTGACGCCCCTGGGAACGAAGCGGATCCCCGCACCCTTGTGAAGAGACTGGCCCTGTGGGCCGGACTCGCCCTTTGCGTCGCCTTCATCGCCTGGGCGGCCTGGGGGTTTCTCCAATTCGACCACGACATCGACCATCCCCGCGAAGGCGGCTTTTCCGGCTGGCAGTGCGACGCCGGCCGCGACTGCGGTTCCTGACGACGCGCCGCTCCCGGCCAGCCGAGACGGAAACGGAGACGAACAGCGGTGGGCCGGTCTCCCCGGGAGGAGACCGGCCCATCCGTCGCCCCTGGCCGGAGCGTATGGAGGCCGTGGCGGGATTCGAACCCACGTCACTCGCTTTGCAGGTTTGTCCGGGCTGGTCAGAGGGCGATCCGCAGCCGTTCAGCCTCGTTCATCCCCGTACTCCCGTTCGTGGCGTGAACCCTCGTGAACGGCATCGAACGGCGGTGAATGAGACGGAAACTGAGACGGTGCCGAGACCACTGACCAGGCAAGTCAGTCTGCTCTAGGCGCGCGGCTTCGGGCTCGATGCCAGAGCGTCGGCCACGGTGGTCATGTCGGTGACCACTGCATCGGCCCCCGCCTCAGTCAAGGCGATGCCCTTGTGCGACTTGTTGGCGAAGCCGATGGACATCGCCCCAGCGGCACGAGCGGCTTCGACGTCTGTCACCGAGTCCCCGATGAGTGTGCAGTTGTGGGGGTGTACGCGAAGTTGCGCGGCGACGAGCAGCAGCGAGTGAGGGTCGGGCTTCATCAGATCCGGCCGGTACGCGGCACGTCCAATGACCTCGTGCACCAGGTAGCGAAGGCCGTGCTGCATCAGGAACGCCCGTACGCAGGCCGTGGAATTGTTACTGACGATGGCGACCTTTCGCCCAGAAGAGTGCGCCGCTTCGAGGGCGGCGACCGCGCCGGGGACGGGTGGCCCCGCGACCTTGACGGCCGACACTTCGGCTTTGGTCAGTGATTCTTCGATTGCCCGGATGACCGGCTCGCCGCCCTGGTCGGCAAGACGCAGGATTTCCATCGGGTCGTCGACACCGTGCGCCTTACCGCCAAGCATCGCGTCGTGCCGGGTGCCAACCTCCGTGAGTTCCCGCGCGACGCCGGGGGCGGGCCTTCCCGCGAACACGTCGCAGATCGGCCCGTCGAAGTCGAACAGGACTCCGTTGGTGGCTCCGGCGATCTCGGCGAGCTTGTTACTTCCCATCAGGGTCGAGGTCCCTTCCGATGGTGTTCCAGACGCTGTCGAACCACATGCGGGCCTGCTCGACCTGCTGAGCCCCACTCGACGACTCGCCCTCGTTCACGGAGTGGTGGAACAACGTGGCGTCGGCTCCCACCAGGTCGTAGATCTCTATGGCCTCTCCCTCGGCCACCACCTTGTTGGGTCGGATGGGGTAGTACCCGAAGAATGCGTCTTCCTTGTTGATCACGTACAGCTTGAAGAACTGCGTGCCGCCGTGGACCCGCACGCTCACGTTGGTTTCCGCCACCAGCAGAGAACGCTTAGCTCGTGGATCGAGTTGGCGATGCTGCGGGTGAAGCCGACCATCATGTCGTGCATGCGACGGCGAAGGCGCGGGTCGTCCGCCCCGTCTTCGCGACGCACAGGCGCGGCGTGCGGCACCGACATGTCCGGCACCAGGATGCGGGCCCCTAACGGGCGGGAGCCGTAGGCGGCCCGTAGGGCGCCTGGATCCCTTCGCGCGGGGCTGGAAGACCCCGGGGGCCGCGAACGGTCACTCACGCCCCCATGGAGACGCTGCGCGACCGTGTTTCCCTCCGCCCTACGCGCGCGTGCGCGTAGGGCCCCTCTCTCCGGAACGGCGCAACTGCGCAACTTCGCAGGTCAGAGCGTGTTGCGGGGGTTCAACCGGTGCTGTCGGCGCAACCGGCGGCACCAACTATCGCAATTCGGACGGGCCGGTGACGCCACGCAACGGCGCACCGGCCCTCATCCACGGTCTTGGAGGACCCTTTCGTGGACTGGAAGCAAGCATGGTCGACCACCACCGACACGACCAACACAGCACTGGACGCGCTCGCGCCGATGTGCGCGCCGTTCGCCGCATGGTGGGACAGGGAGGCGGAGCGTCGGGCGCAGCTGCGGACTCCTGAGAACCTGAAGGCGCTCATGGCGGCGCAGCGGGAGCACAACTCCGCCCGGTCCACCGCGGCGATGGCCCGTAACCAGCGCAGTGCCGCCCGCAAGGCGTCCAACAACCCGCTGTCGGGGCCCCGTCGGGCCGCGCGCACCGCGCACAAGGCCACCCGGCAGCATCACAGCCAGGCACGAGCCGGGCTGAGGGCGGCGCGCAAGAACTACCCCGCCACCCTCGTGGCCCGCGCCATCCAGACGCACGCCGCGCACGCGCTGCCGGGTGGCCTGGCCTCGTGGCTGATGTCGGAAGCCACACACGCGCTCACGTTGTGGCCGGCGTCCGTGTCGGCCGGGCTGATCGGTCTGAACGTCGCAAGTCTGTGGCTGGGGCGGCGTCAGCCGTCGGTGCGGCTCGATGACGGGATGAGCGCAGAGGAGCAGCGGCTTGCCTCCCGGCTGGACCCGTCGTTCTGGGTGCCCAACGCCGATACCCGCGGCCTGTCCGGCACCGTGCCCACCCCGGCGAAGCTGCCCCCGGCCGGGCTGGTCTCGCATGTGCGCCTCGACGGCCGCTGGACGCCCAAGACGTTCCGTGCCAAGGCGGATGAGATCCGGGCCCTGCTCGGGGCTCGCACCGACCTGCGCCTGGAGATCACATCCGGCAGCCACGGCGACCGGGCCACGATCACGCTGCGGACCCGCAGCGCGGCAGACGGCATCGACCTGAGCGGCTGGAAGCCGGGCGACCCGTGGGGCGTCGACACGGTCACGGGCGAGTCGGTCATGGTCCCGCTGGGGCCCCGGATGCTGATTGCGGGCACGTCTGGCTCGGGCAAGAGCTGGTCGACCCGCGCTCTCCTCGCTGAGGCGTCCGAGGCGCCTGATCACCGCCTGGTGGTCATCGACCCGAAACGGGTTGAGGCGATCAACTGGGAACACCGCGCCCGCACCGCAATCACGATTGATGAGGTGCTGGAGGTCACCGACGAGCTGGTCGTCGAGATGCACGAGCGGCTCGCCCTGGTCCCGCGCGGTCGGGACACGATTGAGATCTCCGAAGAACGGCCCCGGATCACGGTGTTCGTTGACGAGGGAGCCGAAGTCATCACCTTGGCCCGCAGGAAGCGGGCCAAGGGCAGCGACGGCGAGTCGGGCCATCCCGACTGGTCGCAGATCATGGAGAACCTGGGCACGCTGGCCCGCATGGCGCGGGCAGCCGAGATCATCCTGATCTGGGCCACGCAGAAGCCCACGATGGACGCCAAGGGCGGCATCGACCCGCAGATCAGCGCGCAGATCACCTACCGGGCCGCGCTCGCGCTGTCCACCTCGGGTGAGTCCCGCGTGGTCTTCGGAGAAGACGCCACCGAGAAGGGCTGGCACGCGCACGAACTGCCCATGCCCGGCGTGGCGATGCTGCGCTCGGGACCGAAGGCCAAGCCCCACCCGATCAGCACCCGCGCCTTCTCCCCCGAAGACGTGATCGCCCTTCCCGAGCGGCCCATCTGGCACCGCGCATCCTCCCGGACCGCCGCAAGCACGCTCCGCCTGGTCAAGGAGCCGGCAGCCGCTACGGCTTCCGCGCCCGCATCGACCGGGGCGGAGACGAACCGTGACCGGGTCCTGCGGGCCGTCCACGACGGCGCCCGCACGCTGCGGGACATCACCGACCGGACCGGAATCAACAAGGGCACCGTCTCCCGCGAGATCAAGACCCTCACGGCCACGGGAGCCCTCCGCAAGAACGACGACGGAATGCTCCTGCCCGGCCGCGAGGCCGCGTGAGCACCACCGTCCAAACCATCGTTCACCCGCACTTCAACCGCTGACAGGAGTCCCTGTGTTCGACAACGACGTCACCGACTGGCCCAACGCCATCCAGGCCTACGCCTCCGCACCCGAGCACGGCAGTGAGCTGGTGTGGCTGAGCAATACCGAGGACCGAGCGCGTGAGTGGCTGCTGCGGCGCGCGGCGCTCTGGGACCGCCTGGCCCATGGCCTCATCCCCGGCTACACGACCAGCCGCAGCGACGCGTTTCGCCTCGCATGCCGACTGGATGGCTCTCGACGGGGCTGTCAGCGTCTGCTGAAAGCCGCCGCTCAGCATCGCAACTCTGCACGTTGGGCGGTTGCTCTCGCCCTTGGCCTGCGCCAAGGGGAGGTGCTGGCTTTGAAGTGGGAAGACATCGACCTTGACGATGGATTCCTGGTGGTCCGCCGTAGCCGCCACCGGCCGCAGTGGGCGCACGGGTGCGCGGAGCCGTGCGGACGTAAAGCCGCCGGTTACTGCCCGCAGAGGCGACGCACCAACCCGGAGATCTCCACCACCAAGTCACGTGCCGGCCGCCGCGCGGTGGGCCTACCCGAGCAACTTGTTGACCTGCTGCGAGCCCACCGGGAGGCGCAGGATGTGGAGCGGGAGGCGGCCGGGAAGCGCTGGATTGAAGGCGGTTGGGTGTTCGTGGACGAACAGGGGCTCAGCCCGTCCCACCGTAGGGGCTGGTCCGAGTGGAAGGATCTTCTGGCCGAGGCGGGCGTTCGGGATGGACGTCTCCACGATGCCCGCCACACGGCCGCGACGGTGCTGCTGATCCTCGGTGTTCCCGAGCGTGCCGTCATGGGCCTCATGGGGTGGTCGACTACGGCCATGGCCGCCCGCTATCAGCACATGGTGGACGCCGTGCGGACGGACATTGCTGGACAGGTCGATGAGCTCATTTGGAAATCGGACACCGAGCGACCACCCAGGTGAGTGAGGCACAGGGTAGCCGCTCCGGCGGCCGCCCTGAGTTTTTCTGCTACACAATCTTGATGCCGAGCGCGAATGCCGTGATCTTTCCTGGCGAGGAGAGTTGGTGGTCCTTTGAATTCGCGTTTGTACCTGTCTGGCCTACGGATTCTTGGGGTGCAAGGGACCATAGTAGTTGGCCCGGACCATCGGTGTGTGTTTCGGCGCCAACCCCTGTCAGTGCAAAGTCTGCGCTGAGGAATGCCTGAGTTCCTGGATGAACTGACTTGCCGCTCAGATTGGAACTTTCTCCACGCTGCACCGTTCCGACTCTTGGAAGAGTCTTCCGTAGCGCGATCGAGAATACGGTGATGGTGGCAAGGCTGGAGATCTTGTGATCTTTGGAGCGGGCTCGCCACTCGGGGCCGAGTTCGGGGAAAGAGGCGGTTGCTAGGTTCCCCGCCCCAGAGGTGTTGACGCGAAACCCGCCGCTGATCAACTCGAAGCCCGGATCAACCCCCGAGGCGGCTTCCGGATGCGCCGAATTTCCGCTCGTCGTCTCCTTGAAGCGGAGATTGGCAAGCAGATCGCCGGGTGTCATGCCGTTGATTTTCATGGCGATGGCATATGCCGTCACTCGGTGTGGGCTGGACACGTTGTGATCCTTCGAGGATACGAGCCACCGGCGACGATCGTTGCCAGGGTACGAAGCGGTCAGGAGTGCTCCTGGAGAGATCTCCCCGCTCCCTCCGCCGCCGATAACGACAAAGCCCTCGTCGACAGTGCAAGCGAAGTCAGTAAATTTAGCCGCTTCTTGCGATGACTGTTCACGGTACACGCGGACGGCGACTTTTCCTGATGCGTCTTTATCCTCGAAAATCAGCTGTCCGGCCATATTTTCCCTTTCGCGCGTCCGAAGTGAGGGCCCGTGAGCCGTAAGCAGGCTTGCGGGGCATAACTAGGCTTACAGGCGTCGACGCCGACGGCGATCTGTAGTGGACCGTTTGGGTACACGGGCCGGGTTGTGGAGGGAGGGGCCCAAGAGTGGCGCGCTCGGGATTGTTCAGAGGCTTCCAGAGGCGGGCTGGCCGCCTTTCGCGAGCCGCTCTGTTCTCCTGTGGTGCGCACGCTGGATGGCGGTCGGTGCTCACCTGAGGCGAGAACTGAGACGAGAACTGAGACGGGCGCTGCGACGGGCGGCGCTCGATTGGGGCATCGGCCGCTCGTTTCGCCTGGTCAAGGCTATGGAGGCCGTGGCGGGATTCGAACCCACGTCACTCGCTTTGCAGGCGAGCCCCTGAACCACTCGGGCACACGGCCGGGTTGGTGTGCTGAACCCGACTGTATGCCGCGTGGTGGAGTGTTCGGCAAGAGTGCGGAGCAGAGTGGCGTGAAGCTGCAATACGGGGCAACGCGGGGCAACACAAGGCAACGCGGGGCAACATGTTGTTCATGAAGCGGGGCTCCGGTGGGGTGGTCGCTCAGGCCGAGTGCAGGAACTCCTCCACCGCGGGACCGAACAGCTCCGGGGCGTCCACCCACGGGTAGTGGCCCACCTCGTGCAGTGGCCGGACCCGTGCGTCGGGGAAGGATTCGGCCACCAGCTCGCCCGCGCGCATGCCCGTCACCCCGTCGTGGTCACCGGTCACCACCAGCACCGGGCACCTCACCTCCGCCAGCCCCGATACCAGCGCCTCTCGCAGTTGCTCGTCCACGCCCTGCCAGAACCCGGCCCGCGGTACCGGACCCAACTGCGCGCCCTCGGTGGCGGCGTGGGCCCGCTGCGGCTCCTCCCACCGCCCGTAGGCCAGCGGCGCCGCGGCGAACAGCAGGGCCCGTACCTCGTCCATATCGGAGGTCTCGGCCAGTTGCCGCACCGCCGCCGAAGCCTCCGGCCACCACTGCTCGTGCTCTCGTGCGGCGAAAATCTCCCGTGCGTCGTCGGGGAGTTCGCCCTGCAGCCGGGAGCCGGGGCAGACGAGGACCAGCCGGGTGAGCCGCTGCGGGTGCCTCGCGGCGTACGCCTGGGCGACCGCGGCCCCCGCGTCGTGCGCGAGCAGGGCGAACCGCTCCAGGCCCAGGTGCGCGCGCAGGGCCTCGACATCCTCGGCGAGCTGCGGGAAGGCGTAGCGGGACGGGTCGGCGGCGGCCGGGGAGGCGCCGGTGCCGCGGCTGTCCAAAATGATCAGCTGCCGGTGTGTGCTCATCCCGCCGAGGTCGCCCAGATACGCGGCATCCCGTCCGGGGCCGCCGGCCAGACACACCAGGGGCGGCAGGGGCGAGTCGGCCGGGCCGAGCACGCTGTAGTGGAGCTCGGCATCGTCGTACGTGCGGAAGTGCGGCATAAGGACAGCTTGCCCGACGACGGGCGACGTACGGCCGGTCCGTGCCGTGTGGTGCCGGACCGCCCCCGGCTCCGCGGCGTAGGTCCTTCGGACGACGCGGTTCCCGTCTGCGGACAGGGGTACCGGCGTCGTACGGCCCTTACGCTGGCTCGATGACCGCTGATCGCCCCCGCCGCAGCGCCGAACCGTTCCCCGGTACCCGAACCGAGCTCGCCCCGCAGGCCGACGCCGCGGCCGGTGCCCCGGCCGACGCCGCGGCCGATACCGGCGGCATCCTCGGCCGGGCCCACCGCGCGCTCACCTTCGGCATCATCTCCGTCGTCTCGGTCGTCGCCTTCGAGGCGATCGCCGTGAACACCGCGATGCCGGTCGCCGCCCGCGCCCTGGACGGGATCGGCCTCTATGCCTTCGCGTTCTCCGCCTACTTCACGGCGAGCCTGTTCGCGATGGCGCTCGCGGGGGAGTGGAGCGACCGGCACGGACCGCTCGCGCCGCTGTTCGCCGGGATCGCCGCGTTCGGGGCGGGGCTGCTGGTCGCGGGCGGTGCGCAGAGCATGGGGATGTTCGTCGCGGGCCGCGGGGTGCAGGGCATCGGCGGCGGGATGGTGGTGGTCGCGCTGTATGTGGTGGTGGGCCGTGCCTACCCCGACCGGCTGCGTCCGTCGATCATGGCGGCGTTCTCGGCGGCCTGGGTGGTGCCGGTGATCGTGGGCCCGCTGGTGGCCGGGACCCTCACCGAACAGCTCGGCTGGCGCTGGGTCTTCCTCGCCATCCCGGCACTGATACTGCTGCCGCTCGCGGTGATGCTGCCCGCGCTGCGCAAGCTGCCCCGTACGCGTCCTGGCCCGGGCGGCGGCGCCCGCCAGGTCCTGGGCAACCGGCGCTGTCTGCTCGCGCTGGCCGCCGCCGTGGGCGCCTGCCTGCTGCAGTACGCGGGCCAGCATCCGGCCTGGTTCGCGCTGCTGCCCGCGGCCGCCGGGCTGGCCCTGCTGGTGCCGGGCATCGTGCGGCTGCTGCCGCGCGGCACGTTCCGCGCGGGGCGCGGTCTGCCGAGCGTCGTGCTGATGCGCGGTCTGGCCGCCGGGGCGCTGGTCGGCGCCGAGAGCTTCATCCCGCTGATGCTGGTCACCCAGCGCGGGCTGTCCCCCACCCTCGCCGGTCTCTCCCTCACCGGCGGCGGAGTGACCTGGGCGCTGGGCTCGTACGTCCAGAGCCGGCCCCGTCTGGAGCCGTACCGGGAGCGGCTGATGGGCCTGGGCATGGTGCTGCTGGCGGCGGCCATCGTGACGGTGCCGCTGGCGCTGCTCGACACGGTGCCCGTCGCGATCGTCGCGGTGGCCTGGACGGTCGGCGGGTTCGGCATGGGCCTGAACATCTCCAGCGGCGGCGTACTGCTGCTGAAGCTCTCCCGTCCCGAGGAGGCGGGCAGCAACTCCGCGTCCCTGCAGATGTCGGACGCGCTGGGGAACGTCACCTTCGTCGGGGTCAGCGGGGTGCTGTTCGCGGCCTTCGGCGGTGGCTCGATCGCGGCGGACGGGCCCGCGGCCGCGGCCGGCGCCGCCCCGGCGAGCCATCCGGCGGCCTTCGCGGCCGTGTTCGCGGCGATGGCGGTGGTGGCGCTGGCGGGCGCCGGGGTCACGAACCGGTTGCGGCCCAAACGGGCGTGAGGGCGTCGGGCCGAGGCCCGGTCACCGGCCCGACCTGCCACCTCACCCCCATCCGGGCCGGCCGGCGAATGTGACCTCGGTCCCACCCCGGGGTGAGCCGGTGCCGTAACCCCGGAGCGTGAACCGGCGCACGGGTAGGCTGACGCGGTTGCCGATCGCCGAGTTCAGCCGACGGAGACCGTGACTACCACCACCAGCGCCACCAATAACCATCACCTGTCCCCGGCCTTCCCGGGACGGGCCCCTTGGGGTACCGCGAACAAGCTGCGTGCCTGGCAGCAGGCGGCCATGGACCGCTACATCCAGGCACAGCCGAGAGACTTCCTCGCCGTCGCGACACCCGGAGCCGGCAAGACGACGTTCGCGCTCACGCTCGCCTCGTGGATGCTGCACCACCACGTCGTGCAGCAGGTGACGGTCGTGGCACCGACCGAGCATCTGAAGAAGCAGTGGGCGGAGGCGGCGGCACGGATAGGGATCAAGCTCGACCCGGAGTACAGCGCGGGGCCGCTGGGCCGCGAGTACCACGGCGTCGCGATCACCTATGCCGGTGTGGGCGTACGGCCCATGCTGCACCGCAACCGGATCGAGCAGCGCAAGACGCTGGTGATCCTCGACGAGATCCACCACGCCGGTGACTCGAAGTCCTGGGGCGAGGCGTGCCTGGAGGCGTTCGAGCCCGCCACCCGGCGGCTCGCGCTGACCGGTACGCCCTTCCGGTCCGACACCAACCCGATCCCGTTCGTGACGTACGAGGAGGGCAACGACGGCATCCGCCGCTCCTCCGCCGACTACACGTACGGCTACGGCAACGCGCTCGGCGACGGCGTCGTCCGGCCGGTCATCTTCCTCTCCTACAGCGGCAATATGCGCTGGCGGACCAAGGCGGGCGACGAGATCGCGGCCCGGCTCGGCGAGCCGATGACGAAGGACGCGGTCTCGCAGGCCTGGCGTACCGCGCTGGATCCGCGCGGCGAGTGGATGCCCAATGTGCTGCGCGCCGCCGACCAGCGGCTGAGCGAGGTCCGCAAGTCCATCCCGGACGCCGGGGCGCTGGTGATCGCCTCCGACCAGGAGCAGGCGCGGGCATACGCCAAGCTGATCCGGGAGATCACCGGGGAGGGCGCCACGCTGGTGCTGTCCGACGACTCCGGGGCCTCGCAGCGCATCGACGACTTCGCGCACTCCCACGACCGCTGGATGGTCGCGGTCCGCATGGTGTCCGAGGGCGTCGACGTGCCGCGGCTGGCGGTCGGGGTGTACGCCACCACGATCTCGACGCCGCTGTTCTTCGCGCAGGCCGTGGGCCGTTTCGTGCGGTCCCGTAAGCGCGGCGAGACCGCCTCCGTCTTCCTGCCCACCGTCCCGATGCTGCTCGGCTTCGCCAACGAGATGGAGGTCGAGCGCGACCACGTCCTCGACAAGCCGAAGAAGGACGGCGAGGAAGACCCGTACGCCGAGTCCGAGAAGGAGATGGACGAGGCGAACAAGGAGCAGGACGAGGACACCGGCGAGCAGGAGCAGTTCTCGTTCGAGGCGCTGGAGTCGGAGGCGGTCTTCGACCGGGTGCTCTACGACGGTGCCGAGTTCGGGATGCAGGCCCACGCGGGCAGCGAGGAGGAGCAGGACTACCTCGGCATCCCCGGGCTGCTGGAGCCCGACCAGGTGCAGATGCTGCTCCAGAAGCGGCAGGCCCGGCAGATCGCGCACAGCAAGAAGCGGCCGGACGAGGAGGCCGACCTGCTGGAGCTGCCGGCCGAGCGGCGCCCCGTGGTCACGCACAAGGAGCTGCTGGAGCTCAGGAAGCAGCTGAACACGCTGGTGGGGGCGTACGTCCACCAGAGCGGAAAGCCGCATGGCGTGATCCACACCGAGCTGCGGAGGGTGTGCGGCGGGCCGCCGAGCGCGGAGGCCACCGCCGGGCAGCTGGGTGAGCGGATCAAGAAGGTACGGGAGTGGGCCACGCGGATGAAGTGAGTCCGCCCGGGGCCTGAGGGGGCTGAGCGGTCTGTGAGGCCTGTGGGGCCTGTGGGGCCTGTGGTCTGTGACCCGTGGCCTTCTGGCCTGTGACCCGTGGTATGTGAACCGCAGGGCCCGTGGGTTGGGGGGCGGTGTGCCGGTTGTGTGCGGCGCGCCGCCCCCCCGCCGTCGTTTCCGGCGCGGCGCACGTACCCCTCCCGCCGTCGTTTCCGGCGCGGCGTGCCGGAGCCGGCGGCGGCCGCGCCCGTCGCTTTTGCCCATACCGCCCGAACGCTCCTGTAGCCCTACCTGAAACACCGCGGGCCGTTCTGGACGGACCTACGGGGATATTCCGGGCGGGAAAGCCCGGATTCTGGACGGACTCTTCCGCTCACCGGACTGGCTCGCTACTGTCCCGGTCACGCACACGCCCCGTGGCAGCGCCGCCGCGGAGCGCAGCCGGTGCCATGCGGCCGGCGGCCTCTAGCGCGCGCTGCTCGGGACTCGCAGCGCGTCGCGTCCGAGGGCCGCCACTCACCCAGGAGGCGTCGTGACCGCAGAGACCTCCCAGACTCTCGACCGAGGGCTGCGCGTCCTCAAACTGCTTGCCGACACCGACCACGGCCTGACCGTCACCGAGCTCTCCCACAAGCTCGGCGTCAACCGCACCGTGGTCTACCGTCTGCTGGCCACGCTGGAGCAGCACGCTCTGGTCCGCCGCGATCTGGGGGGCCGCGCCCGGGTCGGCCTGGGCGTGCTGCGCCTGGGACGGCAGGTGCATCCGCTGGTCAGGGAGGCCGCGCTGCCCGCGCTGCGGTCGCTCGCCGAGGACGTGGGGGCCACCGCGCATCTCACCCTCGTCGACGGCACGGAGGCGCTGGCCGTCGCCGTGGTGGAGCCGACCTGGACCGATTACCACGTGGCCTACCGGGCGGGATTCCGTCATCCGCTGGACCGGGGTGCCGCCGGGCGGGCCATCCTCAAGGCCCGGCAGGGCCGCCTCCAGGACGCCGGACTAGCCCTGACCCACGGGGAGTTGGAGGCCGGGGCGAGCGGCGCGGCGGCACCGCTGCTCGGGGTGAGCGGCATCGAGGGCAGCGTGGGCGTGGTGATGCTCGCGGACACCGTCTCCGAGCGGATCGGGCCGCGGGTGGTCGACGCGGCCCGGGAGGTGTCGGAGGCGCTGCGCTGAGGCCTGGTGCCCGTCTTCGAGGAAACCTGGTGCCCGGCTTCGAAGTAAGGGGACGGCCGAGGCCACAGGGTGTGAAGGGGCGGTGGCCGTGTGGTGAGGCCGCAGCGCCTCACGGCCCTGGTGGTGCGGGGGTCAATTAGGCTGGCGGGGTGTCCTCACGCACCCGTGCCCTGGCGTTCTGCTCCGCCCTTGTCCTGGCCCTCGTCCTCACGGCGGTCCTCGCCCCGCTGCCGTTCGCTGTCGCCTATCCCGGCATGACGGCGAACGTCCTGGGCAACGACAAGGGCAAGCCGGTGATCACCATCACCGGCGCCGGGACCCGTAAGACGAGCGGACAGCTGCGGATGACCTCGATCGTGGCCACCGGACCGGACGCCTCCGTCCACCTGCCGGACATCATCGAGGGCTGGTTCCGTACGGACGAGGCCGTGATGCCGCGGGAGGCGGTCTACCCGGTGGGCAACAACACCGAGGAGATCGCCGAGCACAACGCGCAGCAGATGGAGCAGTCGCAGGACACCGCCACCAGCGCCGCGCTCGGGCAGCTCGGCAAGTCCGCCAAGGACATCAAGGTCAAGCTGAGCCTTGCGGACGTCGGCGGTCCGAGCGCCGGGCTGATGTTCGCCCTCGGCATCGTCGACAAGCTGGACGGCGACGGCGCGGGCCACGACCTGACCGGCGGGCGCAAGATCGCCGGTACGGGGACCATCACCGCCGGCGGGAAGGTCGGCGCGGTGGGCGGGGTCCCGCTGAAGACGCAGGCCGCACACCGGGACGGCGCCTCGGTCTTCCTGGTCCCGCGCAAGGAGTGCACCGATGCGCGGGCGGAGCTGCCGAAGGGGATGCGGCTGATCCCGGTCACGACGCTCGACGGCGCGGTGGACGCCCTGAAGGCCCTGCGGACCGGGGGCAGGCTGCCCAGCTGCTGAGCGGCCCCACCGCCCCGCCGCGGGCCGTCCGCGTCAGCCCGTCCGCGTCACGCTCCCGCGTCTCACCCCTCCTTGATGAACCCCTCCCGGATCAGCCAGTCCTTCGCGACCTCGTGCGGGTCCTGGCCGTCCACGTCGACCTTGCGGTTGAGCTCCTGGGCGACGGTGTTGTTGAGGGCCTTGGTGACCGGGGCCAGGACCTTGGCCATCGCCGGGTACTTCTTCAGGGCCTCGGCGTTGATCTCGGGAGCGACGTTGTAGTTGGGGAAGAAGTGCTTGTCGTCGGCGAGGACGTGCAGATGCATCGCCTTGATCCGGCCGTCGGTGGTGAAGACCTCGCCGAACGCACAGGTGCCCTTCTGCGTCTCGGTGTAGACGACGCCGCCGGTCATCTTGCGGATGTTGCCGGAGGGCACGTTCATGCCGTACGCCCGCGCCATGCCCGGCAGGCCGTCGTTGCGGGTGGCGAACTCGTTCTCCACGCACATCGTCACGGCCCCGGGGTTCTTGTGCGACAGCGCCGCGACCTGCGAGAGGTTGTGCACCCGCAGCTTCTTCTGGTTGGCGGTGTTCAGCGCCAGTGCGTAGGTGTTGTTCAGGGTCGAGGCCGGCAGCCAGACGATGCCGTTCTTCCGGTCCTCGTCGCGGACCGCCTTCCACTGCTGCTGCGGGTCGACGATCGGCTTGGTGTGGCCGAGGTAAGTGATCCAGCCGGTGCCGGTGTACTCGTACGCGGCGTCCGCCGTGCCGGACTTGACGGCCTCCCGGGCGCCGATCGAGCCCTGGATGCTGGTCTTGTCGATGACCTTGGCGCCGGCCGCCTCGAAGATGATGCCCATCATCTGGCCGAGGACGATCTGCTCGGTGAACTCCTTCGAGGTCACGGTCAGCTGTGCTCCGGTGAGCGGGCGGCCCGGGTAGCCGGCCTTCGGCCCCGGCAGCACGCTGTCGCTCATCGCACTGCCGCTGACCAGGCCGCATGAGCTGAGCACGGTGGCGAGCAGGGTGACGAGGAAGCGGGCGCCCCGGCGCCTTCCGGGGCGGCCGTGCGGGGCCGGACGCGGGTGGATCCTCATGCCGTCGCCTCCAGTCCGCGCGGCCGCAGCAGCAGTTCGGCCAGCGACGCCAGCCATTCGACCAGCAGGGCCAGCGCCACGGTGAGCACCGAACCGAGGATCAGTACGGGCATGCGCTGGGTGACGATGCCCGCCGAGATCAGGTCACCGAGGCCGCCGCCCCCGCCGAAGGTGGCCAGCGTCGCGGTGCCGACGTTCAGCACCAGCGCGGTGCGGACACCGGCCAGGATCAGCGGTACGGCCAGGGGGAGCTCGACCTTGGTCAGCACACCCGTGGGGGACATCCCGATGCCGCGTGCGGCCTCCGTCAGCGTCGGCTCGATGCCGCGCAGCCCGGCGATGGTGTTGGCGAGGACCGGCAGCACGGCGTAGATGACCATGCCGACGATCGCCGAACGGGGCCCGATGCCCAGCCAGATCACCAGCAGGATCAGCAGACCCAGCGCCGGGACGGCCTGCCCGAGGTTGGCGAAGGCCATGGCGATGGGGGTGGCCCGGCGCAGCTTGGAGCGGGTCAGCGCGATGCCCAGCGGGATCGCGATGATCAGCACGAAGAAGGTGGAGATCGCGGTGAGCTCGATGTGCTGCTGCAGCGCCAGCCAGACCTTGCCGTTGTCGACCGCCTGGTGGGCGATGGAGTCCAGGCGGGCGCCGCGGAACCACAGCCAGGTGGCGAGCAGCGCGAGGACCAGGAAGACCGGCATGAAGGTCCACTTCTGCCAGCTGATCCGGCGCCGGCCCTTGGCGGCGGACGGGACCGGCGCCTCACCGGCCGCCCCCTCCCGCTCCCGCATCTCGACGTCGTCGCGCAGGGCGAAGGCCTCGTGGTCGCCCGTCGGGCGCTCACCGTGGTGCGGGCTGCTCCCGTCGCGGGGGCTCATGCCTCCATGCCTTCCTGTTCCAGCTGCGTCTGGCGGGCGCGCAGATCCTGGAGCTGGTGCTGGTGCTCCAGGGCCTCCATCCGGTCCGCCTCCAGCAGTTCCTGGACGTTGTTCATCAGCGTCTCCATGTCGACCACGCCGATGTACTCGCCGCGCCGCCCGGTGACCGCGACCCGGCCCGCACTGTCGGTGAGCACCGCCTCCAGCGCGTCGCGCAGCGTCGCATCCCGGGTCACGGTGTGCTGGACCGGCGTCCCGGCCCGGGCCAGCGACTCCTTGGCCAGGGCCAGATCGCCGCGGCGCAGCCATTTGTACGGGCGGCGGTTGGGGTCCAGCAGCAGCAGTTCGTTGTGGGAGCCGGCGCGCACCCGGTCGAAGATGGACTCCAGCGGGTCATCGGTCCTGGCGGTGGGGAAGTCGACCACGCCCACGTCCCGTACCCGGGTCAGGTTCAGCCGCTTGAGCGCCGCCCCGGCGCCCACGAAGCCGGAGACGAAGTCGTCGGACGGGTTGGTGAGGATGGCTTCGGGGGTGTCGAACTGGGCGATGTGCGAGCGCTCGCGGAGCACCGCGATCCGGTCGCCGATCTTGATGGCCTCGTCGAAGTCGTGGGTGACGAAGCAGATGGTCTTGTGCAGCTCGTGCTGGAGCCGGATCAGCTCGTCCTGGAGGTGGTCGCGGGTGATCGGGTCGACGGCGCCGAACGGCTCGTCCATCAGCAGGACGGGCGGGTCGGCGGCGAGGGCACGGGCCACCCCGACGCGCTGCTGCTGGCCGCCGGAGAGCTGGCGCGGATAGCGGCCGTGGAACTCGCGCGGGTCCAGGCCGACCAGGTCGAGCATTTCCTCGACCCGGTTTTTGATCTTCGACTGGGACCAGCCGATCATCTTCGGGACCAGGGCGATGTTCTGGGCGACGGTCATGTGCGGGAAGAGGCCGGACGCCTGGATGGCGTAGCCGATCTTGCGGCGCAGCTTGACCGGGTCCATGTCGGTGACGTCCTCGTCGCCGATCCGGATCCGCCCGGAACTCGGCTCGATCAGCCGGTTGATCATCTTCAGGGTGGTGGACTTGCCGCAGCCCGAGGGCCCCACGAGGATCACGATCTCGCCGGCCTTGATCTCCATGTTGACGTTGTCCACCGCGGGAACGGGGTTCCCCGGATAGATCTTCGTCAGGTTCTCCAGCTGGATGCTCGCGCCGGAGGCGGCAGCGGTCTCGGGCGTCTCAGGCACGGATCCCCCTGGAGATGGTCAGGCGTCCGATCAGGACGTAGGCGGCGTCGAAGAGAAGAGCGAGGATGGCGATCCCGAGGGTGCCGGAGAGCACCTGGTTGAGGGAGTTGGCGCTGCCCAGCGAGGCGATCCCGCGGAAGATCTCGTTGCCCAGGCCGGGGCCGGAGGCGAACGCGGCGATCGCCGCGATGCCCATCAGCATCTGGGTGGCGACCCGGATGCCGGTGAGGATGGGCGGCCAGGCCAGCGGCAGTTCGACGCGGAAGAGCCGGGCGGTGCGGGACATCCCGATGCCGTTGGCCGCGTCGATCAGGTCCGGGTCCACCCCGCGCAGCCCGACGATGGCGTTGCGGACCACCGGCAGGAGTCCGTACAGGGTCAGCGCGATCACCGTCGGGGGGACGCCCAGGCCGACGATCGGGATCAGCAGACCGATCAGGGCCAGGGACGGGATGGTCAGGATGGTGGCGGTCGAGGTGGTGGCGAGGTTGCCCGCCCATTCGCTGCGGTAGGTCACCACGGCGATGAAGACGCCCAGCAGGGTGGCGAGCACCATGCACTGGAAGACGGCACTGGCGTGCTGATACGTGTCCGTCAGCAGCTGGGCGTGCCGGGTGCCGACGTACTCCCAGAAGCTCACTCGGTCTCCTCGGTCAGTCTGCCGATGCCTGTTTCACCAGCGGGACGATCCGCAACGGAACCGGATTTTCCATGACGATTGCCGTTGATGCCCGCACGATCCCATCAAAGCCCACAACCCGGTCGATCACCCGCTGCAGATCGGCGTTGGACCGGGCGACAAGCCTGCAGAGCATGTCCCCATGTCCGGTCGTTGTATGCAGCTCCAGCACCTCGGGAACGGTCGTCAAGTGGGCACGTACGTCGTTTCCTTGCCCTTGTTTGATCTCCAGCGTCGCGAATGCGGTCACCGGATATCCGAGAGCCGCCGGGTCCACATCCGGTCCGAAGCCCCGGATCACTCCATTTGACTGAAGCCGGTCGAGCCTGGCCTGGACCGTCCCGCGGGCCACCCCCAGCCGCCGGGACGCCTCCAGGACCCCGATCCGCGGCTCCTCGGCGAGCAGTTCCAGCAGTGCCCCGTCCAAATGATCGATCGCCATCGTTCGCACCGCCCTTGGTGATGGTCATCATGTACAGATAGCCGGGCGACTTCGCCCTTGCGCTATACATACTGCCCAGAAGATTCGCGAACTATTGCGCATCTTGTGGATCGGGGGGACTCTGCGGGCATGGCAGACACCACGATGCACACGCAGCCCCTCGCCCCCGACACGGCCCGGCAGGCGGACCCCTTCCCGGTCAAGGGGATGGACGCGGTCGTCTTCGCCGTCGGGAACGCCAAGCAGGCCGCGCACTACTATTCGACCGCCTTCGGGATGCGGCGCGTCGCCTACTCGGGCCCGGAGAACGGCAGCCGCGAGACCGCGAGTTATGTGCTCGAATCCGGCGGCGCCCGGTTCGTGTTCACCTCCGTCATCAAGCCCACGACCGAGTGGGGCCGTTTCCTCGCCGACCATGTCGCGGCGCACGGCGACGGCGTCATCGACCTCGCCATCGAGGTCCCGGACGCCCGCGCCGCCTACGAGCACGCCGTCGCCCAGGGCGCCACCGGCCTGGAGAAGCCCCACGAGGTCCGGGACGAGCACGGCACCGTCGTCCTGGCGGCCATCGCCACCTACGGCAAGACCCGGCACACCCTCGTCGAGCGCTCCGGCTACGACGGCCCCTACCTGCCCGGCTTCGTGGCCGCCGAGCCCCTGGTGGAGACCGGCCCGCGGCGCTTCCAGGCCATCGACCACTGCGTCGGCAACGTCGAACTCGGCAAGATGAACGAGTGGGTGGCCTTCTACAACAACGTCATGGGCTTCACCAACATGAAGGAGTTCGTGGGCGACGACATCGCCACCGAGTACAGCGCGCTGATGTCGAAGGTCGTCGCGGACGGCACGCTCAAGGTCAAGTTCCCGATCAACGAGCCCGCGATCGCGAAGAAGAAGTCGCAGATCGACGAGTACCTGGAGTTCTACGGCGGCCCCGGTGTCCAGCACATCGCGCTGGCCACCAATGACATCGTCGCCAGTGTCCGGGCGATGCGGGCCGCCGGCGTCGAATTCCTCAACACTCCCGACTCCTACTACGACACCCTCGGTGAGTGGGCCGGCGAGACCCGGGTGCCCGTGGAGACGCTCCGCGAGCTGAAGATCCTGGTCGACCGCGACGAGGACGGCTATCTGCTGCAGATCTTCACCAAGCCGGTCCAGGACCGGCCGACCGTGTTCTTCGAAATGATCGAGCGGCACGGCTCCATGGGCTTCGGCAAGGGCAACTTCAAGGCGCTCTTCGAGGCGATCGAGCGGGAGCAGGAGCGGCGCGGCAACCTCTGATCCTGGCGGCGGGGCGGTGCGCCTGAGCCCGGCGGCGGGGCGGTGCGCCCACGGCGGGCGGTGGGTGACGGGTGCGGGCCCTGTGGCCCGCACCCTCCCGTCGGCCGGCGGCTGTCCGTAGCGTCTCGGTGTGCGCCGGGGCGTCGGTCGGTGGCGTCCGGGCCCTCGGTGATCTTCCGTGCGGGGGCCGCGAGTGCGAGGCTGGTTCCATGGACCTCATCGCACGTCTGCGCGCCGGGCTCCCGGGGGAAGCGATCCTCACCGACCCCGATGTGACCGGCTCCTACGCCAACGACATGGCGAGCTTCTGCGACGCCGGGACGCCCGCCGTGGTCGTGCTGCCGCGCACCGTCGAGCAGGTCCGGCACGTCATGCGGACGGCCACGGAACTGCGGGTCCCGGTCGTCCCGCAGGGCGCGCGCACGGGCCTGTCGGGCGCCGCCAACGCCTCCGACGGCTGCATCGTGCTCTCGCTGGTCAAGATGGACCGCATCATCGAGATCAATCCCGTCGACCGGATCGCGGTGGTCGAACCCGGCGTCATCAACGCCGTGCTGTCCCGTGCGGTGAACGAGCACGGCCTCTACTACCCACCCGACCCCTCCAGTTGGGAGCAGTGCTCGATCGGCGGGAACATCGGCACCGCCTCCGGCGGCCTGTGCTGCGTCAAATACGGGGTCACCGCCGAGTACGTCCTCGGCCTGGACGTCGTCCTCGCCGACGGGCGGCTGCTGACGACCGGCCGGCGCACCGCCAAGGGCGTCGCCGGCTATGACCTCACCCGGCTGTTCGTCGGCTCCGAGGGCAGCCTGGGCATCGTCGTACGCGCCGTTCTCGCGCTCAAGCCGGAGCCGCCCGGGCAGCTGGCGCTGGCCGCCGAGTTCCCCTCCACCGCGGCCGCCTGCGAGGCGGTCTGCGAGATCATGGCCCGCGGCCACGCCCCGTCGCTGCTGGAGCTGATGGACCGTACGAGCATCCGCGCGGTCAACGAGATGGCGCAGATGGGCCTCCCGGACAGCACCGAGGCGCTGCTGCTGGCCGCCTTCGACACCCCCGATCCGGCTGCCGACCTCGCCGCCGTCGGTGCGCTGTGCACCGCCGCGGGCGCCACCGAGGTGGTGCCGGCCGAGACCGCCGCCGAGTCCGACCTGCTGCTGCAGGCCCGCCGGCTGACCCTGACCGCGCTGGAGCGGGTCAAATCCGCCACGATGATCGACGATGTGTGCGTACCGCGCTCCCGGCTCGCCGAACTGCTCGACGGCACCGCCGCCATCGCCGAGAAGTACGACCTGACCATCGGTGTCTGCGCGCACGCGGGGGACGGCAACACCCACCCCACCGTCTGCTTCGACGCCGCGGACCCCGACGAGTCCCGCCGGGCCAGGGAGTCCTTCGACGCCATCATGGCGCTCGGCCTGCAACTGGGCGGCACCATCACCGGTGAGCACGGCGTCGGTGTCCTCAAGAAGGAGTGGCTGGTGCGCGAACTGGGGCCGGTGGGCGTGGAGTTGCAGCGCGGCATCAAGGGCGTCTTCGACCCGCTGGGAATCCTCAACCCCGGAAAGCTCTTCTGACGCACTTGACGCAAGTGAAGTACGGGAAGCGCGGGAAGCCCCGAGACCGCCCCGCCGACCGAACACCTCTGCGAGGCCTGGGTCACGCTCGGCGACGACCTCGTGTACGAAGTGGCCGCCGGCCCGCCGGCCCGCCGGCCCGTCGGCCCGTCGGCCCGTCGGCACCGTCGAATTCGGCGAGGGCACCTCGACCGCGCATGTCCAGATCGCGGCGAACCAGCTGGGCACGACGCCGTCGCGGATCCGCCTGGTGCAGTCCGACACCGACCGCACGGGATTCGACACGGGCGGCTTCGCGAGCGCGGGCCTGTTCGTGGCGGGCAACGCGGTGCTCCGCGCGGCCCATGCCGTGCGCGACCGCGTCCTGGAATCCGCCGCCGCCCACACGGGCGAACACCTCGTGATGTGCCAGATGGACGACGGGAGTGTCCGCTGCGGTGAGCGGCGGGTGCCGTTGGCGGAGCTCGCCGCCGCCGCCCGGGCGCGCGGCATCCGGTTCACCGCCGCCCGGGCGTGCGGCATCCGGTTCACCGCCGCCCGCAAGGCCTACGGCTCGCCCCGCAGCGTCACCGCCAATACGCAGGGGTTTTGTATCGCCGTCCACCGGATGACGGGGGAGATCCGCATCCTCTGCAGCGTCCAGGCCACCGATGCCGCCGTCCTCATCAACCCCGCGCAGGTCAGGGGACAGGTGGAGGGCGGTGTCGCCCAGGCCCGGCCGGGACCCGGATGTACAGGGCAGGGGAATGACGGTTGACTTCACCCATGACGATCAACGATCCGCACAGATCCGGCGAGGGCATGGTCACCTTCCGGGTGACCGGGAAGGGTGTCGACGACCTCACCTACGCCGTTCAGGCGCCGGGCGACTCCGGGGGTGAACAGCAGGTGGTCCGGCCCGAGTTGCCGTGGTTCGTGGTGACCGACGCGCGGGGCGTGGGCGCGATGCCGATGCTCACCCTCACCCTCGAAGGGCCGGACGCCTATGCCGAATGCGAAATCCTCACGGACGGCGCACCGGCCGTCCGGGGCAGTGTGCACGGCCCCGCGGCGACTGCCGTGTTCATGGCACGCGCCGCTGCCTCGTAGAGTTCCGGAATGGATTACGCACCCCTCATAGCAGCAGTTTTCCTCCTCATCGGTTCCTCCGGCTTCGCCAGGGCGAGTGATCTGCGGGCCAAGCGGCAGGACCTGAGGCTCCAGCGGCTGGAGCGCAAGGTGGACCTGCTGCTCGCGCAGGCCGGGATCTGTGAGCCGGAGGACCCCAGGATGGCCGAGCTGGACGCCCTGCTGGCCCAGGGCAAGAAGATCCAGGCGATCAAGGTGCACCGCGAGGTGACCGGTTCCGGACTCGCCGAGGCCAAGGAAGCGGTCGAACGCCGGATGCGCTGACGGCCCGTTGGGCAGAGGATGGCCGGAAGGACCCGCCGGGCCCGCCGGCCCTCACGTCCACGGGCCCCCTCACGCCCACGCAGGAAGCGAGAGCCGATGGCAGCGACCGAAGCGACCCAAGCCGCTGATGAGGCGTATGACGTCATCGTGCTGGGGGCGGGGCCGACCGGTGAGAACGTCGCCGACCGGGCGCACGCCGCCGGGCTGAGCGCGGTGGTCGTGGAGAGCGAACTGGTCGGCGGCGAATGCTCCTACTGGGCGTGTATGCCCAGCAAGGCCCTGCTGCGCCCGGTCGTCGCCCGTGCCGAGGCGCGCCGGGTCCCCGGTCTCAAGGAAGCCGCGGACGTGCCCCTGGACGTGCCGGCGGTGCTCGCCCACCGCGACGAGTTCACCTCCTACTGGAAGGACGACGGACAGGTCCGCTGGCTGGACTCGTCCGGCATCGACCTGGTGCGCGGCCACGGCCGGCTGGCCGGACCCCGGCGGGTGGTCGTCGACGGCGGGCGGGTGCTCACCGCGCGGCACGCGGTCGCGGTGTGCACCGGCAGCCGCCCGGTGCTGCCCCCCGTCCCCGGGCTCGCCGAGGCCAGGCCCTGGACCAGCCGCGAGGCCACCAGCGCCAAGGCCGTGCCGGGCCGTCTGGTGGTGGTCGGCGGCGGCGTGGTGGGCGTCGAGATGGCCACCGCCTGGCGGGCCCTGGGCTCCTCCGTGACGCTGCTGGTACGCGGCGACGGGCTGCTGCCCCGTATGGAGCCGTTCGCCGGCCACCTGGTCGCCGAATCGCTCGCGGAGGCCGGGGTCTTCCTGCGGACCGGCGTCGCGGTCCGCGAGGTGCGCCGGGAAGCCCCGGGCGGCCCGGTCACCGTCCTGCTGGACTCCGGAGACGAGATCGTCGCCGACGAGCTGCTGATCGCCACGGGCCGGACCCCGCGCACCGAGGACATCGGCCTGGACACGGTCGGCCTGACCCCCGGCTCCTGGCTGGACGTCGACGACAGCCTCCGGGTGACGGGCGTGACCGGCGGCTGGCTCTACGGCGTCGGCGACGTCAACCACCGCGCCCTCCTGACCCACCAGGGCAAATACCAGGCCAGGATCGCCGGTGCCGCCATCTCCGCGCGCGCCCGGGGCGTCCCGATCCTGGAGTCCGACCGCTGGGGCGCGCACGCCGCCACCGCCGACCATCTCGCCGTCCCGCAGGTCGTCTTCACCGACCCCGAAGCCGCCTCGGTGGGCCTGACCGCCGCAGCCGCGGAGCAGGCCGGGTACCGCACCCGGGTGATCGACCAGGACCTGGCGGCCGTCGCCGGGGCGTCCCTGTACGCGGACGGCTACCGCGGCCGGGCGCGGATGGTCGTCGACCTGGACCGTGAAGTGCTGCTCGGCGCCACCTTCGTCGGCTCCGGGATCGCGGAGCTCCTGCACTCCGCGACGGTCGCCGTGGCCGGTGAGGTCCCCCTCGAGCGGCTGTGGCACGCGGTGCCCTCCTACCCGACGATCAGCGAGGTGTGGCTGCGGCTGCTGGAGGCCTACCGCGGCTGAGCGCGGCGCCGTACCCCGTCCGGCCGCCGCATCCCGCCCGACCGCCGCGCCCCGTCCAACTGCCGCACCCCGTCCCACCGCCGCGCCGGGCCGCGGCGGTCGGGCGCCGCCCGCACCCGGCCCCGGCTCGTGACGGCCGGGCCACCCGGCAGCAGCTCCGCCACCCGTTACGCCCCGGGCCCGGGGAACTCGTCCGAGGGCCGGGGGCCGCCCGGCCGCGGCTCCTCCGTCGCCTCCGTCGGCGCCATGGCGAGCAGATCACTCAGTCCTTTGTCGAGGTCCAGATGCCCCCGCTCGGACCCCGGCGGCACCACCCGCAACGTGCGTTCCAGCCATGCGGAGACCGCGGGGGCCGGGGTCTCCAGCAGCGCCCGGCCGTCCGGCGAGTCCAGCTCGATGCAGACCAGGCTGCGCCCGTCGAGCTTGGTCGGCCACACCCGCACATCGCCGTCGCCGCACGGCCGGAAAACGCCCTCGACGAGCAGTTCGCGGGCGAAGGTCCACCGGACCGGGGTGTGGGAACCGATATGAAACGTGACATGGACGGCGTACGGGTCGTCCGTCCGGTACGTCAGCCGGGCCGGCACCGGAACACTCCGCTCCGGTGACAGGACCAGGCCCAGCTCCAGCTCTCGCTCCACCACGGTGTGCATGACGTCCGCCTCTCTTCGCGCCCCGCGGGCACCCGGTACCGGGCCCGCGTAGTGGAAGAGGCGCAAGGCGCCGGACCATTACACGACTTCGTACAACTTTTTTCCCGCGCCTCTTCCAGGTGGTCGTGGGCGGGCATGGGTATGACGGCAACCGGGGTCTGATAGATGTGGACGCCGCGTTGCGGCAGACTGCACCCCACACCCACCAGGCCGAGTACAGATACGGGACTTCGGACATGAGCGCCCCTACCTCAGGATCCGCCGGCGGTAGCCCTACGCCAGGCTTCTACCCGGACCCGTCCATCCCCGGCTACATCCGGTACTGGAACGGTGCCGCATGGGTGCCGGGCACCAGCCGGCCCGCCCCCGCCGAGGGCGAGGCGATGCCCGCACCGCCGCCCGGCGTGGCCCCGCCCGCTTCCCCCGCCGTCGAGGAGACCGGACCGGTCTTCTTCGACGAGGAAGGGGCGGGCGGCTCCGCGGTGCCGGCCGTACGCCAGAGCGGCGAGGTCGAGACCCGCCCCGCCACCGGCTGGGACGACCCGGCCCGGCTGCACGGCACCGGCCCCGAACCGGCGGCCTCCTGGCAGGCCGATGCCTCCCGGCAGGCCGGCTACGGCGCCGAGACCGACCGCCGGATCTCCTGGGGCTCACCGGACCAGGCGCCCGCCGGTAGTCCGTCAAGCGCCGCTCCCTGGGGCGGGGTGCCGCCGCAGCGCGAGCAGGGAGGCGCCGAGGCCCCGGCCGGCGAGGCGCCCGGCGCGTCCTCGCCGGCCCGCCCCGAGGGCCCGTCCGACGGGACGGTCGCCATCCGGGCCGTGAACCCGGCCGCCCGCCGCGGCAACAACTCCGCGGACCAGGGCACCACCGCGATCCGTGCGGTACGGCCCGGCACCGCACAGCCCGCCAAGGGCGGCGAGACCATGGCGATCCGGGTCGCGGGCGGCGGCCGTACCCCGTCCGCCGCGCCCGGTGACGGCTCCCCGCAGTCGCTGCCCTCCGTCGGCGACCGGCAACAGGGCCGCCCGGCGCCGCAGCAGGAGCCGAGCCCCGCCCCGCAGAACCAGGCCGCCCCGCAGAACCAGGCCCCGCAGCACCAGGCTTCCCCGAGCCCCGCACCCGCCCCGCAGAGCCCGGCGCAGACCCCCGGCCCGCAGGCTTCCGCCCCCTCGGCCGGCCTCCCGGCGCAGGGCGGTGCCGCACCGGCCGGATCCGGCGCACCGGGCGCCGACGCCGACGGCGTCATCCCCTGGAAGCCGCCGGCCGCCGCCGATCCCTTCTCGGCTCTGGCCCAGGCCGCACAGGGCCACCCGGCCGGCCTCGGCCGCAGGCTGGCGGCCCGGCTGATCGACACGCTGGTGCTGGGGGCGCTCACCGCCGCGGTGGCCGTTCCCCTGTGGGGCACCGTCACGGACCACATCGACGCCAAGGTCGAGGCGGCCAAGCAGTCCGGCCGCCAGATGACGGTCTATCTGGTCGACGGCACCACCCTCCCGGTCTTCGCCACGATCCTGGCCGTCCTGCTGCTCGGCGGTGCGCTCTACGAGGCGCTGCCGACCCTCAAGTGGGGCCGCACCCTGGGCAAGAAGCTGTGCGGCGTACGGGTCCTCGACATCGAGAGCCACGACACCCCGGCCCTCGGCGCGGCGCTGCGGCGCTGGTTCGTCTACAGCGTGCTCGGCGTGCTCGTCGTCGGTGTGCTGAACGTCCTGTGGTGCCTGTTCGACCGGCCGTGGCGCCAGTGCTGGCACGACAAGGTCGCGCGGACGTTCGTGGCCGCCGGCTGAGGCTCCCGGGCCGGGCCGCCCGCCCGGCCGGTTGCCGTCCCCCGAACGGACTTGGCCGGATGCGGCGGGCGGCGACAAGGGGTCGACTCGGGCCATGAGTACCGACCAGCCCCGGCCCGGTTCCGGTGAGCCGCCGGAGGACGACCCGTTCCTGAAGAAGCCGCAGGAGCCCCCGGCGGGCGGCGCTCCCCGTAACAGCTCGCCCCGTGAGAACGGCGCCCCTCGCAACCACGCTCCGCGCGGCAACGGTACGGGCGGCAACGGTACGGGCACCGGTGAAGGCGGCGCGCCGCCCCCGGGAGGCCAGCCGCCTCCGGGTGGCACCCCGCCCCCGGGCGGCACCCCGCCGCCGGGAGGTACCCCACCGCCCTACGCGGGCGCCCCGTACGGCAGCGGCCCGTATGCCGGCGACCCCTACGGCGGGCAGCCCGGTCCGGCCGACCCGCTGGCCGGTATGCCGCCGTTGGCGAACCGCGGGCGCCGACTCGTGGCACGCATCATCGACGCGATCATCATCGGGGTACCGGTATCCGTGATCATGACGCTGATCGTCGGCGGGGTGGACTACTTCAGTACCGACAGCGTGGAGGCCGGCAGGCAGTCGACGGTATCGGGCGTCACCATGCTGGCGTATCTCATCTACGAAGGGCTGATGCTCTCCAGCCGCGGCCAGACCCTCGGCAAGATGGCGATGAAGATCCGGGTGGCGATGCTCTCCAACGGCTCGATCCCCACCGCGCAGGCGGGCTGGACCCGGGCCGCGGTCTATACGCTGCCGGAGATCGTGCCGTGCTGCGGCTTCATCTTCTGGCTGGTCAACGTCCTGTGGTGCACCTGGGACCAGCCGTATCACCAGTGTCTGCACGACAAGGCGGCGAAGACCGTGGTGGTGTCCACACAGCCCCGGAACCAGACCCAGCCCCAGACGTAGACGGCTGAAGCCCGCTCGGCGTGAGCGTCCGCTGCGGCGTGAGTGCTCGCCCCGGCGTAACCGGCCGCCTCAGCGTGAGTGCCCGCCCCGGCGTAACCGGCCGCCTCAGCGCGAATGCCCGCCTCAGCGTGAGTGCCCGCCTCAGCGTGAGTGCTCGCCGATCCGGGTGTCCGTGGCGGCGGCAGCCGGTTCGGCGAGGCGGCCCCAGGGGGCGTGGGGGGACGACGCCGCCACGGGCCTGCGGTGCTCGGGCGGCGTCGGTACGGCCTTCAACGGGGCGGGCGCGGCGGGCGTCTCGCGTCGCAGGAGATGCCGGCGGACCACCCGCGGTACCCCGGGCATCGGGACCGTCATGGCGACCAGCAGTCCGAGCCCGAGCCCGGCGATGGCGATGACCGCGACCCCGACCCCGGTCTGCGTCTGCGAGAGCAGCAGCATCGCGAGGGTGGAGAGAAAGACGGTGGCCGAACCGTAGGCGAGCTGTGCGGGGGTCGGACGAGGCATGGCGGGATCCGTCCTCGGAGGGTCGGCAGGGGGTGTCGGTCAAGGGCGCGCCATCAAACGAGCCTACGGTCCTTACTTCCCGAACGGAACGCCAGGTAAGCGTGACCTAACCCACGGTCCCGGTGCACAGGGGGCGCACAACACCGGCGCCCGTGCGAATGTCCCCTGCCGTCATGGCTGTTGGGGGCGGGGGCGCATGCCCGGCGGGCATATACACCGGGTCTCTGCCGGGCGGGGGAGCACCCGCAGCGATGCTTCCGCGCGGTGTCCGATAGCCGTAACTGGCGAGCCGAGTAACGTACTTCGCTGACGTGCCCAAGTCAAGATCTGTCTTTTTCCCCGTACTTCCGGTCGAATGCCGTCGAACAGTGACCGGTTCGAAGGGGAGGACAGCGCCAAGTGAGAGACAACAGAACGGTGTTCAGATCGGCCGCCCTGGCCACGGCAATCGCCGCGATCGGGGCGGCCGCTTTGTCTTCGGGGGTGGCCGCGGCCGACGCGCAGGGACCGTCGCCCGTGGCCAGGCGCCATGACCCGGCCCCCGAGCGGACCGTGGACCACGACCTCAAGGGGCCCTTCAGCGACCGGCAGGCGGCCGAGCGCAAGGAAGCGCTCCAGCAGGTCATCTCCGGTGACGCCAAGGCGACCGTGCGGGGCGGTTCCAAGGTCGTCAAGCTCGGCAAGAGCAAGTACGTCGAGCTCGCCCGGCAGAAGACCGACAAGATCTTCACCATCCTCGTGGACTTCGGCGACAAGGTCGACGACACCACGATGTACGACCCCGACGGCGACGGCCCCAAGCCGCCGGTGAAGAAGTACGGCGGCGACCCCGGCCCGGCGCACAACAAGATAGCCAAGCCGGACCGTGCCACGGACAACAGCACGGCCTGGCAGAAGGACTTCAACCAGAAGCACTTCCAGGACCTCTACTTCTCGCACGACAAGAAGAAGCAGTCGCTGGCCAAGTACTACGAGAAGCAGTCCTCGGGCCGCTACTCGGTCCAGGGCGAGGTCTCCGACTGGGTCAAGGTGGACGCGAACGAGGCCCGCTACGGCTCCAACTACTGCGGCCAGACCAACTGCGCCAGCGCCTGGGACCTGATCCGCGACGGCGTCAACCAGTGGGCCAAGGACCAGAAGGCCAAGGGCCGCACCGACGCCCAGATCAAGGCCGACCTGGCCAAGTACGACCAGTGGGACCGCTACGACCACGACGGCGACGGCAACTTCAACGAGCCCGACGGGTACATCGACCACTTCCAGATCGTGCACGCCGGCGAGGACGAGTCCGCGGGCGGCGGCGTCCAGAAGACCAACGCCATCTGGGCGCACCGCTGGTACGCCTACGGCACCGATGCCGGCAAGACCGGTCCGGGCGCCAACAAGGCGGGCGGCACCCAGATCGGCGACACCGGGATCTGGGTCGGCGACTACACCATGCAGCCGGAGAACGGCGGACTCGGCGTCTTCGCCCACGAGTACGGCCATGACCTGGGCCTGCCGGACGAGTACGACACCACCGGCACCGGCGAGTCCTCGGTGGACTTCTGGTCGCTGATGTCGGGCGGCTCCTGGCTCGGTACCGGCAAGGACTCCATCGGCGACCTGCCCGGCGACATGAGCGCCTGGGACAAGCTGCAGCTGGGCTGGCTCAACTACGGCAAGGCGAAGGCCGCCAAGAAGTCCAGCCACAAGCTGGGCGTCGCCGAGTACAACACCAAGAACAAGCAGGCGGTGGTCGTCGAACTGCCCGCCAAGAAGGTCAAGACCGACATCGTCGCGCCCGCGGAGGGCTCCCACCAGTGGTGGAGCGACATGGGCAACGACCTCAAGAACACCATGACCCGGCCGGTGGACCTCACCGGCAAGTCCAAGGCGGCGCTGACGCTCAAGGGCTGGTGGGACATCGAGAAGGACTACGACTTCCTCTACGCCGAGGTCTCCACCGACGGCGGCAGCAACTGGACGGCGCTGGACGGCACCGCCGGCGGCAAGGCCATCCCGCGCGACGGCAGCGACAAGCCCGCCCTGACCGGCACCGTCGCCGCCTACCAGGACCTCGCCTACCCGCTGGACGCCTACGCGGGCAAGAAGATCGACCTGCGCTTCCGCTACCAGACCGACGGCGGCGCGGCGCAGAAGGGCTTCGCGGCCGACAGCATCGGCGTCACCGCCGACGGCAAGGCGCTCTTCAGCGACAACGCCGAGACCGGCGACAACGGCTGGACCAGCAAGGGCTTCTCGCGCATCGGCGCGTCCTTCACCAAGGACTACGCGCAGTACTACCTCGCCGAGAACCGCCAGTACGTGTCGTACGACAAGACCCTCAAGGTCGGCCCGTACAACTTCGGCTGGACCACCGCCAAGCCGGGCTGGGTGGAGCACTTCCCGTACCAGAACGGCGTGCTGATCTGGCTGTGGGACACCTCGCAGCCGGACAACAACGTCGGCCAGCACCCCGGCTACGGGCAGATCCTGCCGGTCGACGCGCACCCCAAGGCCGAGCGCTGGAGTGACGGCAAGCTGATGCGCAACCGCTTCCAGTCCTACGACTCGACCTTCACGCGCTACCGGACCGACGCCCTGGCCCTCCACAAGGACGGCAAGCGGGTCACGATCAAGTCGAAGCCGGGCGTGACGCTCTTCGACGACCGGCACGGCGTCTACTACGACAAGGCGAACCCGACCGGTGGTGTGATCGTCCCTGACACCAACACCCGGATCAAGATCGCCAAGGAGGCCCGGGACGGCTCCTCGGTGACGCTTCAGGTTGGCCCTGCCGGTAAGTAAAAGGTAAAACCGCAGGTCAAGAGCTGTGTGGCCGCCGCCCCCTAGCGGGCGGCGGCCGATTCGCGTTTAGATGCGTTCTACAGTTCCTTGTTGACGCGAAGTCTCACGGGGGGAGATATGACGATGTCCGGTGGCGGTTTCACCAGGCTTCCCGGCGGAAGCGTGGTGGTTGCCCTGTCGCTGCCCAGGCCGCCCCACGGGGCCCGGGGCGGCCTGTACGACTGCGGTTGCCGGGTGCGGGTCCTGGTCCATGCCGTGAACCGCCAGCGCGCCCTGACCAGGCTGCGCAACCTCGGGCTGCGGGCCGTCTACCTGCGCGGCAACACCGAGCCGCCCACGCCCGACGAGGTCACGGCCGTCCTGCACCATCCGGACGGCCTGGTCTGGCGCGAGGCCCCGGAGGACGACACCGAGTCCTGGCACCCGATACGGGCGCTGCTGCGGAACCCGGCCCGCCCGCTGCGGGAGGAGGGCCCGGACGACGACGAGCGCCCGGCATCGGCCGCCTGACCGTGCCCCGCGGGCGGCCGAGGGGCGTGCCGTGCGGATCGCCCCGGGCTGCTCCCCGCGGCGCGCCCTAGCCGCCGAGGACCACCGGCTTGCCGGTCAGCTCGGCACCGGCCGCCCGCAGCTCCTCCAGCGCCCGCTCGGTGGTGTGCGCGGCCACCCCGGCGGTCAGGTTCAGCAGGACATGGGTGCGCAGCCCGGCGCGGAGCGCGTCCAGCGTGGTGGCACGGACACAGTGATCGGTGGCGATGCCGACCACGTCGACCTCGCTGACGCGGTGCGCGTGCAGCCAGTCCGCGAGCGGCGTGCCGTTCTCGTCCGCGCCCTCGAAGCCGCTGTAGGCGCCGGTGTGGGCGCCCTTGTCGAAGACCGCGTCGATGGCGCCGGAGGCGAGCGCCGGGGCGAAATTGGGGTGGAAGCCGCTGCCTTCCGTGCCGGCCACGCAGTGCACCGGCCAGGAGGTCTCGTAGTCGGGGGTGGCGGAGAAGTGGTCGCCGGGATCGATGTGGTGGTCCCGGGTGGCCACGACATGGCGGTAGCAGCCGCCGGCCGCCTGGCCGATCAGATCGGTGATCGCCGCCGCCACATCCGCACCTCCCGCCACCGCGAGGCTGCCGCCCTCGCAGAAGTCGTTCTGCACATCAACGACGATCAATGCCCGGTGCATGGTGCGTGCCTTCCGGCTGGAATCGGGGAGGGGCGCGGAGCGGTGGTGTGACCGAGGGTAGCCACTGGAGTGGGATTGCGGGAGTGGTGCGGAGCTGGGCAGTGCGGCGGGGGCCGGGCGGTGGCGCACTCCGCCCCCCCCGCGCGCCGCACGCACTCGTCAGACGTACTCGGTCGCCAGCACGGGCTCGCCGCGGGAGAGCTGGGTCGCCGACAGCGGCAGCCGGTCGCGGGCGGCGATGTGCCGGTCGCGGGCGGCATCCAGCGGCTCACGGGCCACCACCGTGCCGGCGCTCACCAGCGGCACCAGCAGCTGCCGGTCGGCCAGCTCCGCCGGGACCGGACCGGTGCCGATGACCTCGGCGGTGGCCACACCGTCCTCGTCGAGCCGGCGCGCGGCCCATTTGCGGCCGCCGAGCGAGCTCTTGGCGCCCATCGACTTCTTCGCGACCGGCCGCAGCGGGGCGCCGGGCTCCTCGCTGTCGGCGCGGGCGACCAGCTTGTAGACCATCGAGCAGGTCGGGTGGCCGCTGCCGGTCACCAGCTGGGTACCGACGCCGTACGCGTCCACCGGCGCGGCGGCCAGCGAGGCGATGGCGTACTCGTCCAGATCGCTGGTGACCACGATCTTGGTCTTGGTGGCGCCCAGCTCGTCGAGCTGCTGGCGCACCCGGTGGGCGATCAGCAGCAGATCGCCGGAGTCGATCCGGACGGCGCCGAGACCGGGTCCTGCCACCTCCACCGCGGTGCGCACCGCCTCGGCGACATCGAAGGTGTCCACGAGCAGGGTCGTCCCGCCGCCCAGGCTGTCGACCTGCGCGGTGAAGGCGTCCCGCTCGGTGTCGTGGAGCAGGGTGAAGGCGTGCGCGCTGGTGCCGACGGTGGGGATGCCGTAGCGGAAGCCGGCCGCCAGGTCGGAGGTGGTGTGGAAGCCGCCGACGTAGGCGGCGCGGGACGCGGCCACCGCGCCGAGCTCATGGGTGCGCCGGGCGCCCATCTCCATCAGCGGGCGCGCGCCCGCCGCCACCGACATCCGGGAGGCGGCCGCGGCCACCGCGGAGTCGTGGTTGAGGATCGAGAGGATCACCGTCTCCAGGAGGACCGCCTCGGCGAAGGTGCCCTCGACCCGCATGAGGGGGGAGCCGGGGAAGTAGACCTCGCCCTCCGGGTAGCCCCAGATGTCGCCGCGGAAGCGGTAGTCGGCCAGCCACGCCAGCGTCGGCTCGTCGAGGATGGCGCGCTCGCGCAGGAAGCCGAGGATCGTCTCGTCGAAGCGGAAGTTCTCCACCGCGTCCAGCACCCGGCCCGTGCCGCCCACCACGCCGTAGCGGCGGCCCTCGGGAAGCCGGCGGGTGAAGACCTCGAAGACCGACCGCCGGTCCGCGGTGCCGGACCGCAACGCGGCCTGCAGCATGGTGAGTTCGTACTGGTCGGTGAAGAGCGCAGTCGACGGCACGGCCACCGGCAGCCCCAGGTCTGCTGTGTTCATGGGGGAGATGCTACCCCTCATACTCGTCACTTTGACGATAGTGCTCCGGGAGCGACAAAAGACCGTCCGCGGGCGCCGGGCGCGGCCCGCCGACGCGGCCCGCGCGAGGGGCATTTGTGCGTCGCCCGCCCCCGGGTGGCAGCATGGGGCCTGTGAGCGCCCACCCGTCCCCCACGATCACGCTCCGGCCGCATCGCTGCACCCTCAGTGTCCCGGTCGAGACCGAGCGCCCCCAGTCGAGCGAGGCCCCCTTCGAGGTCCCCGAGCCCGACGTCCCGTGGGTCACGATCGTCCACAACGATCCGGTCAACCTCATGAGCTACGTCTCCTACGTCTTCCAGTCGTACTTCGGCTACTCCAAGGACAAGGCCCACCAGTTGATGCTCGACGTCCATCACAAGGGCCGCGCGGTGGTCTCCAGCGGCAGCCGCGAGGAAATGGAGCGCGACGTGCAGGCCATGCACGGCTACGGCCTGTGGGCGACCCTTCAGCAGGACCGCCGATGACCGGGCACTTCGAGCCGCTGCCCGGGGGCGGCGCCGCCGTCCCCCTCGACGAGGTCGAGATCTCCATCCTGCGCAGCCTCGCCGTCCAGCTGATGGAGCTGATCGGTCCGGGCGAGGAGGCCGGGGAGAGCGAGAGCGACGACCTGCTGGCGTCGATCTTCAACGACGGCCCCAGTGAGCCGCCCGCCGACCCGGTGCTGGCCCGCCTCTTCCCCGATGCCTACGGCGGACCCGATCTCGTCCCCGACGACGATGTGCGCGCCGCCGCCGCCGAATTCCGCCGCTACACCGAGAACGATCTGCGCGCGCGCAAGCGCGAGGACGCCCTGGCGCTGATCCGCGCGCTGGACGGCCTGGCGCCCGCCGGCGACAGCGCGCTGCTCCGCCTCGACCCCGGTGAGTGCCGGCGGTGGCTGGGGGCGCTCAACGACCTCAGGCTGGCCATCGGAACCCGGCTTGAAGTGACCGATGAAGAAGATGGCGGAGAACTGCTGCGGCTCCCGGATAGCGATCCGCGCAAGCCGATGGTGATGGCATACCTCTGGCTCGGCGGGCTCCAGGAGACCCTTGTCGAGTCTCTGATGGGCTGAAAACAGGGCGTTCCACCCCTGTTATTACCGCTGCGTTCGCTCAGCGGATGCTCAAATCCGGATAACGATCGCATCACCTCAGCCATGTGAATTGCGGCACTTCAGGGCTCATGTCCGCTTTATCTCGTGGTTTGATTCACGCCATCCCTAGGCGGTCCAAGAGACGCCGTGATACATGTTCACGACTTGCCGTGAGCGACGCCACCCCTGTCGCCGCGGGAGCGCTATGGCCGGCTGACCGTCGGCGTGCAGGAACTCCATCCGGGGGGATCGGGACCCGATCCGGACAGGCCGGGTCGGTATGGAGAAAGGCGCACCACACATGACCTCTGTGCAGGTCGACAAGCAGCACGACGGCAGTGAGGCAGCTGGGGCGGCCCCCGAAGAGGGCTACCAGCGGGGTCTGGGAAACCGCCAGATCCAGATGATCGCCATTGGCGGCGCCATCGGTACCGGACTCTTCCTCGGAGCCGGCAAGGCAATCTCGATGGCCGGGCCGAGCATCATCCTCGCCTACGCCATCGTCGGTCTGGTCATCTTCTTCATCATGCGGGCCCTGGGCGAGCTGCTGATGTACCGGCCCGTCTCCGGATCCTTCTCGGAGTACGGCCGCGAATTCCTCGGCCCCTTCATCGGCTTTGTGACCGGCTGGACGTACTGGCTGTTCTGGGTCGTCACCGGCATCACGGAAGTGACCGCCGCGGCCACGTACGTGCAGTACTGGAACAAGGGCATACCGCAGTGGGCCGCGGCCCTGGTGTTCACGTGTGCGCTCTTCGGCATCAACCTGATCTCCGTGAAGATCTTCGGTGAGCTGGAATTCTGGTTCTCGATGGTCAAGGTCACCGCGATCATCGGCATGATCCTCATCGGCCTCGGTGTGATCACCCTCGGCTTCTCCGACGCCGGTGACACCGCCTCCTTCACCAACCTGTGGTCCCACGGCGGCTTCTTCCCCAAGGGCATCGGCGGCACGCTGATGACGCTGCAGATCGTGATGTTCGCCTTCCTCGCCGTCGAGCTCGTCGGCGTGACCGCGGGCGAGGCGACCAACCCCAAGAAGGTCCTGCCCAAGGCGATCAACACCGTGCCGTGGCGGATCGGCCTCTTCTACATCGGTGCGCTGATCATCATCCTGTCCGTCGTCAGCTGGACGGTCTTCAAGCCGGGCGTCAGCCCCTTCGTCGCCGCCTTCCAGCAGATCGGCCTGCCGGCCGGCGCCGGCATCGTCAACTTCGTCGTGCTGACGGCCGCGCTCTCCTCGGCCAACTCCGGCATGTACTCCACCGGCCGGATGCTGCGCGACCTCGCGCTCAACGGCCAGGGCCCGAAGTTCTTCACCAAGCTCAGCAAGAACGGCCTGCCCACCTGGGGCACCGGCGTCTCGGTCGCGATGATGCTCTTCGGCGTCTACATCAACTACCAGTGGCCCGGCGACGCGTTCAACTACGTCGTCTCCTTCGCCACCATCTCCGGTATGTGGGCGTGGATCGTCATCCTGGCCTCGCAGCTGCGCTACCGCGCCAAGGCGAACCGCGGCGAGCTGCCGCAGTCCGAGTTCAAGGCCCCCGGCAGCCCCTACACCTCGGTCTTCGCGCTGGCCTTCATCGCCATGGTGATCGTGATGATGGGCGTCGACCCGGACGCCCGGATCTCGCTCTACGCGGCTCCCGTGTGGGCGCTCATCCTGGGCGTGGGCTACCTCTGCATCAAGCGGCGGGACGCGGCGAACGGCCTGACGGCCGGCGCGGCGCCGCAGAACGCCTCCGCCAAGGACACCAAGAACACCAAGGGCTGAGGCAGCACCCGGACGGAACGGGGCGCATCCCCTCGGCGTCCAGCATGCGGGCCCGCTCGTACCACTCTTCGGTACGCGCGGGCCCGCTGTTTATTCTTGGCGCCATGCTGACCCTCACCAAGGCGCTCTTCGACCAGATCGTCGAGCACTCCCGCCAGGACCACCCCGACGAGGCCTGCGGCGTGATCGCCGGCCCGGCGGGCAGCGGCCGCCCCGAGCGGTTCATCCCGATGCTGAACGCCGCCCGGTCGCCCACGTTCTACGAATTCGACTCCGCCGACCTGCTCAAGCTCTACCGCGAGATGGATGACCGGGACGAGGAGCCGGTGATCATCTACCACTCGCACACCGCCACCGAGGCCTACCCCTCGCGTACCGACATCTCCTACGCGAACGAGCCCGGCGCCCACTATGTCCTGGTCTCCACCGCCGACACCGACGATGCCGGGCCCTTCCAGTTCCGCTCGTACCGGATCGTGGACGGCGAGGTCAGCGAGGAAGAAGTCGAGGTCGTGGCGGCCTACTCCTGAGGTCGTCCCACCTGGTGTACACCAATCGTCCGCATGGTGGGACGAGGTTCCAATACCCGGACCGGGAATCGATACGATGACCGCATGGTTGACCACGACGTGAGCGAGAAGAGGCCGGGCATGCTGCTGCTCGCTCCGCTCGCCATACGTCGCTCCGCATCCGCACTGCTGGGCGCGTTCGGCTGCGGAGCCGCACGGCTGCACGTCGATCTGTGCCGCCTTTCCAGCGCCATCTGTCCGCGCTGCGCCGCCGCCTGAGCCGGCCCGTCAGGGCGCGCGGCGCGCGCCGCCCCACAGCCCCGCACTTCCGGCGTCACCCGACGCCCTCCCGGCACGCCGTAACGCCGTGCACACGGGACGCACCGCCCCGCCATCGCATCTGGACAGGAGCACTCCCATGGCCATCGAGGTCCGAATCCCCACCATCCTGCGCACCTACACCGACGGCGAGAAGGCCGTCGAGGGCAGCGGAGAGACCCTTGCCGACCTCTTCACCGACCTGGAGAGCCGGCACACCGGCATCCGCGAGCGCCTGGTCGACGGCGAGCAGCTGCGCCGTTTCGTGAACGTCTACCTCAACGACGAGGACGTCCGCTTCCTGGAAGGCATCTCCACCAAGCTCGCCGACGGCGACAGCGTGACGATCCTCCCGGCGGTGGCAGGAGGCGCCGGGACGCAGTCCCGTCCGGCAGGGGTGGCGGTCGGGTGGCGGGCGGGGGGCATGCGCTGATGCGGTACGACTCCCCGCTGGCGGCGGTCGGGAACACCCCTCTCGTCCGCCTCCCGCGCCTGTCACCCTCCGACGGCGTCCGCATCTGGGCGAAGCTGGAGGACCGCAACCCCACGGGCTCGGTCAAGGACCGGCCCGCGCTGCACATGATCGAACAGGCCGAGAAGGACGGCCGGCTCACCCCCGGCTGCACCATCCTCGAACCCACCAGCGGCAACACCGGCATCTCGCTCGCCATGGCGGCCAAGCTCAAGGGCTACCGCATCGTGTGCGTCATGCCGGAGAACACCTCCTCCGAGCGGCGCGAGCTGCTGGCCATGTGGGGCGCCGAGATCATCTCCTCACCCGCGGCGGGCGGCTCCAACACGGCCGTCCGGGTGGCCAAGGAGCTGTCCGCCGAGCACCCCGACTGGGTGATGCTCTACCAGTACGGGAACCCCGACAACGCCGGTGCGCACTACGCCACCACCGGCCCCGAGATCCTTGCCGACCTCCCCTCCGTGACCCATTTCGTGGCCGGTCTGGGCACCACCGGCACGCTCATGGGCGTCGGCCGCTATCTGCGCGAGCACGTTCCCGGCGTCCGGATCGTCGCCGCCGAGCCGCGCTACGACGACGTGGTCTACGGTCTGCGCAACCTCGACGAGGGCTTCATCCCCGAGCTCTACGACGAGTCCGTGCTCACCACCCGCTTCTCGGTGGGCTCCCACGACGCGGTCCGCCGCACCCGTGAACTCCTCGCCGAGGAGGGCATCTTCGCGGGCATCTCCACCGGCGCGGCGCTGCACGCGGCGATCGGCGTGGGCACGAAGGCCGTCAAGGCGGGGGAGAGCGCCGACATCGTCTTCGTCGTCGCCGACGGCGGCTGGAAGTACCTCTCCACCGGCGTGTACACCGCAGAGTCCACGGAAGCCGCGATCGAAACGCTGCACGGCCAGCTCTGGGCGTAACCGGCTGCCGGCGGACGGGCCCGGATCAGCCGGAAGGGCGGAAGGGCCGGAAGAGCACGGGGGAGCCGGGGGAGCCGGAAGAGCACGGGAGGGCCGGAAGAGCGGGCCGTGCCGCCGTGTCCGGTACGCATCCGCCGTCGTGGTTCCCTGCCGCGGCGGCGGGTCTCTCTCCCGGGGCGTGGCGGCAGGACTTTTCCGGGGCGCCCCGGTATGACCTTCCGGGGCGCGTCGCACGGCCTTCCGGGGGCGCGTGGGCGGGGGCCGGGCGCCCCTCGGTACACGTTCACCTCGTTGCGGCGATCGGTCCACCCATGACCGGGGGCCCGGCGCAACACCAGGCGGCACCGGCCGGGGCGTACGGGCGCAGGGGCGTACGGGCGTACGGGGCGACAGCCCAGACTGGTGATTCCGCCCACAGCTCGCCCCGCCGGAGGAGCTACAGGCCCCTTTGCGCCTTACGCTCGGGGGCACCGCACCGACCGCCGAGGACCCGGCACCACCCGGCAAGGACCGGCCGGGAATCCCGGCATGGACCCTTCCCCGAGCTCTCCGGTGTTCGAGCAGGGAAGACCGCTATACCGCCGCCCCCGCCCACGGAGGTTCACGCCCGCTATGAAGCTCACCGTCGTCGGATGCTCGGGGTCGTTCCCTTCCGTGGAATCGGCCTGTTCGAGCTACCTCCTGGAGGCCGACGGCTTCAGGCTGCTCCTCGACATGGGCAACGGCGCCCTGGGCGAGCTGCAGCGCCACATCGGTCTCTATGACCTGGATGCCGTACTCCTGTCGCATCTGCATGCCGATCACTGCATCGACCTGTGCGGCTACTTCGTGGTGCGCTACTACCGCCCGGACGGCGGACGTTGCGCGCCGATGCCGGTCCACGGACCGGCCGGCACCGAGCGCCGGCTGACCGTCGCGCACGCCGATCTGCCGTACGACGGCGCCATGAGCGAGGTCTTCGCGTTCCGCACCCTGACGCCGGGCACCTTCACCCTCGGGCCGTTCACGATCCGCACGGAGCGGGTCAGCCACCCGGTGGAGTCCTTCGCCTTCCGCATCGAACACGGCGGCCGGTCCCTGACGTACTCCGGGGACACCGGCCCCTGCGACGCGCTGGAGAGCCTTGCCGCGGGCGCCGACTTCTTCCTGTGCGAGGCGTCCTTCACCTACGGCAAGGAAGACATCCCGGATCTGCACCTCAACGGCCGGGAAGCCGGCGAGATCGCCCAGCGGGCCGGCGTGGGCCGGCTGGTGCTGACCCACATCCCGCCGTGGACCGACCCGGCCCTCAGCATCCGCGATGCCCAGAAGGCTTATGACGGACCGGTAGAGGTCGCCAAGGCGGGCGCGGTCCACGAGATCTGAGGCGTACGCGGGGTGCGTCCGCCCGCACGGCGAAGGCCCCCGGAACCGTAGGGTTTCCGGGGGCCTTCGCCGTGCGGGCGACCGCCGTCGGGCGGTGGCGGATCAGCCCTTGTACTGGGCCTTGTCCTCCGCGGCGATCTCCTCTTCGGGCTCGCGCCCCGGGGTCGGGAGGTTGAACTTGACGATCGCGAAGCGGAACACGGTGTAGTACAGCGCCGCGAAGGCCAGCCCCGTGAGGGCGAGCAGCCACGGCTTGGTGGCGATGCCGAGGTTCAGTCCGAAGTCGATCGCGCCGGCTGAGAAGCCGAAGCCGTCCTTCATCCCCAGCGCCCAGGTCAGCGCCATCGAGACACCGGTCAGCACCGCGTGGATGGCGTACAGCACCGGGGCGATGAACATGAAGGTGAACTCGATCGGCTCGGTGACGCCGGTGATGAAGGCGGTCAGCGCGATGGAGAACATCATGCCGCCGACGACCTTGCGGCGTTCGGGCCGTGCACAGTGCACGATCGCCAGGCAGGCGGCCGGGAGGGCGAACATCATGATCGGGAAGAAGCCGGTCATGAACTGTCCGGCCGAGGGGTCGTGGGCCAGGAAGCGGGCGATGTCGCCGTGCTTGCCCTGGTAGTCACCGGCCTGGAACCACGGGAAGGAGTTCAGCAGGTGGTGCATGCCGACCGGGATCAGCGCGCGGTTGACGACCCCGAATATGCCGGCGCCCACCGCGCCCGAGCCGACGAGCCAGGCGCCGAAGCTGTGCAGCCCGGTCCCGAGAACGGGCCAGATGTAGCCGAAGACGATGCCGATGACGAGGCCGGCGAAGGCGGAGAGGATCGGTACCAGACGGCGCCCGCCGAAGAAGCCGAGCCAGTCGGGCAGCTTCTTGCGGCTGTAGCGCTGGTAGAGCAGTGCGACCACGATGCCCATCACGATGCCGCCCAGCACGCCCGCGTCCACCGGCGGGGCGATGCTGGCCACCTTGCCGTCGACGACGTCCTGGATCTTGGGCAGGTTGGTGTCCTTGAAGGTGCCCAGCACCTCCTTGAACACCAGGTAGCCGACGACCGCGGCCAGACCGGTGGAGCCGTCGGACTTCTTGGCGAAGCCGATCGCGATGCCCACCGCGAAGAGCAGCGGCATGTTGTCGAACAGCGCGCCGCCACCGGCCGCCATGAACTCGGCGATCTTGTTCAGGAAGTCGGGGAGCGACTCCCGGCCGAGCAGGTCCGGCTGGCCGAGCCGCTGCATCAGCGCGGCGGCGGGCAGCGTGGCGATCGGCAGCATGAGACTGCGGCCGATGCGCTGGGCCACGGCCATGGCGCCGGAGCCGCGGCCCTTCTTCTCGGGGGCCGCCGTGGCGGTGGCCGAACTCATCGGATTCCTCCTGGTGAGGCGGGCACTCAAAAGGGGGGACGGCCCGCGTTTGGTCTACACCTTGGTCTACACCACTAGTGGTTTAGACCATTCTTAGCACGTAGACCTGACATAAAGGAATCCATTCTTCCAAGTGGTGTGGACCACATGATCACCGGCCCCCGGGCAACGGAACCCGGGGGCCGGCGGCGCGAGGCGACCTCTTACTTCACGTTCTCCCGCTCCATCGCGTCCCCCACCTCATCCGGCTCCCGGCCGGGCGTCGCCAGACGGAATTTCGTGATCACGAAACGGAAGAGGGTGTAGTAGACCACCGCGAAGCACAGTCCGATGGGAATGATCAGCCAGGGCTTTGTCGCCAGGCCCCAGTTGATGACGTAGTCGATCAGGCCCGCCGAGAAGCTGAAGCTGTCGTGCACCCCCAGTGCCCAGCACACCCCCATCGAGACACCCGTCAGCACGGCATGGATCGCGTAGAGCACCGGCGCCACGAAGAGGAAGGAGTACTCGATCGGCTCGGTCACGCCCGTCACGAACGACGTCAGGCCGACCGACAGCATCATGCCCGCGATCTCCTTGCGGCGGTGCGGCTTGGCGCAGTGCGCGATCGCCAGCGCCGCGGCCGGCAGCGCAAACATCATGATCGGGAAGAACCCGGTGGTGAACTGCCCCGCGTTCGGGTCGCCCGCCAGGAACCGGTTGATGTCACCGTGGACGACCGTGCCGTCCGGCTTGGTGAAACTGCCGAACTGGAACCAGACAAAGGTGTTCAGGAACTGATGCAGGCCGATCACCAGCAGCGCCCGGTTGGCGACACCGAAGATTCCCGCACCCCATGCCCCCAGTCCCGACAGCCATTCACTGAAGCTCGTCAGCGCATCGCCGATAGGCTGCCAGACGAACAGGCACAGCACCGCGAACACCAGGCCGACGAAGGCCATGATGATCGGGACCAGCCGGCGGCCGTTGAAGAACCCCAGCCAGTCCACCAGCTTCACCCGGTGAAAGCGCTGCCAGAGCCAGGCGGACAGAAACCCCATGACGATGCCGCCGAACACCCCGGGATTCTGGAAGGAGGCCTGCGTCACCGTCAGTTTCCGGTCCACGCACACCCCGCTCCACAGGCCCGCCTGGGTGTACGTCTGGCCCGCGGCGCAGCCCGCCGGGAACGCATGCATGACCGAGAAGTAGACGAGGAACCCCGCCACCGCGGCCAGCGCCGTCGAACCGTCCGCCTTCTTGGCCATGCCGATCGCCACACCGATACAGAACAGCAGCGGCAGCCCGAGCCCCGAATCCAGCAGCGCACCGCCCGCGGCCGCGAACACCTTGCCGACGGCGTCCCAGCCCAGCCCGTCCGCGCCGAACACATCCGGCTGGCCGAGACGGTTGAGAATTCCCGCAGCGGGCAGGACGGCAATCGGCAACTGCAGACTGCGCCCCATCTTCTGCAGACCCTGGAAGAGATCCGACGCCCAGTTCCTGCCCGGTGCCGCCGCTGCGTCCGAACTCATCGGTGTCCTCCCGGCAGTCGGCCCGTCGGCAACCGGCCTCGTGCTTGCCGCATACTGATGGTGTAGACCACTTGTGGTGCGGACCGTTCCGGTGCGCACTCCGGTGATCGCCATCCTTCGCGAGACCGCGGACAAAAGCCCATATTGTTGGGCTGAACGTGCGTTACGGTGTGAAAACCGCACGGCTGAACCGCCGGCGGCCGAGACAAGCAGGAGTGGACATGGCCAGCAAGGCTGAGAAGATCGTCGCCGGGCTCGGCGGACTCGACAACATCGAAGAGGTCGAGGGCTGCATCACCCGCCTCCGCACCGAGGTCGTCGACTCCTCCCTCGTCGACGAGGCCGCCCTCAAGGCCGCCGGCGCCCACGGCGTCGTCAAGATGGGCACCGCGATCCAGGTCGTCATCGGCACCGACGCGGACCCCATCGCCGCCGAGATCGAAGACATGATGTGAGCTGACGAGCCGGCCGCCAGGCCGCTCCCGACGGCCCCGCCCCGGACGGTCCACCGCCCCGGAGTGGGGCCCTCGGCATTCCCGATAGGGTCTACGCCATGTCTCGCATCGACGGCCGCACCCCCGAACAGCTCCGCCCGGTCTCCATCGAACGCGGCTGGAGCAAGCACGCCGAAGGCTCCGTCCTCATCTCCTTCGGCGACACCAAAGTCTTCTGCACCGCATCCGTCACCGAGGGCGTACCGCGCTGGCGCAAGGGCACCGGCGAAGGCTGGGTCACCGCCGAGTACTCGATGCTGCCCCGCTCCACCAATACCCGCGGCGACCGCGAATCCGTCCGTGGCAAGATCGGCGGCCGCACCCACGAAATCAGCCGCCTCATCGGCCGCTCGCTGCGCGCCGTCATCGACTACAAGGCCCTGGGCGAGAACACCATCGTCCTGGACTGCGACGTCCTCCAGGCCGACGGCGGCACCCGCACTGCCGCCATCACCGGCGCCTATGTCGCCCTCGCCGACGCCGTCACCTGGGCCCAGGGCAAGAAGCTCATCAAGCACGGCCGCAAGCCGCTGACCGGCACCGTCTCCGCCGTCAGCGTCGGCATCGTCGACGGCACCCCCCTCCTCGACCTCTGCTACGAGGAAGACGTCCGCGCCGACACCGACATGAACGTCGTCTGCACCGGCGACGGCCGCTTCGTCGAGGTCCAGGGCACCGCCGAAGCCGAACCCTTCGCCCGCGAGGAACTCAACTCCCTCCTCGACCTCGCCGTCGCCGGCTGCGCCGAACTCGACGAGGCCCAGCGGGCGGCGCTGGCCCGCACGCTCTGAGGGAGCGGCGGACCGGGCCGGGGCAGGCGGGCCGGCCATCCGCGGGTGGCCCGCGGTTGAAGGCGGTCCCCGGTCTGAGGCGGCCCGCGGTCTGAGGTGGCCCGCGGTCTGAGGCGGCCCGCGGTCTGAGGCGGTCCCCGGTCGGAGGCGGCCCGCGGTCTGAGGCGGCCCATAGCGCGAACCGCCACGCGAAGCACCGCTTCACAGGGGGAGGGCTGGCCCCTCCCCCTGTGAGGCTTTTCTCATGGGACGTCCCCCTCTGGAAAAGGCCCCCGCGGCCGTCGCATGGTGGAGCCATGCCCACAACTGCCGCGACCGCGCCCCGCATCCGCGCCCGCACCGGCGGGCCCCAGGACGACTCCCGCCTCCTGGAGAACGTCCTCGGCTGGACCCTCGTCGTCGTCCTCGCCATGCTGCTCACCCAGACCGGCCTCGTCTGATCACCCAGGCCGGCCTCGTCTGACCGCCGGGACGGCCCCGCGCCGGCGCCCGGCCCCTGCTTCCTGCCCCGCTCCCGCCCCGCCCACGCCGCCCCGCCCCGCGCCGCTTCCCGCCCAGGTGTCCGGTCCCGGCCCCCGGCGCCGGTGTCCGGGCAACCAAACAGTCCCACCCCGCGTTTCTTCCTTTGCCCGAGCATGACCCGAGGGAAGGAACCGCACCATGGCCCCGCGCACCCGCCGGCATCGTCGCCCCGCCATCACCGCATGCGCCGCGTTAGTCGCCGCGACCCTCGCGATACCGCTGCTCTCCGGCTGCGGGGCGGTCCAGAAGGCCATGGACTGCGCCAAGACCGCCACCTCCGTCGTCAACGCCGTCGACAAGCTCCAGCAGGCCGCGGACAACTCCCTCACCGACCCGCAGAAGGCTGAGCAGGCCCTCGACAACATCGACACCAACCTGCAGAAGCTGAGCAAGGAAGCGCACGACCCCGAGCTGTCCAAGGCCGTCGACAAGACGAACAACGGCATCAAGGCCGCCCGCAAGGACATCGACCACAACAAGGCCCCCCGCATACAGCCGATCGTCGACGGGGCCCATGACATGACGAGGATCTGCACACCGGGATAATCACTGCCCATGCAGCCTCACACCGGTGGACACTCCGCAGCCCCCCGTCGCCTCATCCTCGCCACCCGCAACGCCGGCAAGGTCACCGAACTCCGGGCCATCCTGGAGACCGCCGACCTCGATGTGGACCTTGTCGGCGCCGACGCCTATCCCGAGATCCCCGACGTCAAGGAAACCGGCGTCACCTTCGCCGAGAACGCCCTCCTCAAGGCCCATGCCCTTGCCGAGGCCACCGGCCACCCCGCCGTCGCCGACGACTCCGGCCTCTGCGTCGACGTCCTCGGGGGCGCCCCCGGCATCTTCTCCGCGCGCTGGTCGGGCACCCACGGCGACGATCAGGCCAACCTCGCCCTGCTCCTCGCCCAGCTGTCCGACATCGCCGACGAACACCGCGCCGCCCACTTCTTCTGCGCCGCGGCCCTCGCCCTCCCCGACGGCACCGAGCGCGTCGTCGAGGGCAAGCTCGAAGGCACCCTCCGCCACACCCCTTCCGGCACCGGCGGCTTCGGCTACGACCCCATCCTCCAGCCCCTCGGCCACACCCGTACCTGCGCCGAGCTGCCCCCCGCCGAGAAGAACGCGATCAGCCACCGCGGCCAGGCATTCCGGGCGCTGGCACCGGTGGTGCGGGAGCTGCTGGGCTGAGTTTCGGGATACGGAAATGGCCTGCGAACCGGACCTTCGATTCGCAGGCCATTCTCCGCGTGCGGCCGGAGGGACTCGAACCCTCAAGGGATTTCTCCCACAGCATCCTAAGTGCTGCGCGTAGGCCAATTCCGCCACGGCCGCCAGCCACCAGTCATCGTACCGGCCCGGCCGCGGAGGGAGGCGGGTATGGGCTAGCGGCCTCTGCGGCCGTTCCGGTCAGGGCGCCCCCCGCGACACCAAGTAGTGGTGATCGCATGGCAGTTGGGGCAGAGGAGTCGGAGGTTCTCCGCGCGGTCGTCGCTCCAGTCGCCGTTGATGTGGTCGACCTCAAGGGTCATGGGTCTGCCATGCCACGCGGGGGCTGTGCCGCACTCGGCACACCGCTCGGGGATGCCGGTCTGCCGGAGTGCTCGGCGCAACTGCACGCTTTTCGTCCGGCGTGCGCCGTGGTGTTTGACGAGGATCTGCTCCGGCGGCTTGGCGGGGGTCGTGCCGGGGCTGCCGCGCCGATGACCCTGGCCCAGGAAGTGCGCTGTACTGGTGTCGCTTTCGGCGAGCCACTGCTGGAACTGTGAGCGAGTGCGCGCAGTGTCGGGTCGGCCCAGTCTGCGTAACGCGCCGGCGATGGAAGTGGACTCTGCCACTGCCTTGCGCAATTCGTTGTGGGATGGAGGCCGCCATGCCCGATGAGCGCTGCGTCGGCGTAGATGGGAGGCGTCGATGCCGAAGTGGGCGAAGCGCTTGAAGAGGTATCGCTGGAGTTGCCCGTAGGGACGGGTGCCGAGGAAAGTGACGACGTCGTCAATATCCGTACAGTCGTCTGCTGCGGCTTGAAGGACTTCGCGTGTGTAGCGGACGCCACCGCTCATTGCTGTGATCCCGCCGCGGTGCGAGAGCTCTTGTTGCGGCCCCGGTAGGTGTCGGTCGTCGAGTGGCAGTTGGGGCACAGAAGCCGCAGATTCTGCGGGCGATTGTCCCGCCAGTTGCCGTCGATGTGGTCAACTTCGAGCGGGAGGGGACGGCCGCGCCAGGACGGTTCCGTCCCGCAGAGAGCGCAGCGTTCGGCCGTGCCGAGAGCCAGTAATGCGCGCTTGAGCCGGTCGCTGTGGACTCGACGACTGCTGGCGACATCGTCCTGTTTCCTCAGGATTTCCCCGGGAGTGCGCCGGCGGCCCGCCGGATGGCCTGCCCTGCTCCGTGGGGAGAAGTGCGAGATGTCGATCCCGAAGGCCCGGACACGGCGGCTGATGTGAGTGTGATGACCCCCGACAGGGTCGAGCCCAAGCCGTGTCACGACCTCGTACATGTTCGTGGACTGCGCCACCGCCTCTTCGAGGATCTCTTTGGTCCAGCGCGCGCCCTCACGTGCGAAGTGCGAGGTGTCGATACCCAACGACCGCATCCGTTCGCGGAGATACGGCCGTGAGGGACCCTTCGGATCCACCCCGAGCTTGAGTAGCGCCTCGGAGAGCGTCCGCGAAGACGAAACCGCCTCTGAGAGCCGCTCCCGGGTATACGGACTGACCGGCATGATTCCCCCCTCGTTCCGTGCGCCCGGGCCCACCCCCGCGCACCCTCTCGAACACACCAACGATCGAACGGGGAACCGGTTACGGCTCGTGGTGAGAAGCGGGGCGGGAAAAGGCTGCGGGCCTCGGGGAAGGGGTCCCGAGGCCCGCAGAGGGGTGTGGCGTGGATCAGAAGCGCGGTTCCGGTGTCTGGGCCTCGATGAGTTCGACGGCTTCCTTCTTGGTGGCGACGGAGGGCGGGGAGCCGTCGAGGGGCTGCTGGGCGGTTTCCTTCATGCAGGCCACGGCGATGACGCCGACGAGGGCGGCGCCCATCGTGTAGTAGGCGGGGACCATGACGTTCCCGTGGAAGGCGCCCATCAGGGCGGTGATCACCAGGGGGGTGGTGCCGCCGAAGAGGGAGACGGCCAGGTTGTAGCCGATGGAGAGGGAGCCGTAGCGGACGTTGGTGGGGAAGAGGGCGGGGAGGGCGGCGGACATGGTGCCGAGCAGGCAGACCAGGGAGACGCCGAGGAGGACCATGCCGCCGATGACCGCGCCGAGGCTGCCCTGGTTGACCAGGAGGAAGGACGGGATGGCGGTGATGAAGAAACCGAGCATGCCGGCCATCAGGAGGGGCTTGCGGCCGTAGCGGTCGCTCAGTTTGCCGACGGTGCTGATGATGCACATCAGGGCGGCCATGGTGCCGAGAAGGATCAGCAGGCCGTGGGACTCCTCGTAGTGGAGGGTGTCCGTCAGGTAGGTCGGCATGTACGACAGCAGCATGTAGTCGGTGGTGTTGTACGCGCCGACCAGGGCGATGCACAGGATGAGGGCGGGCCACTGCTGGGCGAAGATCTCGCTGATCTTCTTCTTGGGGGCGTTCTCGGACAGGTGCGAGAACTCGGCCTCGGCCTCGACGACGGAGCCGGTGGCGCTGTGGGTGTGGGAGGCCTCGAACTTCTGGAAGGCGGGGGTCTCGTCGAGCTTGACCCGGAGGTAGAGACCCACCATGCCGAGGGGGCCGGCGATGAGGAACGGCAGGCGCCAGCCCCAGCTGTTCATCGCGTCGTCGCCCACGGCGGTGTTGAGCAGCAGCACGATGCCGGCGGCGCCGGTGTACCCGATCAGGGTGCCCATCTCCAGGAAGCTGCCGTAGAAACCGCGCTTCTTGTCGGGAGCGTACTCGGCGATGAAGGTGGAGGCGCCGCCGTACTCACCGCCGGTGGAGAAGCCCTGGATCAGGCGGAAGGAGATGAGCAGGACCGGGGACCAGAAGCCGATGGCGGCGTAGGACGGGATCAGGCCGATGCAGAAGGTGCCCAGCGCCATCATGATCATGGTGAAGGCGAGGACCTTCTTGCGGCCGATACGGTCGCCGAGAGGGCCGAAGTAGGCGCCGCCCAGGGGGCGTACGAGGAACGCCACCGCGAAAGTGGCGAACGAGGACAGCAGCCTGGTGGTGTCGCTGCCGCCGGGGAAGAAGACATTGCCGATGATGACCGCGAGATAGCTGTAGATCCCGAAGTCGAACCATTCCATGGCGTTGCCGAGCGCCGCGGCTTTCACGGCGCGTTTGACCACGCGCTCGTCGGTGACGGTGATGTCGGTGCGCCGCAGTTTGGGGTTCTTGCGCCGGGCGACGGCACGGAAGAGCACCCGGTGACGCTTGAGCGCTTCCCGGTCCTGGTCGGGCACGGGGTCGGCTTCGGTGCTGCCGGTCGGCACGAGGCGGTCCTCTCGGTCGGTCAGCGCGTGGTGCGCGGCGGGGGTACGACAGGTTCGCCTGCGCAGTGGAGCGCCAATCCAAACCACTCTGAAGGGATGAAGCGATATTCGTCACGCGCGGCCGGGTCGTCCGGCGCCCGGAAGGCGGGATTCGACGGGGCGGGGAGGGAGCCGCGCCAGGGGTGCGACAGGGCTTGTTACAGGACTGGTACACAGCCGAGTGGTCACCGCAGCGTTCGGGCAATCAGCCTGTGTCCGGGGCGCGGCAGAGTGAAGCGTCGGGCGCGGCATCCTTGTGGGTGCCGGTGGGGGTACGGGGCGTGGTCCCCGGGAGGAGAGCGTGATGACCGACCGCGAGAGGTCTCGCCGGCTTCGGGCGCGTACCGCGCTGGCGGCCTTCGCCGCGGTGACGGTGCTGGCGGCCGGCGGGGTGTGGTTCGGCCGGGCGTCGGACCGTGCATCGGCGGTGGACGCCGCGCCGAAGACGGCGGCGGTGCAGGACGTGAAGGAGGACGGCAAGCCGCCATCCGGCCTGCCGGGGGTGCGGGACTGCGGCTTCGGCACGCCGGTGTCCAAACCGCATGTCATCACGCTGGCCTGCCGGGACGCGGAGACGGTGGCGACCGGGATCTCGTGGAAGTATTACGGTGCCCGGGAGGCGTTCGGCGCCGGCGTGGTGCAGGTGGAGAAGACCACGGGGGGCGGTGCGGATTCCGGCTTCCCGGCGACCTTCCGGCTGTTCGCCCCGAAGGCGGTCGACGGGGGGCTGGTGTTCACCGGTCTCGAGGTGCGGTACGAGGGCTCGACGCCGCTCGGTGACACGACGGAGATGTACAACCTCGCGTGATGGGCATTCGAGGCCGGATCGCCCTGGCCATTTCAGGTATGACGGCGCTGGCCGTGGTGGTGCTCGGTTTTGCGGTGCACCACATAGCGGACGCCGAGCGGGAGCGGGCGGCGCGGGCGTATCAGGACGACCGGCTGAGTTCGGCGCTGCAGATCTACGAGCGGGACGGTACGCGGGCGCTGGGTGCGCAGGTGGACGATGCGACCTTGCCGTCGCCGCTGCGGGACGCGGTGTTCAAGAACCGGTCGGGGACGTATATCAGCGGCGGTGAGGATCCCCGGGTGTGGGCGGCGACCGGGGTCGGGGGCTCAGGTGAGGGCGTGGGGACGCGGACGCTGTCGGTGTCCGCGGCCTACCCGCACGACGATCCGTCGCAACTGGCGCTGGACCGGGCGCTGTTGATCGCGGGGTGCGGCACGGTCGTGCTGATGGCGGTGGTGTCGTGGTTCGTCTCGCAGCGGCTGTCGCGGCGGCTGCGGCTGAGTGCGGCGGCGGCGCGGCGGATCGCGGCGGGGGAGGCGCCGGACGCGGATGCGCTGGCGAGCAACGGCCGGGACGAGGTGGCCGAGTTGGGCCGGAGTGTGCATCACATGGCGACGTCGCTGGCGGCCCAGGCACAGGCGGAGCGCGAGTTCACCGCGGATGTGGCGCATGAGCTGCGGACGCCGGTGGCCGGTCTGGTCGCGGCCGCCGAGCTGCTGCCGCAGCCGCGGGCGGTGGAGCTGGTGCGGGACCGGGCGCAGGCGATGCGGCGGCTGGTGGAGGACCTGCTGGAGGTCTCGCGGCTGGACGCGGGGGTGGAGCGGGCGGACCTGGACGCCTGTGAGCTGCCGTCGCTGGTGCGCGGGATCGTGCAGCGGGCGGCGCGCCAGCGCGGGGTGGACGAGGTGTCGGTGTCCGTGGAGGGGGAGCCGCGGATCGTGGAGACGGACCGGCGGCGGGTGGAGCGGGTGCTGGTGAACCTGCTGGCGAACGCGGCCAAGCACGGCAAGCCGCCGATCGAGGTGGTGGTGGCGGGGTCGCGGATCGTGGTGCGCGATCACGGCCTCGGCTATCCGGCGGAGCTGTGCGCGGAGGGGCCGCGCCGGTTCCGTACGGCGGCGCCGGAGCGGGGGACCGGGCACGGTCTGGGGCTGACGATCGCGGCCGGGCAGGCGGAGGTGCTGGGGGCGCGGCTGGACTTCGGCGCCGCCGCGGACGGCGGCGCCGAGGCCGTGCTGGAGCTGCCGGACCGGTCGGGGCCGGTGTCCCCTACAGTCCCAGGTCCTTGATGATCTTGGCGACATGGCCGGTGGCCTTGACGTTGTAGAGGGCGCGCTCGACCGTGCCCTCCTCGTCGAGGATGACGGTGGAGCGGATGACGCCGGTGACGGTCTTGCCGTAGAGCTTCTTCTCGCCGAAGGCGCCGTAGGCCTCCAGGACCTCCTTGCCGGGGTCGCCGAGGAGGGTGACCTTGAGGTCCTCCTTCTCCCGGAACCCCGCGAGCTTCTCCGGCTTGTCGGGGGAGATGCCGATGACGTCGTAGCCGTGGCCGGCGAGGAAGTCGAGGTTGTCGGTGAAGTCGCAGGCCTGCTTGGTGCAGCCGGGGGTCAGGGCGGCGGGGTAGAAGTAGACGATGACCTTGCGGCCCCGGTGGTCGGCGAGCGAGACCTGCTTGCCGTCCGCGTCGGGCAGGGTGAAGGCGGGGGCGGTGTCGCCCGGCTGCAGTCGCTCGCTCATGACTCTCCTTAGCGTGGGTCCGTAGGGCCCACAAGCGTGGGTCCGTACGCCCCGACATTAGCCAGCCGGGGCGCGGAGGGGCGCCGGGGGCGTCCCGGGGGTGCCTCGGGGGCGTCCCGGGGGTGCCTCGGGGGTGCGAAACGGGGGTGCTGTGGGGCGCAAGGGGGCGTGAGCTGACAGACTGTCCATCACGAATCGGCAGTCAGTTGTGTGGCCGGTTCCGTACGGGGCCTCGTGCCCGGCCCCGTACGCATCGGCGCGAGACGACGGAGGCAGCGCGGTGGCGGAAGCCAGGACCCCGGCGCAGATCGAGGCGGACATCGTCCGCAGGCGGCAGGAGCTCGCCGTCACGCTCGACGAGATCGGTGTGCGGCTGCACCCGAAGACGATCATGGACGATGCCAAGGCGAGGGCGGCGGCGGCCGCGGACCGTACGGCGGGGCGGGCGTATGTGGCCGCCAATCGTGCGATCTCGGACGTGCGGGCCCAGTTGGTGTCGCAGGACGGGGCGCCGCGGCTGGAGCGGATCGTTCCGGTGGCGATGGTCGGTGTGGCCGTGGTCGGTCTGCTGACGCTGCGGGCCCGGCGCCGCCGCTGAGGGCGGTCCCGGAGGCGGCCGCGGTGCGTTGCGGGTGCCGCCGGGCAGGTACGGTCATGCCGTGAGCCCGAATAACACCAAGGACACCCACGACAAGCTGCCGATCCGGATGCTGCACGACCGTGTGCTGGTCCGGACGGACATCCCCGAGGGCGAGCGCCGCTCGTCGGGGGGCATCGTCATTCCCGCGACCGCGGCGGTCGGCCGCCGCCTGGCCTGGGCCGAGGTGGTGGCGGTCGGGCAGAACGTGCGGACCGTCGAGGTGGGGGACCGGGTGCTCTACGACCCGGAGGACCGGGCCGAGGTCGAGGTGCGCGGGGTGGCGTACGTGCTGATGCGCGAGCGCGATCTGCATGCGGTGGCCGCGGAGCGGCTGGAGGGCGCGGAGGACGCGACCGGGCTGTACCTGTAGCCCAGCCCAGCCCAGCCCAGCCCAGCCCAGCCCTGTCCTCTCGCCCTGTCCTGTCCACGACTGTGCCCGTCGGCACCTGTAGCCCGTCCAGCCCCGTCGGCACCTGTAGCCCGTCCAGCCCCGCCGGCGCCTGTAGCCCGTCCGCACCTGCGGCCCCGTCCGCACCCCACGGGCGGTGACCGAGGTCACCGCTCGTTTCGCTGCCCTTTGCTAGCCTCGGGACACGCCCGACGAGACGCGCCGTACCGGGTCATGACAAGACGACGCACCCCTGGTGAAGCTCTTGTCGCGGAGGTGCCCGTCATGGCCTGGATCCTGCTCATGATCGCCGGACTGCTGGAGGTCGGCTGGTCGGTCGGGATGAAGTTCACCGACGGCTTCACCCGGCTGTGGCCCAGTGTGTTCACCGGCGCGGGCATCGTCGCCAGCATGGTCCTGCTCTCGTACGCGGCCCGGAGCCTGCCGATCGGCACCGCCTACGGCGTGTGGGTCGGCATCGGGGCGGCCGGTGCGGCGGTGGTCGGCATGATGACGCTCGGCGAACCGGTCACGGCGGCCCGGATCTTCTTCATCTGCCTGCTGCTGGTGGCGGTGGTCGGGCTCAAGGCGACCTCGGGGCACTGACGCGGCGTACGCCTCCGCCCGGGGCGCCGCCCTTGCCCGCCGGCTCCTGCCCGCCCGCCTCCCCGCCTCCCCGCCCGCTGCCGCTACCCGCCCTCGCCCCACCGCCACCGCAGCCGCTGCTCCAGGTCGTCGCTCTGGGGCTCGAACGTCGGGGCGTCGTGGGTGGGCTCGGCGGTCGGTGTGGGTTCGGCCGGTGCGGTGGGGGCGGTCGGGTCGCCGGTCGGCCGGGTGGGGGCGCCGGTGGGCGGGGTGGGGACGGTGGATCCGGTCGGGTCGTCGGACGGCGAGCCCGAGACGTCGGGGGAGGCCGAGTCGCTGCCGGACGGCGAGGGCGACACGGGCTCCGCACCCTCCTCCAGCCGCAGGTCGAAAGCGCGGACCGGGCGCCCGTTCAGCGCGGCCGCGGTGTAGTCGGCCCAGATCTGGGCGGGGTAGTCGCCGCCGTTGACCCGCGCCAGCCCTCCGGCGCCGTAGAGGGGCTCCTGGGCGGCGCTCTTCGGGTTCTGGCCGAGCACCGCGACGACGGTGGCGAGATCGGGGGTGTAGCCCGCGAACCACGCGGCCTTGTCGCCCTCCGCGGTGCCGGTCTTGCCGGCCGCCGGCCGCCCGGCGCCCTGGGCCGCGGTGCCGGTGCCGCCCTCGACGACGCTGCGCAGGATCGACGTGGTGGTGTCGGCCGCGGCGCGCGGGATGGCGGTGGTCTCCTCGCGCTCGGGCAGCTCGACCTCCTCCTGCTCGCTCTTGGTGATCTTGTCGACCAGGGTGTACGGGCGGTGGCTGCCGTGATGGGCGAGGGTGGCGTAGACCTGGGTCATGTCCAGGACGCTGGGGGTGGCGGTGCCCAGCGAGATCGCGCCCTGGGACGAGGCGAGGCTGGGGGTGCCGGCGGGGATGCCCAGGTCGACGGCGGTGGCCTTGACCTTGGCGGGGCCGACGTCGATGCCCATCTGCGCGTAGACGGCGTTGACGGACTTGTCGGTGGCCTCGCTGACGGTGATCGGGCCGTAGGAGCGGTCGTCCTCGTTGGCGGGCGCGAAGCCGGTGCGGGTGCCGTGACTGACCGTCATCCGCTTGTTGGTGCCGTCGTAGACGGTGTTGGGAGTGATCCGCTCGCCGTCCTGGGTGGTGGAGTTGTTCTGTACGGCGGAGGCGAAGACGATCGGCTTGAAGGTGGAGCCGACCTGGTAGTCGCTGCGGGTGGCGCCGTTGACGAACTGCTTGGCGTAGTCGATGCCGCCGTAGAGGGCGACGACCCGGCCGCTCGCGGGGTCGATGGAGGCGCCGCCGGCCCGGACGTAGCGGTCGACCTTCCGGGAGTCGTCGAGGCGGTCCATCACCCGGGTGTTGACCGCTTTGACGAAGGCGTTCTGGCGTTTCTTGCTGATGGTGGTGGTGATGCGGTAGCCGCCGGTCCGCAGGGTGTCCTCGTCGAGGATCTTGTTGTCGGTGAGGTAGTTCTTGACCGCTTCGACGAGGTAGCCGCGCTGGCCGGACAGCCCCGCGGAGGGCTTGGCCGGCTTGGGCAGGGGGAACTCCAGCGCGGCCCGGTCGGCCTTGGTGAGCCACTTCTGCTTCACCATGCCGTCCAGGACGTAGTTCCAGCGCGCCAGCACCCGCGCACGGTTGCCGGGGTGGGCGGTGATGTCGTAGGCGCTGGGGGCGTTGAGGAGGGTGGCGAGGTAGGCGCCCTGAGCGGTGGTCAGCTGCTCGGCGTTGCGGCCGTAGTAGGACTGGGCGGCGGCCTGGATGCCGTAGGCGTTGCGGCCGTAGTAGCTGGAGTTGAGGTAGCCCTCCAGGATCCGGTCCTTGCTCACCTCGCGGTCCAGCTTGATGGCGATGAAGAATTCCTTGGCCTTGCGGGTGACGGTCTGTTCCTGGCCGAGGTAGTAGTTCTTCACGTACTGCTGGGTGATGGTGGAACCGGACTGCTTGCCCTTGCCGGTGACGGTGTTCCAGGCGGCGCGGAGCATCGCGGCGGGATCGACCGCGGACTCGGCGTAGAAGTCGCGGTCCTCGGCGGCGAGGACGGCCTGCTGGACGGCTTTCGGGACCTGGCCGAGGGTGACGTTCTGCCGGTTGATCTCGCCGTCACGGGCCAGCTCGGAGCCGTCGGAGTAGAGGTAGACGGTGCTCTGGGCCTTCGCGGCGCTGTTGGCCGGCGGGATCCCGACGAGCAGATAGCCGGCGACCAGACCGCCGACGATGAGCAGCAGGAACAGCAGCACGGTGCCCAGCACCGCGCGCCAGGTGGGGAGGACACGGCGCCAGCCTGTGCGTTGTCCGCTCATATAGGTATGGACTCCTCGGCCGCCGCCGAAGGTTGTACTGCGGCGGTCGTGTCGTGTCGGGGGATGCGCGCGGGATGCCGCCGGAGCAACTGCCGCCCGTGGGGAAACTCTCGCATCATGTGCCCCGGTCGGGCGGGGTGGCGCGCACCGAAGTCCGCCAGCTGACCGGCTGAACGGCGTCCACGGCTCACCCGAAGCGGTGATAATGCGATGGCGCGTTGCCGTGCACGGCGTCTAGGCTCCGGTGTTTTGGCCGTCCGACGACTACAGGGCTGAGGGAGACGCGTCGTGTGGTACGTCGCGGTGGCGGCCGGCAGCTTCCGGCGGTACGCCACCTACCGCATCGCCACCGTGGCGGGCGTGTTCACCAATACCGTCTTCGGCTTCATCGTCGCCTTCACGTATATCGCGCTGTGGGACGAGCGGCCGCATCTGGGCGGCTACGACCAGGCGCAGGCGCTGGCCTTCGTGTGGACCGGGCAGGCGCTGCTGGCCTGCACGGGCCTGATGGGCAGCGGCGGTCTGGAGGAGCTGCAGGAGCGGATCCGCACCGGCGATATCGCCGTGGACCTCTACCGGCCCGCGGACCTGCAGTTGTGGTGGCTCGCCGCGGATCTGGGGCGGGCCGGCCTGCAGCTGATCGGCCGCGGGGTGGCGCCGATGGCGGTGGGCGCCCTGGCCTTTCCGCTCGCGCTGCCCGGCGATGCGCTGACCTGGGGCTGTTTCCTGCTGTCCGTGCTGCTCGGGGTGCTGGTCAGCTTCACCCTGCGCTATCTCGTCGCACTGGCCTCGTTCTGGCTCCTCGACGGCACGGGGCTGGCCCTGATCAGCGGTCTGGCCTGCATGTTCTTCTCGGGGATGGTGCTGCCGCTGCGGGTCTTCCCCGGCGCCCTGGGCGAGGTCGCCCAGTTGCTGCCCTGGGCGGCGGTCCTGCAGGTGCCGGCCGATGTGCTGGTGGGCGCGCGCAGCGGCGGCGCGCTGCTGCGGGGGCTGGTGTTCCAGGCCGGGTGGGCCGTGGCGCTGCTGGCGCTGGGACGGCTGGTGCAGTCGGCGGCGACCCGCAAGGTGGTGGTGCACGGTGGCTAGGGAGACAGCCCCTGGCGGCGGGCCGGGGGAGCGGGCCGACGGCGGGGGCCGCGTCGCCCAGGGGATCTTCGCGTACGGGCTGATCGTGCGGATGTGGATGCGCTCCGCCCTCGCCTACCGGGCCTCGTTCCTGATGATGGCGTTCGGCAACTTCGCGGCCAACGCCCTGGACTTCGTCGCGATCATGCTGATGTTCTCGCGGATCGACGCCCTCGGCGGGTTCTCGCTGCCGGAAGTGGCCTTCCTGTACGGGACGTCCGGAGTGTCGCTGGGCCTGGCGGATCTGCTGCTGGGCAGCATCGAAGGGCTGGGCCGGCGGGTGCGGGACGGCACCCTCGACGTCCTGCTGCTGCGTCCCGCGCCGGTCTTCGCACAGGTCGCGGCGGACCGTTTCGCGCTGCGCAGGCTGGGCCGGCTCACCCAGGCGCTGCTGGTGCTCGGCTGGTCGCTGCCGCATCTCCCGGTGGAGTGGACGCTGGGCCGGGTGCTGATGGTGCCGCTGATGGCGGTGTGCGGAACGGCCATCTTCGCGGCGGTCTTCACGGCGGGCGCCGCCTTCCAGTTCTGGGCGCAGGACGCGGCCGAGGTGCAGAACTCCTTCACCTACGGCGGCAACGCGATGCTGCAGTACCCGCCGACGGTGTTCGCCAGGGAACTGGTGCGCGGGGTCACCTTCCTCGTCCCGCTGGCCTTCGTGAACTGGCTGCCCGCGCTGCGGCTGCTGGGCCGCCCCGATCCGCTGGGGCTGCCGGGCTGGGTGGACTTCCTGGGGCCCGTGGTGGCGGCGCTGATGTGCACGGGGGCCGGGCTGGTGTGGCGGCTGGGGCTCCGGGCGTACCGGAGCACGGGAAGCTGACCGGGCCTCATGCGCGGTGCCGGAGCGGGACGGCATGCGGTGCCGGAGCGGGACGGCATGCGGGACGGAGCGGGACGGCATGCGGGGCGGCAGGCAGGGACGGCAGAGGAGGACGCGTGGTGAGTGAAACCGCCGGAGCGGCGCCGCTGATCGAGGTGGACGGCCTGGAGAAGGTCTTCTCGGTGCGGCGCAAGGCGGGCCGGCTGCGGCGGGTGCGGCAGGAGGTCCGGGCCGTGGACGGCATCTCCTTCGGGGTGCCGCGCGGCGAGATGGTCGGCTTCATCGGTCCGAACGGCGCCGGGAAGTCCACCACGATCAAGATGCTGACGGGCATTCTGGTGCCCAGCGCCGGCCGGCTGCGGATCGCGGGCATCGACCCGTCCCCGGGGCCCGGTCTCCGCGCGGGCCACGACCGCGGGCGGACCCGGCTCGCCCGCCGGATCGGGGTGGTCTTCGGGCAGCGCACCACCCTGTGGTGGGACCTGCCGCTGCAGGACTCCTACGAGCTGGTGCGGCGGATGTACCGGGTCCCGGACGCGGTCTACCGCGCCAACCTGGCCCGCTGCATCGAGCTGCTGGACCTGGGCCCGCTGCTGGCCGTACCGGTACGGCAGCTGTCGCTGGGGCAGCGGATGCGCGGCGACCTCGCGGCGGCGCTGCTGCACGACCCCGAGGTGCTGTATCTCGACGAGCCGACCATCGGCCTGGACGTGGTCAGCAAGGCGAAGGTGCGCGGGTTCCTGCGCGAGGTGAACGCCGAACGGGGCACCACCGTCCTGCTGACCACCCATGACCTCACCGACATCGAGCAGTTGTGCCGCCGGGTGATGGTCATCGACCACGGCAGGCTGGTCTACGACGGCGGCCTCGGCGGGCTGCGGGCGGCCGGTGACGGCGAGCGGACGCTGGTGGTGGACCTGGAGCGGCAACTGCCCCCGATCGAGGGCGTACCGGGCGCCCGTACGGTCAAGGTGGACGGGCCCCGGCAGTGGCTGGCGTTCCCGGCGTCGCAGAGCGCGGCCCCGCTGGTCGCCGCCGTCGCCGCGCGCTATCCGCTGGTGGACCTGTCGGTGCGGGAGCCGGACATCGAGACCTTGATCGCCGAGCTGTATGCGAGCGGGGGAAAACGACCGGAAACCGGGCGGAGCGGGGGCAACGGGGGCTCGGCGCTCTAATGTGTCCGTATGACTGAAGAACTCCCCGCACTGCGCGCCTCCGATACCGACCGCGAACGGGTCGCCGAGATCCTGCGGAACGCCGTCGCGGAAGGGCGGCTGGCGATGGAGGAGTTCGACGAGCGGCTGGACGCGGTGTACAAGGCCCGCACCTACCGGGAGTTGGAACCGCTCACCGCCGATCTGCCGGTGGCCGCGACGGCCGCGGCCCCGCTGTCGCTGCGCAAGGAGAGCGCGGCCCCCACGCCGTGGGCGGAGCGGATCGTGGACGGCACGCAGGGCTCATCGGCCGGCCTGGCCTTGATGGGCGGATTCCAGCGCAAGGGCCGGTGGACGATCGGGCGCCGCTTCACGGCGGCCTGCCTCATGGGCGGCGGCGAGATCGATCTGCGCGAGGCGCACTTCGCCGGTCCCGAGGTCGTCATCTCCTGCTGGGTGCTCATGGGCGGGGTGAACATCATGGTGCCGCCGGGTGTTGAGGTCGAGGTGCGCGGCCTGGGTCTCATGGGCGCCTTCGGCTCGCGCGAGAACGGGGTGACGGGCGAGCCCGGTGCGCCCCGCGTGATCGTCAACGGGCTGGCGATGATGGGCGGCGTCGGCGTCGAGCGCAAGCTGCCGAGGGCCGAGAAGCGGCGCCTGAAGGAGGAGCAGCGGCGCCTGAAGGAGGAGCGGCGCCGCCTCGACGATCACCCGCGCAAGGAGTTGGACTGAGGCGGCGGCCGCTGCTCCGTTGGCGTTACAGCGCGGCCGGCGCGGCCAGCTTGAGGTGAGCGAGGTTCACCGCGTTCGCCATCGCCCGGAAGCCCTCGTCGCTCGGGTGGAGATGGTCACCGGAGTCGTAGGAGGGCCGCAGCCGCACCGGCGCCGTCGGGTCGCGCAGCGCCTTGTCGAAGTCCACGACCTCGTCGTAGACGGTGCCGGAGCGGATGATGCGGTTGACCTGTTCGCGCACCGAATTCAGCAGGTTGGAGTAACCGCGGTGCCCCCCGAACGGGGTAAGGGTGCTGCCGGTGACGCGCAGACCGCGGGCGTGCGCCTGCCGGACGATCTCCCGCATCCCCGCCACGACCTTCTGCGGGTCGAGCTGGCGCGGGGTCTTGAACAGGTCGTTCAGCCCGATCTCGACGATCACCGCCTTCACCCCGGTCCGCGACAGCGCGTCGCGTTCCAGGCGGGACAGCACGCTGGGCCCGTTGTTCGGGGAGAACCTGGAGCCGTTGACCAGCAGGCGGTTGCCGCTGATGCCCTGGTTGAGGACGCCGTAGCGGGGCGCGCCGGGTTCGTTGCGCAGCCTCGCCGCGAGGAAGTCCGTCCAGCGGTGGTTGGCGCCGGCGGTGGAGGTGATGCCGTCGGTGATCGAGTCGCCGATCGCCACGACCGAGCCGCGGGCCTGGGTGCTCCACACGTCCACACCGGTCAGATAGCGCCAGTACGGGCTCTGCTCGGTGTAGGCCGCGCCGGTGGCGTCCTCGGCCCGGTCGCCGCGCGCCAGGTAGGAGGTCTGCCGGGCGTACGGGTGGTAGGTGGCGGGCCCCGAGGGGGACGGGGAGTACGTCGTGACCAGCAGGTCGGCGTCGCCGGGCACCTTCAGCCGGGTCGGGTCGCTGGTGACCGCGCCGCCCGCCGGGATGGTCACCGCGGGCTTGCCGTTGAAGGAGAGCCGCCGCATGGTGCCGCTCGCGGCCGTGGGGTTGCTGGGGGCCGCGGCCAGCGCCAGGGTGGCATGGCTCACCACCAGCGGACGGGTGCCGTAGAGGTTGGAGAGCTGGATGCGCACGCCCGCCCCGCCCACGCTGGTGTGCACGACGTTGCGTATCGACATCCCCGCGTAGCCGTTGAGCGTGCCGGGCTCGGCCGCCGCCGCGGCCGCCGACCAGGTGCCGACCCACTGCCCGGAGACCGCCGGCGCTGCCGGGTCGCGTGGCTTGTGCGAGGAATCGCCGAGCCCGCCGCCGTCGCCGCCGAAGCCGACGAATATGGCGGTCGAGATCAGCACCACCACTGCCGCCAGACCGGCGAGCAGGGAGTAACCCACACTTTTCTTCATGCGGGAGGGGTCTCCTGGGTAAAGCGGAGCAGCACGCTCCGGGCGGGCAAGGGCAGCGGATGATCAGCGGCACCGTTGCGGTCCGATCGGTCCATCATGATCCCACGGACCTCCGGGGTGCCGCCCGGCGCCCCGCTCGATGCCTCCCCGGCATGGACGCGGGGAACTCGTGGTGCGTTCCAGGAGTAGGTCACAGTGGGATAGAGGTCCGTACCGGCGGCCGTGTGTGGGCCGCGGGGCGGTCCGGAGGATGGCGGGGGCACGGTGGGAGCGGTGGAGCGGATGGAACGCACAAATGCCGATACGGCGCCGGAAGCGGAACGGGTGCCGGAGCCGGGAGCGGCGTCGGCGGGCCGGACCGCGCCGGGCGGCGGCTTCGCGTACGGCGCCGCCGACGAGGAGCGCAGGCGCGCCGTACGCCGGATGAAGGCGACGGCCACCGGCCTGCTGCTGGCCGTCGCCCTGGTCTATGTCCTGGCGAAATGGGCCGGGGCCTCCGGTGCGGGCGGCTGGACCGGATTTGTCGCGGCGGCCGCGGAAGCCGGGATGGTCGGTGCGCTGGCCGACTGGTTCGCGGTCACCGCGCTGTTCAAGCGGCCGATGGGGCTGCCGATCCCGCACACCGCCATCATCCCCACCAAAAAGGACCAACTGGGTCAGAGCCTGGGTGATTTCGTCGGCGAGAACTTCCTCTCCGGCGAGGTCGTCCGCCGCCGGCTGCGCTCCGTCGGCATCGGCCGCCGGGTCGGCGGCTGGCTCGCCGAGCCGCAGAACGCCGACCGGGTCACCGCCGAGCTCTCCACCGCGCTGCGCGGCGCGCTGACCGTGCTGCGCGACGCCGATGTGCAGGCGGTGGTCGGCGAGGCCATCACCCGCCGGGCCGACGCCCACGAGATCGCGCCCGGGATCGGCACGATGCTGGAGAAGATCGTTGCCGAGGGCGGCCACCGGCGGGTGGTGGACCTGCTCGTCGCCCGCGCCCACGACTGGCTGGTCGAGCACGGCGACTCCGTGATGAGCGCGGTCTCCGGCGGCGCACCCGGATGGACCCCGCGGTTCGTCGACCGCAGGGTGGGCGACCGGGTCTACAAGGAGCTGATGCGCTTCGTCACCGAGATGCGGGACATGCCCGAGCATCCGGCGCGCGGGGCGATCGACCGCTTCCTGCGGGACTTCGCGGCCGACCTGCAGTCCGACCCGGACACCCGGGCCAAGGTCGAGCGGCTGAAGTCCGAGGTGCTGGGGCGCGGCGAGGTGCAGGACCTGATCACCTCGGCCTGGGGCTCGGTGCGCGCCATGATCGTCGCCGCGGCCGAGGACGAGCGCAGCGAGCTGCGGCTGCGGGTGCGGGCGGCGCTGCTGTCCCTGGGCCGGCGGCTGGCCGGCGAGAAGCGGCTGCAGGACAAGGTGGACGGCTGGCTGGAGAACGCGGCCGTCTATGTGGTGACGACATATCAGCGCGAGATCACCTCCCTGATCACCGAGACCGTCGCCGGCTGGGACGCCGAGCACACCTCGAAGAAGATCGAGGCGCACATCGGCCGCGACCTGCAGTTCATCCGCATCAACGGCACCGTCGTCGGCGCACTGGCCGGCCTCGCCATCTACGCCGTCTCGCAGGCCTTCGGCGGCTGACCGCCTGTCCGGGGGCCGGGTCGTGCGCCGCCTCTGGTGGCTTCGGCCCGCAGGGCTTACGGTGCCCGCGTGCGGGAGCGGATACCGGTGGTCGTACAGGGGCGGCACCCCCGTCGCTCCCGTGCCGCGCGGGCGCTGTGGACGGGTGCGGAGCTGGCCGTGACGCTCGGCGCCGTACTGCTGCTGCTCGTCGTCCACCAGCTGTGGTGGACGAACCGTCAGGCACAGCACGCGGCGCACGACCAGGTGGACCGGCTGGAGCGGACGTGGCACACCCGGCCGCCGTCCTCCGCCGTGCCCCCGGCGCCCGGTGGCGACGACGGGGCGGCGGGGCGGACCGCGCACGGCGGACCGCCGTCCCGGACTCCCGGACGCCGCACCGCAGGCCGGCCCCCGGCCCCGCCGCGCAACGCCGCGTACGCCGTCCTGCGCATCGCGCGGATCGGCCTGACCGCCCCCGTCGCCCAGGGCGTCGGCAAGGCCGCGGTCCTCAACAAGGGCTACGTCGGCCACTATCCGCACAGCGCCCAGCCCGGCCAGGCCGGCAATGTCGCGCTGGCCGGGCACCGCAACACCCACGGCGAGCCGTTCCGCCGTCTCGACCGGCTGCGCGCCGGCGACACCGTCCTCCTCGACACCGCCGAGGCCCGTTACACCTACGTGGTCCGGCGCACCCTGCCGCGGACCACCCCCGCCGACGGCACGGTCCTCGCGGCGCTCCCGTACAGCAGCGTGCACCCCGCCTACCGCTTCACGGCGCCCGGCTCCTATCTGACCCTGACGACCTGTACGCCGGAGTACACCTCCACCTACCGGCTGGTGGTCTGGGCGGTGTTGCGGTCGACACAGTCACGGTGAGGGCGGCCGTGCGTCGCCTAGGCTCTCCCCCCGTGCGAAACGAGACCTCCGGCGGGCGATCCCCGGGTTCGAGAAGGCGCCCCGCGCTGCTGTGGCTGCTGCTGCCGTACGTGCTGTTCCTGGCGGTGCTGCCGCTGGTGAACCGGGTGACACCGACGGTGCTCGGTCTGCCGTTCCTGTTCTTCTGGATGCTGGTGGCGACGCTGGCGACCCCGCTGGCGGTGGGGCTGGCGCGACGCGGCGACCTCAAGCGGGGCCGGGGATGAACGCCACGGTGTCCACCGCGGTCTTCGGCGGTTTCATGGTGCTCACCGTCGTTCTCGGCCTGCTCGCGGTGCGCGGCCGGGGCTCCGGCGGGGGACTGGCCGAATGGTCGGTGGGCGGCCGGAGCCTGGGGACCGTCTTCATCTGGGTGCTGATGGCGGGTGAGAGCTATACGAGCTTCAGCTACCTCGGCGCGGCCGGCTGGGGTTACAGCTCCGGCGCCCCGGTGCTCTACGTCCTGGCCTATATGTCCTGCGGCTACGCGCTCGGGTACGTCGCCGGGCCGATGCTGTGGGCCTACGCCCGCCGCCACCATCTGGTCGGCATCACCGACATGGTCGCGCACCGCTACCGGGCGCCCTGGCTCGGCGCCGCCGTCGCCGTCCTGGCCACCGTCTGCCTGCTGCCGTACATCCAGCTGCAGATCACCGGCATGGGGGTGGTCGTCTCCACCATTTCCTACGGCGCCATCAGCCTCAACTGGGCCTATTTCATAGCCTTCGCCGTCACCACCGCCTTCGTGGTGATCAGCGGGCTGCGCGGCAGCGCCTGGGTGTCGGTACTCAAGGACCTCCTCGTCATCGCCACCCTCGGCTTCCTCGCGGTGTATGTGCCGCTGCACTACTTCGGCGGCTACGGGCCCTTCCTGGACCGGATCGTCGCCGAGAAGCCGCAGTGGCTGACCTTCCCGGGCCATGCGTCGGGCGGCCTGGGCCCGGTCTGGTTCATCACCACCACCGTCGTCAACTCCCTGACGGTGGTGATCTTCCCGACGACCGTGGCGGGCTATCTGGGGGCCCGCAACGCCGATGTGCTGCGCCGTAACGCGCTCTATCTCCCCTTCTACAACGTGCTGTTGTTCGTACCGATGCTGCTGGGTATGGCGGCCCTGTTCGTGGTGCCCGGCCTGGTGGGCGCGGATTCCGATCTCGCGCTGTTCAAGCTGGTGGTGGACTCCCTTCCGGCCTGGGCCGTGGGGCTGACCGGGGTGGCCGCCGCCCTCTCCTCCATCGTGCCGATGGCCGTGTTCATGCTGGTCATCGGCACGATGTGGGGGAGGAGCGTGCTGGGGGCGCGCGCGAATCCGGACACCGGTGCCGGGGAGGCTGCCGGGGACGGGGAGGTTGGTGGAGACGGCGGGCGGCGGGCGGCGGACGGGCGGCAGAAGCTGTGGTCGCAGGTGGTCGTGGTGGTGGCCGGAGCGCTGGCGCTGCTGCTGACCTACACCGCCCCCGACACCCTCGTCCGGCTGTCCTTGATTTCGTACGAGGGCATGGCACAGCTCGTGCCGATGCTGCTGCTGGGGCTGGTGTGGCGGCGGCTGACGCTTCGCGCCGCGGTGAGCGGCCTGGTGGCGGGCTTCGCTCTCGTCTGTGTCCTGGTCTTCGGGGGACACGACCCGGTCTGGGGGATGAACGCGGGGATCGTCGCGCTCGCCGTGAATGTGGCGGTGGCGCTCGGGGTCACCTGGCTGGGGCCGCGCGATGCGGACGTCAGGCCGGACGCCGAGGTCTTGGCGCTGGACGACGAGTTCCCCCGGGACGGTGCCCTGCCGCGGGGCGGGGCGGCCGGCCCTACGGCGTCGTCGTGATCTTCTTGCCCGCGTTGGAGACCGCGAACCACAGGCCCATCTTGCCCTGGCCGTTGATGTCACCGGGCTGCTTGTCGCCGGTGAACCAGTAGACCGGCCAGCAGTCGACGGCCAGCTGGCGGGTGCCGTCGGGGCGGGTGACGGTGGAGATGAGCTTGGGGGCGATGCCGTTGAGCTTGGAGCGGTCGGCCGGCTTGGCGGGCTTCCAGGTGTCCAGGCAGGCGTCGTTGCAGCCGAACTTCATCGGCCAGGCGCTGTCCTTGTTGAAGCGGTAGAGGGTGCGGCCCATGTTGTCGACGAGGATCGAGCCGAGCTGCGGGTGGTCGAACACCGAGACGTCGCCGGGCTTTTGGGCGCCGGCCTTCTTGCCGTCGGCGGCCAGCGCGTTCCAGGTGCCGCCCACGCCCTGGCCCTTGGTGTCGCCGGGCTTGGTGTCCTTGGCGTAGCGGTAGGCGGGCCAGCCGCCGATGGTGAGCTGCTTGGTGCCGTCGGCGCGGGTGACCGAGCCCAGCTTGCTCTTGTCGATACCGGCCGGGGCGGTGGCGCCGTCGGCGGGGACCACCGGCCAGGTGGTGGCGCAGGAGCCGGAGCAGTTGGACTTGGAGGGGTCCGCGGTGTCCTTGTCGAAGCGGTAGAGGGTCATGCCCTTGGCGTCGGTGACGACCGGGCCGAGCTCGGTGTCCTGGTGCAGGGCCAGCTTGCCGGCGCTGGGCGCGGCCTGCGGGGCCTTGCCGCCGCTGTCGCCGCCGGCCTGGCCGCCGTAGCCACCCGAGCCGCCGGAGCCCCCGGAGGACCCGTAGCCGTAGTCGCTGGTGCCCTGCCCGGCGGGCTGGACGTTGTCGGTGGTGGCGGTGCCGGCGCTCTGGTTGGCGCTGCTGCCGCAGGCGGCGGTCAGGGCCAGGGTGGCGACCGCCGCGGCCGCGAGACCCGCACGACGTCGAGTGCTCATGATGTCTCCTTGGTCGGTTGGTGAGTGTGTCGCTTGCCGAGGTGAGGGCTGGGACGGTGGCCCGGGCGCCGATGCGGCCCGGGGCCCCGGCGGGGTGCCGTCGCCGGGGGAATACGCGCTACGGGGTGCCGGGCGTTCAACGGAGCCGAAGAATTTTCTCCGCGGGCAAAAAACCTGCCCGGCACGCCGGTTGACGCCCGCACCCGCACCTCAGCTGCCGCCCTGCACCCGCAGGGCGAGCGCCGGGCAGCGGCGCACCGCGAGCTGCGCCCGGCGCCGCATCCGGGCCGGCAGCGGCATGCTGGCCTTCTCCGGATAGCCGTCCGGGCCCAGCTTGATGATGCCGGGCACGACATCCGCGCACAGGCCGTGGCCGCGGCACAGCGTCCAGTCGACCAGCAGCCTCTCCTGCGGCGGCGCGGCCGCCCGGGAGGGGGCGGAGGCCGGCTGGGGGACGGTGGACGGCAGCGGCCGGCTCCCCGTGACCGGCAGCGCACCGGTCACCGGGCGGCCGCATCCGAACCCCTGCGCATGCCGCTCGAACTCCTCGGGGAAGGCGGCCAGAGCCGAGGCGACGAAGCGCGCGGTGCCGTCCGGATGGCTGCAGGCGCCGCGCTTCTCGACCGCCCGCATCCGCGCCTGTACGGCCTCCAGGGCGGCGGCGCCGCCGCCCCGTACGGCGCGGTCGAGCTGCTCGGCGAGCGCGGGCAGCCCCAGCACGCAGGGCCCGCACTGGCCGGCCGACTCGGCACCCATCCACTGCGCGACGCGTACCGTCTCGCCCGCGGGGCAGGTGTCGTAGGGCAGCGGCAGTACCGCTCCCGCACCGAGCACCGCGTTGTACTCGGCCAGCGACTCCTTCGACAGACACGCGGTCAGCGCGTCGGTGGGCGAGATGAAGGTGCCGTGGTAACCCCCGATCAGCACGCCCTGCCCCTGGTCCATGCCGCACAGCGCCAGGACCCGGGCCAGCGAGACGCCGTAGGGCACCTCGACCACCCGGCTGCCGGCGACCGTCAGCAGCAGCGTGCCGGGCTCCGTGGGCAGGCCCGTGGTGCGGTAGCCGAGCGCACCGAGCCGGGCGGCCACGGCGAGCTGGGCGTAGGTCTCGGTGTTCGACAGCAGCGTCGGCACACCGTTCAGCCCCCGCTCGCTGGAGCGGATCTTGCGGCCGGAGGGCAGGCCGGCGCCGCCGCCCAGCCCGTTCGTCATCGCGGAGCCCTCGCCGGTGACGAACCGCTCGGTCAGCAGGGTGACCCGTAACGTCGGCCGCACCGGGCCGCGTTCGTCGATGGCGCTCTGCACGGAATGCAGCACGTCCATGCGGGTCACGCCGATCGCGACCTCCTGGGCGCCGAGCGCGTCGGCGGCCAGCAGGGCGCCGTCGAGCATCAGATGCGGGGCGTGCAGCAGCAGCGCGGTGTCCTTGAGGCAACTGGGCTCGCCCTCGCTGCCGTTGACGACCACCGCGCCCTTGCCGTCGGCCTTGCGCATCCCGTCCATGACGGCGGTGAGCTTGCGGGCGAAGGGGAAGCCCGCACCTCCCCGGCCGCGCAGGTCGATGTCCTCGGCCAGCGCCACCAGCTCCGTGGAGCTGAGCTGGGGCAGGCCGCCGTGCCGGGACAGATGCGCCACCCGGCCCATGCGCGGCATCTCGTCGAGCCCCGCCAGCAGGCGGGGCGGGCCGAAGGACGCCAGTGTCGGCACGGGCTCCGCGGGGCCGGGGACGGCCGGGAGCGGGCGGGTGGGGGCGGGGGCGGTCATGGGAGTTCTCCTGTGTTCCTGCGTGAGTCGCGCATCCGCAGCGCGAGTCGTACGGCCACCGCGACAAGGCAGATGGCATAGCCGACGAGGGCATAGCCGGCTGCGGGACGGCCCGCCCTGAGGCCGTGCACCAGGGCCAGCCCCCAGGCGGCGTACGCGCTCATGTGCAGCCCCCGCCACCACCGGGAGGCCGTGATGCCGGTGAAGGCGCCGCGTACCGCGCCGGTCACCGCGACGGCGATGAACACGTAGGCGGCGAGGGTGCCGAGGCCGATGAGGCCGGGGCGGGCACCATCGGTGAAGGGCACCGCGGCGGCCATCGCATCGGTGTGGCCCTCGGTGACCTTGACCCAGATGTGCAGGCCGAGGAAGCCGAGGCCGGCGACGCCGGTGCCGCGGTGCACGGCCTGGGCGAGCAGCCGGTGGCCGGAGTTCAGCACCATCCGGTCGGTGGCGGCCAGGCCCCACAGCACGGTGACCGACAGGGAGACCAGCGCGAGTACTCCGGCGCCGAAGTCGAGGAAGTTCAGCAGGCCGTCCATCGCGCCGGAGTGCAGCACGACGGCGAGGAAGAGCAGCAGTGCGGCCGGAAGCGCCGGGCGGAGCACGGCAGTTCCGGCGAAGCCGCCGGCCGGTCGGCGGGCCGGCGGCCCGGGTTCGTTCGGGGGACGCCGGGGGCGAGGCACGAACGGCGAGGGCCGGGCTCGGTGTGCGGCGCGACGGCTCTGCATACGCGGTGCGGACATCGGACCTCCCGGTGTCAGGGCGCGGGTGCGGGATGCGAATTTCGATGAAATCTCCCGGGGGCGTAATTTGCCCGGGGCTTTTGTTCGGGTGACCCCCGGTAACACTAAACATTCTGTAACCGGTCGGATACACAGGGCCGTAATCCGGATGTGTAAAAGCATCTCCGAACGCGTTCAGGCTTTCGTAAGGTTTATCGCGCTGTGACAAATTCCTGCACTGGCATCGCGGTCCCGCGGGGTGACTCCGGATGATGCCGACTCAGGCGCACGGGGGGCGCCAATCCCCAGTAACAGCCGCATCCCCGCCAGGATCGAGGTAGCGATGTGTGATCTCCTGAACCGCATCTGGTCGCGTCCACGAGGTGAGTGGAACCGGGTAGTCAGAAATGAACTTCCCGATCTCGCCGACAAGTTGGTCGCGGAGTTGCAACGCGGATTTCCCGCATTGTCCGCACTTCTCGGGGATACTCCCGTAGAAGAGGCGCAATGGGCACTTGAACAGGCCTTGCTGACAGTTCTTGGGTACCAAAAAGAGTCGGAGAGTAAACCTCGGGCCGTGCCGTCCGTGGTGACTCCGATGCCGGTGGCCCGGGCCCGCCAGGACCTCTTCGACGTCCTTGCCGGACAACGGGAAATGCCGGACGAGGGGTTGACCGAGCTGTCCCGCGCGGCCGGCTGGCCCATCCCCGAGACCCTCCAGGCCGTCGTCCTCGCCACACCCGTCGAGGCCGCCCAGCTCGCCGCGGCGCTCGGGCACGCCCTCATCGGCTCGGTCGACGGATACACCTGTCTGTTCGTCCCCGACCCGGCCACCCAGACCCGGGCCCGCCTGGAGGCGGCGCTCAAGGGGCGGCCGGCCGCGGTCGGCCACGTCGTACCGGCCACCGACACCGCGTCCTCGCTGCGTTGGGCCCGCTATCTGCTGACGCTGGCTCCGGGCCGGGTCGGCCCCGAGTCGCGGCCCGCGTTCGTCGACGACCATCTCTCCGCGCTGCTGCTGCTCCAGGACGAGTCGCTGGCCGACGCGCTGACCTCCCGCTGGCTGGGCCCGCTGGAGGAGCTGACGCCCCGGCAGAGCGAACGGCTCGAAGTCACGCTGCTGGCATGGCTGGAGGGCGGCGGTGCCCCCGAAGCGGCCAAACTGCTGCATGTGCACCCCCAGACGGTCCGATACCGCCTGCGTCAGATCGAAAAGCTCTTCGGCCCGGTGCTGCGCGATCCGCGCACCCGCTTCGAGCTGGAGATGGCGCTGCGCAGCCGCCGCCTGATGGCGCACGTCCGCAGCTATCGCGCACGGGCCGGCCGCCGCGCACGGGCCGTCGCCTCGTCCATACGCCCGCTGGGCATGGCCCGTGAGGCCCGCGTCAACGGTCTTTGAGGACCGACGGATGAAGTACCGCGCCCCTTGAGCTGACGGCCGGCCGGAACGGTGGGGGCCTTCCGGCACAGCGACAGCAACCCGGCGCCGAGCAGCGGCCCCGACCCCGGACATCCGGGCCGGGGCCGCTGCTTTGCCGTGGGCTGTAGTCGTGGGCCCGGGGGACACGGCCTCGGGGGACGGTCTCGGGAGGCGGCCTCGGGGGTGGACTCGGGCGACGGCCACGAGCCACGAGCCACGGGCCGCGAGCCGCGGACCAGGGGGCAGGGTCGCGGCCACCGACCGCCGCGACCCTCGACCCCCGCGCCCCCGGCCACCGTGACCCCCGTCCCCCCCCCGGCCACCGTGACCCCCGCGCGCCCCCGCGACCCTCGGCCGAGGGCCCGTGAGTGAGCCCCTTGGGGGTTCCCCAAGGGGCTCAGGGCTCACCGGGGTCGGTTTCAGGTGCAGTTACGGCCGCCGTTGATGCAGTCGACCGCCTTGCTCATCAGCTGGTCCGGCATCACGTTGATGAAGTCGCCGTGGTCGGTCACCGGTTTGTGCAGCTGCTCGGGGAAGCTGTCCACCGCGAAGCTCTGGCCCTGCGGGACGTCGTAGGTGATCCGCTGGGTGAGCTGCGGGATCGCCTTGAAGCCGTTGGGGCAGACGCCGTTCTGGTCCGAGAACGCCACGTGGTCACGGTGGTTGCCGCTGTCGATGTCCCGGCCGTTCCAGCAGTTCTGGAAGGCGAAGGTCCGCACGACCTGGGAACCCTCAGGGCACAGCGGGTACTTGTCCTTCAGCTGCCGGTCCTCGAAGCCCGTGCAGCTCCAGGAGGCGTTGGCGTTCTTGGTGCCGTTGGTGAACGCCTTGGCATCACCGGTGATGATCTTCATGAAGCGCGGCATCGCCTCGACCTGGCCGACCTGGCTGCCACGGAACTTCAGGGTCACCGTGGCCGGGGTCAGGGTCGTGCCGACGTTGGCGTCCTGCGCGGCGCCGGGCTTCTGCTCCGCGTTGCCGTCCAGCTTGCGCAGCACGGGCCAGTAGTGGGTGGACTGGTCGCCGTTGCCGCAGGTGGTGTCGGAGGCGGCGAGCTTGTTGTCGTCGGCGAAGGCGTCGGTGGCCTTGTTGCCGACGTAGTCGTGGGTGTGGTGGGCGCCGTTGCTGACGCCCGGGGTCACGATGACGTTGTCGGAGTTGAAGTGGCCGTCCTCATTGCGCCCGCACTCGGTGGTGAAGGTGCCCGTCGAGGCGTTGCCTCCCTTGGGGGCGGCGAACGGCGGGGCGTCCGCGTTCGGCTGGACGGTGGTGATGTCCACGAAGTCATCGGGAGAGGGGCCCCCGGCCTGGCCCTGCTGGCCGCCGTTCTGCCCCTGCTGGTCCTGGCCCTGCTGGTTCTGGCCCTGCTGGTCCTGCCCCTGTTGGTCCTGCCCCTGCTGGTCCTGGCCTTGCTGACCCTGGGTCTGGTTCTGGGACTGCCCCTGGTACCAGCCGTCCTGCACGGACTTCGTGGAGTCGTTGCCGCCCGCGCCGGCACCCTCGTCCACGGGCTTGGTGGTGCAGCCGCTCATCTTGATCAGATAGCCCGGCCGCTTGGTGTTCTTGGCGATCGCGGTGACCATCATCTTGATGGTCTTCTCCCGCTGTGCCTTGAGCGGGGCCATGACGGCGGTACCGCTGCCGCCCATCATCTTGTGGTACGCGTCGTGCACCTGCTTGTCGAGGGCGGACAGCCCCTTGGAGACCGGGAGCTGTGCGCTGCGCGGGACGGTCCGCAGCCGTTCGCCCACATCGGGGCAGGAGATGGTGATGCCGGACGCGGTGTGCTGATGGCCGGACGCCGTGCCGGGGGTGGTCTGGTTGCCCGCCAGCGCCGTGGTGGCGTAGGCGGCCAGTCCGCCGCCGCCCAGCAGGAGGGCGGTCGCGCCGATGAGCATTCTGTTCGTCAAACGCGAGCGTTTATGGGCCTGTTGCCGTTGCCTCATGAGATCACTTCGCTTCGTCCGATGTGAGGGGTGTCGTCCTGGTGGGTTCACAGGGGTTGTGGGCGGATCTGCGGAACCGGGAACTCCGTGCGGTCAGCTGTTGTGCAGGGTGTTGAAGTCGACGTTCCCGGTCTTCTCCAGGACCGTGATGTGGTCCAGCACGACGCTGTTGGCGCGGTCCGCCAGGGCACGCACCATCGTGTTCTTGGTCTGATCGCGGACCAGGGCGATCAGCCCGAAGACCTTGCCGTGGGCCCGGCGCAACAACTCGGCCAGCGTCGCGTCGAACTCCTTGCCCTGGGCGGTCTTGAGCTGCCCGAGCCAGCCCTGCTGGGCGACGTTGGGCTCGGTGGGCAGGTCGACGCCCAGCGCCCGGCCGGCCTCGTTCGACCGCCGGTCCAGCTCGGTGTGTCCCGCCACGAGGTGGTTGCCGGCCGTGCGGACGGCCGGGGTCGTCCCGCGCTGCTGGGCCATCCGGCCCGAGGGCAGCTCCCACAGCCCGGCCAGCTTGACCTTGCGCACGAAGTCCCGGTCCATCGCGGTGAGGGGACCGTAGCGGGTGCTGACCGTGCCGCCGCCGTCGTCGTCGTACGAGAGCGTGGTGCTCGCCGAGGCCTGGGCCTCGCCGAAGAGCTGGACGGGCAGCAGCAGCGCCGCGAGCGTGGCCACGAGCGCGGCGACCACCAGGCCGGTGGCGATGGTCCGCCCGGATGCTGCGGAATTGCTGAGGATGGACCGCACACGGCCTCCCGGTTCGTCACTACTGGAATCCCACCGGACGCTAAGTGCCGTACCGGGCCGGCGGGCCCGGGTCCTCACCCCTGGACAAATAACGGCCGGGCCCGCCGCGGCACTGCTACGGTGCCGCGTGCGGGCCCGGCCGGGAAACGGGTGACGTGCGTCGGATTCCGTGTGCCCGGCCGGGCCCGTCCAGCGCGGTGTACGCCGTGCTCGGCGTGCGTTGCTCAGCGCGCGTACAGCCCCGCCGCGGCCCAGCGGCGGCGGTCCCGCCGCGTGCCGGGCTCCTCGCGCTTGCCCTCCGCGTACAGGGCGTCGATCTCCGCCGCGTACGTCCGGACGATCGCCGCCCGGCGCAGCTTGAGCGACGGCGTCATCAGCCCGGACTCCTGGCTGAACTCGCCCGGCAGCACCCGGAAGGCGCGGATCGACTCGGCCCGCGACACCGACGCGTTCGCGCGCGCCACCGCCCGCCGCACCTCCGCCTGCAGCTGCTCCTCCGGCGTCGGTGCCGTGCTGTCGGCGCTGGGCTCGTCCCGCAGCTTGCGCCAGTGCGTCAGCGCCTCGGGGTCCAGCGTCAGCAGCGCGGTGACATAGGGCCGGTTGTCGCCGACCACCACGGCCTGCGAGATCAGCGGATGGGAGCACAGCCGCTGCTCCAGACCCTGCGGGGCCACGCTCTTGCCATTGCTGGTGATGAGCATGTCCTTCTTGCGGCCGGTGATGGCGAGATAGCCGTCCTCGTCCAGATGCCCCAGGTCGCCGGTCGGCAGCCAGCCGTCGTAGAGCCCGCTGCCCGTGGTGCCGTCCTCGTCGAGGTAGCCGGCGAACACCACCGGACCGCGTACCCACACCTCGCCGTCCAGCGCCAGATGCACCGCGCTGCCCGGCAGCGGGCGGCCCACCGTCCCGAACCGCACCTTGCCGGGCGGCTGTACGGTGATCGCGCCGCTGGTCTCCGTCAGGCCGTAGCCGTCGTAGACCATGATGCCCATCCCGGCGAAGAGCAGCCCCAGTTCGCGCAGGAGCGGTGAACCGCCGGAGACCGCGGTGTGCACCCGGCCGCCCAGCGTCTCCCGGATGCGGGAGTACACCAGCCGGTCGTAGAGCGCGTGCCGGGCCCGCAGGAACGGGTCGGGCCCGCGCCCGGTGCCCCGCGCCTCCTCGGCCAGTGCCTCCGCGTAGCGCACCGCCACCGTCATCGCCGCGTCGAACGTCCGCCGCCGGCCCGCCGCTTCCGCGGCCAGCCGGGCGCGGGTGCAGATCTTCTCGAAGACGTACGGCACCGCGAACAGGAACGTCGGACGGAACGAGGCCAGGGCCGGCAGCAGTTCCTCCGACGACACTTCGGGCTGATGGGCGAGCTTCACCCCGCCGCGCAGACACGCCACCTGCACCATCAGGCCGTAGATCTGCGCGAACGGCAGAAAGGCCAGCAGCGAGGGGCGTTCGCCCGGCGCGGCCAGCAGCCCGCCCCAGCCCGCGTAGAGGGTGTCGCACTCGGCGGCGAGATTGGCGTGGGTGATCACACAGCCGCGCGGGCGCCCGGTGGTTCCCGAGGTGTAGACGATCGCCGCGATCCCCTCCGGAGAGACCATGTGGCGCAGCCGGTGCACGTCCGCCTCGGGCAGCCGGGTGCCCTCCTCCGTCAGCCGCCGGACGCAGTCCAGGTCGAGCTGCCACAGCCGGCGCAGCCTGGCCTGCTCGTCGCAGGCCTCGGCCACGGTCATGGCCTGCGCCTCGTTCTCGACGACGATCGCGGCGACCTTCGCCCCGACGAGGATGCAGCGCAGCTGCTCGGCCGATGCGGTCGGATAGACCGGTACGAGCTGCCCGCCGATCGCCCACAGCGCATAGGTGAACAGCGTCCACTCGTAGCGCGTACGGGACATCAGCGCGACCCGAGTGCCGGGCCGTACCCCGTCCGCCAGCAGCCCCCTGGCCAGGGCCATGACTTCGTCCCGGAATTCCGCCGCGGACACCTCCTGCCAGCCGCCGGGCGCTCTGGCGTCGCGGCGGGCGAGCTGAGCGAAATCCGGCTGGTGGGTCGCGGTGTCGAAGACGGAGTCGGCAAGACCGCCGGTCCGCAGTCGCGCCGCCACGGCCGGAACGCTGATGTCGCGCACAGCACCTCCTAGGTGTTCCCCCTTGGCCCCCTGGTCCGCCGTCGTCCCGACGACGGCAGGGGGGCAAGTTATCGGCCGGTGTCCACGCTGCCCAGATCTGTGGCTACTCTTGAGCGGAAGCCGATAAGTCTTGACGACCTGACAACCCGGGGAGGGCGCCGGATGTACCGCATCGTCGATGCATGGCGCCTGTACACCTCGGCACTCTTCTTCGTCCTGGCCGGCTTCCTGCTTACGCAGACGGGGCTCACCACCGCCCTGACCGCCGCCGCGACCACCGGCGCGCTGCTGCTCCTGTGCCGTGCCTTCCTGATCGCGGCCTGCGCCCGGCCGCTGCCACCGGGCCGGATCCGTACGGCGCTGCGCGACCGCGAGCGGCGTACGGCCTTCCTGCCGCAACGTGATCCCGACGCGGCCGGCCGCCCCCGCCCCCGAGCACCGGGCCGCCCCCTCCCGACGGCCGCGTAGGCGCCCGGTCCGCTCACCGCACCGCATCCGGTCTGCTCACCGCATGCGGTCCGGTCACCGCACCGCACCCCGCGCCCGCGCGGCTCGTCACGCCGAATCCTCATCCCGGCACGATGAGACCCGTGGAGGGCTCACCCATGTCCATGTTCGGCTTCCTCGGCGACGCGCTGGCGCACGGCGCCGAGGCGATCGCCCCGCTCTTCGGCAGCGCGGCGATGGCCGCCACCATCGTTCTGTGCACCCTCGGCGTCCGCGCCGCGCTGCACCCGCTCGCCCGGGCCGCGGCCCGCGGCGAGAAGGCCCGTACGGCGCTCGCCCCGCAGCTCGCCGCACTGCAGCGCAAACACAAGGGCCACCCCGAGCGCCTGCAGAAGGCGACGTCCGAGCTGTACGCCGAGACCGGCTCCTCGCCGCTGGCCGGCTGTCTGCCGACGCTGCTGCAGCTGCCCGTCTTCTTCGTGATGTACCACCTGTTCTCCACCGGGGGCGGCGGCCTCCTGGACCACACGCTGCTGGGGGCGCCGCTCGGCGGCCACTGGAGCGAGGCGCTGGCGCACGGCGGGCTCTTCGGGCCGCGGGGACTGGTCTACCTCGCGCTGTTCGCGCTGGTCGCGGCCGTCGCCACCTGGAACTTCCGCCGGGCCCGCGCCACGATGGCCAAGGCCCCGCAGCCGGCCGCGGGCGCCGGCGCGGCACTGCCCGGGATGGCTTCCATGGCCAAGGTGATGCCGCTGCTGTCCTTCGGCACGCTGATCACGGTGGCCGTGGTGCCGCTGGCCGCCGGCCTCTACATGGTCACGACGACGACCTGGACGGCCTGCGAGCGGGCCCTGCTGCAACGGGACCGGGACCGGGACCGGCGGCGCGGCGAGCGGGACGCGGCCACCGCGGCGGCCCCGTCCGCGGCGGCCCCGTCCGCAGGGAAGCCGGCCGCGGAAAAGCCGGCCGCGGGGAAGCCGGCCCGCACCAAGGCGAAGGCCGCCGCCCCCTCCGAGGAGCAGGCCCCCGCCCCGGCTGACGGCGCGCCGGGCACCCGGGCCCCGCAGCAGCGTCCGGCTCCGCAGCGTACGGACCGCAAGGGCGCGCCGAAGACCCGCGCGGCCCGGCAGCGCGCGGCCCGGGCGAGGGTCAACTCCCAGACCAGGGCCGACTCCCAGGCCAGGACCCGCCCGGCCGGCGGGGCGAAGCCGCAGACGGACGGCGCTTCCGGAGAGACCGTCGGGAAGGCCGCCAGGGAGGCGGTCCGGCAGACGGTTCGGGAGACGGTCGGGGAGACCGCCACTACCACCCGGTAACGGTCCGGTCCGTGAACGGGGTCTTGCAGACCGGACCCCGTTCTTGGACGATCGACCAAATCGCTCGATGGCCGTCCCCCATCGGCCGGCCCGGCATTCCCTTTCCCGGGCCGACCTTTGACCACGGGAGTGGAACCGATGAAGCTGATGCGTGTCGGAACGGTGGGGGCGGAACGCCCGGCGTTGCTCGACGAGGCCGGGGTCCTGCGGGACCTGTCCGGCCTGGTGCCGGACATCGACGGAGCGCTGCTCTCCGACGACGGAACCCTGGCGGGCCTGCGGGCCGCCGCCGCGTCCGGTGAGCTGCCACCGCTCGATGCGGCCGGACTGCGCACCGGTCCGCCGCTGGCCGGGATCGGCAAGATCGTGTGCATCGGGCTGAACTATCACGACCACGCCCGGGAAACAGGGGCCATGCCCCCCGAGGAGCCGATCCTCTTCATGAAGGCCCCGGACACGGTCGTCGGCCCCGAGGACACCGTGCTGGTCCCCCGGGGCAGCGTGAAGACCGACTGGGAAGTGGAACTGGCCGTCGTCATCGGCCGCCGCGCCCGCTACCTGGAGAGCGACGCACAGGCGCTGGCGGCGGTGGCCGGCTACGCCGTGGCGCACGACGTCTCCGAGCGCGCCTTCCAGATCGAGCGCGGCGGCCAGTGGGACAAGGGCAAGAACTGCGAGACGTTCAACCCCCTGGGCCCGTGGCTGGTGACCGCCGACGAGGTCCCCGACCCGCAGGCCCTCGGCCTGCGGCTGTGGGTCAACGGCGACCTGGAACAGGACGGCACCACCGCCGACCAGATCTTCCCGGTGACCGAAGTCGTCCGCTACGTCAGCCAGTTCATGACCCTTCACCCCGGCGACGTCATCAACACCGGCACCCCGGCCGGTGTCGCCATGGGCCGCCCGGAGCCCAAGCCGTACCTGCGCGCCGGCGACGTCGTGGAACTGGAAATCGACGGCCTGGGGCGGCAGCGGCAGGAACTCAAGGACGCCTGAGCGGCGCGCCCGCAGGGAGGGGAGGGCGTCACCGGCCGCGCGCCGGGGCCGCCCCCTCCTTCCGCGTCAGGCCGGCCGGGCCGCTCGAAGGTGCGGCCCTCGGCGCGATGGGGGCACCCCTTCCCGGGCCTCGTCGTTGCCGAAGGCGTCGAGGACCAGCCGCTCCTCCTGCGCCGCCGGCTCGTCCACCGAGCCGGCCGCCGCCGGTGGATCCGCCGGGCTCATCCGTCCGCCCTGATGTGGACCGTACGGCCGTCGGCGGCGGAGAGCTTCGCGGCCTCCAGGACGCGGAGGGCGGCCGCGGCCTCGGTGGCGGTCACCGGCGGCCGGCCGCCCTCGCGCAGCGCCCGTGCGATCGCGGCGTAGTACGCGGGGTAGTCGCCGGGCAGCGTCGGTACCCGCTCGCCGCCACCGCTTTGCGGGGAGGAGCCGGCGCCGAGCCGGCCCCAGCGGGACTCCGGCTCCACGCCCCAGTCGCCCTCCTCACCGCCGGGCCGGCGGCCCTCGCGCAGCGCGGCCTCCTGCGGGTCCAGGCCGTGCTTCACATAGCCCGCCCGGCTGCCCAGCACCCGGAAGCGCGGGCCCAGCATGGCCGCGGTGGCGCTCATCCACAGATGGGAACGGACGCCGTTCGCGTGGGTGAGGGCGATGAAGGAGTCATCGTCGGCCTCCGCGCCCGGGCGGCGGACCACGGACTCGGCGTAGACGGAGACGGCCGGACCGAAGAGGACCAGCGCCTGGTCGACGAGGTGGCTGCCGAGGTCGTAGAGCAGGCCGCCGATCTCCTCCGGGTCGCCGGACTCGCGCCAGCCGCCCTTGGGCTGCGGCCGCCAGCGCTCGAAGCGGGACTCGAAGCGCTGGACGTCGCCGAGCTCGCCCTGCTCGATCAGTGTGCGGGCGGTGCGGAAGTCGTTGTCCCAGCGGCGGTTCTGGAAGACGGAGAGCAGCAGGCCACGGTCCTCGGCGAGCGCCGCCAGCTTCTCGGCCTCGGCGGCGGTCGCGGCCAGCGGCTTGTCGACCACCACCGGCAGACCGGCCTCCAGGGCGGCCGTGGCGAGCGGCACATGCGTCTTGTTCGGCGTCGCCAGCACGATCAGATCGAGGTCCGCGGCGCGGGCGAGCACCGCCTCGGGGGGGTCGACCGTACGGACCCCGGCATGCTCGGCGCGGGCCTGTGCCTGCCGCTCCGGGTCGGCGGTCGAGACGGTGTCGAGCCGCAGGCCCTCGGTGGCCGCGATCAGCGGGGCGTGGAAGACCGAGCCCGCCAGGCCGTAGCCGATGAGGCCGACGCGGAGCGGGTCGTGAGGGGCGGCGGTGTCGGTGGAGTCGCTCTTCTCGCTCATGCTCATGTCTCCCACTTAAGCAACGCTGTTGCCAAAGTGCAAGCGATGCGGACAATGGGTGGGTGACCAGCAACGACCTCTCGAACGACAGCTCCGCCGCCGGACCTCCGGGGGCCAATCTCCCCGCCCTGCGCGGCCACAATGCCGCGCTGGTGCTCGGGCTGCTGCGCGCGGCCGGCGAGGAGGGCGTCAGCCGGCGGGAGCTCGCCGGCCGCACCGGGCTGACCCCGCAGGCCGTCAGCAAGATCACCGCCCGGCTGCGGGCCGACGGCCTGGTCACCGAGGCGGGCCGCCGCGCCTCCACGGGCGGTAAGCCCGCCACCGTCCTGCGGCTGGTCCCCGGCGCCCGGCACGCCGTCGGACTGCATCTGGACCGCGATGAACTCACCGTCGTCCTCGCCGACCTCGCGGGCGAAGCGGTCGGCGTACGCCGTGCCCCGCTCGTCTTCGAGGCGGGCGCCGGGCAGGTGCTCGCCACCGCCGAACGGGAGGTCACCGCCCTGCGCGCCGAGGCCGGCGGCCCGCCGGTGCTGGGCGCCGGGGTGGCCTGCCCCGGCCCGCTGGACCACGCCACCGGCGTCCTGCACCGGGTCACCGGCGCGCCCCGGTGGGACGCCTTCCCCCTGCGGGACGAGCTCGCCGAACGCCTCGGCCTGCCCGTCGTCCTCGACAAGGACACCAACGCGGCGGCACTGGGCCTCGCCCAGGGGATACCGGCCGGCGCCGGTTCGTTCGGCTATCTCCATCTGGGTACCGGCCTGGGCGCCGGGCTCGTGCTGGACGGCAGCCTCTACCGCGGCCCGCGCACCGGCGCCGGCGAGTTCGGCCACCAGATCGTGCGGTGGGACGGGCCGCGCTGCGGCTGCGGACGGCGCGGCTGCATCGAGGCGCTGTGCCTGGCGGCGGTGGCCCGCGGCGATCTGCCGGGCGCGGCACGGGCGTTGGGCGTGGGCGCCGCCAACCTCGTCGAGCTGCTGGACATCGACCGGGTGCTGCTCGGCGGCCGCACCGTACTGGCGCACCCCGACGGGTTCCTGACCGGTGTGGCCGAGGCCCTGGAAGCCCAGGCCCGCGCCCGCGGCAGGGCCCCGGTGCCGGTGGCGCTCGCCCGCGGCGGTGCGCAGGCGGTCGCGGACGGCGCGGCGGAACTGGTGCTGGCGCCCTTGTTCGGGGGCCGGCGGCCCGGCCTGGGATCCGGGCTCTCCTCCTGAGCCTGCGCGCTTCCTGAGTTGGGGCGCCTCCTTCGAGCCCGCGTGGCCGGCTCGCCCCCAAGACCGACGAGGGCGAACTCCTGGTCGCCAACGGCGACGTCCCGATGAACTGCGCCAACATGCAGTCGATGCCGCACCAGGACATCTTCCTCCCCGCCGCCGAACCCGGAGCCAAGCCCACCACCTTCGCCCTGCCGTACGCGGCAGGCCTGGTCAAGAACGCCGCGCACCGCGCCAACGCCCAGAAGCTCCTGACTACTTGCTCTCCGCCCGCCGCCCAGCGCCAGGTCTCCTCGGGGGGCGGCGGCTTCACCTCACCCGCCGGCCGCCGAAGATCAGAGGTGACGGCCGGGTCGGGGCCGTGGCCCGCTGACTTAGGGTGGGTGTGTCGGCCGTATGTACGTTCCGTATGTACATTCCGTGGATCATCCGCCGTGGTCCACGGTGGATGATCCACGGACGGAGACGGCCGGCGCCCCTGGTCAACACGTACGGCAGGAGTCCGGCAGTGGCAGAGCGCAAGCCGATCGAGTCATGGCTCACCGACATGGACGGCGTCCTGATGCACGAGGGCATTCCGGTCCCCGGGGCGGACGCCTTCATCAAGCGGCTGCGCGAGTCGGGCAAGCCCTTTCTCGTGCTGACCAACAATTCCATCTACACCCCGCGTGACCTGCACGCCCGCCTGAACCGCATCGGGCTGGAGGTGCCGTGGGAGTCCATCTGGACCTCCGCGCTGGCCACCGCCCAGTTCCTGGACGACCAGCGGCCCGGCGGCACCGCGTACGTCATCGGGGAAGCGGGCCTGACCACCGCCCTGCACGACATCGGCTACGTCCTGACCGACCACTCCCCGGACTATGTCGTCCTCGGCGAGACCCGCACCTACAGCTTCGAGGCGCTGACGAAGGCGATCCGGCTGATCAACGAGGGGGCGCGGTTCATCGCCACCAACCCCGACGAGACCGGCCCCTCCCCGCAGGGCGCGCTGCCCGCGACAGGTTCGGTGGCCGCGCTGATCACCAAGGCGACGGGCGTCGATCCGTACTTCGTCGGCAAGCCCAACCCGCTGATGATGCGGCACGGGCTCAACGTCATCGGCGCCCACTCCGAGACCTCCGCGATGATCGGCGACCGGATGGACACCGATGTGCTGGCCGGACTGGAGGCGGGCATGGAGACCTTCCTCGTACTGACCGGACTGACCCGCCCCGAGGAGGTCGACCGGCACCCGTTCCGGCCTTCCCGTGTGGTGGACTCGATCGCGGACCTCATCGACCTGGTGTGAGCCGCGCCGAGGGCGCGTGAGCTGGGGCGATCGGCGTCCGGCGGCCACGAGCCGTCCCGCACCGTCCCGCACCGTCCCGCTCCATGGACGGCAGGGCCACCGGTGCCGTGGACCGCCGTGGACCGCCGTGGACGTCCGGGTCCGTGGAGCACCGGAGTACCGGCGCGCCGCCGGCGGCCCGGACCTCCGGCGCCGCTGACCCCCACCCGAACGGCGCAGCCCCGGACCGTTACCGGATGCGGCCGGGCTCGCACGGGCGGACCTTCGGAGTTATCGGAGGTTCACCATGCGCTCACGGCAATTTGCTCTCTGCGCCGCGGTCGCGGCCTGCACGGTGATGACGCCGCCCGTGTACGGCGGGGACGCACGCGCCACCGGGACCGGAACGGTCTCGGTCTCCACTGCCCCTGCTCCGGACGTTCCTGCTCCGGACGCCCCTGCCCCGGATGTCCCCGTCTCTTCCCCTTCCGGGGGTGCGGTCACCCTGTGCGGCCCTGGCTGCCGGGTCGGGCGGGCCACCATCCGACCGGCCGCCTTCGCTGACGCGGTCTCGCCCGTCCGGACCGCGGGAGGCTTGGCCGGCGGCGCCCGGATACGCTCCGGCGCCGCGTCCGGCCCCGAGGCCGCTGCTGCCCACTCCGCGCCGGCCCTCCACTCCGCGCCGGCCCTCCGCCCCGCGTCGGCCCTCCACCCGGCGTCGGCCCTCCACCCGGCTCCCGCGGTCCGTCCCGCTCCCGTGGTCTCCCGTACCGGCGTGCCCGCCGAGGCCTCGCCGAGTCGTGAGCTGAGCAGCACCTCGGCCGTGGGCCTGGTGCTGGCCGGCGGCGCCATCCTGGTCATCGCGGGCCAACTGCTCCGGCTCCGGATGCGACTGCGCCGCGAGCGGCGGGGTGAGGCCGATGAGCACTGAGGAACAGGTGAGCACTGAGGAACAGGTGAGCACTGAGGAACAGGTGAGCACTGAGGAACAGGTGAGTAGTGACGGGCAGGGGAGTGGTGACGGACGAGTCCCCTCTTCCGGAGCCCTCCGTGCCTCCGGCCCCCACGCGCCCGCACCCTGTGGTCCCCACGCCCCCCGCCGACTCCACGCCCCCCGCCGACTCCACGCCCCCCTCAGCACCCATGCCTCGCTCAACGCCCATGCCCCCCTCAGCGCCCATGCCCCCTGCGTCAGCCGTCGCCCCGGTCGTCACCCCGGTCGTCACCCCGGCCGCCACCCGGCCACCACCCCCGGAAAGCTTCTCGCCGGTGTGGCCTGGGCCGTGCTGTTGCTGGGGCTGTGGCTGTGGGGCCGTGATCTGGCGTACGGGGTGGCCGCGCAGCTCGCCACGACCGGTGATGTCGCCGCCGCCGGGCGCCCGTTGGGCCGTCAGGCGCCTCCGCATGCGCATGCGCCGCTGTCCGCCGCCGTGCGGGCGGAGCCCGTTGGCCTCACCATCGACGCCCTCGGTGTACGGGAGGGCGGCATCGTCGCACGAGGCCTCGACGAGCGCGGCATCCTCGCCCCGCCCCCGGACACCTCCCCGGCCCTCGTCGGCTGGTACGCCGAAGGGCCGCAACCGGGCGAGGCGGGCGCCGCGCTGCTCGTGGGCCGGGCCGGCGGCGACCGCGAACCGCGTGGCCGGCAGGCCCTCGTGCACCGGCTGACCGCCCTCAGGCCGGGGGAGCGGGTGGACATCCGGCGCGCCGACGGCAGCACCGCACGCTTCACCGTCGAGGACGTCCAGCTCTACGACCGCGACCACTTCGACGCGCGCCGGGCCTACGCCGCCCGCGACCGGGGCCGCTCCGAACTCCGGCTGATCGCCGACGGCGGCGGCAAGGGCCATGCCGCCTCGCACGACCGTGGCAACGGGGCCTCGAACGTGGTCGTGGTGTCGGCCTACTTGACGTCCCTTCAGGCGGAGAACGCACGGGGCGGCTGAATCATCACCCGCGCCATTCGTCAAGCGTCTTAGCAGCCTGTGGACAGCCCGTCCACAGGCCGACCCCGGCGGCGGGCCGTGTGCCACGATGGTGAGGCCGGCGGTCCCCGCCGGCCCTGTTCGATGTTCCGAGGGGGAGTGGATGTACGGCGATCTGCGACGGACGGCCGGTACCGGTCCGCCCGGCGGGCCCCGCGACGGCCGGCGGCGGACCGCGCAGGCCGGAGCGGCATCGACGAGGGCGGCGGTGGGGGCACTGGCTCTGCTGCTGCTCGCCGGCTGCTCCTCGTCCGGTGGCGACGACAGCGTTCCGGGTAAACCGGGCCAACGCCCCAAGGCCGTCGCCCCGTTCTGGGTCAACCCGGACAGCAAGGCGGCCCGCCAGGTATCCGACTACGGCAGCGACGGCAAGGCCGCGGACGCCCGCCTGGCCAACAAGATCGCGGCGCAGCCGGTCGCGGAGTGGATAGGCATCGACGACCCGGAGGGGGAGGCGCACGGCTTCACCCAGGCCGCCGCCAAGGCCGACCGCGAGGCCCTGCTCGTTCTCTACAACATCCCGCACCGCGACTGCGGCCGCTACTCCCAGGGCGGTGCGGCCGACGGCAACGCCTACCGGACCTGGCTGGACGGCGTGCTCAAGGGCATCGGCGACCGCGCCACCACCGTCATCCTGGAGCCCGACGCACTGCCGCACATCGCGGACAAGTGCACCCCGCAGCAGTTCCACGAGGAGCGCTACGCCCTGCTGACCGAAGCGGTCGGCAAGCTCAAGGCGCTGCCCCGCACCAAGGTCTATCTGGACGCCGGCAATCCCCACTGGATCAAGGACCCGGGCCAGATGGTCGAACCGCTCAAGCGGGCCGGCATCGACCGCGCCGACGGCTTCGCGCTGAACATCTCCAACTACCAGACCACCGCGGAGAACACGAAGTACGGCAAGCGGCTGTCCGCCATGGTCGGCGGCAAGCCCTTCGTCATCGACACCAGCCGCAACGGCAACGGTCCGGCCCCCGGCGGGGACGACCCGGAAAACTGGTGCAACCCGCCCGGCCGCGCCCTGGGCACCCCGCCGACCACCAAGACCGGCGACCCCCGAATAGCCGCCTACCTGTGGATCAAACGCCCGGGAGAGTCGGACGGCACCTGCAAGGGCGGCCCCAAGGCGGGCACCTGGTGGCCCAAGTACGCCCTGGGGCTGGCACGTAGCGCCGAATAAGCGGGCGCAGCGGGCGCAGGGGCCGCAGCAGGCACGCCCAAACCTGCTGCGACCCCTGCCGTCACACTCACTACCCCCGCGTCGCAGGCACCTTCACCCACACGGCCTTCGACGGGGTGCCGTGCCCGTCCACCGCGTTCAGCATGTACCACCCGGGCGGCACCAGCGACGGGTCCTTGGGCAGGGTGACCGTCACTTTGTCCCCGCCCTTGGCCACCGTGAAGTCCAGTGCGATCGAGCGCTGTTCGACATTGGTGACATGAGTGAACGAGCCGGGGCGCATCAGCCGCATCTTCTTGATGCCGGCGGCGTGCGGGGCGCCGAAGGTCGCGCTGCCGCCGAGCGCGAGCGTCTTCGGCCCCTTCTCCGTCAGCTCGGGGCGCGACTTCCGGTAGAGGTACGGCGGGGTGTAGAGGTCGATCTGCTGCTGGAAGACACCCGGCTTGGTGTTGTCCTTGTCGGCGTAGAGGGAGTCGGAGCCGAAGGTCATCACCCGGCCGTCGGGCAGCAGCAGCGCACCGGAGTGGTAGTTACGGCCCACCAGCGGGTCGGCCACCTGGCGGGCGGAGTTGGTCACCGGGTCGTACAGCTCCGCCTTGAGGATGTTGGAGTCGCTGCGGCCGCGGTAGTCACCGGAGCCGTTCGTGGTCAGCACGGTGTCGTCCGGCATGATCACGCTGCTCGGGTAGCGGGCCTTCGCATACAGCGGAGGACCGTCCTTGAAGCGCGGCGACGGGGCGTGCAGATCCACGATGCGGGTCTTGTCCGTGGACTTCGGGTCCTCGCCGACCCCGCCTCCGCCCAGCACCATGTACCGCTGCTCCTGGGCCGGCGGCAGCAGCACCGACATCGAGGTCTCCAGGATCTTGGGATCGCTCATCCCGGGCACGACCTGGAACTTGTTGGACTTCAGGTCCCAGATGCCGGGCGTGCGGCCGATGTTGTCCGGGCCGTAGCCGGCGTTGGAGCCGGTGTAGAAGATCCGGCCCTGGTCGGTGAGGAAGAGCGCCGGGTAGGTCGGGAAGAAGCGCCGCTTGGGCAGGTAGGTCCACTTCTTCGTCTTCGGGTCGTAGACCTCCTGCTTGCCGGGGACGACCTGGCCGATCTCGTCCAGTCCGGAGACGGAGAGGACCTTGCCGTCCTGCAGCGTGGTGAGCGTCGGATACCAGCGGGCCTCGTTCATCGGGTCGACGGGTATGTAGCGCTCGGCCACCGGGTCGAACTCGAACGAGTCCTTGATCCCCTGGAAGTCCTTCTTGTCGAAGGACAACTTCTGGGCGATGCCGTAGAAGTTGTGGGCAGCCGCGCCGGTCAGGCCGTGGATCCGGTAGTTGTCCTGGGAGCCGGTGGAGTAGCTGCGGCCGTCCTTGAGCGCCTCGACATAGACCCGGGCCTCACTGTGCACCACGCTGACCTTGCCGGTCGCCGGGTCGGTCTTCTTCGTCGCCCGCGGCACCACGACCGGGTCCTTGGAGGCGAAGGTCTTGCCGTTCTTCTTGCCGGTGAAGAGCGTGCCGGCGGGGAAGGTCTTCGGGGCGTCCGGGTCCTCGTTGTAGAGGATCATGAGGCCGCCGGCCTTCTTCACATCGCCGTTCAGCTTCTCGTAGCGCTGGGTCCCGCCGGCCACCAGCAGCTTGCCGTCGGGCAGCTGGGTGTGCCCGGAGCAGAAGAGGTCCTTGGGCGTGGGGATGTTCTTGAAGGTGTTCTTCTCCGGATCCCACAGGACCGTACGGAACGATTTGGCCTTGAAGTTGGCCGCGTTGTTGCCGGAGCCGGCGACCAGCAGCACCTTTCCGGTGTGCAGCAGGGCCGCGTGGATGGTGTTGATGCGGTACTTGTGGGGGACGTTGACGACGTCCCAGTGGCCGTTCGCCGCCTTGTACTCGGGCTTGTTGATCTTGTACTGGTGGTACTGCTCCGAGGCGAAGCCGTAGAGGGCCGGCCCGTTCATCGCGCCGAGCGCGAGCACCACCGCCGCCGCTATCGCCACTCGGCGGGTGCGACGGTTCGGACGGTACTTCATGTGTGACGTCCCCCAAGGGCGATCTGCAGAGTCTGTTCGGAGCTGACGGCCGGGGCGTCGGCCTGATCAGTGGTCTGGCCACCGTCCTGGTCGGTGGCCTGGTCGTGGCCTTGGTCGAGGGCCTGGTCAGGGCCCACAGGCCGGCCGGCGGTGGGGCCGGCCGACTGCCCGGCGGCCCGACGCGCGTCCCGAGCGGCGGCCGGCGCCGAACCGTCCGTGGCGCCGTTAGCGACACCATCGCCGGCGCCGCCGGCACCCGCACCGGAGCCACCCCCGGCAGCGGCCGCCTCCCTCCGCTTCCGCTCCTCGCCCCGCACGGTCAGCCGCCAGGCGATGATCGGCGCGGCGGTGATCAGCATCGCGAGCGTGGCCCAGGTGACCATCGCCGGGTGACTGTGCCCGAGCACGAACGAGGCGGCCAGCGAGCCCCCGAAGACGAGCAGGAAGAACAGGTGCACCCGGAACGTCCCGAAGAGCGTGTCCGGACTGGACGAGTCGCCCTTCGGCGTGACCACGAACTTGCTCTTGCGGCGCAGCACCGTATCGAACAGCGACCGGGCGTAGATCGGCGCGGACAGCGCGGACATCACCATGCCGGCGACCCCGCCGGAGCCCTCCGGCTCGTGCGGCGAGACGTTGTGCCGCCGGTTCCAGATGTACAGGCCGATCTGCAGCGCCGAGGCATTGCCGTAGAGCATCATCCACACCGCGGGGTCGATCTGCACACCCGAGGCCCCCAGGCCCAGGAACAGCGCACAACTGAGCGCCGCCAAGATCCAGTTCAGCGCCGACATCGGGTAGAAGATCACCATCATGGTGTAGTTGAAGAGCCGGCCCGCCGGCAGCGTGAACGGCGCCTTCCAGAACTGCTTGAGGATCGTTTCGTACGTCCCGCGCGACCAGCGCAGCTGCTGGGTGAAGAAGTCGGTCCAGGCCGTGGGCCCCTCGCCGACCGCGAGCACGTCGGGGGTGTAGACCGAGCGCCACTTCTTCCCGGTCTGCGGGTTGCTGTGCCGGTGCATCTCGAAGCCGGTCGCCATGTCCTCGGTGATCGAGTCGTACAGCCCGCCGATCTGCTTCAGCGCGCTGATGCGTACGGCGTTGGACGTGCCGACGAACATCGGGGCGCCATAGCGGTTGCCTGCCCGCTGGACCAGCGCGTGGAAGAGGAACTGCTGCGACTCGGCGGCCTTGGTGACGAAGGTGTCGTAATTGCCGTACACCTGCGGGCCGATGACGAAGCCGACGTCCGGGTCGCGGAAGAAGCCCAGCATCCGCTCCAGGTAGTTGGGCAGCGGTACGTGGTCGGTGTCGACGGAGGCGAAGTAGTCATAGGCGTCGCCGTGTGCCTGCAGCCAGGCGTTGTAGTTGCCGTGCTTGGTCTTGGCGCGGTGCGGGCCCTTGGCCTGGTTCCACTCCGGGACGCCCTTGCGGCTGAAGTGGTGGACGCCCAGGCGTCGGCAGACTTCCTTGACCTCGGGGTCGTCGCCCTCGTCCAGCAGCCAGACGTGCAGCAGACCGCGATGGCGGATCTTGACCGCCGCCTCCAGCGTCTTCGTCACCATGGCGAGGGGTTCCTTGCCCGGCACGAACGAGGTGAGGAAGGCGACGCGGGTGCCGCTCTCGGGTATGACCGGGACGGGGTCGCGGGCGACCAGGGTGGCATGCGCGTTGGACAGCACATTCATGCACCGGAACAACTCGATCAGCCCGATCGAGACCAGCATGACGACGTCCAGCGCCGGAAGGAAGTCGTAGGCGGGGTAGTCGCGTTCGGTCCAGTGGTTCGGCTGCATCAGCCAGACCAGCAGCCCGAACGAGACCAGCGGCGCGGCGCCGAGCAGCAGGGCCGCCCGTATGCGGTGCGGTTCGTCCGCGAGCAGCGAGCGGTAGCGGACCTTGTACGGCTTGTCCGGGTCGGGCCGGGTGAGCGGCCCGGCCAGCCGGCTGTAGTGCTCGTAGTCATAGCGCGGCAGCGGTTTGCGCTGGGTCCGCCGCTGCCGGTGCTGGCGTGGCACGCGTAGGCGCGTCGTGGCCGACGGGTCGTACGGGCGCTGCGGCCGGGAGCCGTCAGGCGGCGACGTCATGAATCCATCCCCCCGCACGCAACGTTGGCTGCGTGCCGTCTGTACTGATGGCCCGAGTCCGCGGTCCCCCGCGACCGACTCGGGCGCTTTGCTGTCGGCCGCCTGCACCGTCGGGCGGTTGGCAGCCGTCCTCCGGTTGCGTATGCAACGCTGCCGCGATCCTGCCAAGCGGCGATTTCCCCGTGTTCACATCACGCCATCCGGCGTGCCCGACTGTTCTCGCTCGGCTGGTTGCGGCCCTCATTTCGCCGAGTTATCAGGTCAGGTTCCCTAACCGCCGTCGTGATGGCAAGAGTTGTCCAGGGAATTGTGTACAAGAGTGCGCAAGATGGGGTCGCGTGTGGCGCAGGGCGCATCACTTTGATACGGGACTGGTGTCAATTCTCCCGCTGTCAACGGATATCGGGGCAATTGCCGAGGCGTCCTCGCTCTGGGTGTCCGGCAGAATCCCGTGCGTAAAGGGGGTGCTCCGGACCGATATTTCCCCGATCGATCCGCCGTCAATCGGTAAAGGTGTGCGGCGCGCCAAGGGATTCGCGGGCGGGGCGCGACGAGGGGCGCGGAGGCCGCCATTCCCCCAACAAACAGCCTGTTCAGGGGACTTGGAGTCCCGGATGTCCGGCAGGGATCGACGTTTGCGGGAATTTACCGGCCGGGCGGTCGAGGGGTGGATCCATGACGGGTTCGGCCCGTTTGCCGACTCTGATGAAGTTACCTCCGAGTATGCCGATTTGGCCGAAGGTGTGGCTACTTCCCGGAGGGAAGGCAAAGGCATCCCCGCTCGCTCGGTCTCTTGGTGCCCCTCGTCGAGGGAGTGCCGGAAGCGCCTTCCGTGGATGACGGCGCCGCGATTTCCGGAGCCCTGTCGCGACGGCGCCGTGGCCGCCTCGGCCGGCTCGAACGCCTTGGCTGCCGGGATGTCCGCCGCCGGTGGAGGCGGGATCCAGGGGTGGGGGCTCGGAGAGGCGTAAGCGGCGGAGTGGCGAGCCTGTGACGAAAGGCCGGGGTGCCGCCGCCGGGGCGAATCTGTGTGCGATCGGTTCATTACCGTTTGTGATCGCAAGGAAATCGACTGCCGCCGTACGGGGGCAGGGGGCAGGGGGCAGGGGAGAGGGGAGAGGGGAGAGGGGAGAGGGGAGAGGGGAGAGGGGAGAGGGGAGAGGGGAGAGGGGAGAGGGATGGTCATCCGTCCGGTCGACCCCATGACTGAGGCCCCCCGCATGGCGAGGGGCCTCAGTCCTACGTGCGCCGCCAGGGACTCGAACCCCGGACCCGCTGATTAAGAGTCAGCTGCTCTAACCAACTGAGCTAGCGGCGCGCGCTGACCTGGAGAACTTTACACGAACGCGAGGTGTGCTCCGTACCCCCGACCGCTGCGCTCACGCGCTCGGGTCATGTGATCCCGGCCACTCGCGGTATCGCCCGGCGGTTTCGCCGTACCTCATCAGGGGGTCGCCTCATAGGGGACAAAAGACCCTTGGTCGGGGGGCCTTCGATTCAGGGTCCGCCCGCATTGGTCCGCAAAGATCGATTTCATCGACTCCATGGCGGTAGGCCATCAGTTGCCCCGTCAACATGCGATATCTCCTGCCGGTTGAGAGGCTGAAGCGAACGTCGGGACGAAAGAACGGAGCGCGCCCGGAGAGTGTCGGCCATGGCGTCCGTCACTCCTCCTCTCCCTCTTGCAACCCCACCCTCCACAGCAACGTCTGCCAGGACGCGCGCCCCGGACCGGGTCCCCGGGACTCGCCCCTCCGTCGGAAAGGTTGATCGTCGTGGTGTCGACAGCCAAGCGCACCCTTGAGATGCAGCTCCTCCTCGGGCCGGACGAAGCGGTTCCGGTGGCCGGCCGGTTCAGCTATCGCAGCGACCGCCCCTACGAGGTCGAGGTCGCGTTCATCAGCCGTGGCCAGAAGGTGGCCACCTGGCTGTTCGCCCGTGATCTGCTGCTGGCGGGGCTGTACGACGAGGCAGGTGAGGGGGACGTACGCGTGTGGTCCTTCCGCCGACCGGGCGCATCACGGCGGGTACACATCGAGCTGTCCACCGATGACAGTGTGTGTGAGCTGTCGGTGCGCGCGATCGAGCTGACCGCCTGGCTGGAGCAGACCACGGCGATCGTCCCGCCCGGCCATGAGGACCGCTATCTCGACATGGACACTCACCTGGCCCGGCTGTTCGCCGGGAAGTGCTGAGGGGGGACAGGGCGATCATGATCACGACTTCGACTTCGACGACGACTTCCACTTCCACTTCGACTGCAACTGCGACCACGGCCGGGGCTGCGAGCACGGCCACGGTCACGACCGCGGCCACGACCGCGGCCCCCACCGCGACTGCTCCAGGGGCCGTGAGTGCGACCGGTGCTGCGGCGGTGCCCGCGGCCCGGTCCACGGCCACGGCTACGAGCGGGGGCGGGGTGCCGGCCGGAACTGCGGGCGTGGCGCCGGCCGCTCCCGGCGCCGGCATACCGCCCGCCGGTGTGCCCGGCTCGTCCGCCGCGACGCCGGTGAGCCCCGGAACGCCGGCCCCGACACCGGACTCCGCCCGCGGCATACCGTCGGCCACCCCGAGCGCCCCGGCCACCCCAGGCGCTTCCGCCGCCTCCGCCGAACCTGCCTCCGCCTCCCCGCACGACCCCTGTGCCCACGGCTTTCTGCCCGAGCGGCCGCCCGTCCGTTCCATGATCGGAACCTGGACCCGGCTGGACGCCATGGCGCGCGCGGCCGCGGTCGCGCCCGACCGCACGGCCGCCATCGCACTCGTCGAACGAGCCCACCGTGCCGAGGAGTTGTCCGCCCTGCGGCAACGCGTCTCCCGCCTCTCCCTGCGCAACGCGGAGGCCGCCGCCCTGCGGATCGCGGTGATCGCGGTCTCCTGCGGCTGGGGTGGGCTCGACCCGCAGGCTCCGGCCGCTCGCGAGGTCGCCGACGAGGCGTTTCTCGATCTGTGGGCGGCGATCGCCCACCGTATCGATCACGATCAGTTCGTCGCCCTGCCCACCCTCGCGCTCCACAACTGGGTCCCCGAACGCAAGCCCCGCCGCCATATCCCCATAGACCAACTGGCCCGCACCGAAGCGCTCGTGCCGATCGTCCGCTGGGCCCCGGAGGGTCAGCCGCTCAGCCGTCTGGACCGGTTGATGCTGGCCGCGACCCGTCTGGAGGCGCACGGGATCTGGCTCTTCCGGCTCGCCGAAACCCTCGCGGGCCGGTCACCCGACGACTCCTCCACCCCGACGGCGCTGCGCCGCCTGGTCCGTGTCCAGCATGCGCTGCGCGCCCAGCTCCTCGCCGAGGCGGCGGAACTGGCGGCCGCGCCGGCCACACCGCAGCAGCGTGCGGTGCTCGGCGCGCTCGCCGAACAGGGCGCTCTGGAGCCGCCGGTCCTCCAGGCGGCCGAAGCGGTGCTGGGCATCGGCGGACGCCGTATGGGTGAGGGCAGGCGCCAGCTGCTGCGACGCCATCTCCCGGCACAGCACCGTGCCTGGCTCAGCGCGATGGACCGCCACTGTGCACCCGTACGGACCCTCGCCCACCGCGGCGGCCCCGATGCCGCCGTCTACCGCGAGGCCCAGGAGTCCCTGATCGCCCTCCGCCGTACCTATACGGCCCTCGTCCAGGTCGCCGCCCGCCCCACCGCGCCCCCGCTCACAGCGGCAGCCTGAGACCTGGCTTGACCTGACCTGGCCTGACCTCCCCTGACCTGCCTGGCTTCACCGTGACCTGGCCTGACCTGACCGGACACCTCCTGACCGGACACCTCCTGACCGGACACCTCCTGACCCGGCTTGCTGCGTCCGGCGCGCCGCTCCCGGCAAGAGCGGCCGGGCGTCCCGGCGCGGTCGCCCCGCCCCGCCGCGGGTCCGTTACGCACCAACCCGAGACAGCTCCGCACCCACTTGCGTGATTGGTCTGGACATGCCAATGGTGCAGTCCTACTCTGCTACTTGGTCTAGACCGCAGAGTCGGCACCGCAGTGCACTGCATTTCTCCCGGCACGGAACTCCCCCACGTTCTTCAGGAGCGAAGCATGCGCAAAAAGATCAGTGCGGCCGTGATCGGCCTCGGCGTCCTCGGTGTCTCCCTCCTCTCGACGGGCAGCGCCTCCAGTCACGGCTACAGCGACGCGCCACCCAGCCGGCAGGCGCTCTGCGCCCAGGGCACCGTCAAGGATTGCGGCGCGATCCAGTACGAACCGCAGAGCGTCGAGGGCCCCAAGGGCTTCCCGGCCGCCGGCCCGGCGGACGGCCGGATCTGTTCCGGCGGGCACGAGAACTTCGCCCAGCTGGACGACCCGCGCGGCGGAAAGTGGCCGGGCATCAAGCTCTCGCCCGGGCAGGGCTACACCTTCACCTGGCGGCTGACGGCGCGCCACTCCACCACGGACTTCGAGTACTTCATCACCAAGGACGGCTACGACCCCAGCAAGCCGCTCACCCGCGCCGACCTGGAACCCCAGCCGTTCATGGCGGTCCCGATGGGCGGCGCCCGGCCGGGCGAAACCGTTCAGCACCAGGGCACCGTCCCCACCCAGAAGTCCGGCCGCCACATCATCCTCGGCGTCTGGAACATCGCCGACACGGGCAACGCCTTCTACGCCTGCTCGGACGTCGACCTCTCCTGACGCCCTGACGCCCTGACGCCCTGACGCCCTGACGTCCTGACGTCCTGACGCCCGGACGCCCTGACGTCCTGACGTCCAACCGGGCCTCCCCGTTCCTCCCGGGGGAGGTCCGGCCGCCCCCTTCCCCTCCTGGGGAGGCCCGGCCCGCCCCTCCCCACCTGACGCCACGTCAGCTACCCTCCGACGCCATGGCAGCCAACGGCACCATCGGTCAGGGACGTTCCGGCGCCGCCACCGTCGCGGAGCTCGTCCAGGCGCAGTGGGGTGATCACCGGGTGGGGGCGAAGTACGAGGACCTGGTGCTCACCCATCACGAGCTGGCGGGCGCCGCCGCCGCGCGGGCGGCACTGCTGGGGGAACTGCTGCCGCGCGGCGCCGAGCCGCACCTCGGGGTGTTGCTCGGCAATGTGCCCGAGTACCCGCTGTGGCTGAGCGCGGCGGCGCTCGCCGGGGCCGCGGTCGTGGGGATCAACCCCACCCGCCGCGGGCCGGAACTCGCCCGCGACATCAGCCATACCGACTGCGCGCTGCTGATCACCGAACGCGCCCTGCTGCCACTGCTCGCCGGCCTGGACCTCCCCGTCCCGCCCGGGCGGATCCTCGTCGTGGACGACCCGGCCTACCGGGACCTGCTCGGGCCGTACGAGGGCACGACACCCGGCGAGATCGCGGCCGGCGGACGCGGACGCGGCGCCGCCGGCACCCCGGCACCCGCCTCCCGGATGCTGCTCTACTTCACCTCCGGCTCCACCGGCGCGCCCAAGGCCGCCCTGTGCACCCAGGGCCGGCTGGCCGCCGCCGGGCACTCGCTGGCCAGGCATTTCGAGGTGCGCCGGGATGACGTCCACTACCTCTGCATGCCGATGTTCCACGGCAATGCGGTGATCGCCGGGTGGGCCCCGGCGCTCGCCGGAGGGGCCGCCGTGGCACTGCGCCGCCGCTTCTCGGCCTCCGCCTTCCTCCCCGATGTGCGCCGCTACGGGGCCACCTACTTCACCTACGTCGGCCGGGCCGTGCAGTACCTGCTCGCCACCCCGTCCGCCCCCGATGACCGGGACCATCCGCTGCGCTGCGGCTTCGGCACGGAGGCGGGCGCCGTCGACGCGGCTCGCTTCGCCGAACGGTTCGGCGTCCGCCTGACCGAGGGGTACGGCTCCTCCGAGGGTGGCGCGGCGATCCGGCGCACCCCGGACACCCCGCCCGGCGCCGTGGGCCGGGCGGCCCCCGGAGACGACCTCGCCGTCGTCGATCCGGAGACCGGTGCCGAGCTGCCGCGCGCCCGCCTCGACCCGGCGGGCCGGCTGCTGAACGGGGGCGAGGCAACAGGGGAGCTGGTCAACCGCGGCCGCAGCTCCTTCGAGGGCTACTGGCGCAATCCCGAGGCGACCGCCGCCCGCACCCGCGGCCGGGGCGAAGGCCGGGTCGGCGCGGGCTGGTACTGGACCGGTGACCTCTTCTTCCGCGACACCGAGGGGTTCTTCCACTTCGCCGGTCGCACGGATGACCGGCTGCGGGTCGACAGCGAGAATCTGGCCGCCGCGGTGATCGAGAACATCCTCGCCCGGTACGCCCCGGCCGCGGGCGTGGCCGTGTACGCGGTACCCGACCCGGTCGCGGGGGACCAGGTCATGGCGGCCCTGGCGCTGCGGGACGGCGCCGTGTTCGACCCGGACGACTTCGCGGCCTTCCTCGCCGCCCAGCCCGATCTCGGGACGAAGATGGCTCCCCGGTTCGTACGGACCATGGAGGCGCTGCCGGTGACCGCCACCCACAAGGTGCATCGTGCCGCCCTGCGGCGGACCGGATTCCGGTGCCCGGAGCCGGTCTGGTGGACCCCGGTAGCCCCGGTAGCCCCGGTCGTCCCCGCCGGCAGCGCATACCGCCGGTTCACCGCCGCGGACCAGGCCGCACTGCTGGCGCTGTACCGCGATCACGACCGGGCCCACCTCCTGGACCGGTGACCCCCGAAGGATGACCCGCCCGGCGATCCCGGGGGCCGGCGATCCTGGAGCCCGGCCAACCGGCCAACCGGTCTACCCCACCCCATCCCACCCCGTCCCGGCACAACAAAAAGTGGGCGTCCCCGGAGAACCGGAAACGCCCACTTGATACGTGCGCCGCCAGGGACTCGAACCCCGGACCCGCTGATTAAGAGTCAGCTGCTCTAACCAACTGAGCTAGCGGCGCGCGCTGACGAAAGAAATACTACCTGGTCGAGAGGGGTGCTCATGACCACGGATGCGGGCCAGGGGCGAAGGACCTCAGATCGCCAGCGACAGCAGTACCGGCGCGGCCTGGCGGTTGAGGGTGTCGGCAGCCTGGCGCAGGCGGTGGGCGTGCTCCAGCGGCATCGAGAGGGCGAGGCAGCCGACCGTCGCGCCGGCGGTGATCGGTACGGCCGCGCAGACCGTGCCGACGGCGTACTCCTGGAGGTCCAGGACCGGAACCGTGGGCGGCTGGCTGTCGAGCTTGTGGAACAGGACCTTCTCGTTGGTGATCGTCCGGGAGGTGAGCCGGGCGGTCTTGTGGCGTGAGAGGTGATCCTTGCGGCCGTCGTGGTCGAGCTGTGCCAGCAGGCACTTACCGACCGCGCTGGCGTGCGCCGTGCGGTGGAATTCGGCCCACTCGTTGACCTTGGGGGCCAGCGGTCCGTCGGCGTAGTGGAGGATCTTCACCTCGCCGTCGATGTACCGGCTGATGTAGACCGCCGCGCCGACCGAGTCGCGCAGGTGGTCGAGGGTGAGCTGGAGCTTGTCGCGCAGCGCCTGGTTGCGGTCGCCGCCCGCTCCCAGGAGCAGGAGCGATTCCCCTACGACGTAAGCGCCGTCGGTGACCTGCTCGACGTAGCCCTCGCGCCGGAGCATCGACAGCATGTGGGCGAGCTGGCCCGGGGACAGCCCCGTTTCGCGGGCGATCTGCGCATCGGTCACACCGTTGGTGTGCCTGGAGATCGTTTCGAGCACGCGAAGGGCGTACTGCACCGAATGGAACGGCGCGGTCGGCTCGGGCTTCAGCGCCACGGTGTCCCCCTAGCAGGTTGTTACCGCTTGCGTCATGACGGTCGTTGGTGGTCTCGGCCGGCGCTTGCGCGACCGATCCCGGACAGCGACGTTGCCCTCACGATAGCGGTCAACGGCCCTCGATGGAGGGGGTCTTGACTGAAAAGAAGCGCGCCTGCCGTTTCTGTACTGGGGCTTGAGCCTTCGGCATATGCCAAGGTCATGATGCCCCCGATGTCCTGGTGCATTACGCCCCACGGCAGTCGTGTGCCCCGGGACGGGGGAGGGGGAGCGCCCCGGAAGGGTACGGAACCGGCCACATCCGTGGCCGGTTCCGCGAGTCGGTCCGAAAGCCGGACGCCGGGCCCCTCGGTACCCGGGGAGCCAAATCCGGCCGTACGACGCCGAGCCGGCTCACGCCAGGCGAACGCGCCTGACCCCGGGAGGGCTGACGGCATCGCGACCGCGCACGACACCGGACTCGGCGCCCAGCGGCCGCCGTTCTACAGCACCGCGCTCAGGAATTCCCGGGTGCGCTCGTGCTCCGGCTCCGTGAAGATCTTTTCCGGGGAGCCGGATTCGATGACCCGGCCCGCGTCGAACATCAGGACGTCGTCGGAGATGTCCCGGGCGAAGTTCATCTCGTGGGTGACGCACAGCATGGTGATGTCCGTGGTGTGCGCGATGTCCCGCAGGACGTCCAGCACCCCGGCCACCAGCTCCGGGTCGAGCGCGGAGGTCACCTCGTCCAGCAGCAGCACCTGCGGGCGCATCGCCAGTGCCCGGGCGATGGCGACCCGCTGCTGCTGGCCGCCGGAGAGCTGGGTGGGGTACTTGTCGAGGTGCGCGGTCAGGCCCACCAGCTCTAGGAGGTCGCGGGCCCGCTCCTCGGCGGCGTCCTTGCTCAGCCCGAGGACGTGCACCGGCGCCTCGGTGATGTTCCGCAGCACCTTCATGTTCGGGAAGAGGTTGAACTGCTGGAACACCATGCCGATGTTCTTGCGGACCTCGCGGATGTGCTTCTCCCCGGCGGGGACGAGCTTGCCGCCCTTTTCCTCGTGGGTCAGATACGCACCGCCGACCTTGATGGTGCCCTCGTCCGGCTTCAGCAGCGTCATCAGCAGCCGCAGAATCGTGGTCTTGCCGGAACCGGAGGGGCCGATGAGGGTGACGTGCTTGCCCGAGGAGACGGTGAAGTCCAGGGAATCCAGGACGGTGTTGGTCCCGAACCGCTTGGTGATCTTGTCGAAGCGGATCAGCTCATTGGCTCCCCCGGACTCCGTCTGGGCGGGGTCCCCGTCCGCCGGGTCGGCCGTTTCTTTCGCAGGGGTGTTGTCAGCGGACAAGGCGACGCTCCAGGGCTCGCAGAAGGAGGGAGGTGGGGTAGGAGATGACCACGAAGAGGATGCCGACGACGGTGATCGGCTCCAGGTAGTCGAAGGTGGTGGCGCTGATGCTGTTCGCCTGGAAGAGCATGTCGGCGACGGTGATACCGGCCAGCAGCGGCGTGTCCTTGAACATCGCGATGACGTAGTTGCCCAGCGCGGGCACCACCCGGCGGAACGCCTGCGGAAGGATCACCGCGGTCCAGGTGCGCCGGCGCGGCAGGCTCAGCGCCGTGGCGGCGTCCCACTGCCCGGGCGGCACCCCGTCGATCCCGGCGCGGTAGACCTCGGAGGTGTACGTCGAGTAGTGCAGGCCCAGGCCGATGACACCGGTGGTCAGCGGCGCGAAGGCCAGACCCCAGCCCGGCAGGACGAAGAACAGGAAGAACAGCTGCACCAGCAGCGGGGTGTTGCGGACGAATTCGACGAAGATGCTGACCGGCCAGGTCACCCAGCGGCTCGGTGCGCGCAGGGCCAGCGCCCACACCAGCCCGAGCGCGAAGGACACCAGCGAGCCGTAGATCGTTGCCTGGACGGTGATCCACAGGCCCTTGAGGATGTCGGGCATGATCTCGCCGACGTAGCTCCATGACCAGTTGTTCACGGCTTTCCTCCGGTGGCCAGTGCCTCGGGGCCCTGCTTCTCGACGGGCAGTTTGCGGGAGAACCAGCCCTCACCCTTGGGCACCGCCCGGCCGACCGAGGCCTTGGCGCGGCGTTCCAGCACCCGCATGATCCGGGTCATCACGAACGCGACCGCGAAATACAGGACGAGGATGATGCCGTAGATCTCGGCGCTCTGGCCCGTGGACAGCCGGGCGAGCTTGGCCTGGAAGGTGAGTTCGCCGATGGACAGCAGCGAGGCCAGCGCGGTGCCCTTGAGCAGTTCGATCAGCAGGTTGTTGAAGGGCGGCATCATCTCGGGGACGGCCTGCGGCAGCATCACCTTCCGCAGCCGCTGCCAGGGCGTGAAGCTCAGCGCGACGGCCGCCTCGCGCTGGGCGGGGGCCACCGCCTGGACGGCGCCACGCACGATCTCGGAGCCGTACGCGCCGTACGACAGGCCCAGCGCCAGGGTGCCGGCCCAGATGCCGACCAGCTGCCAGCCCAGCAGCGGCAGCGCGAAGAACAGCCAGAACATCAGCACCAGGGCCGAGGTGCCGCGGAAGAACTCCACGTAGACCCCGGACAGGAAGCGGACGATCCAGAACCGTGAGGTGCGGGCCAGGCCGATGCCGAAGGCGACGACCGCGGCCAGGGCGGCGCTGTAGACCATCAGCTGGATGGTGATCCACAGACCCTCGAAGAAGAGTTGCCACAGGGCGCCGGTCACTTCTTACAGAGCTCCTTCGCCGTGAGGTCGGTCTGGAACTCCTTGGTGAAGCCGTACGGCCGGGCGATGCGCAGGAGTTCGCCGCTCTTCTTCATCTTGTGCAACTCGCGGTTGAAGGCGTCGCGCAGGTTGGTCTCGCCGATCCGGAAGCCGTAGCCGCCGCCGTCGCGCTGGGGCTTGCCGTCGATCTCCGGGGTGAACGGCCGGGTCATCTCGACCTTGGGGTGGGCGCCGGTCTTCAGCGCCTCGATCATGGTCAGCGCGGTGCCGGCGAAGACGTCGATCCGGCCGGCCTCCAGGGCCTCCATCCCGGCGATCTGGTCGCCATAGGTCTGGATGGTGCTCTTCTTGACGCCGTTGCCGACCGCGTAGTCGATCTCGGCATAACCGATACCGGAACCCATCCGGTAGTGCCCCTTGGCGATATCCGCATAAGTATGGATATTTTTCGGGTTGCCCTTGAGTACGAGGAAGGCGTCCTTGCTCTCGTAATCCGGGTCGGAGAAGAGAACGGCCGCACAGCGGGCCTTGTTGATGAACATACCCGCGACGATCACGTCGTACTGGAAGGAGTGCAGTCCCGGCACCAGTGCGCCGAATTCGACCGGTACCGGCTCGAAATTCTTGATGCCCAGCCGCCGGAAGATCGTCTTGGCGACCGCGGGTGCCTCGCCGGTCAGCTCGCCCTTGTCGTTGATGGAGGCGTAGGGCGGCTCGCTGGCGATGCCCATGCGGACGGTGCCCTTTTTCCGCAGATCCTCCAGTTGGTGTCCGCCTCCGGTCGCGCCGGAGACATCCACCCGGGAGCAGCCCGTGCCCGCTCCCATCGCACCCGCCGTGCCGAGCGCCGCCACCCCCGCGAGCAGCGTTCGCCGCCGGATGCCACCGGCCGATTTTCTCTTGATCATTTTGGTGTTCTCCTGTGGTGGAGCCATGGGCGCGCCGTTACCCGAATGCCTGGCATATATGCCGATCGTTTCCAGCCCTTGATAGAAGCGCCCCGGAGTTGTTCCGTGCGCCGGTATTGCCCACCTACGATCGGGGCATGACCGATCGCTTCATCGAAGTCTCCCTGGACAAGCGCGGCGTGAGCTGCACGGCCAAGTTGCTCGACGACCGCGCGCCGATCACCTGCAATGCCGTATGGGACGCGCTCCCGCTGGGCGGCGACGTCTATCACGCCAAGTACGCCCGCAACGAGATCTACGCCCTGCTCGCGCCGTTCGCCCCGGAGGAGCCGCCGCTGGAGAATCCGACGATCACCCCGATCCCCGGCGATCTGTGCTACTTCACCTTCACCGACACCCAACTGGGTACGAAGTCCTACGGTTACGAGACCCAGGCCAAGCACCAGGGCCGCGCCACCGTTGTCGACCTTGCGCTGTTCTACGAGCGCAATAATCTGCTGATCAACGGTGACGCGGGCTGGGTGCCGGGCATCGTGTGGGGCAGTGTCGTCGACGGCCTGGACCGGATGGCCGACGCCTGCCAGGACCTGTGGCGGGCCGGAGCCCTGGGGGAGAGCCTCAACTTCCGGCGGGCCTAGAGCCGTCCGCGAAGGCCCGTCTGCCTCGCCGTCCCCGTCCTCCGCCCGCAGGCGGACGACGGGGACGGCGCGGTCAGCCCCTGGGGGCAGTGGTCAGCTCCTGGGGGAAGGAGGCGCGGGGATCGCCGCGGTCCCCGCTTCGTAGAGGGCGTGTGCGGCGCGCAGGACCAGCGCGTCCGCGTGCCGCGCGCCGACCAGCTGGACGCCGATCGGCATCCCGTCGCCGTCCGCCCCGCAGGGCACCGTCGCGGCCGGCTGCTGGGTGAGGTTGAACGGGTAGGTGAACGGCGTCCAGCCCGTCCAGCGGGCGTGGCCGGATCCGGGCGGTACCTCGACGCCCGCCTCGAAGGCGGTGATCGGCTCGGTCGGGGTCACCAGCAGGTCGTAGGCGCTGTGGAAGCGTCCCATGGCCTGACCGAGCGCCATCCGCGTATCGACCGCGGCCAGATAGTCCAGTGCGCTGTAGCGGGCGCCCTGCTCGCAGATCTCCTGGAGTCCCGGGTCCAGCAGCGCCCGGTCCGCGTCGTCCAGATGCTGCACCACCCGGGCCGCACCGCTGAACCACAGCGTGTGGAAGGCCTCCACCGGGTCCGCGATGCCCGGGTCGATCTCCTCGACGGACGCGCCGAGCCCGGCCAGCGTGCCGACGGCCCCCCGGACCGCCGCGGCGACCTCCGGGGCCACCGGCACCTCCCAGCCGAGTGACGGGCTGTAGGCCACCCGCAGCCCGGAGACCGGACCCGCCAGCGCCTCCCGGAACGACCCGCCGGCCGGACCGAGCTGGGACCAGTCCCGCCAGTCCGCACCGCAGATCACCTCCATCATCAGCGCCGCGTCCGCCGCGTCCCGGGTCATCGGCCCGACGTGCGCCAGCGTTCCGAACGGGCTCGCCGGATACAGCGGCACCCGTCCGTAGGTCGCCTTGAGGGCGAAGATCCCGCAGAACGACGCCGGGATCCGGACCGAACCGCCGCCGTCGGTACCCAGGCTCAGCGGCCCGGCGCCCAGCGCCACCGCCGCCGCACTGCCGCCGCTGGAGCCGCCCGCGGTGCGCCCCGGGTCGTACGGATTGCCCGTCACCCCGTGCCGCGGACTGTCGGTGACGCCCTTCCAGCCGAACTCCGGGGTGGTCGTCTTGCCGACGAACACCGCCCCGGACTCCCGCAGCCGGGCGACCGACGGGGCGTCCTCCTCCCACGGTCCCTCGGCCCGCACCGTCCGCGAACCGCGCAGCGTCGGCACGCCCCGGGTGAGGATCAGGTCCTTGACGGTGACGGGCACCCCGTCCACCGGCCCGGCAGGCGTACCGGCCCGCCAGCGTTCCTCCGCTTCCTTGGCGGCCGACAGCGCCTCGTCCGCGTCGATCCGGGTGAAGCAGTTCGTCGCGGCCTGGGCGGCCTCGGCGCGCTCCAGCACCGCCCGGGCCGCCTCGACGGGGGAGAACTCGCCGGCCGCGTACCCGGCCGCCAGGCGGGTGGCGGTGAGGTCGGCGAGGTGGGTCGGTTCGGTGGTCATACGTCCTCCGAGCGTTGGCCGCCCCGGGCGGGACGGTGGCGGGGGCGGGGTGGCGCGCCCGGTCCGGCAGCCGGCGCCGTCACCGCACCGGTACGTACCCGAGCCGCTTGTCGACGAGGTTGTGCAGCGGCTTGCCGGCCGACCACTGGTCGAAGTTGTCCTGGAACTGCTCGGCGAGGGCATCCCGCCAGCCCAGGGTGTCGCCACTCATATGGGGCGAGACGATCAGATGCGGAACGTCCCACAGCGGGCTGTTCGCCGGCAGCGGCTCCTGCTCGAAGACGTCCAGTGCCGCCGCCGCGATCCGCCACTCGCGCAGCGCCGCGACCAGGGCGTCCTCGACGACCAGCGGCCCGCGTCCGATGTTGATGAACCGGGCCCGCGGCGGCATCCGGGAGAACGCCGCCTTGTCGAACAGGCCGCGGGTCGCCTCGGTCAGGGGCGCCGCGCAGACCACCCAATCCGCCTGGGGCAGGAGGGCGTTCAGTGCGTCACTCGCATGGACGAGGCCGAATTCCGGGTCGTCCCGGCGCTCCCGGCGGCCGACCAGATCGACCTTGACACCCAGTGCCAGGAGAGTGGTGCCGATGGCCCGGCCGATCGGCCCGGAGCCCACCACCACCGCCCGGCTGCCGGCCAGCCGCAGGGTCTCGCGGTGCTGCCAGCGCCGCTGCCGCTGCAGCTCCCAACTTCCGTAGAAGTCCTTGGCCATGGCGATCACCAGCCCGGCCACATACTCGGCGATCGGCTGCTCGAAGACCCCCCGGGCGTTGGTCACCAGGGTGTCGTCGGCGATCAGCGCCGGGCACAGCAGCTGGTCCACACCCGCGCTCGCGGTGTGCACCCACCGGGGCCTGGGGCCCTTCTCCGGCCAGGCTCTGCGGATCGCGTCGGAGGTGAAATCCCAGGCCAACAGCACGTCGGCGGTGGGGAGTCGGTCAGCGAGCGAATCCTCATCGGTGAAGATCACCCGAGCCCGGCCGGCGAGCCGGTCGAGCTTCGGCGGCGGGTCGGAACCGAGGACGAGGACGGTGCTTTCGGACATGGCCAGAAACCGTTCTGAAACGTGAGCCCCTTTCCATGGAAAGGGGCGCCGACAGATGCCTGGGATGCGAGGATTGACCACGCTAAGAAGTCGTATCTACCGTGTCAACAACGGCTCTGTTCCGACGTCCCGGCTTGATCCGGCTGCACCTCATCCCCGGCCACTGGCCTGGCCATCTCAGCCCTTCGTTTTTGTTCTAGGGGCCTTCATGGACGTCTCTTTTCTGGGTGGCCCACAGCCGCAGCTCGGCGTGGGCGTCGTCGCTCCCTTCGACTTCGCTCTCGACAGAGAGCTGTGGCGCTGGGTCCCCGACGACGTGTCCCTCCACCTCACCCGCACCCCTTTTGTGCCCGTCGAGGTCAGCCTGGATCTGGCCCGTCTGGTCAGCGAGCACGAAACGCTGCACGCCGCCGTCCAGGCGTTGTGCGCGGTATCACCGCAGGTCATCTCCTATGCCTGCACGTCCGGCAGCTTTGTCGCCGGGGTGGCGGGCGAGCGGGCCATGTGCGCCGCCATGGCCCAGGCGGGGGAGGTTGTCTCCCTCACGACATCGGGCGCACTGATCGAAGCGCTGCGCGAGATCGGCGCACGGCGCATCGCCGTGGTCACGCCCTATACGAAATCGGTCACCGACTCCCTGGAGGACTTCCTCGGTGAAGCAGGCATCACGGTCACCGGCCGCGCCTACCTCGGGCTGACCCGGCACATCTGGAAGGTGCCGTACCGCGACGTCGTCGACATGGCCCGCGCGGCCGTCGTCGGCTCCGCCGATGCCCTCTTCATCAGCTGTACGAACCTGCCGACCTACGACGTCATCCCGCAGCTGGAGGCCGAGCTGCGGATGCCGGTGCTGTCCGCCAACCAGGTCACGATGTGGGCCGCGCTGCGTGCCATCGGCGTCCAGGCCGTCGGCCCGTACCAGGCGCTGCTCGATCCGGTGGCGCGCCGCGGGCCGGCCGCGATGACCGGATCGGAGCCGGCCGGACCGGGCGAAGGCCTGACGGGGCCGACCCCCGAGGCCGCCTTCGCCGGATCCGCCGCGGTACCGGACGGGGAGGCCCTCGACGGTCTGGAAACCCCGCCCTATCCGCCCGAGGACACGGGAGGTCTGCCCCCGGTGTGAGACGGGCCCGTGCCTGCCCGCACCACCACGGATGCTGCCGGTGTGGTCCCACCCGCCGGCAGCTCCCCTTCCGCACCCAGCACCACCCGCGTTCACGAACGCACCCGCGTTCACGAACGCACCCGCGTTCACGAACGCACCCGTCTCCACGAACGCCCCTGCACCCGCAGCCGTACACGCAAGGGAGAACTGCATGGCATCGGTCGGCTTCCTCTACCCCGGCTACTCCGCGGAGGATGACTACCCCCGGCTCGAATCGCTCCTGGGCGGCGTGGTCCGTCTGCCGCTCGTCCACACCGACATCGGCGAGGACGCCCACCGGGTCGACGCGCTGCTGGAGATGGGCTCCGCAGGGCGGCTGGCGGCCGGTGTCGACGAGCTCAAGGAGCGCGGCGCCGAGGCGGTCGTCTGGGCCTGTACGAGCGCCAGCTTCGTCTTCGGCTGGGAGGGCGCCCACGAACAGGTCCGGGAGCTGTCCGTCACCGCCGGCCTGCCCGCCTCCAGCACCTCCTTCGCCTTCGCCCATGCCGTCCAGGCGCTCGGCGCCCGGCGGGTGGCGATCGCCGCCACCTACCCCGACGACGTGGCCGAGCGCTTCCACGCGTTCTTGAAGTCCGCCGGCACTGAGGTCGTCTCGACCCGCGGGAGCGGCATCATCACCGCTGCCGAGGTCGGCACCTGGGGCAGCGAGGAGGTGTTGGCGCTCGCCCGGGCGGGTGACCATCCCGACGCCGAGGTGGTGCTGCTGCCGGACACCGCACTGCACACCGCCGAACATCTGCCGGCCCTCGAAGCGGAGCTGCGCAAGCCGGTGCTCACCGCCAATCAGGTGACGGTCTGGGAAGGACTGCGGCTGCTCGACCGCACGATGGCCTGCCCGGTGCTCGGCACCCTCTTCTCGCGGACGGCGCACGCCTAGGGGACCCCCCCGGTCCGACCCGGGAATCCGACCCGGAATCTGACCCGGGATCCGACCCGGAATCTGACCCGGGAATAAGTGGAGAACGTCTCCGGTTGTCCTCCTCGCAGACCACCGACGCGAGGAGGACCCGCACGTGAGCGGCGAGAGCGACAAGGCCCAGGGCGGCGACGAGGCGATCCGCGAAAGCGGTGACGGTATACGGGGCGCGGCACCGGGCACCGCTCCGGTTCCCCTGTCGGTGCTAGACCTGGTGACGGTCGGCGCCGGCCACACCGCTTCCGACGCGGTCCGTACGGCCGTCGGCATTGCCCGGACGGCCGAACGCCGCGGCTTCCACCGCTACTGGGTCGCCGAGCACCACTCCATGCCCGGCGTGGCCTCCTCCTCGCCCGCGGTGCTGCTCGCCCACCTCGCCGCCCACACCGAGCGCATCCGTCTCGGCTCCGGTGGCGTCATGCTTCCCAACCACGCGCCGCTGGTGATCGCCGAGCAGTTCGGCACCCTGGAGGCGATGGCCCCCGGCCGTGTCGATCTGGGCCTGGGCCGCGCGCCGGGCACCGACGGAGCCACTGCCGCGGCGCTGCGCCGGACGGACCGGCTGCACGAAGGGGCGGAAGACTTCCCCCAGCAGCTGGCCGAGTTGACCCGCTTCCTCGACGACTCCTTCCCCGAGGGCCACCCCTACGCCAGGATCCACGCGGTCCCCGGCCCGGTGCAGGCCACCTCGCCCGGCGGGGTGCAGTCCCGGCACCGGCCGCCCCTGTGGCTGCTGGGCTCCTCCGGGTTCAGCGCGCGGCTGGCCGGCTCCCTCGGTCTGCCGTTCGCCTTCGCGCACCACTTCTCCGCGGCCAACACCCTCCCCGCCCTGGACCTCTACCGCGCGTCCTTCCGTCCCTCCGAGGTGCTGTCCGAGCCGTATGCCCTGATCGGAGTCGCGGCGCTGGCCGCAGAGGAGGAGCGGGAGGCCCGCCGCCAGGTGCTGACCGGCGCGCTGTCCATGGTCCGGCTGCGCAGCGGCCGCCCCGGGCTGGTGCCGAGCCCCGAGGAGGCCGAGGCGTACGCCTTCAGCGGCATGGAGCGGGACTTCGCCGACAACTGGCTCGGCAATGTCATCCACGGCACTCCGGACACCGTCCGCCAGGGCCTGGACGATCTCGCCAAGCGCACCGGCGCCGACGAACTGATGATCACCGCCAATGCCCACGGCGGCCCGGCCCGGCTGCGCTCGTACGAGCTGATCGCGGACGCGTACGGACTGCCGGCGTAGGGCGCCGGTTTCCGGCCGCGCCGGCCGCTACCCCGTCCCGTGTCCGCGCGGGCCCTCAGGCACCCGTGCGGCGGCCCGCGTCGAGCAGGGCCTCGACCCGGTCGGGGGCCACGGGACGGGAGTAGAGCCAGCCCTGCCCGGTGTCGCAGCCGATCCGGCGCAGCCGTTCGGCCTGCTCGGTGCTCTCCACGCACTCGGCGGTGACCGTGAGGCCGAGCCGGTGCGCCAGCGCCACCAGCGCCTCCACGATCATCTCGTCCGCCGGGTTCGGGTGCTCCTGCGAGCGGAAGCCGCGGACGAAGGAGCCGTCCAGCTTCAGTACGGACACCGGGAGGCGGCTGAGGTAGGCGAGGTTGGAGTAGCCGGTGCCGAAGTCGTCGATGGCGATCCGTACGCCCATGTCGCTGAGTGCTTGGAGGGCCTGCAGGGGCCGCCCGGCCGAGCCCATCACCGCCGACTCGGTCAGCTCCAGCTGCAGCAGCCGCGGCGGCAGCCCGGTCTCGGCGAGGATCCCGGCGACATCCGCGACCAGGTCGGAGTCCCACACCTGACGTACGGCCACATTGACGCTGACGAACAGCGGCTGGCCGGGGTGCGCCAGCTGCCAGGCCCGTGCCTGGTGGCAGGCCCGCTCCAGGACCCAGCGGCCCAGCTCGACGATCGCGCCGTTCTCCTCCGCCAGGGCGATGAACCGATTCGGCGACAGCGTCCCGAACTGCGGGTGCCGCCAGCGCACCAGCGCCTCCACCCCCTGCGCCCGGCCGTCGTCCAGCCCGACCAGCGGCTGGTACTCCAGGGTGAATTCGCCGCGGTCCACGGCCGGCCGCAGGGTGCTGGAGAGCGCCTGCCGGGTCATCCGGTGGGCGTTGCGTTCCGGGTCGAAGAGCGTCCAGCGGGCCTTGCCGTCCTCCTTGGCCCAGTACAGCGTGGTGTCCGCGGCCTGCATCAGGCAGGTCGCGGTGGTGCCGGTGGCGGTCCGCTCCACGACGCCGATGCTCGCCGACACCGACAACCGCTGCCCGGCCAGGTCGAACGGGCGCTGCAGCGCGTCCAGGACGGACTGGGCCAGCTCGGCCAGCTGGTCGGTGCCGGTGGAGTCCTCCACCAAAAGAGCGAACTCGTCACCGCCCAGTCGCGCGACGAGGTGCCCCGTCCGGCCCGGCCCGCGGTCCGCCGCGCTCTCCGCGCAGCGCGTCAGCCGCTGGGCCACCGCACTCAGCAGCCGGTCGCCGACGCGGTGCCCGAGGGTGTCGTTGACGGCCTTGAAGCCGTCCAGATCGAGGTAGCACAGCCCGATCCGGCCGGTGCCGGACGGGGCGAAGGAGGCGGTCTCCAGCGCGGCGGAAAGCCGCTCGAAGAACAGCGCCCGGTTGGGCAGCCGGGTCACCGGATCGTGCATCTGCAGATGCCGCAGCCGGGCCAGCAGATCGTGCCGGTCGCTGATGTCCGCCGCCGACAGCAGCATCCGCTCCTCGCCGCTGAGCGGTTCCGGCGTCAGCGGCTCGACGGTGACCTCCACCCAGACGGAGTGCCCCTCGGGGTGCTTGAGGCGGCGGGTGCAGCGCAGCCGGTCGCTGCGGCCGCACAGCACCTCGCGGTAGGCGGTCCACACCAGCGGGTCGGCGCCGAGGTCGGTGAGGTCCGCCGCGGTGGCGGCGACCAGCTCGGCCGGGTCGGCGCCGACCAGTTCCCCGAAGGCGGAGTTGGCGGCGAGGACCAGGCCGTCGCGGTTGAGGACGGCCATCGCCAGCCGCGCGGCGTGGAAGGTGGCGCGGTAGTCGCCGAGCGAGGCCGCGGCGTCGTCGCGGCGGCCGGCCGGGGTGCGCCGGGCATCGGCGGATGCATTGGTCGTACCATTACGCTCCGTCACTGAGGGGAGCGTCGCTCCGGGCGTGCGGCCCGGACTGTCGGGGTGTCCGCTCACTGCTCGCTCCCGCATGGCGCTGTCTCGTGATGGAGGGTGGATCTCGCGCTGGAAAGTGTGGCGATCATAGAGGCTGGCGCAACGGCCGATCCAGCGACGCAGCCGTGATCATCCGCTCGCATGACGGATCTTCAGCCATTTCTGCCCGGCTCTGTTCGTACCGAATGCCCCATTGGCTGTTTGTGACTTTCCGTTACGAAGCAATGAAGGCGCGCCGGTCACTCTTCCGGGTCCGCAAAACAGGACGAATAGCATTAAATCGCCACAGGGTAGATGAGGTCTCCGAATCCGTCCCTGGAGGTAGATGTGCCGCGCGCCCGGACACCCGACGGGGTGGATCGCCGCCGTCTGCGGCGCGTCGCGGCCGTCGTCACCTCTCTGAGCGCGCTCATCGCGACTTCCATCGTCGCCGGACCCGCCACCGCCTCCGAGGCCGCCCTCTCCTGCGCCCTGGGGCGCACCGACGCGCACCACTCCGAGGGCCTGGACACCTGGAACGGCGCCTACCCGCGTCCGGACCGTCCGCTCAACGCCGTCATGATCTTCCTTTCCTTCCCGGACGCCCGGCCGTCCGCCGCCCCGCAGGAGCTCTCCCGCGCCTACTTCCCCGCCACCTCCGGTTTCTTCGACCGCGCCTCGTACGGAAGGTTCCGGCTGCGTGAGCACATCCAGCGCCACTGGGTCCGGATGCCCCGCCCGTCCGTCTCCTACGGAATACGGCGCGACTGGGACGCCGGCCGGCGCTCGGACTATCTGCGCGACGCGGTCGCCGCCGCCGACCCGTCCATCGACTTCGGCCGCTATGACGTGGTCTATTTCGTCGCCGACCCGGACGCCCCCGGCGTCGACTCGGACGCCACCAAGGTCGTCAACCTCGAACAGCCGATGCGCGCCGACGACCGCGATCTGCGCCGGTTCGTCACCGTCTTCGAGCAGAGCCCGCCCGACCGCAATGTCCTCGCGCACGAAACCGGGCACGTCTTCGATCTGCCGGACCTCTATCACCGGCCGCGGAGCGGCAAGGGTGACTGGGACACCTACGTCGGTGACTGGGACCTCATGGGCAGCCAGTTCGGCCTGGCGCCCGACCCCTTCGCCTGGCACAAGTGGAAGCTGGGCTGGATCGCCGACAGCCAGGTCGACTGCGTCGATCTGACCAGCCCCGCCCTGCACTCGCTGCGTACCCTCTCCGCCCCCGCGGAGCCCCGGTCCCAGCGCCGGCCGCGGCTCCTGGTGGTCCGTACGGGGCCCGACAGCGCACTGGCCATCGAGGCACGCGGTGCCATGGGCAACGACCGCTCCCTGTGCACCGAAGGCGTCCTGGTCTACCGCGTGCGGAGCGAGACCCCTTCCGGGTCGGGGCCCGTGCAGGTCCTCGACGGGCACCCGGGCACCTCGGCCTGTGGCGGCACCTCCGTCTACCCGCCGCTCGCCGACGCGCCCCTGGGCGTGGGGGAGAGCATGGACGACGCCCGGGACGGCGTGCGCGTCCAGGTCGCGGGACGGACGACCGACGGGGACTGGGCGGTCAAGGTCGGGCGCGGCTGACGCCCGCCGGCGGACCGGGGGCGAGGCGTACGGCGGGCACGGAGCGAGCCGGCCCGGCATACGACGAAGGCCTCCACCGGAGTGGAGGCCTTCGACTGTCTGTGCGCCGCCAGGGACTCGAACCCCGGACCCGCTGATTAAGAGTCAGCTGCTCTAACCAACTGAGCTAGCGGCGCCTGCTGACGGGGAAAACATTAGCATCATGGTCCGGGAGGACAAAAATCGGTTTGTCTCAGCCCGCGGTCAGCGCCGAAACGCGGTGCTGAGCTGTGGTTTCCCGCCCGGGACCGGCCGGCGAGCGGGCGGCGCGCACACAGGCCCACAGCAGTACGTCCGGACCGGGCAGCCAGGGGCTTTGGACGTCCGGCGCCACCAGCCAGCGGGAGAAGGACGGGGCGGCCACGTCCTCGGCGGCCGGGAGCGCCGGGAAAGCGGTGGCGTCGGCGGGCACGTCCCCGGCGGCCGCCCGGCGGGGGTGCAGGGGCGGGACGGTCACCGCGTCGCCGCTGCCGTGGCACAGCAGCGGGGGAACGGCGGCGGCCCACTCCTCCCAGACGAGCAGCGCCGGCAGCCGCTGGGCCGTCCCCGGGGCGGCGAACAGCAGGATGCGGCCGCGGTGTGCCGCCACCGGCCCCGAGCCGGGGCCGTCGGACCATAACCGGTCGACCATGCGCCGTCCGAAGAGCGCCGGGGCGTTGATCACGTCGAAGGCGGTGCCGCACGGCAGCGCGCTGGGGGCGGCCGGGCGGGTGGCCCACAGGGTGTGCATCTCCTCCGGGCGGGGGCTGGCGGAGGCGAGCCAGTCGGCGCCCGCGAGGGTGACGTACGCCGCGGTGGGAAAGGCCAGGGTGCGGGGGGTCTCAGGCAGCCAGTCGGTCATGGGGGACAGGTCTACCGATGCGGCGTCCGGCCGCTGAGCTGATTGGTGGAAAACGGGACGGGGCGCCGCGGGAACCGGTATCTTGCACCCCTTGCATATGCCAGCGGCTCATGATCATGGACCATGAGCCGTAGGGGGCGTGTGGCGCGGAAGCGGTTCCCGGGGCGGCCGGCGTGCCGGGCGCTCAGTCCGTCTCGCCCGGCAGGGTGCTGCCGCTGCGCATCAGGCTGCGGCCGAACTCGATCATTTTCTGTGCGTAGTCCTCGGTCCACTCCGCCTGCTCGGCGAGCGTGGCCAGCGGCATCCGGTCGAACCGGCTGGGGTCGGCGAGCTGGGCGGCGGCCAGCGCCTGGAACTCCGTGGCGCGGTCGGCCGCGGCGCGGAAGGCGAGAGCCAGCTCCGTGGCGCGGCCGAGCAGCTCGCGCGAGTCCTCCATCGACTCCAGGCCGAAGAAGTGCTCGGGGTCGGTGACGGCCTCGGGCGGCTCGAAGAGCAGCTGCGCGGGCTTCATCCGCCGTGGTCCCGGCGCCGTACCACGCGGGTCGGGAGCCGGTCGCGGCTCGGACATGTACCTACCTCCAGATCGTGTGCCGCATTCCATTGTCCCGCCCCGCGCAAGGGGGCAGGCGCGGGTGCCTGCCCCTCCCGTTCCACGGCCCGGGGAGAGGACGGGGACGCCACGCCTCTCGGCACGCCGCGCCTCCTTGAAGGACGCCCACGTCTCCTGACGTCACGCCGAAGACGTCACGCTTCCTAAGGACGCCACGCCACCCGGTGTTCCGCCAGGTGGGCGAGGACGGCGTGGTTGGCCTCCCAGCCGTCCGGGAACTTGACCGTGACGCCGAGGCGGACCGGATCCGTCGAGGGGTGCTCGTCCAGCAGGTCGGCGACGCCCGCCCGGCAGACCACGATGCAGGCGTGCCGGTGGCGGGAGGCGAGCACGCACAGCCGGCCGGTCTCCAGATGGAACGCGGTGGCGTCGGGGCGGCCGGAGAGCGGGTGCAGGACGACCGTGACATCGAACTCGCGGCCCTGGAGACGGTTGGCGGTGTCCACCGCGACCCCCGAAACCCCCAGTTCGGCGAGCGCGGCGCGGACGGCCGCCGCCTGGTCGCGATGGGCCGTGCCGACCGCGATCCGGGCCGCCGTGAGCGGCACCGGGACGGCGGCCCCGCCGTCCGGCTCCCGCCGGGCCTCGCTGGTCGCGGCGCCACCGCGGTCCAGGAGCCGGCGCACGACCTGCGCCACCGCGCGGACCGCCTCCGGGTCCGTACGCGGCGTACGGCGGGCGGGGAGTTCCAGCAGGCCCCAGCCCGACTCCGCGGCCTCGTCCAGGACCCGGTCCAGCCCCGAGCCGTCGCCCGGCACCCCGAACGCCAGCCGGCGGTCGCCGTGGCCGGTGCCGCTGCGGAACGGGGTGTACGGGTAGAACGCGGCGGAGACCAGCGGCGCGGCCGAGGCGGGCAGCCGCCAGGAGACCGGCAGCCGGTGCTGCGGCAGATCGGGGTTGTGGGCCAGGAGGGTGGACACCGCGCTCGCGGACGGGTCGTACGCCAGCCCCGCCCACTGCTCCGCGCCGACCACGCTGAACGGATCCAGCTGGCCCGGGTCGCCGACGAACAGCGCCCGCTCGAAGAGTCCGGCGACGCTCAGCAGGGCGTCGGAACGCATCTGGTAGGCCTCGTCCACGATGGCGTGCCGCCAGGGCTCGTCGACCTTGGTGTAGGCCCATTTCGCGGCCGTCGACACGACGATGTCCATCCCGGCCAGATCGGCGGCCTTCGCGGACGTGCGGACCGCGGGCAGCCCGGCCAGCGCCGGGTCGAACGCGCCGGGCTCGCTGCTGTGCAGCCGGCCCACCGGCAGCTCGGGGTCCTTCTCGGCGAGCCGCAGCACGAGGTCGTCGACCTGGGCGTTGGTCTGCGCGACCACCATCAGCGGGCGTCCGGCGGCGGCCAGTTCGCGGGCCGCCCGCACCACGAGGGTGGACTTGCCGGCGCCGGGCGGGGAGTCGACGACCACGCCGCGCCGGGAGCCGTGCAGCGTGTCGTGCAGGATCGCTTCGGTCGCCGCGGCGGCCGCGGCGGCCGGATCGAAGCTCTTGGCCGGGGGAACGGGGGCGGGAGCGGGGGAGTCCTGAGGGGCCGTCATACGGCAATGCTCTCCGGGGCGGCCGGGCGCCGGGCACGGTTCACAGGAAGTCCTCCGTGGTCACGGGGTCGGGGGTGTCGTACGGCGCCTGCGCGGGGCCGGTGGGGCCGTGGGGACCGGGCGGGGGGCCGCCGTGGGTCCACGGGGTGTCCTCGGGGTCCGGGAGCTCCGGGCCGCCGCGCGGGGCGTGTTCGAACAGCGTCCAGCACACCGGTGTGTCCGGCTCCGGCACCGAACCGGGCTCGGGGGTCTTCCCGCGCCCCATCCCGCCCGTCAGCCGCACCACCAGGGCGCCCGGCTCCCCGGGCACCGGCGCGACGAACTCGGCGGTCTGTGTCTTGCCGTCCGCCAGGGGGCGGTAGAGCTTGCTGCCCCCGGACAGCTGCGGGCGGTCGGCCGTCCGGAGCGTGACCAGCGGGCGCGGCATCGGCCGCTTGCCCTCGGAGAAGGCCATCTCGACGGCGGTGACCGTGCCCTGGAACGCCTCGCCGGCCAGCCGCCGCCCCGCCATCACCAGCGGATCGTCCAGGGCTTCCTGGGCGTCCAGTTGGGCCTGGGCCGTCTCCCGCGCGGACAGTTTCTGCGCGGCGGTGACCGCGTCGTCCTGCCGGGGCTGCGGGGGCTCCCCGGCGCGCACCCGGTCGCGGTGCGCCGTGTACGACCAGCGGTCGCGCTTCCAGCGGTCGGCGACCCGGGCACCCTCGGGGAGCGCCCGCAGCAGGTCGAGACCGCGCCAGACGGCGTCCCAGGTCGGCCGCAACTGCCCCTCCACCAGGGCGCGGAGCGCGTCCTCGGCGCCCGGCAGCCCGGCGTCGTAGCGGGCCATCGCGGGGGCCAGCAGCCGGTTGTCGAACGCCGGGTCGGTGGCCGGGCCGGCCGGCGGGCACAGCAGCTGTCCCGCCGCGTCGCGCGCCGACTCCGCACGCTCGGCCGCCTCCTGGCCCGACATCCCCGGCGGCGGGTCGATCCAGGACAGCAGTGCGCCCAGGTGCTGGTCCTCCAGCACGCTCTGGCCGGTCGCCCAGTGGCGGGTCAGCAGGCCCGTCATGGACAGCAGCAGGCTCGCGCCCGGGACCCGCGCCCGCTCGCCGAAGTGGGTCAGCCAGCGGCCCAGCAGCGGGACGTGCGGCGGCGCGGGATACGGCGCCTCCGGCTCCTGCTCGGCCGTGCGCCGGAACCGCATCGAGCGTCCCAGCAGCCGGACGAACTCGATCCCCGCGGCACTGGGCACGATCAACTGCGGTGCGTCCGCACACAGTTCGACCTGCACCGGGACCTTCTTGCCGGTCTCCGGGTCGGTCTCCTTGCGCTCCTCCCACCCGATGGCGTCCGCGTAGCCGTCCACATACGGCAGCACCGTCTCCGCCAGCTCGGCGAGGAACGCGAACCGCAGATCGCGGTCGCGCGGCTGCGGAACGGCCAGCAGCACCGGCTTCTCGCGGTCCGTGCCGACCAGCGCGCCCAGCGGGGCGCCGGCCTCGCCCGCGGTCGTCAACGGGACGAAGACCAAAGGGCGCTCGGACAGATGGCGGTGCAGGGCCGTGCAGCGCGGCCGCGCCCGGCCCGCGGCGACCGCCTCCATCCGGGCCAGCGTCTCGATCAGTGACATCCCGGCTCCTTTGTCCGCGGTGCCGGCACGGCGGCACAGGCCAGCGCCTCGGCGCGCAGCGCGGCGGCCCGGCGCAGCGCCGCCCCGGCCGGGTCCTCCTCCGCCGGGTCCTCCTCCGCCGGGGCCTCCTCGCCCGGGCCTTCCCCCTCGCCGGGGTCCGCGGGGTCCGCCCCGTCCGGGCGGGCCGCCGTCAGCACTTCCCCGATGGTGCGCAGGCCGCCCAACTCGCCCCGTACGCCCCGCCCCAGCGCCTCCACCGCGCCGTCCTGACGGGCGCGCGTACGGCAGTGGAAGGCCAGCTCGCAGGCGGCCAGGCACTCGGGGGCGTAGGCCGCGCCGACCGCCTCGACGGCCTCGGTCAGCTCCTCGGGCGGGCGGGTCGCGGTCTTCCCGTCGTCCGCGAGCCGCAGGTCGAAGGTGGTCCGTGCGGGCAGGGCGGCGGCGATCTCCTCGACCCGGGTCAGGCGGGCCAGCTGCCGCCGGGTGGTGGCCAGTTGTTTGCGGACGTCGACGGCGGCGGCCGTGGGGAGGTTGGAGAAGTCCTTCGGGCACACCAGCAGCACCCGGTCGCGGACGTGGACCGTGCGGCCGGTGCGCGCGCCGGCGTGCCGGGCCACCGGCTCCAGGGCCAGGACGTACACCGCCGCCTGCCGTGCCGCGGCGCCCACCTTGGCGGCGTCCGCCGAACCGTCGATCATCGGGAAGGACTTGATCTCGACGACCGTCCAACTGCCGTCCGGATGCACCACCACCGCGTCCGGCTCCACATAGGCGGGCGAGCCGGCCACCTCGACGGCCAGCATCGGGTGGTCGAGCAGCGCCCAGGCGCCGGCCGCGGTCGCGTCGCGCAGCGCCAGCGCCGTGCGCGCGGCCCGGCCCGCGGGCCCGGCCGCGGACAGGTCCGGGGTGGCGACCTCCTCGGGCGCGGGGGCCGGGGTGCCGGGTGCCAGCCGTTCGTGGACCAGCCGCAGCAGTTCCGTGCCGCCGTCGGCCTTCACCCGGGCCTCGAAGGCATTGCCGCGGACGAGGGCGAACTGGGACTGGCCGTACGCCGCGGGCGAGCCCAGCGCCCGGGCCAGCGCGCCCTTGTCGATGCCCGCGCCGTCCAGCAGCGCACGGCGGTGGCAGCCGGGGTTGGCGGCCAGCGCGGCCAGGGCGCGGGCGTCGAGCGGGCGGGGGTGTACGCCGGGGCCGCGCAGCTCGGCGAGCCTGGCCCGGCCCACGCGGGGAGCTGCCTCCGGCGGCGGGCTCGGTGCGGCCGTCGGCGACTCGGCCGAGGGCGCGGCCGGCGCGGGGCGGCTGTCGCGGAAAACGTTCACCCGCGGAAGTCTCGCATCCGGCACTGACATGCGGGGGGACCACCCACGGGCCGGCCGTCGGCGCAGACCCCTCCCCGCGGCGGCCGTACGTGGTACGGCGGCGCCGTCCCGACGAGTCCCCGGCACGTCACGGGGCGGACCTCGGGCGGGCTCCCGGCGGGCTCCGGGCGGGCTCCGGGCGGGCTCCGGGCAGGCCGTGGACAGACCCCCGGCAGACCTCGGCCCGCCTCCCCGCCGGACCCCGGCCCGCCCCCTCGCCGGACCGTGCTCCCGCCGGGGACAGGACCCCGCCGCCGGTCAGGGCCGGGCGGCCGCCCCGGCCGGGGACAAATCGACCCGATGCGCGATGATGGAAAGCCCGCGGTCAGCGCCGCCCGCACCGAGAACGACCAGCCGGGAAGCCGGCGAGAGGTACGACCATGGCACCGCGCATTTTCCTGGCCAGGCACGGGCAGACCGAGTGGTCCCTGTCCGGCAGGCACACCGGCCGTACGGACGTCCCGCTGCTGGACGAGGGCCGGCGCGGCGCCAAGCTGCTGGGCGAGCGGCTGCACCGCGCCCCCTGGGACGGCCTGCCGGGCGTCGAGGTCCGCACCAGCCCCCTGGTGCGTGCCAAGGAGACCTGCGAGCTGGCCGGTTTCGGCGACCGGGCCCAGCCGTGGGACGCGCTGATGGAGTTCGACTACGGCGCCTACGAGGGCCTGACGCCGGCCGAGATCAAGTCGGGGCGGCCGGACTGGCTCATCTGGCGCGACGGTGTGCCGGAGGGCGAAACGCTCGCCGAGGTCGCCGCGCGGGCGGACGAGGTCGTCGACTGGGCACGGTCGGCCGACCGCGAGGTGCTGGTCTTCGCGCACGGCCACATCCTGCGCTCCCTGGGCGCCCGCTGGCTGGGCCTGGACATCTCCTTCGCCGCCCGGATCCGGCTGGAGCCGACCTCCCTGTCGGTACTCGGCTGGGCCTACGGCGAACCGGCCATCGAGCGCTGGAACGACACCGGGCACCTGGGCTGAAGAAGGCGGCGGCGCCGGGGGCCTGGGCTCAGGGGCTCAGGGGCTGGGGGCTGAGGGGGGCGGCCGTCCCTCTGGCGCTTCCGCCGAACCCCTGACGCTTCCCCCGCCCCGCCCCCTCCCCCCTCCCCCCTCTCCCCCTTCGGGGGAGGGGCGGGGGGTGGGTTGGGGGGTGGGGGCGGGGGCGGAGAGAGCCGCACCCCCGGCCGCCATCAGCAGCCGGGGCCCGCGCGGCCCGCGCGCCCCGCAAGGCCCGCGCGCCCCGCAAGGCCCGCGCGCTCCACAGGGCCCGCGCGCTCCACAGGGCCCGCGCCCCCCGTGGCGTCCTCCTCCGATGCGGCCGATGCCGCGTGCCGCTCCAGGAAGCCGGCGACCGCGCCGCAGTCGCGATGCGCCCGCAGCTTCCGGGCCGTGCCGTCGAGCATCGCCCGGATACGGGCCGAGCGGACCTGTTCCAGCAGCGTCAGCACCCGGACCCCGGCCGTGGCGGCTTCCTCGGGCTGCCCGCTGTCCGCAAGATCACCCGCGAGCTCCGCGGTGAACAGGGCGATATTGCGGGTGAAGTGGGGGTCCTGCAGCGCCACCGCCCGGCGCGCATGCTCCACCGCGCGCCCCGCCTCACCCAAAGCCGACCAGCACTGCGCCTCCAGCCCCGCCAGTTCGGCCTCGCCGTAGAACGACATCCACTCCGGGTCGCCGTCCCGCGGCCCGCCCGCGAAGTGCCGCTCCGCCCGGGCCAGCGCCTGCTCGCAGCCGGCGCGGTCCGCCAGCACCGCCCAGCCGCCCGCCTCACGCAGCGCCAGCAGCGACAGCAGCCGCGGCGAGGCCAGATGCCGGGCGGCCTGCTGGGCGGCCTGGGCGGCGCGCACCGCCTCGCGCGGACGGCCGGCATCGCGGGCGAGAAAGGCCGTATTGCAGAAGGCGTGGGCTTCCAGGGCCGCATCGCCGCAGACCCGGGCGGTGGCCAGCGCCTCCGCGTAGTGCGAGCGGGCGTCGCCGAAGCGGCCCGAGTCATGCGCCAACCAGCCGACGGTGATGGCGAGTTCACCCGCCCCCGCGTGCAGCCGGTCGGACACCGATCTGCGCTGGACGTCCGCGTCCAGCAACTCGTAGGCGGCGCGCAGCGGCTGGGTGGCGCGGCGGTAGATGCCCTCCGCGCCGTGCCGGTCGTCCAGCAGCCGGATCTGCCGGACCGCCTCCTCGACGGCGGTGGCCTCGGCGGCACCGGCGCGGCCGGCCGCGGCGCGCGGGCCCGGCACATGGGCGGATGTGGCGGCAGTGGCCTCGATGGGGTGTAGTGCGGCAAAGCCCAGGGCTGCCGCCGGGCCGCCGGTGATGAACGCGCGACGCAGCACGTCGCTCTCCTCGTGGATCTGGATACAGGTATCGCGGTGGGCGGGGTCGGTTGCCAGGGGCGCGGCGCTGACCGCCGCGGTACGCGCCCCCCGTCCGCGTACCGCCTCGCGCGGCGTGAAGCCCATGTCGGGCAGCGTGAGGCCGGGGAACATGTGCCGGAACACCCGCTCGTAGGCGTAGTTCGGACACCGGATCTCCCCGGACTCGACGCGGCCCACATAGCGGGCGTCGCACGAGACCTGTTCACCGATCTCACGGGCGGACCGTCGGACCGCCGCCGCGAACTCGCCTGGTGACAGCCGGCCGCGCAGCTGTCGGAAAGCGAGGTTCGGACGGGCGGGTACGGTGCGGGACGACGCTGAACTTGCTGGTGGCGACGCCATGGCGGACCCTCTCCGTGCCCTCTCCGTGCCATCAGGTGACGATGCCGCCTCCTGGCGGTGCGGCGGGTTGACCGTACCGGCTGTGATGGCTTCGATACGCAGAGTTTGGCCACAAATCGGATATCTCGCGTGCGATCTGCCATGAACTGCCATCCTTTGCAGCGTTACGCCGCCGTAGCTGTTGACACGCCTGACCGTTGAAGTCGGTGTAAAGGGTCTGGTGTGTGCAGGAGGAGGGGTTCTCCGTGTGGGAGACCGGCGTGAGCAGGGGCGGCAACGGGTCCGCGGGCCAGGCCGTCGCAGACGGGGCACCGGCCGTACCGGCGCAGGCGTGCGACCTCGTGACGGTGCCCGCCCGGCAGGGGCTGGAAGCCGTGGACATCCTCCGGCTGCGGGACGGCGTCGGCCCGGTCCTGCACGACGGGGTCTGCGACACCCTCGGCTTTCTGGTGCCCGCGGGTACCGCGGCGGGCTGGGACGTGCCGGGCAGCGCGTGTACCCAGACCTCAGGGAGAGGTATCGCGCTGGGTGCGCTGTGCGGGGAAGGGGCCGCGGCGCACCCCCCGGTGACCGGCAGCGGCTGGCTGGTGACCCCGGAGGGCGCGGGCGCCGCGGCCACCGACCCGGCCGTGCTGCGTGCGGCACTGGGCGAGGCGGCCCGCACCATCGAGGCCGTCGACCGCTGTCAGTGAGGCCGGTCGCAGGGCGGGCGCACCTTACGTCCCTTGCGCGGCCGGGGCGCTGTCCCTCGCCGGGCGGGGGATGGTGGTGGCGCCGCGCCGGTCGCCGAGCCGGCGCTGTACGCCGCGCAGCAGCCGCGTCGCGGTGAAGCCCGCGCCGTGGACGAAGCGCATCGACGGGCCGAACGACGGGGCGGTCAGCAGCCCCGCGAAGAACAGCCCGGGCCAGGACGACTCGAAGCAGGAGCTCAGTTCGGGCGCCCGGCTGCCGCCCACCGTCCGCAGCGTGGTGCGCACAGGGGGGACGAGCAGCCGCAGCCGCCCGAGGTCGGGGAGGAATCCGGTGGCCGCCACCACGTGCTGGGTGTCCAGGGTCTCGGTACCGCCCTCCGTATGGGTGAGGTGGAGCCGCACCCCGTCGTGGCGAGCGGCCGCCGCCCGGATCCGGTGGTTCAGCAAGGTGGGTACCGCCTGCTCGAAGCGCTCCCGCAGCCACCAGGCGCCGGACGGCCCCGGCGCGGTCTCGGCGATCCGTACCCGGGTCGCGGCGGGCAGCCGGCGCACCGCCCAGGGAGCCTGTGACCACAGCCGGTTCGGCCAGCCGGTGCCCAGTGCGGAGTGCGGGTCGCGCAGCGCGCGCAGCCGGCCGCGCTCCAGCGGCTGCGGCGGGGGGTTCCAGCGCAGCCGGTCGGCGCGGGCCACGAGGCGGGGCCGGGCGCCCTGTTCGGCGAGCAGGGCCGCGGTCTCCAGCGCGGACTGGCCGGCGCCGATCACGGTGACGTCCTGACCGCAGAAGCGGCGCAGGTCGCGGTGGTCGCTGCTGTGCGAGGCGAGGTGCGGGGGGAGTTCGAGCAGCGGCCAGGGGCGGTTGACGAACGGCATCACGCCGACGGCGAGCGCAACGGTCCGGGCCGCGATCCGCTCGCCGGTGTCCGTGTCGACGTGGAAGCCGTCGCCGTCCGGGCGTACGGAGGTGACGGTGACCTCCTCGGTCTGCGGTACCGCCCGTTCGCCGAACCAGCTGCCGTACGCGGTGAAGGTGCCGAGCGGCAGCGGGACACCGTGCTCGGTGGTCAGGTCGCGGGCGGCGCCGTACGCGGCCAGGGTGTGGCTGCCGTCCGGATCGGAGAGCGGGGAGGCCCAGGGCTCGGAGGTGAGGAACATGCCGTCGGGCATGTGGTCGCGCCAAGTGGCCATCGGCCGGCCCAGGACCCGCAGCCGCAGCCCGGCCGCCGCCGCATGCGCGGCGATCGAGAGTCCGTAGGGGCCGGCGCCCACCACCACGAGGTCGTACATGGAAGCTCCCTGCTCTTTCTCTGGGTGCGGTACGGACGGAAGCGACCGTGGGGGCGGAGCGGGCACACCGCCGGGCGGAAGGGTGTGCCCGCCCCCGGACTGCCTATCTGTTCGAGAGCGGGGAGGGGTCGGGCGACCGGGACGGATCCGGCAGTGAGACGGCCGCCGCGGACAGCGCCGCCGCGCGGCCCTGCGGCGGAGGCACCGCCGCGGGGCTCCGGCGCCGGGTCGGGGCGGCGGCCAGCGCCTGCTCGTACACGGACATCAGCGCCTCGGCGCTGCGGGTGATGTCGTAGCGCCGCACCACCGGCGGAACCGGCAGCCGGCCCGGCCCGTGGCGCCGCAACTCCCTGAGTGCGGTGGCGAGTTCGTGTACGCCGAGGCTGAAGTGCCGGGCGCCGGGGGCCTGGTCGGCGGGCAGTTCGTCGACCGCCGGGCAGCTGCCGTACAGCACATGCAGCCCGGACCCGAGCGCTTCCAGGACGGCCAGCCCGAACGCCTCGTCCGGGGAGGGGGAGACGAAGACGTCGATGGCCGAGAGCAGGCCGGGGATGTCGGGGCCGTCGGATCCCTGGGTGTGGGGCCCTTGGGCGTGGGGTGCCGGGCTGCGGAGTCCCTGGGTGTGGGGTGCCTGGGTGTGGGGTGCCTGGCTGTGGGCTCCCTGCGCGCCGGCGCCCCGCCGGTCGGCTTCCCCTGCGGCGGTTCCCCATGCGGCGGTTGCCCGCCCGCTGAACGCGGCGTCGACCGCCCCGTCGCGCTCGCCCAGCAGATGGATCCGGTCGCCCGAGCCGAACTGCTCCGCCATCCGGCGCAGCGTCTCCCGCTCCGGCCCCGCACCCGCCAACAGCAGGTGGACGCCCGGAAGTTGGGTCACCGCCCTGACCAGCACGTCGAACCGCTTGCCGGGCACCAGCCGGCCGGCCCCGCCGACCACGAACGCGTCCAGCGGCAGCCCCAGCCGGGTGCGGACCAGGGCCCGGGCAGCCGGATCGAACGCAAAACGGCGCGCCTCGATGCCGTTGGGCACCACATGGATCCGCTGCTCCGGTACGCCCCAGCGGCGCAGCCGGGCGGCGACGGTGTCCGAGACGGCGACCGTCGCCGTCCCCAGCCGTTCGGTGGCCCGGTAAAGCGTACGGACGCCCCGGGTCAGCCGGCGGCCCTCGATCACCGCGTCGCCCAGCGAGTGCTCGGTGGCCACCACCGCTCGTACGCCGGCCATCCGGGCGGCGATCCGGCCGTAGACGCAGGCCCGGTAGAGGTGGGTGTGCACCAGGTCGTAGCCGCCCTCGCGGATCAGCCCGGTGAGGCGGGGGAGCGCGGTCAGGTCCCGGTTCCCGGTCATTCCGAGGTGGGTGACGGGGGTGCCGTCGGCCTCGATGCCCTCGGCGACCGGGCCCGGACGGGTCAGGGTGACGACCTCGCAGTGCGCGGGCAGCCGGCGCAGCAGCAACCGCAGCTGCTGCTCGGCGCCGCCCACGTCGAGGCCCGTAATGACGTGCAGAACCTTCACCGGATGCCTCCTGGGGTAGCGGCCGGGGTGGTGGTCTCGTAGGGGGGCAGGGCACGGCGGCGCGGCGGGTGCGGAAGGTGCCTGCGGTGCGGCGCGTGTTTGCGGTGCGGCCGCCAGGAAATGTCCCCGGCGCCGGGGGAGCGGGAGCAGGAACAGGAGCAGGAACAGGAGCAAGAACAGGAGCAAGAACAGGAGCAAGAGCAGCCGTGGCCGGCCTCGCGTACCGCCGTGGTCGTCCGGGAACCGGCGGCGCCGGCCGCCGCGGCCGCGCTCATCCGCCCTCCCGCCGCACCGGCGAGGCCGCGGTGCGCAGCAGGATCCGCAGGTCCTGCCACGGTGACCAGCTGTCGATGTAGAGGTTGTCGAAGCGGGCCCGGTCCTCCGGGGAGGCGTCGCCACGCAGCCCGTGCACCTGCGCAAGTCCCGTCAGGCCCGGCCGCATCCGGTGCCGGGCGTCGTACTCCGGGCAGGCCCGGGCGCATTGCCGGACGACGCCGGGGTGCTCCGCGTGGGGGCCCACCAGGCTCATATCGCCGCGCACTACGTTCCACAGCTGCGGCAGCCCCTCCAGCCCGGTGCGCCGCAGCAGCCGGCCGACCCGGCTCACCCCGCCGTCGTCCGCCCCGCCCCGCCGGCTTGCCTCCTCGTGCGCCGCGGGCCCGCCCCGGCTCGTCTCCTCGTGCGCCGCGGGCCCGCGCAGGGTGCGGAAGGTCAGCAGGGTGAAGCGGCGCCCGTCCCGGCCGGTCCGTTCCTGCCGGCGGAGCACGCCGGGCCCGTCGGCGAGCCGTACCGCCAGCGCACAGCCCAGCAGCACCGGGGCCGCGACCATCAGGGCCGGACCGGCCAGCGCGAGATCCAGGGCCCGCTTGCGCCGGCCGCCGTGCCGTGGCGGGGCGGTGTCCAGCCGACGGCAGGCGAAGCCCCCTAGCTGGTCGGTGCCCCGATGCGGCGGGCGGCCCTCGCGGGCGGCCGCCGGGCCGGCCAGCCAGATCGCCGAGCCCTGGTCGACGAAGCGGCGCAGCAGCGCGGCGGCGTGCGGATCGCCGTACGGCGGCAGCGTGAACACCACGTCCCGCACGGTGTGCTGGATGACGGCCCGGGTGAGGTCCGGCGCGGAGGTGAGCCGCGGCAGCGCCGGCCCCCCGTGGGCCGGGGGAGCGGCGGGGCCGCCGGGCAGCAGCGGTCCCGGCGGGACCAGGCCCACCGGGCGCAGGCCGTACTCGGGGCGGGCGTCCAGCACGGCGGCCAGCTGCCGGGCGGCCGGGTCGGCGCCCACGATCAGGGCGGCGCGCGGCCGGCGGCGGGCGGCGTTGCGGCGCGCCCGGTAGACCGCGGCCCGGCCGCCGCAGACCAGCAGGGTGTGTGCCGCCACCGCGCCCGACAGCACGACCGGTGACAGCGCCCGCCCGGGGTCTACGGCGGCGAGCACCGCGGCCGCCGCGCACCACAGGACGGCGGCCCGGCCCAGCAGCCCCGGCAGGTCGTTCAGCGCGTTCGGGGCGGGGCCGGGACGGTAGAGACCGGCCCGGTGGTGGAGCAGCAGCGCGGCCGGCACCAGGGCGGCGAGCGCCGCCGGCGCCGTCGGCACCGCGGCGGCGCCCAGGGCGAGCAGCGCGGCGCCCGTGGTGGCCAGGCAGTCGGCGGCCAGCAGCGAGGCGACGGTCCGCCGCCGCAGGCCGCGGCCGGGCCGGGGCGGGGGCAGGGTCTTGGGGGCCGGCCCGTGGGGCCGACGGCCCGCGGCGGCCGTCGGCCGGGGTACTGCCGACGGGGGCAGGACCCGGGCGGAACGGGGGGCGTCCGCGCGATCCGTCGTCATCGGCTGATCCGCTCCCTGCTCTCCGGGCACGCCGCACCGAGCAGTTCGCGGTACAGCCCGAGGACGGCCGCCGCGGTGTGCCGCACGTCGTACGCCGCCCGCATGTGCTCCAGGGCCCGGTGGCCCAGCGCGCCGCGCAGCTGAGGGCGGGTCAGCAGACCGCATACGGCCCGGGCCAGGGCGGCCGGGTCCGCGGGCGGCACCAGACAGTGCGGTGCGGCCCCGGGCGGCAGGCTCTCCCGGGCCCCGCCGACATCGGTGACCACCACGGGGCGGCCGCAGGCCATCGCCTCCAGAGGGGCCAGCGCCATGCCTTCCCGGTGGGACGGGAGGACGACCAGATCCGCCGCCCGGTACCAGGGGACGGCGTCCCGTGCCGCGCCCGCGAACCGCACACCGGGTGGTGCGGCGGCATGCAGCAGCTCCCGGTCCGGGCCGTCGCCGACCATCACCAGCCGGGCGTCCGGGACGACCGCGCGGACCGCGGGCCAGGCCCGCAACAGCGACAGCTGGCCCTTTCGCGGACACAGCCGCCCCACGCACACCACCAGGGGCGCGTGCGGCGGCAGATCGCCGAGTGCGGGCAGGTCCCGGCGCAGCGCACGCCGCACCGCGTCCTCGCGGTGGGCGGGCGCGCAACGGTCCAGGTCCACCCCGTTGCGGATCACCGCCCACCGGGCCGGCACCCCCGCTTCGGCGCCCCGCAGCCGTTCCGCCTCGCTCACACACAGCACCCGGTCCGCCCAGCGTGCGGCGTACCGCTCACAGCCGAGCGCCAGCCGCGACGCCGTCCCGTCGGCCGACTCGAAGGACCAGGTGTGCGGCTGATGGACCGTCGGGATCCGGCCCCGGACGGCCAGACGGGCGGCGAGCCCGGCCTTGGCGCCGTGCGTGTGGACGAGGTGCGGGCCGAGCCGCCGGATCAGCCGGGCCAGCCGCCCCCTCTCCCCGGCGAGTGCCGGGCCCGGGGTACGGCGGGCCGGCCACGGCACCACCTCGGCGCCCGCCGCGGCGGCGTCCCGGTGCAGCACCCCACCGGGCGGCGCGGCGACCACGGCCCGCAGCCCCGCCGCCACCTGGGCCCGCACCAGGTCGGTGACGACCCGGGCGACCCCGCCGTCGACGGGACGGGAGACATGGAGAACCGTTGGCCGCTCTTGGCACTGCAGGTCTTGCGGCAGCACGCACTGCTCCCCTGATGACCGAGCTGACAGAACTCTCTGCGGGAATTGCCGGGGCCGCGCGGCTCAGCGCCTGGTACCGGTCCGGAGGAAGAGCGCGCCGAGCAGACATCCCGGATTGCGGGTGGTGAAGCGGAAAGCGAGCCGATAGCCGCCGGACCGCGGTGCCGGCCTGTCGTCGAATTCGCCGGAATCGCATCCGGGAGTGCTGCGGCAGGCGGGCAGCCGCCGTGACTTCCGGCCGAATGCGGTGGCCGCCGGATTGATGGCGACCGCCGGATTCATGATGACCGCCGGATTCATGGCGACCGCCGGATTCATGGCGACCGCCGGATTCATGATGACCGCCGGGTTCCTCACGTCATGAGCCGGACGGACGGCAGCCCGTACCGTGTGCGCGTGATGCCTGCCCGCCCGGATGGAGCGCGCAGCATGTCCGCGGACCAGGTGGAGGTCGGTGCGCATACGACGCCGCGCGTGGTGCGGTCCATCGATTTCCGCATGTCTTCCTCTCCGACTTCAATCAGTCAAACTGGAGAGCACTCTGACAGAAATCATGCCGGAATCCGCGGCAGGCACGCCGGGCCCCCCTCGCGGATTCCGATGAGCGGAATACCGGACTTCGCCGGGGGGCGCCTTACCACCGGACGGGCTAATAGTTACTGCCATAAGAGCTAATATCGTCCCGGACGGGGGAACGCCCGTACCCCTGACTCATTTCGTTCGTTGTGACCGGTTGCCCCATTCACGAACTGAAAGGAGAATGGGATGAAGCGCTTTGTCAAGGCCGCCGCGGTGAGTGCGGCCAGCTGCGCCGTAGTGCTGAGTGGCGCAGGCATTGCCTCAGCCAGCGGGGACGGTCACCACGGCGGTCGTGGTCACAACCACTTCCGCAGTGACCACCGTGCCCTCTACAACCACCGTTCCGGTGCCAACGCGGCGGGCTTTGCCGCAGGCTCCCCGGGCATCCTCAGTGGCAACAATGTCCAGGTTCCGATCAACATCCCGATCAACCTGTGCGGCAACAGCTTCAGCGTTGCCGCGTTGCTGAACCCGGCCTTCGGGAACATCTGCATCAACCGGTGACCCGGCGCCGGTCCGGAGGGATATCGGGCCGGCACGGGTCGTGATGTGCAGTTGGCGGATCACCCTGACCTCGGTCGCGGGTGGTCCGCCACTGTGCCCGATGCGGCCCGGCGCCCTGCCGCACCGGCCGGCAGTACCTCGCTGACCAGCGGATACGGCCTGTGGGGCAGGGGCCATACTGGAGGGCATGGCGAAGAGCAGACGCGGGCGCGGCGGGCCGGAGTCCGTCACCGAAACGGTGGACGGCGGGCTTGCCGAGCTACGGCCCGACCGGGACCGGACGCGCGGCTGGACGCTGCTGATCGACGGTGCCCCGCAGTCGCATGTGGACCTCGACGACCCGGCATATCTGGATTTCTCCTATCAGCGGCGGCTCGGGCACGTCGCCGACCTGGCCGGACCCGCGGGCAAACCGCTGCGCGCCGTCCATCTCGGCGGCGGCGCCCTGACCCTGGCCCGCTATGTCGCGGCCACCCGCCCGCGGTCCACCCAGCAGGTGGTGGAGATCGACGCACCGCTCGTCGGCCTCGTCCGCCGGCAGCTGCCGTGGGACAGCGGCTGGCGGATACGGGTGCGCGGCGGTGACGCCCGGGCCGGCCTGGCGAAGATCCCGGACGGCTGGGCGGACCTGATCATCGCCGATGTCTTCGGCGGTGCGCGCACGCCCGCGCACCTGACCAGCACCGAATTCCTGACGGAGATCCACCGGGCGCTGCGGCCCGGCGGGTTCTACGCGGCGAACCTCGCGGACGGGCCGCCGCTGCGGTTTCTGCGCGGCCAGATCGCCACGGCCCATACGGTCTTCCCCGAGCTGTGCCTGACCGCCGACCCGGCCGTACTGCGCGGCAAACGCTTCGGCAACGCGGTTTTGCTGGCCGCCGACGGGCCGCTGCCGGTCGCCGAACTGACCCGGCGGGCCGCCACCGATCCGCAGACCGGCCGGGTCGAACACGGCCGGGCGCTGCTGGACTTCACCGGCGGCGCGGCACCGGTCACCGACGCCACGGCCCTCGCCTCGCCCGCCCCGCCGGCCGCGGTTTTCGACTGAGGCCGGCCGCGGTTTCCGACCGCCCCCCTGGCCGCGCCGTGCGGCGGTGCCGGGCCGTGGGGCGCCAAGCCGGCCGTAGGGCGCTAAGCCGTGGGGCCGGCGGTCTGCACGGTCGGCGGATGGCCGTTCCAGGTGCAGAAGACGGACGTATGGGTGGCGCCGCCGGAGAAGTCGACCCGGATCCATCCGTCCTGCTTCCACACCTGCATCTCCCAGCCCGAGTTCGGCGTCGCCGACACCAGCTCGGCCGCCCGGCTGCCCATGTCGAAGACCACCCGCCCGCCGGCGGTGGAATAACTCCTGACCCGGCCGTCGGCGGCCGGTACGGAGCCGCCGGGTGAGGTGGCGTCCGGGTACCCCGACCGGGGGGTGGCGCTGTGGGAGGGCGCGGACGGGCGGGACGGCGTGCCGTCGTCCGGCGCCGGGGTGCGGCCGGGTGAACGGGACGGCTTGGGGCGGTGGGTGGAGGAGACGCGCGGTGCGGCGGCGTCCTTGCCCGCCTGCGAGGCCACCTGGCCGGAGATCGGCAGTGCACGCGGTGCGTCGTACGCGGTGGCGGACAGCACGGTGTGCACGCCGAACCACGACAGGGTGACCGCGGCACCGGTCGCCAGCGTCCAGGCCGCCGCGTGAACCAGTCCTCGTTGCATCCACCTCATACTGCCCCACCCGACCGCCCTGTTGCAGCCCGTCCCACACGCCGGAGTGCGCTGCCCCGCCGTCAACTCCGGGCAGGGGACACCGTCCGAATGGCGTACGGTGCCGCCCATGGCACGTGTGCTCGTCGTCGAGGACGACCAGTTCGTACGCTCGGCCCTGATCCGGCATCTGACCGAGGCCGCCCACACGGTACGCAGCGTCGGTACCGCCCTGGAGGCGCTTCGCGAGGTGGCGCACGTCGGCTTCGACGTCGTCATCCTCGACCTCGGCCTGCCCGATCTCGACGGGGGCGAGGCGCTGAAGATGCTCCGCGGCATCACCGATGTCCCTGTGATCATCGCCACCGCCCGCGACGACGAGGCCGAGATCGTCCGGCTGCTGAACGACGGTGCCGACGACTACCTCACCAAGCCGTTCTCCGTCGAGCACCTGTCGGCCCGTATGACGGCCGTACTGCGCCGCTCCCGGGCCGCCGCGGCCGGCGCGGATGCGCCCTCACGGGTGATCCGGGTCGGCGGCCTGTCCATCGACCCGCTGCGCCGGCAGGCCGAACTGGACGGCGTCACCCTCGATCTGACCCGCAGGGAGTTCGACCTGCTGGCCTTCCTCGCCGGGCGCCCCGGCGTCGTCGTCCCCCGCAAGGAACTCCTCGCCGAGGTCTGGCAGCAGTCCTACGGCGACGACCAGACCATCGACGTCCATCTGTCCTGGCTGCGCCGCAAGCTGGGCGAAACCGCGGCGCGGCCCCGGTACCTGCACACGCTGCGGGGCGTCGGCGTGAAGCTGGAGCCACCGCGATGAGATGGGCGCTGGTCAAGGTGGCGCTGGCGGTCACCGCCATGGTCGTGGTCGCGTTCGCCGTCCCCCTCGGACTGGTCGTCAAGGAGCTGGCCCGCGACCGCGCCTACTCCAATGCCGAGCGGCAGGCCGCCACCATCGGCCCGGTCCTCGCCATCACCACCGACCGCACCCAGCTCGAACGCGCCGTCGCCAGCGCCGAGACCGGCTCCGGCGGCCGGATCGGCGTCCATGTCCCGGCGAGCGGCCGGGACGGCAAGCCCGCCGAGATCGGCACCCGGCGCGCGGCGGAAGAGGATGTGGCGGCCGCCGCCAAGCTCGGCCGGGCGTCCATCTCCCCGGTCCCCGGCGGCTCCTCGCTCCTCCAGCCGACGGCCGTCGCCTCCGGTATCGCCGTCGTCGAGGTCTTCGTGCCCGACGCGGCGCTCACCAAGGGCGTCGCCACCTCCTGGGTGGTGCTCGCCGGGGTCGGCCTCGCGCTGATCATCGGCTCGGTCGCCGTCGCCGACCGGCTCGGCACCCGTATGGTGCGGCCCGCCAAGCGGCTGGCCGGCGCCGCTCACGACCTCGGCACGGGCAAGCTCGGCGTCCGCGTTCCGGAGGACGGCCCCAAGGAACTGCGGTCCGCGGCCAGCGCCTTCAACGCGATGGCCGACCAGGTCGTCCAACTGCTCGCCAACGAGCGCGAACTGGCCGCCGACCTCTCGCACCGGCTGCGCACCCCGCTGACCGTCCTGCGGCTCAACGCCGCCTCGCTCGGCGACACCTCGGCCGCCGAGCAGACCCGGGCCGCCGTCGAACAGCTGGAGCGCGAGATCGACCAGATCATCCGCACCGCCCGTGAGCAGAAGGCCCAGACCCGGCAGGCCGCCGCCGCGGCCGGCTGTGACGCCGCCGAGGTGATCCGCGAGCGGATGGACTTCTGGTCGGCGCTCGCCGAGGACGAGGGTCGCACCGTCCGCATCGCCGGCGCGGACCGCCCCGTACGCGTCCCCGTCGCCCGCCCCGAACTCGCCGCAGCCCTGGACGCGATGCTCGGCAACGTCTTCCGCCACACCCCCGACGGCACCGCCTTCGCGGTCGATGTCCACAACGCCGAGGACGCGGTGATCGTGCTGGTCTCGGACGCCGGCGGCGGCATCGACGACCCGGACGCGGCACTGCGCCGCGGCTGGTCGGGCGGTGGCGGCCGGGGGGGCCGCCCAGCGCCGGCAGAGGGCGGCTCCACCGGCCTCGGCCTGGACATCGTGCGTCGGCTGGCCGAGTCCACCGGCGGCGATGTGCGCATCGGCCGCTCCGTCCTCGGCGGCACCGAGGTCCGGGTCTGGCTGGCCCTGGACGACCGGCGCGCCCGCCCCGGTACCCGCCGCGGCCACCGGCTGCGCCGCACGCTCGGCATCCGGCGCCGGCGAACCGCGCGCACCGGCTCCTGACGGTCCGCCCGACGGGCATCCGCCCCTGGTTCTTAACCACCCCCTTCCGCTTCCTTAAGGCGTCCCTAAGTCCCCCAACCTCCGTACCATTACTGACATTTGTCCGCTTCCCTGCCGCTAGCGTGCGGGACGCACCACGGTGCACCCCCGCCCCCCCCATGTGACGACAGGCAGGCACGAGATGAGTTCTTCGGCACACCGCCGGCGCAAGAGCCGCACCACCAAGCTGATCGTGAGCGGCGCGGCCGCCCTGGTCGCGGCCGGCGGCGCCTTCGCCGTCGCCGGATCCGCCCTGGCCGCCAAGGCACCGCGGACCACCGCCGGCGCGCGGGCCCCGAAGGCGGCCACCGGCTTCGCCCCGTACGTCGACACCTCGCTCGCCCCCGCCTACGACCTGGCCGGCACCGCCCGGAAGACCGGGGTGAAGAACTTCAACCTGGCGTTCGTCACCTCCGGCGGCGGCTGTACTCCCAAGTGGGGCGGCTCCGGCGAGCTCGGCGACGACCAGGTGGCCCGGCAGATACCCGCTCTGCGCAAGGCCGGCGGCGACGTCCGGGTCTCCTTCGGCGGCGCCACCGGCACCGAACTCGGGGCGGCCTGCGGCTCCGCGGACGAACTGGCCGCCGCCTACGGCAAGGTCATCGACCGGTTCAAGCTCACCAAGGCCGACTTCGACATCGAGGGCGGCGCCCTGCCCGACGCCGCCGCCAACACCCGCCGCGCCCAAGCCATCACCCGGCTCCAGAAGAAGCACCCCGGTCTCGACGTCTCCTTCACGCTGCCGGTCATGCCCGAGGGTCTGACCCAGGACGGGGTGAATCTGGTCGCCGACGCCAAGAGGAACGGCGTCAAGATCTCCGCTGTCAACGTCATGGCGATGGACTACGGCGCCTCCTACAGCGGCGACATGGGCACCTACGCCATCCAGGCCGCCACCGCCACCCAGGGCCAGCTCAAGAAGGCGCTCGGCCTGAGCGGGGCGGCCGCCTGGAAGACCGTGGCCGTGACCCCGATGATCGGCGTCAACGACGTCCAGAACGAGGTCTTCAAGGCCGAGGACGCCACCCAGCTGGTGAAGTTCGCCAAGAGGAAGCACCTGGCCTGGCTGTCGATGTGGTCCGCCACCCGCGACCAGGCCTGCCCGGGCGGCGCCGGCACCTCGGCGCAGCCCACCTGCAGCTCCGTCCAGCAGAAGCCGCTGGACTTCTCCAAGGCCTTCGCCGCGTACACCGGCTGACCCCCCACCGGCGGTCCGGCCCCCCAACCGGACCGCTCGCCCGAGAGGCGGGGCGCAGCAAAGACCCCCCACCGCTGCGCCCCGCCGTCGGCTGCCTGCCTGTCCCGGCACCTGCCTGCCCCGGCACCCGCCTGCCCCGCACCCGCCTGCCCCGGCACCCGCCTGCCCCGGCACCCGCCGCTCGCGCTGCCCGTGCGCCCCAACTCCCCTACCCGCCCGCGTGCTCAGGCCGCACCGCTGCGTACCGCCGTGCGGAAGGCGATCGGGGTGGTGCCCGTCTGCCGCTGGAAGAACTTGCTGAAGTTGGGGGCGTCGGCGAAGCCCAGCCGGTCCGCGATCCGGGCCGCCGAACGGTCGCCGTGCGCCAGCAGCCGCTTGGCCTCCAGCACCACCCGCCGGTCGATGAACTCCTTGGCCCCCACCCCGGCAACGGCCTCGGTGGCCCGGGAGAGGGTGCGCGGCGCATAGCCCAGCGCGCGGGCGTAGTCGGCGACCCGGCGGCTGCGGGTGAAGTCCCGCTCCACCGCGTCCCGGAAGCGCAGATAGGTCGCGCTCGCCGCACAGGACCCGTCCACAAAGCCGTCCGCCTCCCCGCCCGGATGCGCGGCCCGCAGCACCAATACGGCCAGCAGATGCCGCAGCACGTCCAGGTGGATCTCCAGCGGCAGCCCGCCCAGCGACCCGAACTCCCCGTGCAACTGCCGCATCGCCTCGTCCACTCCCCGGGCCGCGGCGCCCTCGGGATGCCGTACGGTCGGCCCGTACCAGTCCTCGACCCGGGCCGCGGCCGCGGTCGCCGGATCCAGGAAGCCGGCCTCGAAGAGCACCAGACGCCCCTCCGCGCCCGTCAGATCACCGAAGTGCTGGACCTGGCCGGGGCGCGACCACAGCAGGTCGCCCGGCGCGAGGACGTGCTCTTGGAAGTCGACGCTGTGCACCAGCCGGCCGCCGTCCAGGACCAGCAGATGGTGGAAGCCGGGGCGGTGCGGGGCGGACAGCCGGCAGGCGTCCGCCCGGGCCCGCAGCTCCGCGAGCGTCAGCACCTCCACCCCCGTCGGCCGCCCGGCCGGTGCGGAGAACGCCACCTCCGGGATCTCCGGCGACGGCTCTCGGCCGTCCTGTCGCTTTTTGACCATCACCGGTCCCCTCGCCACCCCGAAATGCCCTGCTGATCCCTCTAGCGTAGAAGACGTCAGCCCCACCGCTGACGGAAAACGGAAGTCCTCACCAGGACGTAGAGAACAGCTGGGAGACCACCATGTCCACGATCGCGCTCTTCGGGGCCAACGGCACCATCGGAAGCCGCATCCTCCACGAGGCCCTGCGGCGCGGCCACCGGGTCACCGCGGTCGTCCGCGACCCCGCGAAGATCACCACGACCCACCCGGACCTGACCGTGACCACCGGCGACGCCCTTGACCCGGCCTCCGTCGCCGCCGCGGCCCAGGGCCGGGACGTCCTGGTCAGCGCGGTCGGCGGCGGCGACGGACCGGGGCACACGGCCACGATCAGGCCCGCCGCCGAGTCCCTTGTCGCCGGGCTGCGCATCCTCGGCGACGCGGCGCCCCGGCTGATCTCCGTCGGCGGCGCCGGCTCGCTGCGCACGCCGGACGGCGCGCGGGTCCGGGACGCGGAGGGCCTTCCCGCCTTCCTGCTGGAGATCATGCATGCCCACGGCGACGCCCTGGACTTCTACCGCTCCGTCGACGATGTGCGCTGGACCAGCCTCAGCCCGGCCGCCACCATCGAGCCCGGCGAGCGCACCGGCAGCTACCGCACCGCCCTCGACGACCTGATCACCGACGCCGAGGGCACCAGCCGGATCACCGCCGAGGACTACGCCGTCGCCGTCGTCGACGAAATAGAGCAGCCCCGCCACGTCGGCAAGCGCTTCACCGTGGGCTACTGAGCCGCGGCTCCTCCGCGGCGGCTCCTCTCGCAGCGGCACCCGGCTCCTCGACCGGCCGTGCAGGCCCCTGTTCTCCACGCCCGCCAAAACGCCAAGGCCCCCGACCTGAGGTCGGGGGCCTTGATGTGGGGTGAGTAACGGGACTTGAACCCGCGACATCCTGGACCACAACCAGGTGCTCTACCAGCTGAGCTATACCCACCATGACCGGTGCTGTGTGGTTCTTTTTCCCCACCGGCTGAGAAAAAGTGTACAGGGTCCGAAGGGGTGCTCGCGCCCAGGTTTCGTGTCCCGGGGCCGAGGGCGTGTCGTGCGGGTCACGGCGGACCCGCCGGGGCCCGCACGACACGCGCCCTGTGCCTGACTACGGCGTGGACTGCGGCTCGGCAGGAAGGACGTGCTTGGCGGCAATGGCCTTCGCGGTGTCCGAGTCGGGGCCGGGCTGCGGCACGAAGACCGCCTCCCGGTAGTAGCGCAGTTCCGCGATGGATTCACGGATGTCCGCCAACGCCCGGTGGTTGCCGCTCTTGTCCGGGCTGTTGAAGTAGGCCCGCGGATACCAGCGCCGGGCCAGCTCCTTCACGGACGAGACATCGACGATCCGGTAGTGGAGGTATTCCTCCAGCGTCGGCATGTCCCGCAGCAGGAAGCCGCGGTCGGTGCCGACGGAGTTGCCGCACAGCGGCGCCTTCCGCGGCTCCGGCACATGCTGCTTGATGTACGCAAGCACCTGTGCCTCGGCCGCCTCCAGCGTCGTGCCGCCGTCCAGTTCCTCCAGCAGCCCGGAGGCGGTGTGCATCTGGCGCACCACCTCCGGCATGGTGCCGAGTGCTTCGGCCGGGGGGCGGATCACCACATCCACCCCGTCGCCCAGCACATTCAGCTCCGAGTCGGTGACCAGAGCGGCCACCTCGATGAGCGCGTCATTCGCCAGCGAGAGGCCGGTCATCTCGCAGTCGATCCACACCATGCGATCGTTCATACATCTCACCCTACGGGGCGCTCGCGCTGTCCGGGCAGCACGGGGCGGACGGTTCCCCTCCCCACCGCGGTCTCCGGCAGCCGGGAGGTGTACACATCCGACTGCGGTTTGCCCGCTTCGCCCGCTTCGGCGGACGCCAGGCCGTGGCCGGCCAGCGCGGCGGCGGAGAACCGCTCCGCGCCCGCCCCCAGGGCCGCCCGCTCACGCTCCGGCCGCTCGGCGCGCTCGGCCCGCTCCGGTCTGAGCGCGGGCTCGGCCGCCCCGTTCTGCGGCCGCCGTGCCCGGTAGGCCGCCCGGTAGGCGGCGGGCGAGGCGCCCAGCTGCCTGCGGAAGTGGCCGCGCAGGGCGACCGGCGAGCGGAAGCCGCAGCGCCCCGCGACCTCGTCCACCGAATAGTCGGAGGTCTCCAGCAGCCGCTGGGCCTGCAGCACCCGCTGGGTGATCAGCCACTGCAGCGGAGCGCTCCCCGTCAGGGACCTGAAGCGCCGGTCGAAGGTGCGGCGGCTCATGTACGCGCGCGCGGCCAGCGTCTCCACGTCGAACTGCTCGTGGAGGTGTTCCAGCGCCCAGGCGACGACCTCGGCCAGCGGGTCGGCGCCGATCTCTTCAGGTAATGACCTGTCGAGGTAGCGCTGGTGCCCCATGTCGGAGGCGGTGCGGCGGGGCGGCACGACGAGCCGGCGGGCCAGCGCGTTCGCGGCGTCCGCGCCGTGGTCGGTCCGCACGATGTGCAGACACAGGTCGATGCCTGCCGCCGTTCCCGCGGACGTGAGCACATCGCCGTCGTCGACGAAGAGCTCGCGCGGATCCACGTGGACGGACGGATAACGCTTGGCGAGCGTCGGCGCGTACATCCAGTGGGTCGTGGCCGGACGGCCGTCCAGCAGTCCGGCCGCGGCGAGGACGAACGCCCCCGTGCACAACCCGACGATTCTGGCCCCTTCTTCATGCGCGCGGCGCAGCGCGTCGAGCGCCGCGGGCGGCGGCGCCTGGGTGATGGAGCGCCAGGCCGGTACGACGACCGTCCCGGCACGGGAGATCGCCTCCAGCCCGTAGGGGGCGGACAGTTCGAGCCCCCCGGTCGTGCGCAAAGGCGCATCTTCGCCCGCGCACACAAGTAGCCGGTACCGCGGAACGCCTGCGTCCTGTCGGTCGATGCCGAAGACCGAGAGCGGAATGGAGCTCTCGAAAATGGGGCCGCCGCTGAAGAGGAGCACCGCGACTATTTCGCGGCGTCGTCGGGCGGCGAGCTTGCGTGCGGCATCTGGTACGGCAGCGGAGTCCTGGCTCATGGCACTTAAGCCCCCCTCGGTCGTCTCGCCCTCTCGGTCCTGCACAGTTCCCCCGCCGTTACTACCAAGATCGAATCTACTGTGTTCCGTGAGGATGGAGTGCCAAGTTCACCACCCGCTGGTATGTCGATATGGCAACTTGGCGCGAAGCATTCGATCACGAAGCGTTCCACTCGTCGGGCCTACATGGGAAGTACGCGTCTCGGCTCTGCCCGTTCGTAGTAGGGCACAACCATGCCCAGCGGTCCTTTCCTCCCTGCTCACACCAGGGTTGAGGGGGGCTCGGGGCAAGGTGCGGACCTTGGCCGGAAGTTGGCTGAAAACGGTCGCGCGCAGACTTGCAAGCGCCTCAGTCGACCGGCGTACGCCCTTCGGAGTGCCGACCGCCACCCTGCGCCGTCGACCCCAAATATGCCCTTCCGTCCCGGTGCCTTCCGGTCTCGCGCACGCGGATCCGCGCGGCGGTCCGTTCGGATTGCCGCAGCAGGGCGCGGCAGGCACAGGTCACCGCGGCCAGACCGGCGGCGGTGCCGGCCGCGCCGGTCCAGGAAACGCCGCTGATGATCAGTACGAAGGGCACCAGGGCGCAACTGAAGGCGCCCCAGCGCATGACATCGCTCACTGGGTCGGGTGATCTGTCGGACGGCAACGGCACCGGGTGCTCCCCTCGGACGGGCTGCTACTACAACGCCGGCGGCGATCATGGGTCACCGTGCGGGGGTACGTACGGGGGCAGGCCGGGGCATTGCCATCCGGGCCACGCTCCGGCATGCTCCGGGGAACGTTCGAGGCCCCACCTCACCTCGCACGGGCGCTCCGCGTCCGCAGCGGGCTCTGGGCAGCGGGGGAGTGGCGCCGTACTCTTGGGGTATCGGGTTGGGAAGATGATTCCCAGTCGTATCGTTCCTCTTTGAACTATGGCTCCCGCATCTCGATCGAGCCAGCTCAGTCAACTGCCGGATCAAGTCAATCGCCGTTCCCCGTTCGCCCCTCCGCAAGAGGACGTCCTCGCCGAGACACCAATGGCCGGTCACGAAATCCCCGAACCCGCGGACCGCAAGCAGGTCGCCGATCCGATGGCGGACCTCGAAGCGGCGGAAAAGACGCGCCATTCCTGCGACCCCGCGTTCCGGCACGGCGTCGTGGTCGGCTTCGACGGCTCCATGTCGAGCGAGCGGGCATTGGCGTATGCAATCGGTATGGCCCGGCGCCTCGGCTCCGGGCTGATCATCGTCCATGTGGCCAACCGGCTGCCGACGACCGTCTGGGCGGGCTGTGAGCCCCCGGTCTTCGTGGACGTGCCGGATCACCGCACCGAAGTGCTCGGTCTGGAACTGGCCTGTGCCGATCACCTCACCGAGGTCCCCTGGATCCTCGTCGAGCGCGGCGGCGACATCTGCCACGAGCTGGAGGAGGTCGGCCGGGAGTACGAGGCCGACGCGATCGTGGTCGGCTCCACCCACGGCATCGTCGGCCGGATCTTCGGCTCGGTGGCCGGCCGGCTCGCCCGCCGGGCGCAGCGCCCGGTGATCGTGATCCCCTGACGCCTCCGCGCCGCCCCAACTCCCCGAACGGCGCGCCGCCTTCACTCCGGACTGCCGGCTCTCCGCGGCTTGTGCACAGGTGAGGGGGCGTCATGGGGAGGGTGTGCAGCCGTATTTCTTCCGGCCGGCGCAGGTGAATTGTGTGCCGGTGAGGGGTAGAAAACGGTCACGTGGGCGCGCCGCGTCACGGGCCCGGCGGCCGCGCGCACGGCAACTTCGTGCTGCCGGCCGGGAGGTGACGGTTTCCCGGGGCGGCGGCATCCCGCCGGCGTATGGGCGACGCCGGCACAGGGGAGGCGGCGGCTCCGCGCGCGAGGGTGGCACGCGCGCGGAGCCGCGGCTCCGTTCTCTTGCGCCTGAGCCGGCGCCGCTGTCGCGGAGGCGGTGGCCCGGCGCGGGGGTGCTCCGTTATCGCTTCGGTGGGGTGGGACGGGGGTGCGCCACCGTGACCCCGGAGCGCGACCCCCGCGTGCGCGGCTTCTACTCCACCGTGACGGACTTGGCGAGGTTGCGGGGCTTGTCGATGTCCCGGCCCAGGGCCAACGCCGTGTGGTAGGCGAGCAGTTGCAGCGGGATGCCCATCAGGATCGGGTCCAGCTCGGGCTCGTTCTTCGGCACGATGATGGTGTGGTCGGCCTTCGCCTGCTCCTGGTGCGCGACGGCCAGGATGCGGCCGCTGCGGGCCTTGATCTCCTCCAGCGCGGCGCGGTTCTTCTCCAGCAGGTCGTCGTCGGGGACGATCGCCACGGTCGGCATCGCGGGCTCGATGAGGGCGAGGGGGCCGTGCTTGAGCTCCGAGGCCGGGTAGGCCTCGGCGTGGATGTAGGAGATCTCCTTGAGCTTCAGGGAGGCCTCGCGGGCCACCGGGTAGCCGCGCACCCGGCCGATGAACATCATCGACTTGGCGTCCGAGTAGGCGGCCGACAGCTCCTTGATCTCTTCCTCGCCCTTGAGGATCTCGTCGATCTGGCCGGGCAGCTTGCGCAGGCCCTCGATGATCCGCTTGCCGTCCGCGACGGACAGGTCGCGGATGCGGCCGAGGTGCAGGGCGAGCAGCGCGAAGGAGACCACCATGTTGGTGAAGCACTTGGTGGAGACCACGCAGACCTCGGGGCCCGCGTGCACATAGATGCCGCCGTCGGTCTCGCGGGCGATCGCGGAGCCCACCACGTTCACCAGGCCCAGGACCCGTGCGCCCTTGCGCTTGAGCTCCTGGACGGCCGCCAGCACGTCGTAGGTCTCACCGGACTGGGAGACCGCCACGTACAGCGTGTCGGGGTCCACGACCGGGTTGCGGTAGCGGAACTCGGAGGCCGGCTCGGCGTCCGAGGGGATGCGGGCCAGCTCCTCGATCATCTGCGCGCCGATCTGGCCCGCGTGGTACGAGGTGCCGCAGCCCAGGATCTTCACCCGGCGCACCCCGCGCGCCTCGCGGGCGTCGAGGTTCAGGCCGCCGAGGTGCACGGTGGAGAAGCGGTCGTCGATCCGCCCGCGCAGCGCGCGGTCCACCGCGGCCGCCTGCTCGGAGATCTCCTTGTGCATGTACGTGTCGTGGCCGCCCATGTCGTAGGACTCGGCCTCCCACTCCACGGTGGTCGGCTCGGCCGAGGTGCGGGAGCCCTCGGTGGTGTACGTGCGGTAGTCGTCGGCCTTGAGGGTGGCCATCTCGCCGTCGTCGAGGGTGACGACCTGGCGGGTGTGCGAGACCAGCGCGGCGACGTCCGAGGAGACGAACATCTCGTGCTCGCCGATGCCCAGGACGACCGGGGAGCCGTTGCGGGCGACGATGATCCGGTCGGGGAAGTCGGCATGCAGCACGGCGATGCCGTAGGTGCCCTCGATGTGCCGCAGTGCCTCGCGGACCCGCTCCTCCAGCTTCTCGGCCCGGGAGCGGCCGATCAGGTGGCACAGCACCTCGGTGTCGGTCTCGGAGGCGAAGACGACTCCCTCGGCGGTCAGCCGGGCGCGCAGGTCGGCGGCGTTGTCGATGATGCCGTTGTGGACGACGGCGACCTTGCCCTCGGTGTCGAGGTGCGGGTGGGCGTTCTCGTCGGTGGGCGCGCCATGGGTGGCCCAGCGGGTGTGCGCGATGCCCGTGGTGCCGGCGAACCGCTTCGGCACCCGTGACTCCAGCTCCCGGACCCGGCCCTTGGCCTTGGCGGTCTTCAGGCCGCCCGCGGCCTTGCCGGTGCCCTTGGCGTGGATGGCGATGCCCGCCGAGTCGTAGCCGCGGTACTCCAGGCGCTGCAGGCCCTCAAGGAGCAGCGGAGCAACATCACGTTTGCCGATATAGCCGACGATCCCGCACATACAGTGACCCTCCGAGAAGAACGTTGTGGCAATGGTTCGTGCCGCCCGGCGCCCCGGGCGTGGCCGTCAGCCGTAGACGAGGCGGCGCAGCTGGCGGGCCGAGAGATCGGGCGGGGCCACGGCGCGGTGCGGCAGCTCGTGGCGGATCCGTTCGAAGATCTCCTCGTTGCGCAGTCCCTGGGACTGCAGCTCCCGATGGCGCCGCCGGACGAATTCCTCCGTCGTCTCGTCGAAGTACGCCAGCACATCGAGCACCACCCGGGTGGCTTCACCGCGCTGCAGCGGTGTGCTGCGCACCAGGTGGTCCACCAGGTCATCGTGCGGCGCCTCAGCGCTGCGGTTACGGCGTTCGAGCACCCGTCGATATTGCGGGGCGCCGCGCGGATACGCAAGAAATCTGCCCGATATCGGGCACGTCACTGAATCGGCGGCCGGAAAGTGGTCTACACCTTGACCGGAATCGAGGCTCACGGTACGCATGGTCACCGTTCGGTCGCTCCATGCCATGCACGACGTCATGCACAAGGTTCGCCGAAGGGACCGTCGATGAGACGACGCAGACTGCTGTTCTCGCTGCTGCTGGTCGCGGCGGCGGGGCTGGGAACCGCCGCCGTACCGCCACCGGGCGCCGCGCACGCCGCCGCCCCGGCCGCCACCCCACTGGACCAGGTGATTCCCGCGCCCGCGTCCGTGCACAGCACCGGGGACGCGTACACCCTCGGTGACCGCACCCGGATCCGCGTGCCCGGCGGCTCGGGCGAGGCCAGGAGGGTGGCCGGCTACCTGGCGGGGCTGCTGCGGCCCGCCACCGGCTTCCGGCTCCCGGTGACCACCAAGGACGGCAGGGACGGCATCGTCCTGCGGCTCGGCGGCAGCGGCACCAAGGGGCTGGGGGCCGAGGGCTACCGGCTCACCTCGGGCGCCCGTGCGGTCACCATCAGCGCCGCCCGCCCGGCCGGCCTCTTCCACGGCGTCCAGACGCTCCGGCAGCTGCTGCCGGCCGACGTGGAGCGGGCAGGCGCCCGGCGCGGGACCTGGCGGATCGCCGGGGGCACCATCGCCGACTCCCCGCGCTACGCCTACCGCGGCGCGATGCTCGACGTCTCCCGGCACTTCTTCACCGTCGCGCAGGTCAAGCGGTACATCGACCAGCTCGCCATGTACAAGATCAACAAGCTGCATCTGCACCTCTCCGACGACCAGGGCTGGCGGATCGCCATCAAGTCCTGGCCGCGGCTGGCGACCTACGGCGGCTCCACCCAGGTCGGCGGCGGCCGGGGCGGCTACTACACCAAGGACGACTACCGCGAGATCATCCGCTATGCCGCGGCCCGCTACCTGACCGTCGTCCCCGAGATCGACATGCCGGGCCACACCAACGCCGCGCTGGCCTCCTACGCCCCGCTCAACTGCAACGGCCAGGCGCCGCCGCTCTACACCGGCACCCAGGTCGGCTTCAGCTCCCTGTGCGTCCCCAAGCAGGAGACGTACGACTTCGTGGACGACGTCCTCCGCGAGCTCTCCGCCATGACACCCGGCCGCTACCTCCACATCGGCGGGGACGAGGCGCACTCCACCAGTCATGCGGACTACGTGACCTTCATGGACAAGGTGCAGCCGGTGGTCGCCAAGTACGGCAAGACCGCGATCGGCTGGCACCAGCTGACCGGAGCGCACCCGGCGAAGGGCGCCGTCGCCCAGTACTGGGGTTACGACAAGACGAGCGCGGCCGAGCGCCGGCAGGTCGCCGACGCCGCCGGCAACGGCACCCGGCTGATCCTCTCGCCCGCCGACCGCGCCTACCTCGACATGAAGTACGACAAGAACACGCCGCTGGGCCTGAACTGGGCCGGCTACGTCGGCGTCGAGCGGTCCTACGACTGGGACCCGGGCAGCTACCTCGACGGTGCGCCCGCGGACTCCGTCCTGGGCGTCGAGGCGCCCCTGTGGTCCGAGACCCTGTCCACCTCCGCGCACCTCGATTACATGGCCTTCCCCCGGCTGCCGGGCATCGCCGAGCTGGGCTGGTCCCCGGCGTCCACGCACGACTGGGACGACTACAAGGTGCGGCTGGCCGCCCAGGGGCCCCGCTGGGACGCGCTGGGCATCGGCTATTACCGCTCGCCGGAGGTGCCGTGGCCCGCGAAGTGAGCGGGTGAGCGGCAAAATGGGCGACCGGGGGAACGGAAAAGGAACGGGATAGCACTGCTGTCGCACGCGCTACGGCCGGCCCCGCCGCGCAGGGCCGGCCGTAAAATCCGGCCGTGGAACCGGCCGTACGGCCGCAGGACCGGCCGCAGCAGGCCGGCAGGATCCCGGCCGCAGCAGGCCGGCAGGACCCCGGCCGCAGGGCCGGCCGTAGCGCGACCGGTCAGGCGCCGAGGCCCAACTCGCGGGCGATCAGCATCCGCTGGACCTCGCTGGTGCCCTCGCCGATCTCCAGGATCTTGGCGTCCCGCCACATCCGGGCGACCGGGTACTCGTTCATGAAGCCGTACCCGCCGTGGATCTGGGTGGCCTCACGGGCGTTGTCCACCGCGATCTCGGAGGAGTAGAGCTTGGCGAGCGCGGCCTCCTTCTTGAAGGGCTCGCCGTGCACCAGCCGGGACGCGGCATCGCGCCAGGCCAGCCGGGAGGTGTGGGCGCGCATCTCCATGTCGGCGAGCTTGAACTGGATCGCCTGGTTGGTGCCGATCGCGCGGCCGAAGGCCCGCCGCTCCTTGGCGTAGCGCACCGACTCGTCCACACAGCCCTGGGCCAGGCCGGTGGCCAGGGCCGCGATCGCGATCCGGCCCTCGTCGAGGATGCGCAGGAACTGGGCGTAGCCCCGGCCCTCCTCGCCCACGAGGTTGGCGGCCGGGACGCGGACGTCGGAGAAGGACAGCTCGCGGGTGTCCGAAGCGCTCCAGCCCACCTTGGAGTACGGGGCGCCGACGGTGAAGCCCGGGGTGCCGGACGGGACGATGACCGAGGAGATCAGCGGGGATCCGTCGTCCTTGCGGCCGGTGACGGCGGTGACCGTGACCAGACCGGTGATGTCCGTACCGGAGTTGGTGATGAAGCACTTGCTGCCGTTGATCACCCAGTCCCCGCCGTCCCGTACGGCGGTGGTACGGGTCGCGCCGGCGTCCGAGCCGCCGTCCGGCTCGGTGAGGCCGAACGCGCCCAGCACCTCACCGCTGCACAGCTTGGGCAGCCACTCGCGCTTCTGCTCCTCCGTGCCGAAGTGGTAAATGGGCATGGCGCCCAGCGAGACCCCGGCCTCCAGGGTGATGGCCACCGAGGAGTCGATGCGGGCCAGCTCCTCCAGGGCGATGCCGAGCGCGAGGTAGTCGCCGCCCATCCCGCCGTACTCCTCGGGGAACGGCAGGCCGAACAGGCCCATCCGGCCCATCTCCTGCACGATCTCGTACGGGAACGCATGCTGCTCGTAGTACTCGCCGATCTTCGGGGCGACGACGTCGTGTGCGAACGCCTCGACGGTGCGCCGGAGTTCTTCCAGCTCGGCGGGCAGACGGTGGTCCAGTGACATGAGGGTCACTCCTTGGGGGAGAGGGCGCGAAGGGTGCGGGAGGGACTCGGCCGCCCCAGGACGTCCGCCATCCACACGCTGGTGGCGGCCAGCCGGTCCAGGTCGACCCCGGTCTCGATGCCGAGGCCGTGCAGCATCCACACCAGGTCTTCGGTGGCGAGGTTGCCGGTGGCGCTCTTGGCGTAGGGGCAGCCGCCGAGGCCGCCCGCCGAGGCGTCGACGGTGGTGACCCCGTGCTGCAGCGCGGCGAAGGTGTTGGCGAGGGCCTGCCCGTAGGTGTCGTGGAAGTGCACGCCGATCCGGGAGGTGGCCACGCCGGCCTCGTTGAGGGAGGCCAGCAGGGTCCGCACATGACCGGGGGTGGCCACGCCGATGGTGTCGCCCAGGCTCAGCTCGTCGCAGCCCAGGTCGAGCAGTGCCCGGCAGACCCGGACGGTCTGCGCGACGGGCACCGGCCCCTCCCAGGGGTCGCCGAAGCACATCGAGAGGTAGCCGCGCACCTGCACCCCGGCGTCCTTGGCCCGCGCGATGACCGGCGCGAACATCGCCAGCGCCTCGTCGACCGTGCGGTTGAGGTTGGCCTTGGCGAAGGACTCGGTGGCGCTGCCGAACACCGCGATCCGGCGGGCGCCCAGGGCGAGCGCACGGTCCAGGCCGCGTTCGTTGGGCACCAGCACCGGCAGCCGGTCCGGATCGATGCCGTCCAGCTGCGGGAACAGCTGCTCGGCGTCGGCGAGCTGGGGCACCCACTTGGGGTGGACGAAGCTGGTGGCCTCGACGGTGGGCAGCCCGGCGCCGGCGAGCCGGCGGATGAACTCCGCCTTGATCTCCGTGGGTACGACGGTCCGCTCGTTCTGCAGGCCGTCGCGCGCGCCGACCTCATGGATCCTTACGCGGGTGGGCAGCCCCTGTGCGGTGACCTCCATCGGCAGTCCGGCCGCGGTCATCGGGCGCTCCCCTGCTCGTCCCCGGGCGCCGTCGCGGACGCGTCGGCCTGGCCGGGGGCCTCGTGCGGGGTGATCACGGCCAGGATCTGGTCCATGGCGACGGTGCTGCCCGCGGTGACGTCCAGTTCGGTGACGGTGCCGGCGTGCGGTGCCGAGATGACGTGCTCCATCTTCATCGCCTCGACCACCAGCAGGCCCTGGCCCGCGGACACCTCGTCGCCGGCGGCCACCTTGACGACGGTGACGGTGCCCGGCATCGGGGCGGCCAGGGTGTCCGCGCCATGGGCCCCGGCGGCGCCGCGCAGCGCGGCGGCCACCGGGTCGTACGAGGTCACCTGCCAGGAGTCGCCGTCCCGGCCGAGCCAGTCGCCGCTGCGGTGGAAGGTGTGCAGCACCCCGTCGGCGGTGACCCGTACCCGGTCCGGTGTGACCTGCCAGGACGCTTCCGCGCCCGGCCGTACGTCGTGGGCGACGGGGTCGTGGCCGGGGACGCGCAGCCAGTGGCGGACGGGCGCGGGCTCGCCGCCGAGGCGGAAACCGTTCGGCGCGGCGAACGGGTCGCGCCAGCCGCCCCCGTCCGCCGCCGGCTCCAGGGCGGCCTGGCGCACCGCGGCCGCCGCCGCGTACACCTCGTCCGGCACCCCGCCGTCGACCAGCCCGGCCGCCTCGCGCTCCACCAGCCCGGTGTCCAGCTCGCCGGAGACCACGTCGGGATGGGCCAGCAGCCGCCGCAGGAAACCGGCGTTGGTGGTCACGCCGAGGGTGACCGTCTGTGCCAGTGCGGCCCGCAGCCGGCGCAGCGCACTCGCCCGGTCCGGGCCGTGGGCGATGACCTTGGAGAGCATCGGGTCGTAGCGGCTGCCGACCTCCACGCCCCGGGAGAGGCCGGAGTCCGTGCGCAGCCCGCCGCCCTGCACCTCGTGCAGCGCCAGCACCGTGCCGCCGGTCGGCAGGAAGTCACGGGCAGGGTCCTCGGCGCAGATCCGGGCCTCGATGGCGTGCCCGGTGAGGGTGATGTCCTCCTGGGCGAACGGAAGGTGCTCGCCGGCCGCGACCCGCAGCTGCCACTCGACCAGGTCGAGGCCGGTGACGAGCTCGGTGACCGGGTGCTCGACCTGGAGGCGGGTGTTCATCTCCATGAAGTAGTAGGAGGCCGGGTCCTTGCCCGGGACGATGAACTCGACGGTGCCGGCGCCGCGGTAGCCGCAGGAGCGGGCCGCCTGGACGGCCGCCTCGCCCATCGCGGCGCGGGTCGCCTCGTCCAGCAGGACCGAGGGGGCCTCCTCGATGACCTTCTGGTGGCGGCGCTGGAGGGAGCACTCGCGCTCGCCGAGGTGGATGACGTTGCCGTGGCCGTCCGCCAGCACCTGGATCTCGATGTGCCGGGGCCGGTCGATCCAGCGCTCGACGAGGAGGGTGTCGTCGCCGAAGGAGGAGCGGGCCTCGCGGCGGGCGGAGGCGATCTCCTCGGCCAGCAGCGCCTCCTCGCGCACCAGCCGCATGCCCTTGCCGCCGCCGCCCGCGGACGGCTTGAGCAGCACCGGCATGCCGATCTCCCGGGCCGCGGCGGCCAGTTGGCCGTCGTCCAGGCCGCTGCCGGAGGAGCCGGGGACGACCGGGACGCCGGCCTCGCGCACCGTCTCCTTGGCCCGGATCTTGTCGCCCATCAGCTCGATGGCGTCGGCGGACGGGCCGATGAAGACCAGCCCGGCGTCCGCGCAGGCGCGGGCGAAGGCGGCGTTCTCGGCGAGGAAGCCGTAGCCCGGGTGGACCGCCTGGGCACCGGTCCGGGCGGCCGCGTCCAGCAGCCGCTCCACGGACAGGTAGCTCTCGGCGGCCGGGGCCGGGCCGATGCGCACGGCGGTGTCGGCCTCGCGGACATGGCGGGCATCGGCGTCCGCGTCGCTGAAGACCGCGACCGAGCGGATGCCGAGGGCGCGCAGCGTACGGATGACACGGACCGCGATCTCGCCGCGGTTGGCGATCAGTACGGTGTCGAAATTGGTGGCCATTGCTGGGGACATCCCTCTCACATCCGGAAGACGCCGTAGCCGGGCGCGGTGCGGTCCTTCTCGGGCAGGGGCGCATTGGCGCAGGCGGTCAGCGCCAGGCCCAGCACCTGCCGGGTCTCCAGCGGGTCGATCACGCCGTCGTCCCACAGCCGCGCGGTCGCGTAATAGGCGTTGCCCTGGGTCTCGTACTGCTCGCGGACCGGCGCCTTGAAGGCGGCCTCGTCCTCGGCGCTCCACTCCTCGCCGTGCGCCTCCAACTGGTCGCGCTTGACCGTGGCGAGGACGGAGGCGGCCTGTTCGCCGCCCATCACCGAGATCTTGGCGTTGGGCCACATCCATAGGAAGCGGGGGGAGTACGCCCGGCCGCACATGGAGTAGTTGCCCGCCCCGTAGGAGCCGCCGATGACGACCGTCAGCTTGGGCACGCGGGTGCAGGCCACCGCCGTCACCATCTTCGCGCCGTGCTTGGCGATGCCGCCGGCCTCGTAACTGCGGCCGACCATGAAGCCGGAGATGTTCTGCAGGAACAGCAGCGGGATGCCGCGCTGGTCGCACAGCTCGATGAAGTGGGCGCCCTTCTGGGCGGATTCGGAGAAGAGGATGCCGTTGTTGGCGACGATGCCGACCGGGTGGCCGTGGAGATGGGCGAAGCCGGTGACCAGCGTCGTGCCGTACTCCGCCTTGAACTCGGCGAAGCGTGAGCCGTCCACCAGGCGGGCGATCACCTCCCGGACGTCATAGGGCGTACGGGAGTCGGCGGGCACCGCCCCGTACAGCCCGGCCGGGTCGGCCTTGGGCTCCTCGACGGTCCGCACGGTCCACGGGAGCGGTGCGCGCTCGCCGAGAGTGCCGACGATGCTGCGCACCAGGCGCAGCGCATGGGCGTCGTCCTCGGCGAGGTGGTCGGTGACGCCGGAGGTCTTGGCGTGCACCTCGCCGCCGCCCAGCTCCTCGGCGGTGACCACCTCACCGGTGGCGGCCTTCACCAGCGGCGGACCGCCCAGGAAGATCGTCCCCTGGTTGCGGACGATCACGGCCTCGTCGCTCATCGCGGGGACGTACGCACCGCCCGCCGTGCAGGAGCCGAGGACCGCGGCGATCTGCGGAATCCCCGCACCCGACATCCGCGCCTGGTTGTAGAAGATCCGCCCGAAGTGCTCCCGGTCGGGGAAGACCTCGTCCTGCATCGGCAGGAAGGCGCCGCCGGAGTCCACGAGGTAGAGACAGGGGAGACGGTTCTCCAGGGCGATCTCCTGCGCCCGCAGATGCTTCTTGACCGTCATCGGGTAGTAGGTGCCGCCCTTGACCGTGGCGTCATTGGCGACGATCACCGTCTCGCGGCCGGAGACCCGGCCGATGCCGGCGATCACGCCCGCGGCCGGCGCGGCCCCGCCGTACATCCCCTCCGCGGCCAGCGGCGCCAGCTCCAGGAACGGCGAGCCGGGGTCCAGCAGGGCGTCCACCCGGTCGCGGGGCAGCAGTTTGCCGCGCGCGGTGTGCCGCGCCCTGGCCTTCTCGCCGCCGCCCAGCCGCGCCGCCGCGAGCTTTTCGCGCAGCTCGGCGGCCAGCTCGCGGTGCGCGGCCTCATTGGCCCGCCAGGAGTCGGACGCCGGATCGGCGGTACTCCCCAGCACCGGTGCCTGCTCCATCAGTACGAGCCCCCTTGCTCGATCGCCTGTCCCGGTGCCGCGGTCCGCGGCCGCCGGGCCATCCGGGTTAATGGGCGTTAACTACATTGCCTTCAGGTTAACGAGCACTAACCCGGCTGTCTACAATCGACGGCATGAGTAATGCGCAGTCCTCCGCCCCGACCAGCCGCCGCGAGCAGATCCTCAAGGAGGCGGCCCGGCTCTTCGCGGAGCGCGGCTTCCACGGCGTCGGCGTGGACGAGATAGGGGCGGCCGTGGGCATCTCCGGCCCCGGCCTCTACCGGCACTTCGCCGGCAAGGACGCGATGCTCGCCGAGCTGCTGGTCGGGATCAGCGAACGGCTGCTGGAGGGCGGCCGGATGCGGGTGGCCGAGGGCGGCGAGAGTCCTGGGGCGGTGCTGGACGCGCTGATCGAGGGCCATATCGACTTCGCGCTGGACGACCGGCCGCTGATCACCTTGCACGACCGTGAGCTGGACCGGCTGCGGGAGGCCGACCGCAAGCGGGTCCGCCGGCTCCAGCGGGAGTACGTCGAGCTGTGGGTGGAGGTCGTCCGCCGGGTCCACCCGCTCCCCTCCGAGGGCCGGGTCCGCGCCGCGGTGCACGCCGTCTTCGGCCTGCTCAACTCCACCCCGCACCTCGGCCGTCCGGGCGCCCTCCCGGGCCGTACGGAGATGGCCGGACTGCTGCACCGGCTGGCACTGGGGGCGTTCGGCGCGGTGGCCGGGGAGGCGGCGGCCGGGGAGGCGCGGGGCGGGGAATCAGCGGCGGGGGAGTCGGTCGCGGTGGGTGTGCCGGGGGCGTAGTGCGTGCGGGGCGGGGGCGCGGCGCGTACGGGGCAGGGGTGTGCGGCGCGTGCGTGCCGGGGTGTGGCGTGGCCCACCGGTTTCGTTCACCTCTGGACAGCTTTAGTGACTGGCCGGTAGCTTTCGCTTCGGAGAGAAGCTGAGCAAGCGCTTAGCCAGACGCGGCGGTCTAAGGAGGCCATGGCATGCGCCGTACGGTGTTCAACGAGGATCACGAGGCGTTCCGGGAGACCCTGCGGGCCTTCATCGAGGCCGAGGTCGTACCCGTGTACGACGAGTGGTTCGCCGCCGGCCAGGCGCCGCGCGACTTCTACTACAAGCTCGCCGAGCTGGGCATATTCGGCATCCGCGTGGACGAGGAGTTCGGCGGCGCGGGCATCGAGTCGTACAAGTTCGAGGCCGTGATGTACGAGGAGACCGCCCGCGCGGGCGTCAACTTCGGCGGCTCCGGCGTGCATGTGCTGCTCGGCCTGCCCTACATCAAGATGCTCGCCACCGACGAGCAGAAGAAGCGTTTCCTGCCGAAGTTCGTCTCCGGTGAGGAGATGTGGGCCCTCGCGATGACCGAGCCGGGCACCGGCTCCGACCTCGCGGGCATGAAGACCACCGCGAAGCTCTCCGAGGACGGCACGCACTACGTGCTCAACGGCGCCAAGACCTTCATCACCGGCGGCGTGCACGCCGACCGCGTGATCGTGTGCGCCCGTACCGCCGCTCCCCGCGAGGACGACCGCCGATTCGGCATCTCGCTCTTCGCCGTGGACACGAAGTCCGAGGGCTACTCCGTCGGCCGCAAGCTGGACAAGCTCGGCCTGAAGACCTCCGACACCGCCGAGCTGGCCTTCGTCGACGTCAAGGTCCCGGTCGAGGACCTGCTGGGCGAGGAGAACAAGGGCTTCTCCTACCTGGGCCTGAACCTCGCCTCGGAGCGCTGGGGCATTGCCTTCGGTGCCTACGCGCAGGCCGCGGCGGCGGTCCGGTTCGCCAAGGAGTACGTGCAGGAGCGCACCATCTTCGGCAAGACCGTCGCCTCCTTCCAGAACACCAAGTTCGAGCTGGCCGCCTGCCAGGCCGAGGTGGACGCCGCGCAGGCCGTCGCCGACCGCACCCTGGAGGCCCTGGACGCGGGCGAACTGTCCCCGGCCGAGGCCGCGAGCGCCAAGCTGTTCTGCACCGAGGTCGCGCACCGCGTGATCGACAAGTGCCTCCAGCTGCACGGCGGGTACGGCTACATGAACGAGTACCCGATCGCCCGCCTCTACGCCGACAACCGCGTCAACCGCATCTACGGCGGCACCAGCGAGGTCATGAAGTCCATCATCGCCAAGTCCATGGGCCTCTAGGCCGTAAGGGCACCGTGCACGTGAACGACGCACTGAGGTCGCTGCTCGATCTGCTCGCCCTGGAGCGGATCGAGCAGGACATCTTCCGCGGCGAGAGCCGCGCCTCGGTCGTGCCCCGGGTCTTCGGCGGCCAGGTCGCCGCCCAGGCCCTGGTCGCGGCCGGCCGCACGGTCCCCGCCGACCGGCCGCCGCACTCCCTGCACGCGTACTTCCTGCGCGCGGGAGACCCCGGCGCCCCCATCGTCTACACCGTCGACCGCATCCGCGACGGCCGGTCCTTCACCACCCGGCGGGTCGTCGCCGTCCAGCACGGCCAGCCGATCTTCCACCTCTCGGCCTCCTTCCAGGTCCACGAAGAGGGCCTGGAACACCAGGAGCCGATGCCGCCGGCACCGGACCCGCTGACCCTGCCCACCCCCGCCGAGATCCTGCCGCGGCACGCCGGCCGGTACCTCACCCCGGCCGTCGCCGACCGGCTCCTGGAGGCCCGCGCCGCGATCGACCTGCGCTATGTCGACGAGCCGCCCTACGCCACCGTCGGCGAGGTGCGCGAGCCCCGCTCCCAGGTCTGGTTCCGCACCAACGGCGACCTGGACAAGGCGCTCGCCGACGGCGCCGACTGCGGCGACACCGTCACCCGCCCCCTCCTCGACATCTGCCTGGTCACCTACGTCTCCGACATGACCCTGCTGGACTCGATCCTGCTCGCACACGGCCGCGGCGGCTGGGCGGTCGGCGACGTGGTCGGCGCCAGCCTGGACCACGCGATGTGGTTCCACCGCCCGCTGCGCGCCGACGACTGGCTCCTCTACGACCAGGAGTCGCCTACCGCCCAGGCGGGGCGGGGGCTGGGGAAGGGGCGGATCTTCACCTCCGACGGCCGGCTGGCGGTTTCGGTGATCCAGGAGGGGGTTATCCGGGTGCCGCGGGCTTAGCGGTCCTCACTCCGGCGTGAACTCGTACTGGAGTTCATGGAGATGGCCCGCTTTGACCATGATGGTGGCCTCGATGGGCCGCTCGCCGTCGCTGTAGACGACTCGCAGGGTCCGGAGGACGGGCAGATTACCGGGAAGGCGGAGGGCTTCGTACTGCTCCTGAGTGGGCACCCGGGCGGAGACCCGGTCGACGCTGAGGCGGGGCGGGTAACCCAGCTCGGCCAGGAGAGTCGGCGTGCCGCCCTTGATTCTGCGGCGTTCCGTCATCGCGGTACCGCGGGCGAGGTCCAACGGGTAGTAGGACTTGACCAGTTCGACCGGGTCGTCGTCGATGAAGAGGATCTGGCGGCGGAGCAGCGCTGTGCCGCCGACCGGGAGGCCCAGGGCCTCTGCGGCATCGCTGGGCGGCGTGACCTCGGCGACCTCCAGCAGGTCGCTGTGCGCTCGGCCTCCGCGCTTCGTCGCTTCGGTGAGCCAGCGGTACTGCTCGCCGACGTCGGCCGGTGCCACGAACGAAGCGGGACGCATGGTCTGCTGTCGGTGTTCCCGTACCGTCACCGCCGCTCCGGCGCGGCCCACGACCAAGCGCTCGTCCTTGAGCAGTTGGACCGCTTTCTGCACGGTGGCGCTGGAGGCATCGAACCGTTCCTTGAGGTGCGTCGTGGACGGCAGCTTCGCCCCCGGTTCCAGGTCGCCGCTCATGATCTCGTCGCGCAGGTCGGCGGCGATCCGTTCGTGCAGGGAACGGCGGTCGTACGCGTCGTCTTCGGTTCTCGGCACAGTCATCCGATCTTGATCTCGTAGCGCAGCCGCTGAAGGCGTCCGGGCATCGCCATCCTGTCGACCTGGATCGGCTGGTCGTGCGCGTCGAGCGTGACCCGCGTCAACTGGAGCACAGGTTCGTCGTCACCGGTCCGCAGCGCCTCGCGTTCCTCGCGGCTGGGCATCCGGGCGACGACGTCCTCCTGGACCCGGGCGCCGACGTACCCGAGACCGGCGAGGAGCGAGATCGCGCCGCCGGGAATCCTGGCGGTCCCGGCCAGACGGGTCCCTTGTGCGATGTGGACGGGGTAGTAGGTGTCGGTCAGTTCGCAGGGCGCGTCGTCGACGTACATCACGCGACGGCGTACGACGACGTTCTCGCCCTCTGCGATTCCCAGAAGCTCCGCGATCTCGGGCAGTGCCGCGATCTCCCCTGCGTGAACGATGCGTTGGCTGCCGCGGCGGCCACGGGCGGCGGTCTCCGCGCCCCAGGCATCGGACTGCCCTTTCTCGCGGGGCGTCAGATACGGCATCGAGGTGCTGACCCACTCGCTGGTACCCACGCGTCCTCCTGGCGACAGGTGATCTCAACCCTTTGCCTACACGGTAAGCGACCCTTGTCGGCGGCCACCTCGGGGCCCACCTTGCTGCTTTTCGTGAATAGCGATACGGTTTTGGCGTTGGTGCAGTCAAGGAGCAAGGCGGTGGTTCCCCGTGTCTGTGTGCCTTTCACGGCAACGTCGATGTCCTCGTATTCGCGTCCTGGGGGCGGAGGTGGCGACACGATGAACGAGTCGCAGACCACGCGCCTGCTGCCGTGGGTGAGCCCTGACGGAAAGGCCTGCTTCCTCGTGAGTGATGGCGTAGGCGAGAGCGGCTTCTCCCGTGTCGCGGACCGTATCGAGGATGTGCAACTCGATATGGCGGACGGGCTGCTCGATCACGCGGCCGACCTGCTCGGGGACGGTAGGGCGACGGATCGGCAACTCCGCTTCCTCGGAGAGCAGTTGAGTGCCGCCTTGCGGGACGTGCGTCGGGTCGCGGAGAGCAGAGGCGGGATGCGCATGCAGAACATCACCGCCGCCGAAGGCGGGCAGCAAGGCGGAGAAGGCAGCGGGGACGGGCACCCTGGCCAGCCCTGGACGCCGCCTCCGCCGCCGCCCCCGGACGGCGACATGCCGCCCGGGGACGGGACGCACCGCAAGTGAGCCTCAAGCCTGAACAAGGGCGCCGCGCCAGTGACGAGCTGGCGCGGTCTCTCCTCGAAACGGGAGCCCTGGCCCCGGATTGGGCGGAGACGTTCAGTGCCGTTCCACGAGCGCTGTTCCTGCCGGATCTCGTCTGGGCGCATGACATGGCGACCGGCCGAAGCGTGCCTGTCTCCCGGAGCGGTGACCCCGCGGCGTGGGAGCTGACCGCGTACGCGAACGTCCCGCTCGTCACGCAATGGGACGACGGACAGCACACGGGGAGCGAGCCAGGGACCGTGCCGACCAGTTCGGCGAGCATGCCGTCAGTTGTGGCCGCGATGCTGCGCGAACTGGACGTGAGCGAGGGTATGCGGGTGCTCGAAGTCGGCACCGGCACGGGGTGGAATGCCGGCCTCCTCGCTCACCGGCTGGGCAGCGGGAACGTGGTCAGTGTCGAGATCGACGAGGCGGTCGTCGATCAGGCCCGGGAAGCTTTGCTGCGCGTCGGCCTCCACCCCGAGACGGTTCACGGCGACGGTGGGGACGGGTGGACGGACGGGGCGCCGTATGACCGGATGATCGTCACGGCGGGGGTGCGAGCCGTTCCGCCGCGCTGGCTGGAGCAGTCACGGTCGGGCGGGGTCATCCTTGCCCCCTGGGGCACCCACTACAGCGACCAGGACGCACTTGTCCGGCTGACCGTGCGGGAGGACGGCTCCGCGTCCGGCCCGTTCCTGCGCATGATCGAGTTCATGAAGCTGCGGGATCAGCGCTTGGACTGGAACCAGTTCAGGGAGCACGTCCCGGATTTCCCCGGCGATGCCGATGTCTCCCGTACGACGGTTGCTCTGCCGGACCTAGGGGACCGCTACGAGCCCGCACGGTTCGTCATGGGGCTGTGCGTGCCCGGCTGTGCCCACGTCGTCAACAAGTCGGACAGCGGAACCGCGAAGGCGTGGTTCTTTGATCTGACGAGCCGGTCATGGGCCGCCACTGTTTTCCGCAAAGGCGAAGCGGAGGCCACGGTCTACCAGTCGGGGCCGCGTCGCCTGTGGGACGAGGTGGAGGTGGCCCACCGATGGTGGGTCGGTCAGGGCGAGCCGAGCCACACCCGGTTCGGTCTCACCGTCACTGCGGAGGGGCAGCGGGCGTGGCTGGACGACCCGGCCGACTCCTGGGCCGTATGAGGAACGGGACCGGCCCCGTCCATGCGCCACGGCCCAGGGGACGGAGCTTTCAGCGCAGCCCCGCCGCATCCAGCAGATAAGCCGTCAGCGGGTCGTAGTGGCGCGGGCTCAGGACGTGGTCGTCCAGGGGGATCGTCACCTGGAGGGTGCCTTCGGATTCGGCGAGGAAGAGGGCCGGGTCGTTGCAGTCGGCGAAGCCCACCGCGTCGAGGCCGCGCTGGCCGGCGCAGCCCGCCCAGCCGTGGTCGGCCATCACCAGGTCCGGCAGCGGGCGGCCCTCGCGCTCCAGGCCGTCCAGGACGGCGGCCATCGGCTCGGGGGAGTGGGTGTGCCACAGGGTCGCGCCGCGCTCCAGCATCGCCACGTCGGCGAACTGGAAGACCATGCCGTCGTCCGCCCGCAGCCCCTCGGGGATGACGACGATCTCGCAGCCCGCCGCGCGCAGCGCCTCGGCCGTCGCCCGGTGCACATCGAGCAGCCCGCCCGGGTGGCCGGTCGCGAACAGCACCCGCTGGCCGCCGGCCGCCGCCTTGCGCAGCACCGCGGCCGCCCGGTCCAGCGCGTCCACGGTCAGCTCGGGGTCGATGGTGTCCTGCCCCTGCCGGTGGTGCGGGTCGTCGACCACCCCGCAGCGCTCCGCCATCACGGCCAGCACATCCTGCTCGTCCGTCCAGCGCTCGCCGAACTCCAGGCCGAACCAGTAGTGGCGCTCGCCGTTGGCGAGTCTGCGGTAGTGGGAGAGGTTGTTCTCGCGGGGAGTGGCGACCTCACCGGCGATCCGGGTGCGTACGAGGTGGTCGACGAGTTCGGCGCGGGACGGGGCGGCGGCTGCGGAGGCTATCGGCATAGCGCCCATTGTGCCCGTACGCCTGTTCCGGGGCGGGGGAGTTCCGCAGCGCGGACAGCGGGGCGCGGATGCCACGGCGGCGGGGGCGTGGATGCGGCGGCCCGGGTATGGGGGCGGATGCCGCGGCCAGGGGATTGGGGGCGGATGCCGCGCCCGGGTACGGGGGCGACGGTCGGCTGGCCAAAATGTCCAAGGGGCTCGTCGCCGTCTCCGCAAATGTCCATGGGCCCCGCGCCCGGTCCTCCCTACTCTCACCTCATGACCACCGCAGCCAGCGCATCCAACGGGCCCGTGGGCCCCGTCGACTCCTCCCGTATTCCGCGTTACGCCGGGCCCGCGACCTTCGCCCGGCTGCCCCGCCTCGACGAGGTCGGCGGCCGGGCCGATGTGGCCGTCGTCGGTGTCCCCTTCGACACCGGTGTCTCCTACCGCCCCGGCGCCCGCTTCGGCGGCAACGCCATCCGCGAGGCGTCCCGCCTGCTGCGCCCCTACAACCCGGCCCAGGACGCGTCCCCCTTCGCGCTCGCGCAGGTCGCCGACGCCGGTGACATCGCCGCCAACCCGTTCAACATCAACGAGGCCGTGGAGACGGTCGAGGCCGCGGCCGACGACCTGCTCGCCTCCGGCGCCCGCATGATGACCCTCGGCGGCGACCACACCATCGCCCTGCCCCTCCTCCGCTCGGTCGCCAAGAAGCACGGCCCGGTCGCGCTGCTGCACTTCGACGCCCACCTGGACACCTGGGACACCTACTTCGGCGCCGAGTACACCCACGGCACGCCGTTCCGCCGCGCCGTCGAGGAGGGCATCCTCGACACCTCCGCGCTCTCCCACGTCGGCACCCGCGGTCCGCTCTACGGCAAGAAGGACCTCGACGAGGACGAGAAGATGGGCTTCGGCATCGTCACGTCGGCGGATGTCATGCGGCGCGGGGTGGACGAGGTCGCCGACCAGCTGCGCCAGCGCATCGGCGACCGCCCGCTGTACATCTCCATCGACATCGACGTGCTCGACCCGGCGCACGCCCCCGGCACCGGCACCCCCGAGGCCGGCGGCCTCACCTCCCGCGAGCTGCTGGAGATCGTGCGCGGGCTGTCGTCGTGCAACCTGGTCTCGGCGGACGTCGTCGAGGTCGCCCCGGCCTACGACCATGCGGAGATCACCTGCGTGGCCGCCTCCCACACGGCGTACGAGCTGACGACGATCATGTCGCGGCAGATCGCGGCGGCGCGGCAGGGGGAGTAGTCCGCGGGAGGTGCCGCGTGGGCCTGGGCCCCGCCGTTGCGGCATCAGCCGGTGCCCTCCGGCCCGTCACGGACACCGTGGCGGGCCGCGCTGCGCCGCTCACGGTTTCGTGGGCGGGCCGGGCGGTGCCGCTCACGTTCGGGAGCGCTTCGGCGCGGTGCACGCCCACAGCACGAGCCCGAGGCAGCTGAACGCGGCACCCAGTGCGCATACGGCGCCCCAGCCGGCCACCGTGTAGAGGGAGGTCGCGGCGATGGCACCGGTGGCGCTGCCGGTCGAGTAGAAGACCATGTACCCGCCGATCAGCCGGCTGCCCGCTTCCGGGTGCAGCGCGTAGATCAGGGTCTGGTTGGTGACATGGACGGCCTGCACGGTGAGGTCGAGCAGGATCACCCCGGCGACCAGGGCCCACAGCGAGCTGCGGGTGAAGGCCAGGGGCAGCCACGAGACGGCGAGCAGGGCCAGGGCGGTGCCGGTGGTGAGCCGTGAGAGTCCACGGTCGTTCAGGCGGCCCGCCACGGTCGCGGCCAGGGCGCCGGCGACACCGATCAGCCCCAGTGCCCCGATCGCGCTGTGGGGGAGGAAGTACGGGGCCTCGCTGAGCGGCAGCGCGACGCTGCTCCACAGGGTGCTGAAGGCGGCGAAGACCAGCAGACCGAACAGGGCCCGGAGCCGCAGCAGTCGTTCCCGTGCGAACAGGGTGATGGTGGAGCGCAGAAGCCGGCCGTAGCGCAGGGGCGTCGGCGGAGCGGCACTGTGGCGCGGCAGCACCCGGTACAGGACCACGGCGAGCAGAGCGGTGAGCGACGCCGAGGCGAGGTAGACGGAGCGCCAGCCCGCGAGATCGGCCATGAGGCCGGATACGGTGCGGGCGAGCAGGATTCCGGTGACCACGCCGCTGGTGACCAGACCGACGACCCGCCCGCGCCCGGCGGGAGGGGCCAGTGAGGCCGCGAAGGCCACCAGCGTCTGCGTGACGACCGCGAGCAGCCCCGTCGCGGCCATGCCCGCGAGCAGCATCGCCGCCGTGTGGGCGGCGGCCACCACGGCCAGCGCCGCCACCAGGAGCAGTAACTGGGCCACGACGAGCCGTCTGCGGTCGGTCATGTCGCCCAGCGGTACGAGGAAGAAAAGCCCCAGCCCGTATCCGATATGCGTGAGGGTGACCACGCTGCCGACGAGCGCCGGGCTCATGGCGAGGTCCTGGCCCATGGTCACCAGGAGCGGCTGGGAGAAGTACACGTTGGCCACCGCCGCCCCGCAGGCGACGGCGAACAGGATGACGACGCCACGGGACGGGACGGCCGCTGAACCTTCCCCGCTTGGGGCCTCGGCGCGGGGCGGGCGGCGCCGGTGTCGTGTCACCGCCGCACCGTTGCCGGGCCGGTCGCCGGGACCGTTGCCGAGTCGGTCGCCGAATCGGTTGCCGGGCATCAGCACCCCTCCGTAAATCTGGTTTCATCTTGCTACCAATGAAGACGGGGAGACGGTAGGCCCTTTGGTAGCATGTTGCAACCAGTGTGGGGCGGCAGTGAGGCGAGGGTGAGGGTGCTCCGTGGTGACCAGGACGCGTTTCGATGACAGTGAATGTCCCGTCGCCCGGTCGGTGGACGCGATCGGCGACTGGTGGTCCCTGCTGATCGTGCGGGACGCCTTCGACGGAAGCCGGCGCTTCGGGGAGTTCCAGCGCAGCCTTGGCGTGGCGAAGAACATCCTCACCGCGCGGCTGCGCACCCTGGTCGCCGGCGGTGTCCTCGCATCCGTCCCCGCCTCGGACGGCAGCGCCTACCGCGAGTACGTACTGACATCGAAGGGCCAGGCGCTCTTCCCCGTCATCGTGGCGCTGCGGCAGTGGGGCGAACAGAATTTCTTCGCCGCCGGCGAACCGCACTCCCAGTTGGTCGACCGCCGGCAGGGGCAGCATCTCCGCGCACTGGAAGTGCTGTCCGCGGACGGGCGGCGGCTGGACCCGGACGACACCACCGTCCGCAAGGTCTCCACCCGGTGAGGTGAGCCGGAGGCACGGGTGACGCGAGCCGGAGGCCCGGCCGTTGCCGTAGCCCGGGTGGCGCGGGCTGGAGCCCCGGCCGCTGCCGGAGCGCTTCACCCGGCGTGGAGAGGATGAGTTGACGGCTGTTCAGGCCGGTTGCGCGCGGCCCCGAGGCGGGCGTCAGGTCGGTGCCGTGCCCCGGTCGAGCGAACGGAGGGCGAACCACAGCTCCATGCGGACGTCGGGGTCGTCCAGGTCGGTGTCGAGGAGGCCGGCGATGCGGGTGATGCGCTGCCGGACGGTGTTGCGGTGGATGCCGAGGGCGGTCGCGGTGCGGTCCCAACTGCCGTGCAGGGAGAGCCAGTTGTGGAGGGTGGAGAGGAGGGGCGGGGAGTCGGCCAGTGGGGCGAGCAGGGCTTGGGCGTGCTGCCGGGCGTCGGTGGGGGCGACGAGCGAGGTGATGCTGTGGGGGCCGGGGGTGCGATGGCGTACCAGGGCGGCGCGGCCCGCGAGGGCACGGCGCAGGGCGGAGGCGGCATGCCGGTCGGCGGCCGGCAGCTCCGCGACGGGGACGGGTTCGCTGATGCCGAGCGTCCAGCCGGGAAGCGCGGTGATCTCCTGGCCGGCGGGAACCAGGGCACGCAGGGCGGGCGTGGCGCCGGGGGCGGCAGTGACCTCGTGGCCGGCGCCGGGGGCGGCCGCCGCCTCGGGGCCGGCGCCGGGGTGCGCTTCCGGGGCCGTGGCCGGCCCGCTTTTGGTGCCCGGGGCGACGAGGGAGGTGCCCAGAGCGGCGGCCAGCGAGGCCGCCGACTCCGTGGTGTCCCGGCGGCGTTCGGCGTGGACGACGGTCCAGAGGGGCGCGCCGAGCAGCGGGGCGACGTCGGCGGGGCGGGCGCCGAGGAGCAGCCGGACCAGGGCCTCGGAGTGCTCGGCGGTGGCCGGGCCCTGGGCGGTGGCGGGGCCGGTGATCAGCGCGAGGAGTACGGCGGCGACGCCCGCGATGGCATGCGCGGGCGGGTCGTGCGGGCTCACGGCGACCACGAGGGCGAGTGCTTGGCGGCCGGGGCGGCGGCCCGTCAGGGCGTAGGCGGACAGCGAGGTGCCGTGGAGCGTGTCGGTGGCGGATGACGGTCCGCCCGCGCCGAGGACCCGGGCGAGACGTCCGGCAGCGGCCCGTACGGGACCGCCGGGGCGGGGCCCGGCGGAGCCGCCTTCCGTGCCGTCCGGGGCGAGCAGCGCGGTCCAGCCGTGCACATGGCGGGCCAGCGCGCGCAGCACGGCGTGTGCCGGATCGGGGCGGGCGGCGGCCGCGGCCAGCGCGCGCTGCGCCTCGCTGAGCCGGGTCAGCTCGCGGTGCCGGGCCTTGGTCACCGCCTGCCACACGGCGCTCTCGACGGCGGTGAACGGAGTGCCCGCCGGGACCTCGACGAGCGGCAGGCCGTGCCGGTCGCAGGCCGCCACCAGGGCGTGGGGGACGGTGTCGTGCACCGGCGCGATCCCGAAGCCGAGGGCGGCGGCGCCGGCCGCGACGGTCCGGGCGGCGTAACCGTCGAGGTACGCGTCGAGAGCGGCGGCGGACTCCTCGCCCGCGCCCTGGCTCACCTCGGCCAGGTGCAGCCCCGCCGTCAGCAGCAGCTCGCCGCCCAGGAGGTACGGCACCGGGTCGGCCATCTCGGAGGTGTGCACCCAGTGGATCGCCACGCCCTCACGCGGGCCGGCGATCTGGCGCAGGCCCAGATCCGTACGGGCAAGGAGATCCGCCAGCGGCACCGGTGGGGTGGACGGCGGCGGCAGAGGGCGCGGCATGTGCGAACCATCCACGTCGGGGAGTGGTGAATGGAGGAAACGTACACTTCAGCGTCGCCTTCGCGCCTCCTAGGGTCAACCCCCGAGGCGCGGCGCCCGGACGGGACCCCCGCTCGCCGGACGCCCGCCGCCTCACACCCCGCACACCCACACCCCCACCCCCCACATCCCCTCGCATTTTCCCTCGGCGCAGTTGGAAGGGATGGCTCATGGCTGTCGACTATGCGGTGATCGTGCTCTATTTGGCCGGAATGCTCGTCATGGGCTGGTGGGGGATGCGGCGCGCCAAATCCAAGAGCGACTTCCTGGTCGCGGGCCGCCGCCTCGGCCCCGTGATGTACTCGGGAACCATGGCGGCGATCGTCCTCGGCGGCGCCTCCACCATCGGCGGCGTGGGACTCGGTTACCAGTACGGCCTCTCCGGCGCCTGGATGGTCTTCACCATCGGCCTGGGGCTGCTCGCGCTGAGCCTCTTCTTCTCGGCCCGCATCGCCCGGCTGAAGGTCTACACGGTCTCCGAGATGCTGGACCTGCGCTACGGCGGCTCCGCCGGGATCATCTCCGGCGTCGTGATGTGGGCCTACACGCTGATGCTGGCGGTGACCTCGACCATCGCCTACGCGACCATCTTCGATGTGCTCTTCGGCATGGACCGCACGCTGTCGATCGTCCTCGGCGGGGCGATCGTCGTCGCGTACTCCACGCTCGGCGGCATGTGGTCGATCACCCTCACCGACATGGTCCAGTTCGTCGTCAAGACGATCGGTGTGCTCATGCTTCTGCTGCCCATCGCGGTCATCAAGGCGGGCGGCTTCGCCGAGATGAAGGCGCAGCTGCCGGACGACTACTTCGCACCGCTCGGCATCGGCGGGCAGACGGTCTTCACCTACGTACTGATCTATTCGTTCGGCATGCTGATCGGGCAGGACATCTGGCAGCGGGTGTTCACCGCGCGCGGCGACAAGGTGGCACGCCTGGGCGGCACCGCGGCCGGTACGTACTGTCTGGTCTACGCGCTGGCCGGGGCGGTCATCGGCACCGCCGCCAAGGTGCTCTACCCCCATCTGGGCAGCCCGGATGACGCTTTCGCGACGATCGTCAAGGACGCGCTGCCGGTGGGCGTGCGCGGGCTGGTGCTGGCGGCCGCGCTGTCCGCGGTGATGTCCACCTCCTCGGGTGCGCTGATCGCCTGCGCCACGGTCGCCAACAACGACATCTGGTCGCGGGTGAAGCGCGTCGCCGCGGCGCGGCGCCGGCCGGCCGCGGGGGAGTCCGCCGACGGCGGCCGGGCGCCCGGGGCGGCGCACGCCGGGGACGAGAGCGGGACCGAGGCGTACGAGGAGGTGCGCGACGAGGCGCACGACGAGGTGCGGGGCAACCGCGTCTTCATCCTCCTCATGGGTCTCGCGGTCATCGTCATCGCGATCGCGCTGAACAACGTCGTCGAAGCGCTCACCCTCGCCTACAACGTCCTCGTCGGCGGCCTGCTGGTGCCCATCCTCGGCGGACTGCTGTGGAAGCGGGGCAACGCCGCCGGCGCGCTCGCCTCGGTCGCGGTCGGCGGACTGACCGTCATCGCCCTGATGATCTCGCTCGGCGTCCTCGCCAACGAGCCGATCTACTACGGGCTGATCGCCTCCCTCGTGGCCTATGTGACGGTCAGCCTGACCACCAGGCCGACGGACCCGCAGGTGCTGGCGTCCTGGCGGGCGCGGCTGGCCGGCCGGACGGACGGTTCGGCGGACGAGGACGATCCGGAGGGCGCCGCAGAGGGCGACACGGCCGTGGCGGTGGCACGGGTACTGACACCCTTTTCCGCCATCGGACGGGCCTGACCCGGACACCGGCCCGCCGTCCCCCCTCCCGCAAATCCCCCAAATCCCCCGCCAAGGAAGGCAGCACGCATCCATGAGCACCACCACCCCCACGCCCACGCAGCACCGGCGCAACGGCGGTGACCTGGTCGTCGAGTCGCTGGCCGCCCTCGGCGCCGACACCGTCTTCGGGCTGCCGGGGCAGCATGCGCTCGGCGTGTTCGACGCGCTGCGCCGGTCCGCGCTGCGCTACATAGGGCTTCGGGTGGAGAACAACGCGGGCTTCGCCGCCGACGCGTACGCCAGGGCCACGCACAAGGTCGCTCCGCTGCTCGTCTCCACCGGCCCGGGCGCGCTGATGACGCTGGCCGCGCTGCAGGAGGCGGCGGCCGGTTCCGCCGCCGTACTGGCCATCGGCAGTCAGGTGCCGCTGGCCGGGATCGGCGGTGGACGCCATGGCTATCTCCATGAACTCACCGATCAGAGCGCTTCGTTCCGCGGCGTGGTCAAGTCCGTCCACACGGCGCGGACGGCCTCGCAGATCCCCTCGGCGGTGGCCGCCGCCTGGGAGTCGGCGCTGAGTGCCCCGCACGGACCGGTGTGGCTGGAGATCCCGCAGGACGTGCTGCTGGCGGAGGCCGACGTGCCGCCGGTGGCCGAACTGGCCGCGAGGCCGAAGGAGCTGCTGCCGCGACCCGAGCTGATCGCGGCGGCGGCGGACCGGCTCGCCCGGGCCCGGCGGCCGGTGATCCTGGCCGGCGGCGGAGTCGTACGGGCCGGGGCCGAGGCGGAACTGCTGGCGCTGGCCGAGCGGCTGCGGGCACCGGTGGCCACCACCTTCGGTGGCAAGGGCGCCTTCCCGTGGGAGCACCCGCTCTCCCTCCAGTCCTGGCTGGAGGACCGGCACACCACGGCCTTCCTGGAGGACGCGGACACCCTCCTGGTGGTCGGCTCCGGGCTGGGCGAACTCTCCTCGAACTACCACACGTTCCGGCCGCGCGGCCGCGTCGTACAGATCGAGGCGGACCTCGGCAAGCTGGAGTCGAACCATGCCGCGCTGGGCATCCACGCGGACGCCAGGGCGGCGCTGGCCGCCCTGGTCAAGGAGGTGGGGGAGCGGGAGACCGGGGAGGCCGGCCGCCGCACCGGGGACGACGAAGCGCCCGCCTCCAAGGAAGCGGGACCGGGCGCGCCCGGGGCCGGCCGTGCGCCCTCCCCCGAGGCCGGCCATAAGCCCTCTCCCGGGGCCGGTCATGCGCCCTCCCCCGAGGCCGCCGTATCCGACCTCCTGGCCCGAGTCCGCGACCGGATCGACGGGCAGCAACTCGACCTGGAGCAGCAGCTCCTGGCCTCGGTGCGCGAGGCCCTGCCCGACGGCGCCGCCAGCTGCTGGGACATGACGATCCTCGCCTACTGGGCCTGGTCCGCCTTCGACCCGCGGGGCACCAACGCCCTGCATTCGGCCCAGGGCGCCGGCGGACTGGGCTACGGCTTCCCGGCGGCCCTCGGGGTGGCCGTCGCCGATCCGGCGCGACCGGTGCTGGCGGTGTCCGGCGACGGCGGCGCGATGTACTCGCTCGCCGAACTGGCCACCGCCCGGCAGTACGACCTGCCGGTGACCTGGCTCATCGTGGACGACGGCGGCTACGGCATCCTGCGCGAGTACATGACCGACGCCTTCGGCGCGGCCACCGCCACCGAGCTCACCCGGCCGGACTTCGTGGCACTGGCCGAGTCGTTCGGCGTCCCCGCGGTCCGCACGAGCCCGGACCGGCTCCGTACGGACCTGGCGGCGGCGCTGGCGGCCCCCGGCCCGTCGGTCGTCGTCCTCCCGGCCCGTCCGCGGATGTTCGCACCGACGCATCAGGGCTCCTGACGACGTCACGACCGCACATCCCGTCAGACCGCGAGAGGTTTCACCGCCTGAACAGGTGGGCACTACGCTCCTACCGAACCAAACGGGCTGCCCATCCCTCCTCGGGGTGCGCAGCCCGCCTTGTTGTGGTGAATCTGCGGTCTGTGGCCATAGCGGTGGCTGCTGTGGCTCGTGGTGCCCCGGACAGGGAACCGCCGGACCTGTGCTGCTCCCCGCGGGGCGTGCCGGGCTCGGGGCGGCCCCGACCGAAGGGGTCCACATGAGTACCAGCGTTCAGTCGCCGCAACAGGAGCTGCTGCAGGCGCCTCTCCTCTCCGGCCAGGCCCAGCCGGCCGCCATGGCGGGGGAGGCGAGCCGGCCGGCGGCGATGCAGATCTTCCTGGCGACCACGACCATCCCCGTCGGCACCAACCCGGTCGGGCTGGCGTTCATCCCCAACGGTGACCTCTACGTCACCAACTCCGGATCGAACAATGTGCAGACCATCGACACCGCCACGGACACCGTCATCGGCGCCGCGATCGGCGTCGGCACCGTGCCGGTCTGGCTGACCGTCGCCCCCAACGGCAACGCCTACGTCCCCAACAACGTCTCCAACACTGTCTCGGTGATCGACACCGCCACCAGTGCCGTCATCGCCGCCATCCCCCTCAGCGGCGGCCCCGCCGCGGCCGCGGTCATCCCCAACGGCAACGTCTTCGTCAGCCGCTTCACGGCGAACAGCGTGCAGGAGATCGACACCGCCACCAACCTGCCCGTCGGCGCCGCGATCCCCACCGGCAGCGGCCCGGTCGGCATCGCGGTCACCAACGGCAAGGCCTACGTCGCCAACCGCAACGCGAACACCGTGACGGTGATCGACACCGCCACCAGCCTGGTCCTCACCACGATCAACGTCGGCGCCCAGCCGAACTTCGTGGCGATCGCCCCCAACGGCAACGCGTACGTCGCCAACATCGGGTCCAACAACGTGACGGTGATCAACACCGTCTCGGACACCGTCGTCGGCGCCCCGATCCCCGTCGGCACCAACCCCTGGGGCATCACGGCCGGCGCCGACGGCAACGTCTACACCGCCAACCGCGGCTCGAACGACGTCACGGTGATCGACAGTGTCACCAACATGGTCGTCGGCGTCCCGATCCCCGCCGGCAACCAGCCGATCGCCCTGGTGGTCGCCCCCGACAACAAGCTCTACGTCACCAACATCGCCGGGGCCACTGTCACCGTCATCCAGTTCGACCCCACGATCACCAGCATCACCCCCAACAGCGGAGCCATCGCCGGCGGCACGCCGGTGACGATCACCGGCACCAACCTGACCGGCGCGAGCGTCACCATCGGCGGCAACCCCGCCACCGGCGTGACGGTCGACGCCACCGGCACGCAGCTCACCGCCGTCACCCCGCCCGGGGCGGCCGGTCCCGCGGACGTCACCGTCACCACGCCCGCCGGCAGCGCCACGCTGGTGGGCGGCTTCACCTACGTGCTCCCCGTCCACGCCACCTCGCTGACCGCGACCCCGGCGCTGACGAAACTCTTCCCCCCGCACGTGTACTTCCCGTTCCTGACGGCCACCCTGACCGACCAGGTCACCGGCCTTCCGGTGCCCAACCAGCCGATCCTGTTCAAGGCCGGCAGCAATGTCCTGGGCATCGCCAACACCGACGCGCAGGGTGTCGCCCGGGTGAACGAGACGCTGACCCTCACCCTCATCCTCCTCAACCACGGCTACGAGGCCAGCTTCGCCGGCGCGGTCACCCCGACGGCGATCCTGTCCCCGTCCAGCGCGACGGCTGGAGTCGTCGAACCCTGACCCGACCTCCGGCCACCGGCCGGTGAGCGGCAGGCGTGACACCGGCCTGGTCGTGGGCAACTGTCCACGGCCAGGCCGGTGTTCGTGCGGCAGTCGTGCCGCCGGGGGCTAACGCCCGGCCGCCCCCACGCGTCCCTGCAGCAGCCGGGACAGCGCCGCGTGGACCTCCTCGACCGAGCGGTCCGGCTGGAAGGACTGCCAGTCCAGGGCGGCCACCAGGACCATGCCCAGGAGCGCGGAGGCGGTGAGGGGGATGTCGAGCTCGTCGGAGAGTTCGCCGGTCTCCACCGCGTCGCGCAGGACGGACTCGACGACGGACTGGGCGCGGCCCCGTACGGAGGTGAGGGTGGCGCGCCAGGTGCGGTTGGTGCGCCACAGTTCGGCGACGTAGAGCTGGATGAGGGCGGGGGAGCAGGCGATGAAGTCCAGGCCCGCGCGGATCATGGCGTCCAGGGCGTCGACCCGGGTGCCGCCGCGGGCCGCGGTGGTGTCGGCGGCCCGGCGCAGCGAGTCGGCGAGCAGGTCGATGCCGTCCCGCAGCAGCTCCTCGTAGAGGACGTTCTTGCTGGCGAAGTTGTAGTAGACGGTGCCCTTGGCGACGCCGGCCCGGTCGGCGATCTCGTCGACGGTGGTCGCGGAGAAGCCCTGTTCCGCGATGAGGGTCACGGCGGCGTCGAAGAGCCGGCGGCGGGTCGAGCTGCGGCGGGTGACGGGGGAAGCCCCCGGGAGCACGCTCACAGGCTGAGTTCCGGGTGCAGGTCCTTCATCCGTACGACCTGCCGGCTGCGCGCCGCGAGGGCGGTGAGCGCCAGCGCGCCGACGGTGAAGACCACCAGGACCGCACAGCCCTGCTGCACGATGGCGAGGTCACCACCGGTGATCAGCCGGCGCAGGCCGTCGACCACGTAACTCATCGGCAGGAACGGGTGGATGGCGGCGAAGAACCCGGGGCTGGTCTGCACCGGGTAGGTGCCGCCCGCCGAGGTCAGCTGGAGCATCAGCACGACCAGGGTCAGCACCCGGCCGGCCGGACCGAAGAACGCGCCCAGCAACTGGATGATGGCGGTGAAGCAGGCCGTGGCCAGCAGCAGGAAGCCGACGGTGCCGGCCGAGCGGGCCATCTCCAGGCCCAGGCCCCAGTGCAGGACGGCCATCAGGGCCAGTACCTGCACCACGCCGACGGCGTAGGCGGGCAGCCAGGAGCCGAGGGTGATCCGCCAGCCCGGGGCGCCCGCGGCCAGGGCCCGCTTGCTCAGCGCCGGGAGCAGCATGAACGCGACCATCGCGCCGACCCAGAGGGAGAGCGGGATGAAGTACGGCGCCAGGCCGGTGCCGTAGTTGGGCGCCTTGTGCATCGACTTGGCGGCCAGCTCGACCGGGTCGGACATCACCTCGGTGCGGGCGTCGCGGTCCTTCTTGCTGTAGTCGGGGATCTTGGCGACGCCGTCGTGCAGGCCGTCGGCCAGCTGGTTGGTGCCGTCCTTGAGCTTGAAGAGGCCGCCGGTGAGCTTGACGGCACCGTCCTTGGCGACGCCCAGGCCGCTGTGGAGCTTGCCGGCGCCGTCGGCGAGCGAGCCGATGCCGTCGGCGAACAGTCCGGCGCCCTGGGAGACCTTGTGCGCACCGGCGTTGAGCTGGTCGATCTGGCCGATCGCCTTGTCCGCCCGGTCCGCGATGCCCGGTGCCTCGCGGGCCACCCGCACGGCACCCTCGTGCAGCTCCCGCACCTTGGTGCGCAGTTGCCCGAAGTCCGTGTGGGAGACGGTGTCGTCGACCTTCTCCGCCGCATCGGCGGCGAGGGCGCTGCCGTCCGCGAGCGCCTTGAGCTTGGGGCAGTCGGGGTCGGTGGAGAGCAGGCCGGAGCAGCGTTCGTGGTAGAGGTCCGCGGCGTTGTCGGCGTTCTTCCGTGCCTGGTCGGCGGCCTTGGCGGAGTCCCCGGGGAGCTTGCCGAGGGCTTCGTCGAGCTTCTGGCTGAGGTCGGCGACGAGCTGTGCCTTCTCGCCGATCTCCTTGCCGTGCGCCCTGAGGTAGGGAAGGTCCTTCCGGGCGATGCCGTGGACCTTTTGGGCGAGCATCTGGGTGCCGTCCGCGACCTGGCCCGCGCCCTGGCTGAGCTGCCTGGCCTTCGCGGCCGCTTCCGTGGCGCCCTTGCTGATCTTGCCTGCGCCCTGGTTCAGCTTGCCCAGGCCGTCGGCCAGTTCACCGGTCTTGTCCTTGGCGGTGCCGAGCCCGTCGTCGACCTTCCCTGCCCCGTCCGCCGCCTCGGCGGTCTTGTCGTGCAGATCGGAGAACGAGATGAAGATCTTGTCGAGCATGGCCCGGGCCGAGGTGGCCGAGGTCTTCGCGCGGACCTCGGAGAAGACCGTCTTGGAGATCGAGCCGACGACGTAGTTGTTGGCGTCGTTCGTACGGACCTTGAGCGCGCCGGTCTGCGGGGTGTCCCCGGAGCTGGAGGCGATCCGCTTGCTGAAGTCCTCCGGGACGGTCAGCGAGAGGTAGTACGTGCCGTTCTCGACGCCCTTGGCGGCGTCCGCGGAGCTGACGTCCTCCCAGTGGAACTTCTTGCTGTCCTTGAGGTTTTCGGCCAGGTCGTCGCCCGCGTGGATCTTCTTGCCGCCGGTGGTGGCGCCCCGGTCGTCGTTGACGAGGGCCACCGGGATCTTGTCCAGGCGGCTGTAGGGGTCCCAGAAGGAGCACAGGTACAGGGCCCCGTAGAGCAGCGGGATCAGCATCAGGGCGACCAGGCCCAGGCGGGGAAGCTTTCCCCTGCCGAACCGCTTGAGCTCAAGCGCGGCCAGTCTCGGCGAACGCATGCGCTGCTTCCTCCTCGGTGGTGTGGGGCGCGTCTTTGGCGGGGGCCTGGGGCTCGTCCTGCTCGGTGGCGCTGGGTTCGGTCTCGACGGGGTCGGCGGACTCGTCCTTGACGGGGACGGAGGGCTCGTCCTTTACGGGGACGGAGGGCTCGTCCTTGACGGGGGCGGCGGCTGCGGGCTTCGTCCGCGTGGTGCGGACGGTCAGTGCGTCCGCCGGTGCGTCGCTGCCGGCCGCCACGACGGTGGTGCCCTCCCGCGCGAGGTCCCGCAGCAGCTGCCAGGCCTGGGCGCGTTCGGTCTCGGAGAGCTTGAGGTCCACATCGTCGACGGCCAGCAACTGCGGGCCGTGCATGATCCCGAGCGCGACGGAGAGCCGCAGCGCCTCGATCCGCTCCAGATCGCGTACGGCCGTCCGCAGCCCCTTGGGCAGGGTGGCGGGGTCGAGCCGGACGGCCGCGAGGGCGGCGTCGACCCGGGCCCGGGTGGCCTCCTTGTGGCGCTTGCTCCAGGGGAGCGAGGCGCCGAGGCCCTGGAAGCGGTGGCCCAGCAGGGCCTGCTCCTTGAGGTGTTCGCCGACCGTGAGGGCCGGTTCGAGGTCGACGACGCCCGGCACATGGGCGATGGCGGTACGGCTGCGCACCGTACCCATCCGCTGGGGCAGCGGGAGCCCGGCGACCGCCGCCGTCCCCTCGGTGATCCGCATCCGGCCGGTGAGGGCCAGCAGCAGACAGGTGCGGCCGGAGCCCGACGAGCCCTCGACCGCGATCAGGGTGCCCGGTTCCGCGGAGATGTCGATGCCCTGGAAGGCCCATCCTCTCGGGCCCTCCACTCCGATCCCCCTGGCGTCGACCGCCGCCCCCTGGCGGGTGGTGTTCACAGACACCCCTCCCCTTTTGATCTGACTGGTCAGTCTAAAAGTGTAGCCGCAGTCAGGGGCCGCGTGATCCATCGGGGGGGTGCGGTGAGGGTGCCCGACAATTTCGTGTCCGGAAGGCCGTGACCCGAACGGGGGAATCGGCCTAGGGTGCCGTGCAGGCGGGGGCCTGATGATGTTCAAGGTGATGTCCGTGTCGCGGTAGTGCGGCACGGGCCGCGCACATACGACGGAGAACCATGGAACATTCGGCACAGCACCCCGTGGACCCGCCCCCGCAGCCCCCCGCGGAGCGCTCTCCCGCGGCCGCGCAACGGTCCGGGCCGGCGGCGCCCCGCTCCCGCAAGCTGGTCGCCCCGCTGCTCGCCACGGCCCTGGTCGCGATCCTCGCGCCCGTCTCGGCCTCCGCCTCCGCGCCCGCACCGGCGCCCGCACCACAACAGGCCGGCGGCGCGCAGGGCCCCTGCATGAAGGGCGACGGCAGCGACGGCTGGACCGCCACCAGCACCAAGATCGACCCCAAGGACAGCCATCACGCCTTCGTCGGCAACGGCTACCTCGGCCAGCGGGTGCCGCCCAACGGCACCGGCTACGCCGCGCCCGGCGGCACGACCGGCTGGCCGCTGAAGACGCCGGAGTACGACGGCTCCTTCGTCTCCGGCCTCTACGCCAAGGGACCCAAGAGCGTGAAGGGCCGGCAGGCCATCGCCGCCCTCCCCACCTGGACCACCCTTGAGGTCGCCACCGGCGGCGCGCACCCCGACACCTTCTCCTCCGCCACCGCACCCGGCCGGATCTCGCACTACCGCCAGACGCTCTCCCTGCGCTGCGGCTTCGTCCGTACCTCGCTGACCTGGACGGCCGCCGACGGCCGCGCCACCGACCTGGTCTACGACGTGCTCGCCGACCGCAACGACGCCCACACCGGCGCCGTACGCCTGCGGATGACACCCCACTGGAGCGGCGACGCCACCGTCACCGACCGCCTCGACGGCCGCGGCGCCCGCCGGATGACGGCGTCCGACGCCGGCGGCAAGGAGTCCGGTGGTCAGGGCGTTGCCGGTAAGGAGTCCGGTGGTCAGGGCGTTGCCGGTAAGGAGTCCGGCGGCCAGGAGCCCCGTGGCAAGGAGTCCGGCGGCGGCCGGGATTCCGGCCGCACCATGGACGTCGGATTCCGCACCGACGGGACGAAGACCGAGGGCGCGGTGGCCTCGACCCTGCGCACCGGGCCCGGGGTGCGTGCGGGCCGTTCCGGCCCGACGCCGCGGGCGGACGAGCTCAGCAACCGGCAGCGGGTGTCCTTCCCGGTCCGCAGCGGCCGCTCGTACGAGCTGACCAAGTACGTCGGCGTGGACACCGCACTCACCTCCCGCTCCCCGCGGGCCACCGCCGACGCGGCCTCGCGCCGGGCCGCCGGCCGCGGCTGGGACGCCCTCTTCGCCCGGCACGCCGCCGCCTGGAAGCGGCTGTGGCGCAGCGACATCGAGGTGAGGGGCAAGCGCGATCTGCAGTCCTGGGTGCGCTCGGCGCAGTACGGACTGCTGTCCTCCACCCGCGCCGGCAGCGGCAACAGCATCGGCCCCACGGGTCTGACCAGCGACAACTACGCCGGTGAGGTCTTCTGGGACGCCGAGACCTGGATGTACCCGGGCCTGCTCGCCGCCCACCCCGAACTCGCCAAGTCGATCGTCGACTACCGCTACAAGACCCGGGCCGGGGCCCGCGCCAACGCCGAGAAGCTGGGCTACAAGGGACTGTTCTACCCCTGGACCAGCGGCAGCAAGGGCGACCTGTGGAACGAGTGCCACAGCTGGGACCCGCCGCACTGCAAGACCCAGAACCACCTCATGGGCGACATCTCCCTCGCCACCTGGCAGTACTACCTCGCCACCAAGGACACCGCCTGGCTGAAGTCCCGCGGCTGGCCGGTCCTCAAGGGCATCGCCGAATTCTGGGCCTCGCGGGCCACCCACAACGCCGACGGCAGCTACTCCGTCAAGAACGTCGCGGGGCCCGACGAGTACAGCAACGGCGTCAACGACGGCGTGTTCACCAACGCCGGCGCCGCCACCGCGCTGCGCCACGCCACCCGCGTCGCCGCCATCCTCGGCGAAAAGGCACCGGCCTCCTGGAAGACCGTCGCCGACAAGCTGCGCATCCCCTACGACAGCAAGAAGAAGATCTTCGAGCAGTACGCCGGATACAAGGGCACGACCATCAAGCAGGCCGACACCGTGCTGCTGATGTACCCGCTGGAATGGCCGATGTCGCAGGCCAAGGCGGCCCGCACCCTGGACTTCTACGCCGGGCACACCGACCCGGACGGCCCGGCCATGACGGACTCGGTGCACGCCATCGACGCGGCCGGGATCGGCGAACCCGGCTGCTCGACGTACACCTACCTGAGGCGGTCCATCCAGCCGTTCGTCCGCGGTCCTTTCGACCAGTTCTCCGAGGCGCGCGGCGACAAGGCCGGAGCCTCGGACCCGCACGCCGGCAAGCCCGCACAGGACTTCCTCACCGGCAAGGGCGGCTTCCTGCAGACCTTCACCCACGGGCTGACGGGGCTGCGGCTGCGGGAGAACGCGGTACACCTCGACCCGATGCTGCCGCCCCAGCTGTCCCAGGGCGTCACCCTGCGCGGCCTGCACTGGCAGGGGCGGACCTACGACATCGCGATCGGCGCCCACCAGACCACGGTGCGGCTGACCGCCGGTGCGCCGATGCGGATCGAGACGCCGGAGGGCGACAAGATCGTCAGCCGGGGGGTGCCGGCCGTCCTGAAGACCCGCCGCCCGGATCTGGCGGCGACCACGAACGCGGCCCGCTGCACGTCCGCCAAGGCGACCTCCGAGGAGCCCGGTCTGTACGCGGCCGCCGCGGTGGACGGCAACGGCACCACCGCCTGGGTGCCCAACTCCGCCGACGGCACCCTGACCGTCGACCTCGGCCGGACCACCCGCGTCGGGCAGATCACCCCGCACTGGAACACGACCCAGCCCAAGTCCTACAACGTCCAGGTCTCCCGGGACGGAAAGCACTGGTCGGGGACCGGGTACGCGGGCCGGACGCCGGCCCGGTACGTACGGGTCGTGGTGCACGGTGACCAGGCCAAGGGGAAGGACGGCAAGCCGAAGCCGCATCCGGGGATCTCGGAGCTGACGGTGCAGCGGGCGAAGTAGCCCGCGCGGCCTCGTCGGGTACGGCCCCGCCCGCGACGACTCTGCTGGAGACGGCCCCCTCCCGGACCACCCGGGGGCGGGGCCGTCTGCCGTGCGGGCGGGCGTTTCCCGTCCGCAGAGGCGGGCGTACGCTCCCCGCCCGGAGACAGGCGTGCACGCCCCCGGCCCGGGACCATTGTTGCGGCGGGATGAAATCCGCCCCCCGCGGTGTTGGTGCCAGGCGTCAGGAGTCGAGGCGCGGGAGGCACCGGGTGGCGGGGACGGATACGAAACGAACGGGCTGGGCGCGGCGGCTGATCCGCGACTGCTGGCAGTACAAGAAGGACGTGCTGCTCGCCCTCGGCTCCTCGCTCGCCGGGATGGCCGTGCTGGCCCTGGTCCCGCTCGTCCCGAAGCTGATCATCGACGATGTCATCGTCAAGCACGAGCGCGCCCTCGGGCCCTGGGCCGCCCTGCTGGTCGTCGCCGCGGTCGCGGTCTACGTCCTCACCTACATCCGCCGCTTCTACGGCGGCCGCCTCGCCCTGGACGCCCAGCACGACCTGCGGACCCGGATGTTCGGCGCGATCTCCCGGCTCGACGGCCGGCGGCAGGACGAGCTGAGCACCGGCCAGGTCGTCGGCCGCGCCACCAGCGACCTCCAGCTGATCCAGGGCCTGCTGTTCATGCTCCCGATGATGATCGGGAACGTCCTGCTCTTCCTGATCTCGCTGGTCGTGATGGCGGTGCTCTCGCCGCTGCTCACCGTGATCGCGCTGGCCGTCGCCCCCGCCCTGTGGTTCATCGCCCAGCGCAGCCGCGCCCGCCTCTTCCCCGCCACCTGGTACGCCCAGGGGCAGGCCGCCGCCGTCGCCGGGGTCGTGGACGGCGCGGTCTCCGGCGTGCGCGTCGTCAAGGGCTTCGGGCAGGAGGAACAGGAGACCGGCAAGCTGCGCGAGGTCAGCCGCCGGCTGTTCGCCGGACGCCTGCGCACGGTCCGGCTCAACGCCCGCTACACCCCCGCCCTGCAGGCCGTACCGGCGCTCGGCCAGGTCGCGATGCTGGCCCTCGGCGGCTGGATGGCCACACAGGGCCAGGTCACCCTCGGCACCTTCGTCGCCTTCTCCACCTACCTCGCCCAGCTGGTCGGACCGGTCCGGATGCTGGCGATGATGCTGACCGTCGGCCAGCAGGCGCGAGCCGGTGTGGAGCGGGTCTACGAACTGATCGACACCGAGCCGTCGCTCAAGGAGCGGCCCGATGCGCACGAGCTGCCCGCCGACGCCCCGGCCACGGTCGTCTTCGACGGGGTGACCTTCGGCTACGCGCGACCGCACGACGGCGACGGCGTGAGCGACGGCGTGAGCATGAGCGACGGTGTGAGCGACGGTGTGAGCGAGGGCGAGGGCGAGGGCGAGGACGAGGACGGGGGCGAGAGCGGGGGCGACGGTCACCGTGGCGGGCCCGGGGAGGACACCCCGGCCGCCGATGACCGCCTCGGCTCCGACCGCTCCGACCGCTCCGACCGCTCCGACCGCTCCGACCGCGCCCTCCGCCCTGTTCTCGACGACTTCTCGCTGCGCATCGAGGCGGGGGAGACGGTCGCCGTGGTCGGCACGTCCGGCAGCGGCAAATCCACTCTCTCGCTGCTGCTGCCCCGCTTCTACGACGTCTCGGCGGGCCGGGTCCTGGTCGGCGGCCACGATGTGCGCGACCTGACCCTTCCGTCGCTGCGGGCCGCCATCGGCCTGGTGCCCGAGAGCAGCTTCCTGTTCTCCGACTCCGTCCGCGACAACATCGCCTACGGGTACCCGGACGCCACCGACGAGCAGGTGCGCACCGCGGCCCGCGCCGCCCAGGCCGACGGCTTCATATCGGAGCTTCCCCGGGGCTATGACACCAAGGTCGGCGAGCAGGGGCTGACCCTGTCCGGCGGCCAGCGGCAGCGTGTCGCCCTGGCCCGCGCCATCCTCACCGACCCCCGGCTGCTGGTGCTGGACGATGCGACCTCGGCGGTCGACGCCCGGGTCGAGCACGAGATCCACGAGGCGCTGCGCGGCGTCATGGCGGGCCGGACCACGCTGCTCATCGCCCACCGCGCCTCCACCCTGGCGCTCGCCGACCGGGTCGCCGTGCTGGACGACGGACGGCTGGTCGACATCGGCACCACCGAGGAGCTGGAAGACCGCTGCCCGCTCTACCGCAGGCTGCTGGCCGACCCGGAAGAGCTGGGCGGCACCGGGTGGGACCCGGCGGGTGAGGCGTCGGGGATCTTCGACGGTGAGTTCGCCGACGGCCGGCTGACGGCCCAGGAGCGGGCAGCGGACACCACCGAGCCCGGGGCCGGAATCGAGATCGAGGCCGGAACCGAGGCCGGAACCGAGGCCGGAACCGAGGCCGGGAGGGAGACGGAGGCCGGGGACGACGGTGCGCCAGACCGGCCCGGGGCGGCCGGCGCCATCACGCCCGAGCTGTGGGTACGCCGTGAGCAGGAGGCCGAGGCGGGCGGGGCCGGGATGGCGGCCCGCGCGGCCGCCGCGGCCGGGCCGGGCATCGGCGCCGCGATGGCCGGACTCCCGGCCACCCCCGAACTCCTCGCCCAGGTCGCCGACCTGCCGCCCGCCACGGAGACCCCGGACGTCGACGAGGACCAAGCCGTGCGCCCCGAGCGTTCCTACGGCCTGCGCCGGCTGCTGCACGGCTTCGGCGGGCCGCTGGCCTTCGCGCTGGGGCTGGTCGCCCTGGACGCCCTGGCCGGGCTGCTGCTGCCGGTCCTGATCCGGCAGGGCATCGACGAGGGCGTCCGGCGCGGGGCACTGGTCGGTGTCTGGACCGCCGCCGGGATCGCCCTGCTCGTCGTCCTGGCGCAGTGGGCCGCGCAGATCGGCGGCAACCGCATGACCGGACGGATCGGCGAGCGGGTCCTCTACTCCCTCCGCCTCAAGATCTTCGCGCAGCTCCAGCGCCTCGGGCTGGACTACTACGAGCGCGAACTGTCCGGCAAGATCATGACCAGGATGACCACGGACGTGGACGCGTTGTCGACGTTCCTGCAGACCGGCCTGGTCACCGCCCTGGTCTCGATGCTCACCTTCTTCGGCATACTCGTCGCCCTGCTGGCCATCGACCTCCAGCTGGCCCTGGTCGTCTTCGCCACCCTGCCCCCGCTGATCATCGGCACGTACTTCTTCCGCAAGCAGAGCGTGAAGGCGTACGAGCTGGCCCGCGAGCGGATCAGCGTCGTCAACGGCGACCTCCAGGAGGGCGTGGCCGGACTGCGGATCGTCCAGGCGTTCCGGCGCGAGCGGCGCGGCGCGGAGCGCTTCGCCGCCCGCAGCGACGCCTACCGCCGGGCGCGGGTCCGCGGCCAGTTCCTGATATCCGTCTACTTCCCGTTCGTCCAGCTGCTGTCGTCCGTGGCGGCGGCGCTGGTGCTGATCGTCGGCGCCGACCGGGTGGGTTCCCACACCCTCACCGCCGGCGCGCTGGTCGCCTACCTGCTCTACATCGACCTGTTCTTCGCCCCCGTCCAGCAGCTCTCCCAGGTCTTCGACGGCTACCAGCAGGCGTCCGTCTCCCTGGGCCGGATACAGGAGCTGCTGCGCGAGCCGACCACCACCCCGGCACCCGAACGGCCCCGCGAGGTACCCGCGCTGCGGGGCGACATCGCCTTCGACGCGGTGCACTTCCACTACGGCAAGGGCGAAGAGCCGGCGCTGGCCGGCATCGATCTGACCATCCCGGCCGGCCAGACCGTGGCCTTCGTCGGTGAGACCGGCGCCGGCAAGTCCACCCTGGTCAAGCTGGTCGCACGGTTCTACGACCCGTCAGCGGGCGCCGTCCGCATCGACGGCACCGACCTGCGCGAGCTGGATCTGACCGGCTACCGCCGCCGTCTGGGTGTGGTCCCCCAGGAGTCCTACCTCTTCGCCGGCACCGTCCGCGACGCCATCGCCTACGGCCGCCCGGATGCCACCGACGCCGAGGTGGAGGCCGCGGCGCGGGCCGTCGGCGCCCATGCGATGATCGCGACCCTCGACGGTGGCTACCTCCACGAGATCGCCGAGCGCGGCCGTAACCTCTCGGCCGGCCAGCGTCAGCTGCTGGCGCTGGCCCGCGCCGAACTCGTCGACCCGGACGTGCTGTTGCTGGACGAGGCCACCGCCGCCCTGGACCTGGCCACCGAAGCCGTCGTCAACCAGGCCACCGGCCGTCCCCGGGCTCTCGGCTCCCCCCGGGCGGACGAGACCCCGTCCGTCCGCCGCCGTACCACCCTGATCGTCGCCCACCGTCTGACCACCGCGGCCCGCGCGGACCGCGTGGTGGTGCTCGACCGCGGACGGATCGCCGAGGACGGCAGCCATGCCCAACTGCTGGCCCGCGACGGTCGCTACGCGGAGCTGTGGCGCACGTTCACGGGCGAGGAGGAGGAATTGGCGGCCTGAGGCCTGAGGGCTGAGGGCTGAGGCCTGAGGGCTGAGGCCGGGCGCCCGGTGACGGGGTGGCCCGTGCCCGGTGGCGGGGTGGCCCGTGCCCGGTGGCGGGGTGGCCCGTGCCCGGTGGCGGGGTGGCCCCGCCGGCGGTGGCGGGGTGGCTCGCTGCCGGGGTCTGGGCCGATCGGCGGTCCGGGCCTCCGAGCCGGTGCCGCTGGACCTGCCACCTGCGCCGACGAAGTTTCCGAGAGGCCCCGGGCCCGCACCCGGGGCCGTTCCGCCGTTCGGCGGATCGGCCGTCCGCGGGTACGGCCGGTCCGCCGAACGGCGCCAGGGGCTGGTGGCACCCCCGTCGCGCCGATAGGTTCAGCCCGACCTTTGCTATCCCAAGGGGAGGGTGCATGCGCAAGGCCACCAGATGGCTGCTGTCGCTCGCGGTGCTCATAGGCACGGCGGGAGCCGGCAGTGCGTCGGCAGGAGCGGCCACCGCCGCCGAGCCGAAGAGCGGGGACATCAAGGACCGGATCCTCGCGATCCCGGGAATGAGCCTCATCGAGGAGAAGCCGGTAGACGGCTACCGCTACTTCGTACTGAATTACACCCAGCCGGTTGACCACCGGCACCCCTCCAAGGGGACCTTCCAGCAGCGGCTGACGCTGCTGCACAAGTCGGTGGACCGGCCGACGGTGTTCTTCACCTCCGGGTACAACGTGAGCACCACGCCGTCCCGCAGTGAGCCCACCAAGATCATCGACGGTAATCAGGTCTCCCTGGAATACCGCTACTTCACCCCGTCGCGGCCCGCGCCCACCGACTGGAAGAAGCTGGACATCCGGCAGGCCGCCGACGACCAGCACCGCATATTCCAGGCGCTGCACCGGATCTACGACAAGAACTGGATCGACACCGGCGGCAGCAAGGGCGGCATGACGGCGACGTACTACCGCCGCTTCTTCCCGCACGACATGAACGGCACCGTCGCCTACGTCGCGCCCAACGACGTACGCAACGACGAGGACTCGGCGTACGACCGGTTCTTCAAGAACGTCGGCACCGCGCAGTGCCGCAGCGACCTCGCCGCCATCGAGCGCGAGGCCCTGGTGCGCCGCAAGGAGATGGTCGCCCGGTTCCAGGCCTGGGCCGACAAGGAGAAGCAGACCTTCAAGACCGTCGGCGGCGCCGACCGGGCCTATGAAGTCATGGTCACGGACCTGGTGTTCGGGTTCTGGCAGTACCAGCCGGCCGAGACCGCCTGTGCCGAGGTGCCCGCGCCGACCGTCTCCACGGACGGCCTGTGGAAGTGGATGGACACGGTCGGCGGCTTCGACAGCTACACCGACCAGGGCATGGAGCCGTACACGCCGTACTACTACCAGGCGGGCACCCAGCTCGGTGAGCCCGGCTACCGCTATCCGCAGCTGGCCGGCCTGCTGAAGTACCCCGGGATCAACAACTCCCGGTCATTCGTGCCCAAGGACATCCCGATGCGCTTCGACAAGCGCGCGATGCCCGACGTCGACCACTGGGTGCGGCACCACGCCCACCGGATGATGTTCGTCAACGGGCAGTACGACCCGTGGAGTTCGGAGCACTTCGAGGTCGGCAAGGGGGCCCGGGATTCGTACGTCTTCACCGTGCCCGGCGGCAACCACGGCTCGAACATCGCGAAGCTGGCGGAACCCGACCGGACCAAGGCCACTGCCGAGCTGCTCGACTGGGCCGGTGTCCAGGCCCCGGCCGGCCAGGCCACACCGCTGGCGCCGTACAACAAGCAGCTGGACAAGCAGGAGGTCCGGCGGATGCCGATGCTGAGGCCGTGAGGCCGTGAGGCCGTGAGGCCCTGAGGCCCTGAGGCCGCATGCCGCCGCGCCGGAGTGCCCGGTGGCCGCGGTGCGATGACCGGAACGGCGCGTTCCCCGGGGACAGGGGAGCGCGCCGTGTCCGTCTCCCGGTCAGTACGTCAGGCCGTGGCCGAGCCGGTAGAGCTCCTGCGCCGGGGCGTCGGTGCGCATTATCGCGACGGGCAGCCTGCCGGCCGGGTCCCGCCGGCCGGCGATCACCCGGGCCGCCGCCCGCAGCTCCACATCCGTCCAGGAGTAGCTCGCCAGGGCCGCCCGGACGCCGTCCAACTGGGCGATGTCATAAGGGTTGCGGACCGCCAGCTGCACCACCGGCTTGCCCGTGGCCAGCAACGCGGCCACCAGCTTCCGCTGGCGCGAGTCCGCGGTCACGTTGTACGTCGCCACCACCACCGCGTCACGCTCCCCGAGCGCCGCCACCGCCTCGTCGATCTGCCGCTGGGTCGGCGCCGTGCCCGTGGAGAGCGCGGTGGCCGTGAAGCCCAGCTCGGTGAGGGTCTTCGCCAGGACCGTGGTGGGCGGCCCGCCGGTGCCGGACGGCGCGGCCGCGTCGACGCCCGCCACCAGTACCCGCCGCTCGCGTCGCCGGGAGAGCGGCAGGATCCCGGCATCGTTGCGCAGCAGCGTGGTGGTGCGGTCCGCGATCCGGTCCGCGGCGGCCAGATGACTGCGGATGCCCACCACCCGGTCCACCGCGCGGTGGGTGGTGTACGGGTCCTTGAACAGTCCGCGCCGCTCCTTGAGCAGCAGGATGCGCATCAGCTTGGCGTCGAGCTCCCGCTCGGTCAGCTCGCCCTCCTGGAGCGCCTTGAGGACGGCGGCATGCGCGACGGCGAGGTCCGGAGGGTTCAGCAGTTGGTCGGCACCGGCCTTGAGGGCGAGCACCGGCACCCGGGCGTCGCCGTACTTCTTCCGTACGCCCTCCATGCCGAGCGAGTCCGTCACCACCACGCCGTCGTAGCCGAGGCGTTCGCGCAGGATGCCGGTGAGGATCGGACGGGAGAGGGTGGCCGGGTCCTCGCTCGGGTCGAAGGCGGGCACGACGATATGCGCCGTCATGATCGAATCGATCCCGGCGGCGATCGCGGCCTTGAAGGGCGGCGCGTCCAGCCGCTCCCACTCCTCGGCGGTGTGGTGGATGTAGGGCAGTCCGATATGGCTGTCGGTGTCGGTGTCGCCGTGCCCGGGGAAGTGCTTGGCGCAGGAGGCGATTCCGGCGCCCTGGTAGCCCTTCACCTCGGCGGCGACCATACGGGCCACGGCCTGCGGGTCCGCGCCGAAGGACCGTACGCCGATGACCGGGTTGGCGGGGTTGATGTTGACATCGGCGTCCGGTGCGTAGTCCTGCCGGATGCCCATGGCGTACAGCTCCTCGCCGGCGATCCTGGCCGCCGTGTGCGCATCGTCGCGGGAGCCGCCCGCGCCGAGCGCCATCGCGCCGGGGAAGAGCGTCGCGGGTGCGCCGACACGGGCCACTATGCCGTGTTCCTGGTCCGTGGAGATCAGCAGCGGGACGGGGACGCGCTGGGCGGCGGCGGCCTTCTGGATGCCGTTGGACAGGTCGGCGATCTGGTGCGGGTCACGGGTGTTGTGCGCCCAGCCGAAGTAGATGATGCCGCCGACGTGGTACTTGGCGATCAGCTCGGCGGCGTTGGCGACCCCGATCTCCTGCTGGTTCGCGGCGGTATCGGCCGGGTCGGGGTCGGTGGCGGAGTGTCCGTAGACCCGCATGACGAAGAGCTGGCCGGCCTTCTCCTCCGGTGACATACGGGAGATGAGGCGGCGCAGCCGGGCCCGGGTGGCGGCGGTGGGGGCGGGGACGGAAACGAGGGCGGATGCGGGGGAGAGGGAGGGGGGCTGGTGTCCGATGGAGGGCTTCGCGCCGCCTGCGGCAGCGGCTGCCGCGGCTGCCGCGGTGGTCAGGACGGTACGTCTGGAGTGCATGTGCGCTCCTTCCGGAGGGCTTCCTCGAATCGTTGAAGGAAACTTCCAAGGAGACACGGATAGCCGGAAAACTATTGTCGGTCAATGACTCGATTCGTGATGGCGCCCAGGTATTGCGGGGCGCGCGCGGATATGTGATGGAGCGTCGCGGGAGGCGGGAGGCGGGAGGCGGGAGGCGGGAGGCGGGAGGCGGGAGGCGGGAGGCGGGAGGCGGGACCGGCGGAGGGGCTGGCAGTCCCGGGTCAGGAGGGGGTGGCTTCGCCGAGGAGTCGCTGGAGGTAGGCGCGGCCCGGCGCCAGCAGGGCGGGGAGGTCGGCCGCCTCGGGATACCAGCGCTTCTCGTACTCCCAGCAGAGCCAGCCTCCCGAGCCCTGGTCGTAGGTGCCCTCGGGGGCGGGTACGGGACCGTGGGCGCCTTCGGGCTCCCGGGCCAGGGTGCCCAGGGCGGCGGCCAGCGGGAGGGCGCCGGCGCCGAGCGGGAGGGGGGTAGGTTCCTCGGCCGAGGCGACGTCCTTGACCTGCACATAGCCCAGATGCGGGGCGAGCGCGGCATGGGTGTCGACGGGCTCCTCACCGCCGAGCCAGCTGTGCTGCACATCCCACAGCGCCCCGATCCGGCGATGCCCCACAAGGCCCAGCACCCGGGCGGCGGCCGCGCCGGTCCGGTGCGAGTCATGGGTCTCCAGCAGGACCCGGACGCCCCGCTCGGCCGCGAGCGGCGCCACCGCGGCGAGCCGGCGGGCGGCATCCGCATCCGCCTCGGCCGCCGGGCGATCGCCGGCGCCGGGAAAGACCCGGACGTACGGCGCCCCCAGGTCGGCGGCGAGGCGCACCAGCTCGGCCAGCTCGTGTGCCAGCTCCTCCTCGCCCGCCGCATCGCGGGCGGCGGCAACCCGGGCGTATCCGGCAACGGCCAGGATCTCCACACCGGCGTCCGCGAACTGCCCCCGCACCGCGACCCGTTCCCGTGCCCCGATCAGCGGATGCACCGGCTCCTCCGGATGGGCCCGCAGCTCGACCCCCTGATACCCGGCATCGGTGGCCAGTCGCAGCACCTCGGCCACCGGCATCCCCGGCACACCGAGGGTCGAAAACGCATAGCGCATCGCGGGGACCCTGCCGTTTGTACGCCTGCCACCGTCCGTGGGCCTGTCGTCCATGCGCCTGCCGCCGTCCGTGCGCCTGCCGCCGTCCGCGGGCCCGTCGTTCGTGCCCCTGGCATCCGTGGGCCTGTCGTCCGTGGGCCTGTCGTCCGTGCGATCCGTGGGGGCCATGCCTGCGCTCCTTCGTGTCGCTTACGCCGTCATCGCTGTCCTTCCCGTCCTTCCCGCCCTCCCCGCCTTCATCGCCCGCCTGCCCGCTCCGTCACCCGTGGACGCGCGGCGCCACTCGTGGATTCACTGCGTCATCAGTGGTCTCACAGCGTCTCCCGTGGACGCGCGGCGTCACCGTGGATTCACAGTGTCAGCCGCCAGTCCTGGCCGGTCAGGTCCTGCCCGAAGCTGTGGTGCGGCGACTCGGCGACCAGCTCGAATCCGGCCCGCCGATAGAGGGCGCGGGCCGCGCCGAGGACGGAGTTGGTCCACAGCACCATCTCGCCGTACCCGGCCTCCCGCGCGAACTCGATGCAGGAATCGACGAGTTGCCGCCCCGCCCCGTGCCCCCGGGCACCCGGTTCCACGAGTAGCAGCCGCAGCCGGGCGACCCCCGGTCTGCCGTCCCGTACACACATCACGGCGCCCACGCGCTCCCCGCCCAGCTCCGCTATCCAGGTGCGGTCCCACCGCGGGTCGAAGTCCTCGGCGTACTCCGCGACGATCCGGGCCACCAGCGCCTCGTAGCTCAGATCGAAGCCGTACTCGGCGGAGTAGAGGGCGGCGTTGCGCTCCACCATCCAGCCGAGGTCACCGGGGCGGGAGGTGCGCAGCGTGACCTCTGGTGTGACCCCTGGCGTGCGGTACCCGCGCTGCTGCCGCGTCCCTCGGCCGGGCCGTTCCGCCACCTCGCCGGGCTGCTCCGTGCCCTCGCCGGGCTGTTGGGTCCCAGCGCCGGGCTGTTCCCCGCCCTCGTCGAGCAGGGCGCGGACGGTGCGCATCGCCTCCGCCAGGCGGGCGCGGTCCGCGGTAGGCAGCCGCCGCAGCAGCGTCCCCGCGGCGTCCTGGGAGCGCTCCTCCAGCAGGGCGGCCGCTTCCCGGCCGTCCTCGGTCAGCGTGATGCGCTGCCGCCGGGAATCCTGCTCGGAGCGGCCGCGGGTGATCAGCTCGCGGTCCTCGAACTTGCCGAGCAGCCTGCTGAGATAGCCGGCGTCCAGCGACAGCGAGGCGCGTAGATCCGCGGCGTCCACCCGCGGATGGTTGGCGACCTCGTAGAGCACCCGCGCCTCGGTGAGGGTGAAAGGGGTGTAGAGATGCCGCCCGTAGTCGAGCGCGCCGATCAGATTCGTATAGAAGCGGTTGAATCTGCGCAGCTCACGGACGTCGGCCGCGGCGTCGGGCCGCGCCCCGCACGGTGCGTCGGGCGGTGTGTCGGTTGACGTGTCGGTTGGTGCATCGGATGGCGTCCTGGCGGTCATGGCCGGCCCCTCACCTTTGACTGAGTCAAGAGTAAGCCGCCGGAGCCGATCCGCACATCCCTCTTTCGTGTCATCCGTTCGCCCGCCATCCGTTCGTTTGCCGCTTGCCGCTTGCCGCTTGCCGCTTGCCGCTTGCCGCCCGTTCGTCCGTGCCTTCCGTGCCTTCCGTGCCGGCACCGCACCTGCGTTCGTGCCTCGCCACGCGGTCTGGCGCCCGTCGCCCGGAAGGCGCTTACTGGAGCGGGACTGCCACCTGCTGTCCGCGAGAGGGGCCGGGCCGTGACACGCACGACCGTACGCATCGCCATGAACGGCGTGACCGGACGCATGGGGCAGCGCCAGCACCTGGTGCGCTCCCTCCTCGCCCTGCGGGAACAGGGCGGTCTCACCCTGGCGGACGGCACGGTGATCTGGCCCGAACCGGTGCTCGTCGGCCGCACCGCGCCCAAGCTGCGGGCCCTGGCCCAGCGGCACGGCCTGGAGCACTGGAGCTGCGACCTCGACGCCGTACTGGGCGACGACTCCGTCGGCATCTACTTCGACGCCCAGATCACCGCCGCCCGCGAGGAGGCCGTGAAGAAGGCGATCGCCGCCGGAAAGCACCTCTACGTCGAAAAGCCCACCGCCGGCAGCCACGCGGGCGCACTGGAACTCGCCCGGCTGGCGCAGGAGGCGGGCGTCAAGAACGGCGTCGTCCAGGACAAGCTCTTCCTGCCCGGCCTGCGCAAGCTCCGCCGCCTCGTCGAGGGCGGCTTCTTCGGCCGCATCCTGTCCGTACGGGGCGAGTTCGGCTACTGGGTCTTCGAAGGCGACTGGCAGCAGGCGCAGCGCCCCTCCTGGAACTACCGCGCCGAGGACGGCGGCGGGATCGCGGCCGATATGTTCCCGCACTGGGAGTACGTCCTGCGCGAGCTGTTCGGGCCGGTCAGAACCGTCCAGGCGCAGCTTGCCACCCACCTCCCACGCCGCTGGGACGAGTCGGGCACCCCGTACGAGGCCACCGCCGACGACGCCGCATACGGCATCTTCGAGCTGTCCGGCGGCATCGTCGCCCAGATCAACTCCTCCTGGGCGGTCCGCGTGCACCGCGACGAACTGGTCGAGTTCCAGGTCGACGGCACCGAAGGGTCGGCCGTCGCGGGGCTCCGCCACTGCCGCGTCCAGCACCGCGCGCACACCCCCAAGCCGGTCTGGAACCCCGACCTTCCGGTGACCGAGCCGTTCCGCGCACAGTGGCACGAGGTCCCCGACAACGCCGTCTTCGACAACGCGTTCAAGACGCAGTGGGAGCTGTTCCTGCGGCATGTCGTCCGCGACGAGCCCTGGCGCTGGGACCTGGCGGCAGGCGCCCGCGGCGTCCAGCTCGCCGAACTGGCGGTGCGGTCCTCGGCGGAGGGCCGCCGCCTTACCGTCCCGGAGCCGGCCCGGTGAGCGCGCCCGCTGACCCTCACCCGCCCGGGCCGGACTCCGCCACCCGCCCGTCCTCCGCACGGCCCCCGCTCCGCTCCCGTACGGTCTTCGCCGCCGCCCATGTGGTCGCCGATCCCCGCGCCGGCACCACCCCGGACCGCCCGGCCGCCGTCGACTGGGACGCCACCCTCGCCTTCCGGCACCACCTGTGGTCGCACGGCCTGGGCGTGGCCGAGGCGATGGACACCGCACAGCGCGGTGCGGGCCTGGACTGGAGCGCCGCCGCCGAGCTGATCCGGCGCACCGCCGCCGAGGCCGCGGCGGTCGGCGGCCTGCTCGCCTGTGGCGTCGGCACCGACCAACTGCCGCCACACCCGGCTGCCCTGGCGGACATCCGGCGTGCGTACGAGGAACAGCTCGGGCTCGTCGAGGACGCCGGCGGCCGCCCGGTCCTGATGGCCTCCCGTCAGCTGGCCGGGGCCGCCACCGGCCCGGACGACTACCGTGAGCTCTACGGCCACCTCCTGCGCCAGACCACCCGGCCGGTGATCCTGCACTGGCTCGGCCCGATGTTCGACCCGGTGCTGGCGGGCTACTGGGGCAGCACGGAACCCGACGCGGCCACCGAGACGTTCCTCGCGATCATCACCGACCACCCCGCCAAGGTGGACGGCGTCAAGATCTCCCTGCTGGACGCCGCCCGGGAGGTGGCGCTGCGCCGCCGGCTGCCGCCGACGGTGCGCTGCTACACCGGCGACGACTTCCACTACCCGGAGCTGATCGCGGGCGACGACCACGGCTTCAGCCACGCCCTGCTGGGCATCTTCGACCCGCTCGCCGCGCCCGCCGCCGCAGCCGTACGCCTCCTGGACAGCGGGGACACCGCGGGGTTCCGGGCCGCCCTGGACCCCACCGTCGCGCTCGCCCGGCACCTCTTCCAGGCACCCACCCGCCACTACAAGACCGGCATCGTCCTGCTGGCCTGGCTCGCGGGCCACCAGCCCCACTTCACCATGCTCGGCGGTCTGCAGTCGGCCCGCTCCCTGCCCCACCTGCGGCGCGCCCACCAACTGGCCGACGGACTCGGCCTGTTCCCCGACCCGGAGCTCGCCGCCCACCGGATGCGGCAACTCCTCACGGCATACGGGCCGGAGGCGGAGGACGCATGAGCGACAGTTCCCGTCCCCTCTGCCTCCTCGACCGTCTCAGCCTCAACCAGGAGACCATCCGGCAGTGGTCGCTGCCCGAACTGGCCGACGGCTGTGCGCGGGCCGGCGTACGGGGCGTGGGGCTGTGGCGCGCCCCGGTGCAGGAGTACGGGGTGGCCGCGGCCGCCCGGCTCGTACGGGACGCCGGACTGCGGGTCACCAGCCTGTGCCGGGGCGGTTTCCTCACCGCGACGGACCCGGGCGGGCGCGCGGCCGCCCTGGACGACAACCGGGCGGCCGTCGACGAGGCGGCCGCCCTCGGCACGGACATCCTGGTCCTCGTCTCCGGCGGGCTGCCGCCCGGCAGCCGGGACCTGGCAGGCGCCCGGGAGCGGGTCGCCGACGCACTGGGCGAGTTGGGCCCGTACGCCGCACAGCGGGGCGTCCATCTGGCCCTCGAACCCCTGCATCCGATGTACGCGGCGGACCGCTGCGTGGTCTCCACCCTCACCCAGGCGCTGGACCTCGCCGAACGGTTCCCCGCCGGGCAGGTGGGCGTGGTCGTGGACACCTACCACCTGTGGTGGGACGACACGGTCGGCACGCAGATCGCCCGCGCGGGCGGCACCGGTGAGGAGGCCGCCTCCCGGATCGCCGCCTTCCAGCTCGCCGACTGGGTCACCCCGCTGCCCGAGGGCGCCCTGCTGGGGCGCGGGCAACTCGGGGACGGCGCGGTGGATCTGCGGTGGTTCCGGGAGCGGGTCGACGCGGCCGGCTACCGCGGGCCGATCGAGGTGGAGATCTTCAACCCGGCGCTGTGGGCACGCGACGGCACGGAAGTGCTGGCCGAGATCGTGGACCGCTTCCGCACGCACGTCGGATGATCCATGCACGCCGGATGATCCATGCACGCCGGATGACGCACGCACGTCGCATGACGAGATCGTGGACCGCTTCCCGACGGAGGTCGGATGACGAGGGAAAGCACACAGCGGGTGCCGGAGAAATAACTCAGCGGATGTGCGCAACCGTTGGCCGTCCACAAAGGTCATAGCTGACGCTGGTCCCGAAAGGGGAGGGGCCCGGGGGGGATCCGGGGGCCGGCGTGGAGGGGGAATCGAGGGGCCCGACCATCGGACGGGCCCCTCGATAATGATCCGGCGATCCGGCGATCCGGAGGTGACCTGGTGTTCCGGAAGGGATCCGGCGATCCGGCGATCCGGAGGTGACCCGCTGTTCCGGAAGGGATCCGGCGATCCGGCGTTCCGGAGGTGACCTGGTGTTCCGGAAGGGATCCGGCGATCCGGAGGGCGGTCCGGAGGGGACCCGGCCCGATCCGCGTGCGTCCCGCCTCCCGGCGCGATGTCAGACCCCGGCGGTACGGTCGGTCCATGGTCAACGCAGCCGTGATCGAAGGGGTCCTGGAGCGGATCACCTACGCCAACGAGGAGAACGGCTATACCGTCGCGCGGGTCGACACCGGCCGTGGCGCGGGCGATCTGCTGACCGTCGTCGGCGCGCTGCTCGGGGCGCAGCCGGGCGAATCGCTGCGCATGGAGGGCCGCTGGGGCTCCCACCCCCAATTCGGCAAACAGTTCACCGTCGAGAACTACACCACCGTCCTGCCCGCCACCATCCAGGGCATCCGCCGCTACCTTGGCTCCGGCCTGATCAAGGGCATCGGCCCGCGGATCGCCGACCGCATCGTCGAGCACTTCGGCACGGACACCCTCGACGTCATCGAGACCGCTCCCGCACGCCTGGTGGAAGTACCGGGCCTGGGCCCCAAGCGCACGAAGATGATCGCCGCCGCCTGGGAGGAGCAGAAGGCCATCAAGGAGGTCATGGTCTTCCTCCAGGGCGTCGGCGTGTCCACCTCCATCGCGGTGCGGATCTACAAGAAGTACGGCGACGCCTCCATCTCCGTCGTCCGCAACCAGCCCTACCGCCTGGCCGCCGACGTCTGGGGCATCGGCTTCCTGACCGCCGACCGCATCGCGCAGTCCGTGGGCATTCCGCACGACAGCCCCGACCGCGTCAAGGCGGGCCTGCAGTATGCGCTGTCGCAGTCCACGGACCAGGGTCACTGCTTCCTGCCCGAGGATCAACTGATCGCCGACGCGGTGAAGTTGCTCCAGGTGGACACGGGCCTGGTCATCGAGTGCCTGGGCGAGCTGGCCGCGGACCCGGAGGGCGTGGTCCGCGAGCAGGTGCCGGGCGACGGGGACGGCGCGCCGCCGGTCACCGCCGTCTACCTGGTGCCCTTCCACCGCGCCGAGATCTCCCTGGCCGGCCGGCTGGCCCGGCTGCTGCGCACGGACGAGGACCGGATGCCGGCGTTCCGGGACGTCGACTGGGACAAGGCTCTGGCCTGGCTGATGCGGCGGACGGGCGCCGAGCTGGCCCCCGAGCAGCAGCAGGCGGTGCGGCTGGCGCTGACCCGGAAGGTGGCGGTCCTCACGGGCGGTCCGGGCTGCGGCAAGTCCTTCACGGTCCGTTCCGTCGTCGAGCTGGCCCGCGCCAAGAAGGCCAAGGTGGTGCTGGCGGCGCCCACGGGCCGGGCGGCCAAGCGGCTCTCGGAGCTGACCGGCGCCGAGGCCTCCACGGTCCACCGGCTCCTGGAACTCAAGCCCGGCGGGGACGCCGCCTATGACGCGGACCGGCCGCTGGACGCCGATCTGGTGGTGGTCGACGAGGCCTCGATGCTGGATCTGCTGCTCGCGAACAAGCTGGTCAAGGCTGTGCCGCCGGGCGCCCATCTGCTACTGGTCGGGGACGTCGACCAGCTGCCGTCGGTGGGCGCGGGCGAGGTGCTGCGCGATCTCCTCGACCGGGCCGGGCCTGTGCCCGCCGTCCGGCTGACCCGGATCTTCCGCCAGGCCCAGCAGTCCGGGGTGGTCACCAACGCCCACCGCATCAACTCCGGCGTCCCGCCCCTGACCACCGGGCTGACGGACTTCTTCCTGTTCGCCGAGGAGGACGCCGAGCGGGCCGGGCAGCTGGCGGTGGACGTCGCGGCCCGCCGGATCCCGGAAAAGTTCGGCCTCGACCCGCGCCGGGACGTCCAGGTGCTCACCCCGATGCACCGCGGCCCTGCCGGTGCGGGCGCCCTGAACGGCCTGCTCCAGCAGGCCGTCACCCCTGCCCGTCCCGACCTGCCCGAGCGCCGCTTCGGCGGCCGGGTCTTCCGCGTCGGCGACAAGGTCACCCAGATCAGGAACAACTACGAAAAAGGCCTCAACGGCGTGTTCAACGGCACGGTCGGCGTGGTCACCGCCCTGGACTCCGACGAGCAGCGGCTGACCGTGCGCACCGACGAGGACGAGGAGGTTCCCTACGACTTCGACGAACTCGACGAACTCGCCCACGCCTACGCCGTGACGATCCACCGCTCGCAGGGTAGTGAGTATCCAGCGGTGGTGATTCCGGTCACCACCAGTGCCTGGATGATGCTGCAGCGCAATTTGTTGTATACCGCCGTGACCCGGGCAAAGCGCTTGGTGGTGCTCGTCGGCTCCCGCAAGGCCTTGGGGCAGGCCGTCCGCACGGTCTCCGCCGGTCGGCGGTGTACGGCACTCGATCACCGGCTCGCCGGTGCGATATGAGAGGTCCCCCCTCTTTCCCATTCGGGGCGAAGGGGGGCAGGATGGGCACTCAGACGGCACTGAGTGCCGCAGACAGGCCCTATGGCCGACCCCGAGTGCACAACCAAGGCCCAAATGGGGGAAGGTATAGGCAGTCAGGGCACCTCGAAGAAGAGGCACAACGTCGGTGAGGGATGACGTGAGCGACAACTCTGTAGTACTGCGTTACGGGGACGGCGAATACAGCTACCCGGTCGTCGACAGCACCGTTGGCGACAAGGGCTTCGATATCTCGAAGCTTCGCGCCCAGACCGGTCTGGTGACCCTGGACTCCGGTTACGGCAACACCGCGGCGTATAAATCCGCGATCACCTATCTCGACGGTGAGAACGGGATTCTTCGTTACCGCGGCTACCCGATCGAGCAGCTCGCAGAGCGCAGCACGTTCGTCGAGACCGCGTACCTCCTCATCCACGGTGAGCTGCCCACCGTCGATGAGCTGGCGAACTTCAAGCAGGACATCACTTACCACACCCTGCTCCACGAGGACGTCAAGCGCTTCTACGACGGCTTCCCCCGGGACGCCCACCCGATGGCGATGCTGTCCTCGGTCGTCAGCGCGCTGTCGACCTTCTACCAGGACAGCCACAACCCGTTCGACGAGCAGCAGCGCCACATCTCCACGATCCGGCTGCTGGCCAAGCTCCCGACGATCGCGGCCTACGCGTTCAAGAAGTCGGTCGGCCACCCGGTCGTCTACCCGAGCAACGACCTCGGGTACGTCGAGAACTTCCTGCGCATGACCTTCTCGGTGCCCGCCGCGGACTACGACCTCGACCCGGTGGTGGTCAGCGCCCTCGACAAGCTGCTGATCCTGCACGCCGACCACGAGCAGAACTGCTCCACCTCCACGGTCCGGCTGGTCGGCTCCTCGCAGGCGAACCTCTTCGCCTCGATCTCCGCCGGCATCAACGCCCTGTGGGGCCCCCTGCACGGCGGCGCCAACCAGTCCGTGCTGGAGATGCTGGAGGGCATCCAGGCCAGCGGCGGCGACGTCGACTCCTTCATCCGCAAGGTGAAGGACAAGGAAGACGGCGTGAAGCTCATGGGCTTCGGGCACCGCGTCTACAAGAACTTCGACCCCCGCGCGAAGATCATCAAGGCGGCGGCGCACGACGTCCTCTCCGCTCTCGGCAAGTCCGACGAGCTGCTGGACATCGCCCTCAAGCTGGAGGAGCACGCGCTCTCCGACGACTACTTCGTCGAGCGCAAGCTCTACCCGAACGTCGACTTCTACACCGGCCTGATCTACCGGGCCATGGGCTTCCCGACCGAGATGTTCACCGTGCTCTTCGCGCTCGGCCGGCTGCCCGGCTGGATCGCCCAGTGGCACGAGATGATCAAGGAGCCCGGCTCCCGCATCGGCCGCCCGCGGCAGATCTACACCGGTGTCGTCGAGCGCGACTTCGTTCCGGTCCAGGAGCGCTGACCCTTCCGGGGCCGGCTCCCCGCACGCAAAAAAGAAGCGCCCCGCCTCCGGATCCCCCCACGGGTCCAGAGCGCGGGGCGCTTCCCTTGTCCCGGTTGGATTCCCCCCACGGGATCCGTCCGGGCGTTCCGGGTTGCACCGCGATCTGCCGGGACGCGCACATTCGGGAGGGCCGCTCAAAGCTCCCCGGGCACGTCGCCCCGGCCACGCGTAGCCGTGCACGATCCCCCAAGATCAGCACGGCTGTTGCAGTGCAAGCCCCGCCGGGGTGCCTGCACTTGCCCGGTTAGACTCACGACCCCCCTCAATGGTTACGTTCGGGAGAGTGTGATCTGGGTCTCCTGGCATATGGGGGCGAATGCGGTCAAGGGCCTCCATCTGGAGATCGAGGCCCCTGGGTATGGGTGTTGTGTCGGTTGTAAGGGCCGTGTGAAGTTTCCTGATCGCGGGGCTGCCGGCAACCGTGGAGGCCGCCAGGCGCGTCAGGCCGCCTGCCCCACGAGCTCGTAGCCGGCCTCGTCGACGGCCGCCCGTACCGCGTCCTCGTCCAGCGGGGCCTTGGAGGTGACGGTCACCAGGCCGGTGGCCGCGACCGCCTGCACCGCACTCACCCCGGCGAGTTCGCCGATCTCGGACGACACCGCCCCCTCGCAGTGGCCGCAGGTCATGCCGGTGACCCGGTACGTGGTGGTCACCTCGCCGACCTGGACGTCGGTGCCGCCGGAGTGGCAGGAGCCTTCGGGGGTGCAGCAGGGGCTGTTCTCGGCCATGGGGGATTCTCCTTGTGGTGCCGATGTGTTCTGTGTGGCGCCGGCGTTTTCGGTATGGCGCTGTGTGGCGTTTTCGGTATGGCGCGGTGTGGTCCGTGTGGTGCCAGGTCGTGGTGTTCCGTGCGGTGTCACGTGCCGGGGAGGCGCGGGCGCGGCGAGTGGCTGACTCCGACTGCTGCCTATGCTCCCGATGCCTCCCGACGCTCGGCAGTTTATACCCCTAGGGGGTATCAATCCAGCTTCCGGGCGTGACCGCCCCGTCGCCCCGCGCCCCACCACGTTGCCGCACGCCGCGCCACGCGTCAGCCTTGGGATATCGGGCTCGGGGCGGATCCGAGGAGGCGGCCGTATGGACGTACTCGCCCTCTACGGCCTGCTGGTGCTCACCACGCTGCCACCGCTGATCCCCAACTCGGCGCTCCTTGTCACGACCGGAGTACTCGCCTCCCGGGGCGAGGTCTTCCTCCCCCTCATCCTGCTGACCGTCGGCGGCAGCGCACTGCTCGGGGACCTCCTCATGTACGCCGCCGCACGGCGCTTCGGGGAGCCCGTACGGACCTGGATGCGCGGCAACCCCCGCCGCCGGGCACTGCTGGAATGGACCTCAGGCCGCATCCAGCGCTACGGCCTGCCCTTCGTGATCGCCGTACGGTTCCTGCCCAGCGGCCGGATCGTCGGCGCCCTGGCATCCGGAGTCCTGCGCTACCCGGTGCGCAAATACGCGCTCGGCGCCGCCCTCGCCGAGGCGACCTGGGCGACGTACTCGGTCGGCCTCGGCTACGTGGGCACCGCCACCACCGGCCGCCCGCTCTACGCCGTCGGCGTCGGCTTCGGCGTCTCCTGCGCGGTCGCCGCGGCCGGCGCCGCGATCCAGTGGGCCGCCCGCCGCCGCACCTTGCGCGACCCTCCGGAGGAGAGCGGCGAGGGCGAGGGCGGCGGGACCTCCGAAGGGGGTGACGGCGGCCGGGGCGAGGGGCGGGGCGGCCGGGCCTCGTCCACGGTGTCGGCGCGATTGTCAGTGGGTGCGCCTACAGTGCAGACATGACGTTGATTACGCAGAGTGACTTATCGAGTGGCTTGCGGGGCGGCTTATCTGCCGGCTCGATTGCCGGCTCCGCTGCGGGTGCGGCTGCGGGGGCGGGTATGAGTGCGGGTGCGGGTGTGAGCGCGGGGGTGAGTGCGCGCGGAGACCTCGGGCGGCGGCGGGGGAAAGGGGCGCCGGTGACGGGACACCGGCCCCGGGGGCCGTCACCGCTCAGTCGCGCGGGACCACATCACCTGCGGTGGCCCGGACAGCCGCCAAGGCGACCGGCTCACCGGTGCGCCTCGAACGCTCACACGCCTCGGCGATATACAGCGCCTCCAAGGCCTCCGCCGGTGAGCACGGGCTCTGCACACGCCCCGCCGCGACCTCGACGAAGACACCCAGCTCGGTGACGTACGCGTCGTGGAAGCGCTCCATGAACGTGGCGTACGGGTCGGCCGCCTGCTGCCACGACAGCTTCGGCTCGGCGGACGGCAGCGGCGCACGGTCGTCGAGGCCGACGAAGCGGGCGCCCTCGGAGCCGCAGACCTCCAGCCGGACGTCGTGCCCCGCGCCGTTGTAGCGGGTCGCCGTGACGGTGGCCAGGGTGTCGTCGTCGAAGCGCAGCAGCGCCGCGCAGGTGTCCACGTCATCGCCGTCGGCGAAGAAGGACGCGCCGCGGTTGGCGCCCTGGGCGTAGACCGAGACCACCTCACGGCCGGTGAGCCAGCGCAGGATGTCGAAGTCATGGATGCTGCAGTCCCGGAACAGCCCGCCGGAGGTGGGGATGTAGCCGGCGGGCGGCGGCGTCCGGTCACTGGTGCAAGCCCGCAGGGTGTGCAGCCAGCCCAGCTCACCGGAGTGCAGCGCCTCGCGGGCGGCGCGGTAACCCGCGTCGAAGCGGCGCTGGAAACCGATCTGTACCGGCACGGAGCCGGTCTGCGCCCGCTCCACCACGCCGACGGTGCCGGGCACGTCCAGCGCGACCGGCTTCTCGCAGAACACCGGCACTCCGGCGTCCAGGGCCTGGTGGATCAGCGTGGCGTGTGCGCTGGTCGCGGCGGTGATCACTACGCCGTCGAGGCCGTCCGCGTACATCTGCTCGATGCTCGCGGCGGACCGTACGCCCAGGGTCTCGGCCAGCGACGCGGCACGTGCGGTGTCCGCATCCGCGACGGCGACGCCGGTGACGCCCGGGACGCTCAGCAGGGTGCGGGCATGGAACGCGCCGATGCGCCCGGTGCCGATCAGACCGATCTGCATGCCTCGGTTCCTTTCCGGGGGGAGGGTGCGGATGAGGAGGGGTGCGGAGGGGAGGGGGAGCGGCGGGGGAGGGGGCGAGGGGGGCGAGGGGGCGGGCTAGGTGGGGGGAGGGCGAGGTGGGAGAAGGGGGTATGTACGTCCGTCCCCTCCCTTTGGAACGGTCCAATCATCGCTGTCACGGGCACCCTGCATGTCCTGATGTCCGCATGTCAACCGTTCTGCAGGGGCGCATGGTGGTGCATTGACGCCGAACTGGCCCGATGGGAGGCTCGGCATATGGAACGGTCCAATCAGCGCCCCGACGGGAGATCCGGCGAACAGCCCGGAGGGCGGGACGGAGAGCAGGACGGAGAGCGGGACGGAGAGCAGGACGGAGAGCAGGACGGAGAGCGGGACGGAGCAGAGCCCGGCGAGCGGTTCGGCGTGCGGCCGGGAGCGGACCGGCATCCGACGATCCGCGGTGTCGCCGAGCGTGCGGGCGTCTCCAAGTCGCTGGTCTCGCTCGTGCTGCAGGGCTCACCGCGGGTCAGCGAGGCCAGGCGGCAGGCCGTGCTGGCGGCGATCGAGGAGCTGGGCTACCGGCCGAACGCCGCGGCCCGCAGTCTGGCCGCACGCCGTACCCACACGGTCGGCGTGCTGCTGCACGATATGCGCAACCCCTGGTTCGTCGAAGTGCTCGACGGTCTGAACTCTCTGCTGCAGGCGCACGGTCTGCGGATGCTGATGATCGACGCCCGGCTGGACCGGCGGGCCGGCCAGGACTTCGCCCACACCTTCCAGGAACTGCGGGTCGACGGCATCGTCATCGTCGGCACGCTCCCGGACACCGGCGGCCTCGCAGAGGTCGCGGAGCGGCTGCCGACCGTCATCGCGGGCAACCACGAACCGCGGCTGCCGCGTGTCGACCTCGTCGCCAACGACGATGAGCGCGGCGCCCGGCTCGCCACCGAACACCTCATCGCCCTCGGCCACCGCCGCATCGCCCATATCGCCGGAGCGGGGCAGGTCGGCGAGCTGCGCCGCCGCGGCTTCGAGGCCGCCATACGCTCCCACGGCCTGTCGGCGAGCGCCGTCGTGGAGAGCGGCGACGGAACCGAGGAGGGCGGCTACCGTGCGGCCGTCCGGCTGCTCCACCCCTCGCGTGCCACCGGACACCCTGCCCCCGAACGTCCCACCGCCGTCTTCGCGTTCAACGACATCTCCGGCGTCGGCGCACTGTCCGCCGCCCAGGAGCTGGGGCTGGACGTCCCCGCCGATCTCTCCCTCGTCGGCTACGACAACACCTACCTCGCCCGCATCCGCCACCTCTGGCTCAACTCGGTGAACAATGCCAGCCACGAGGTCGGCCGGCGGGCGGCGCGCTGTCTCCTGGACCGCATGGAGCGCCCGGATGCCCCGGCCGGGCAGCAACTCGTGCCCCCGGAACTGGAGATCAGGGGCTCAACGGCACCACCCCGGACCGTCTGACCCACGCCCGGCATCCTTGCCCGGGCGTCCTTGCCCGGCCGTCCGCCCCGCGCGCGCGTCCGCCCCGCGCCCGTCCGCCCGGCGCCCGTCCGCCCGGAGCCCGTCCGCCCCGCGCCCGTCCGCCCGGCGCCCGCGCGATCTTGCCCGGGCCCGTCCGCCCCGCCCCGCGCCCGCCGCCTTACGCCGTCGCGCCCCGCAGTTCGCGGTCCACCGCCCGTAGCAGGGTCAGCAGCATCCCGTTCAACGGAGTGGCGATGCCGTGCCGTTCACCGGCCCTGACCACCGCGCCGGTGATGAACTCATGCTCCAGCGGGCGGCCCGCGAGGCGGTCGTAGAGCATCGAGGAGCCGCCGTCCCGGGGAGCGGTGGCGTACAGCTCAAGCGTCCGGGAGATATCCGCTTCACCGATGTCCGCTCCTTCGGCGCGCGCGACGACAGCCGCCTCACGCAGCAGATCGCGGGTGAGCGCGGCCATCTCCGGGTCGGCGAAGATCCCCGTCCGCTGCTGGAGAAGAGCGGTGATCGGATTGGCCGCGAGGTTGGTGAACAACTTGCGCCAGGCGGCCGTGGTGAAGTCGGGCACGCGATGCACCCGCAGCTCGCTGCCGTCCAGCAGGGCGGCGAACCGGTCCGCCAACGGGCCCTCGGGAACGTGCAGTTCACTGGCGACGTGATGCAGGATCCGGCCGGGCGCGGTGCGCTCCGCCGAGATGTAGACCACGGTGGGGAGGATGCGGGTGCCCCGGGGAACGAGCGGAGCGACGCGCTCCTTCAGGCCGATGCCGTTCTGCAGCACCGCGACCGCGGTGTCCCGGCCGCACAGCCGCCGCAGCCAGCCCTCGGCGCCCGCGGTGTCCTGCGCCTTGGTGGTCAGCAGTACCCAGTCGACCGGCCCCACCTGCGCCGGATCGGTGACGATACGCACCGCCGCGGGCCGGACCGTGCCGCCGCTCTCGATGCTCAGACCGTTCAGCGGGCTGCGTACGCACAGCGTGACGTCGAGCCCGGCCCACCGCGCCAGGGCGGCGGTGTAGCCACCGATCGCGCCGCCGCCGATCACCGCGATCCGGGCGGGTGCCGCTGCTGGGGAGGTCCGGGGCATACCTCGATCGTAGAGCCGGGGGAGCCTGACGGGTGGGTGCAGCCCGGGCCCCGGCGTCGCCCGGGAGCGGGGGCCCGGGGCCGTACCGGTGGCTCTCAGCGCCGGCCGCGTTGGCCCGGCCGCTGCGCCACCCACGCTCTGACCGTGTCGGCGAACCAGTACGGTTTCCCGCCCTCCACCAGATCCGGTTCGGGCAGCAGTCCGTGCTTGCGGTAGGAGCGCACGGTGTCCGGCTGCACCTGGATGTGCGCGGCGATCTCCTTGTACGACCAGAGCTTGCGGTCGGTCATCTCTGCCACCTCCTGAGCGCCGTACGCAGGGTCGGCCCGAAGGAGCCGGCAGGGGGCTGCGTACGGCCTGGTGATCACTCACCCTGTGCCTGGACAACGACACCGAGTAACCATGAGGGAGGGGCTGTTGATCGGCTGTGACGGAAACCCCGCGTAACGGTGACAGCCGTGACCCGAGCCGGATGGCTGTGACGGGGGCGGGACGGGCCGGAACGCCGGGGGCACGGGGCGGGTCGGTCCGGTACGGGGCGGGGCGGCTCGGAACGGCAGCGGGTCGGAACGGGGACGGGCCGGCTCGGAACGGCGGCGGACGCCTGACAAGCGCCCCGTCCGGGCCCGGGGCGGCGCACACAGCCGTGAGCGGGTCGAACGGCCGAGGGGCGGGGCGGAAGCAGTCGTGTGGCGGGTCGGTTCCCAGATGGGGACCGGCCCGCCACACGTACACCGGCGGTTCTGACGGACGGACGGACGGCCGACCGGCCGACCTGCTGCCCGAGCGCGGCGGATCAGGCGTAGAGCGCCCGCCAGGTCTTCTTGTCGACCTTGCCGTTGGCGGTCAGATGATGCCGGGACTGGAACTTCTTCACCGCGGCCAGGGTCTTGGGGCCGAAGTACCCGGTCACATCTCCCCAGGGGAGATAGCGGCGGTTCGCCAGCAGGCACTGCACCTGCGAGACGCGGTCGCCGCGCTGACCGTAGACGGTGAGAGCGGTTCCGTTGTAGTAGGCGCAGGCGGCCAGCGTGCCGGGCCGGCCACCTGCCGGACTGTCGGCGGACGCCGCACCGGTGAGCAGTCCGGCGGTCAGCAGCCCCGCGGTCGCGGTCAGGACGGCCGTGCGCTTGACGGCTTGGCTGAGAGCATGGGCATTCACGAATTCCCCCGTTTCCCCCGTTGGATGTGATTCCACCCGTTCTGACGCCGGGAGAGCGGTCCGTGGTTCCGGCACCGCCTCGGCACTTGGCACCCGGCGCCGTCAGCTCCGGTCCGGAGTCCCGCCCGGGTTCCCGCTGGGAGTCCCGCCCGGGTTCCCGCTGGGAGTCCCGCCCGGGTTCCCGTTGGGAGTCCCGCCCGGGTTCCCGCTGGGGCTCCCATTCGTGGCCGCCTTGCGCAGCTCGTGCTCCAGATCCTCCAGGGCGAGCCCCTTCGTCTCCGGTGCGTACCGCTTACAGAAGACCAGGGACAGCACACACATCACGCCGAAGAACCAGAACGTGGTGCCGGCGCCGACCGCGTCGAGCAGCAGCGGGAAGGCGAGCGCGACCCCGAAGTTGACCATCCACATCATGAACACCGCTGCGCCCATGGCCAGTCCGCGCACCTTGAGCGGGAACATCTCGGCGAGCAGCAGCCAGACACCCGTGTTGAGCGTGGCCTGCATGAACGCCATGTAGAGAACCATCAGACCGAGCACGAGGGCGCTGACGGCGGTGGAGTGCGGCAGGCGGAAGGCGGCACCGAGCAGGGCGAGCGAGACGGCCATACCGGCCAGACCCGAAAGCAGCATGGGCCGGCGGCCGACCCGGTCGATCAGGGACATCCCGATCGCCGTGGCCAGGACGGAGATCGCGCCGATCGCGATGGTGGCGGTGATCGAGGCGCCGGTGCCCAGACCGGTCGACGCCAGGATCTTGGGCGCGAAGTAGACGACGGCGTTGACCCCGGTGATCTGCTGGACGGTCGCCAGACCGATGCCGACCAGCAGCAGCCGCCGCACCCACGGTGTGCGCAGCTGCTGCCATGCGCCGCGCCGGGCGTCGGCCTCCAGGGCGCGGGCCTGACCGATACGGGCAAGCTCGGCGGGTACGTCCTCGGCGGGCAGCGTACGGTGCAGCACCCGGCCCGCCTCGTCCGGCCGGCCCTTGCTGATGTACCAGCGTGGCGTGTCGGGCAGGAAGAACAGCCCGACGAACAGTGCCACGGCGGGCAGCGCCGCAAGGCCCAGCATCCAGCGCCAGGCCGCCCAGTGCGCCAGCACGGCGTTGATGAGGTAGGCGAGCAGCTGACCGCTGACGATCATCAGCGAATTGAAGGAGACCAGCCGGCCGCGGATGTGCGGGGGCGCGATCTCCGACAGGTACAGCGGGGTGATGACGGAGGCGCTGCCGACGGCGAGCCCGAGGACGAAGCGCGCCACCGTCATGAAGGGAACGCTCGGCGAGAGCGCGACGGCCAGCGCACCACCGATGAACACGGAGCCCGCCCACAGCAGGGAGTTGCGCCGGCCCAGCGTATCGGCCATCCGGCCGCCGATCAGCGAACCGAAGGCCGCGCCGATCAGCAGCGCGCTGGTGATGATGCCCTCGCCCAGAGAGGTGAGGCCGAAATGGCTCTCCATGAAGGGGAGGGCGCCGGAGATCACTCCGGTGTCGTAGCCGAACAGGGCGCCGCCGAGGGCGGCAATGGCAGCGATGCCGACGATGAAGCGCTTGGCGCTGCGGGCCCGCACGTTCTCGCGCGGGCCGGCGGACACCATCTGGCTGGTCGGAGCGGCCATCCTCAGCTCCGGTACGCCGTGCCGGCCCACCCGGCGGCCGGGGCCGGGGGCGGGGTCAGGGCCGGTGTCGGCGTCGGCGTCGGTATCGGTGTCAGCGTCGACGGGGCCGTGAAGGGGCGGGCAGGCGAGGGGCGCGTGGGTATGAGGCCGGTGCGGAGCGGGTCGGCGTCAGGAGCGACGTACATGGTGCGGGGCCTTTCGGTGGTGCGGGGCCTTTCGGTGCGGCGGGCCTTTCCGTGGAACGGGCCTTTTCGGTGGGGCGCCCTTTCGGTGGGACACACGTCAGCGGTACAGCGACGGCCGCTCGATCAGTTCGACGGTCACCCGCTCGCCGGTGGACTGGGCCCGTACGCCCGCCTCGCACACCGCGGCCGCGGCGTAGCCGTCCCAGCAGCTGGGGCCCTCTACCTCGCCGCGCCGGGTGGCGTTCACCCAGCGCTGCACCTGCCGGTCGTAGGCCTCCTCGAAGCGCTCCACGAAACCGGGGGTGATGGTGCCACCCCAGCGGCCTGATGTATTGCTGAACACTCCGTGGTCGTCACCGATCCGGGCGGAGCCGCCCTCGCAGACCGCCTCGCAGCTGACCTGGTAGCCGAAACCGCAGTTGACGAAGATTTCGGTGTCCACGACCTGGCCGCCCGCGGTCTCGAAGAGGACCAGCTGCGGGTCGCTGAGGCCCTCCGGTGCATTGCCGGTAGGGGCCGGGCGCAGCACCCGGACCGCGGTGATCTCCTCCTCCAGGAGCCAGCGGGTCACATCGATCTCATGCACCACCGAGTCATTGATCATCATCGCGTTGGTGAAGCCGGGCGGGGTGTCGGCGTTGCGGTGCTTGTTGTGCAGCATCAGCGGGCGGCCGTAAGCGCCCTGTTCCAGAAGGGACTTGAGGGTGCGGTAGTCGGCGTCGTAACGGCGCATGAAACCGACCTGGACGCGGCGGTGCCCCAGCGCCTGCTCGGCCTCCAGGACGCGCAGCGCGGAGGCCGCGTCCGGTGTCAGCGGCTTTTCGCACAGCACGGGCAGATCGCGCGCGAAGGCGTCCAGCAGCGCTGCCTCGTGTGCGGGCCCTGGTGAGGAGATCAGTACGGCGTCCACCGCGGGGTCGTCCATGGCGGCGGCCGGGTCGGTGTAGGGGGTGCACCCGTCGATGCCGTCGGCGAGGTGCTTGATGCGGTCCGCATCGATGTCGACCACGGCCGCCACCCGGGCACCGCTGATCACCTCATTGATCCGGCGTACGTGGTCGGCGCCCATCCGGCCGGTGCCGATGACCGCCACGCCGAGCGTTTCGTGCGAAGTCATGTCGTCCTCAAGTCCTTACGTTTCCTTGCGTGCTACAGAGTGTGATGTACGCTGGGAACTGATTACTCTCCGTAATCGTTGCCGGGGTGTGAGGAGGCGTCGTGAGGCATACGCATGCGAGACATACCTGCAGAGGGCGCACGCCTCAAGCCGTCCGACCTCAAGCCGTCCGACCTCAAGCCGTCCGACCTCAAGCCGTCCGACCTCAAGGCGCCGCGCAGCGGGGAGGGCTCAGGCGCCGCAGGAGCGAAGGAAGCGGCGGGTGCGCTCGGCGATGGGGAACGGCTGGTCGGGCGGGCAGGGGTACATGTCCTGCTCGACGATGGCGAAGAGGTCGACATTCAGCTCCTGGGCCGCCTGCAGGACGGGCGGCAGCGCGGGCACGCCTAGCGGCGGTTCGCACATCACGCCCTGCTTGACGGCCGGGCCGAACGGGGTGCCCTTGGCGACGACCTCGCCGAGGATGTCCGGGTCGACCTGCTTGAGGTGGAGGTAGCCGATCCGCTCGCCGTAGGTGCGGATCAGCTTGACGCTGTCGCCGCCGCAGTAGGCGTAGTGGCCGGTGTCCAGGCAGAGGTTGACCAGGTCGGAGTCGGTGGCGTGCAGGAACCGCTCGACGTGTTCCTCGGTGTCGATATGGGTGTCGGCGTGCGGGTGGACGACGATGTCCAGCCCGAACTCGTCCCGTACGCGCTTGCCCAGCCGCTCCATGCCGGTGGTCAAGTGCTTCCACTGCTCCACGGTCAGCTCGCGCGGCTCGATCTCCTCGGCGGTCTTGTCGTCCCGCCAGAAGGACGGGATGACGACGAGGTGTCCCGCGCCCATTGCCTGGGTGAGCGTGGCGACCTCGGAGACGTGCGCCCAGGTCTTGTCCCATACGGACGGGCCGTGGTGCAGCGAGGTGAAGATCGTGCCGGCCGAGACCTGCAGGCTGCGGCGGGTGATCTCGTCGCGCAGGACGGCGGGGTCGGTGGGCAGGTAGCCGTAGGGGCCGAGCTCGATCCACTCGTAGCCGGCTTCGGCTACCTCGTCCAGGAAGCGCTGCCAGGGCACCTGCTGGTCGTCGGCGGGGAACCAGACTCCCCATGAGTCGGGTGCGGAACCGACGCGAAGGCGGTCCAGGACGGGCGGGGCGGCATGGGGAACGGACATGCTGCGGCTCTCCTCTCGCCGGTCGGCGGTGACCGGGAGGCGCTGGGGTGGGTCGTGGGGCACAGCCTCTCTGCCGCCCCGGGGAGTGTCAAGACTTCGTCCTGACATTAGGACTTAAGGACTTTGGTGCTTCGTGATGCTTCGCGCTGCTCCGGATCGCGTCGGGAGGGGGGTGTTTCCGGATCGCGTCGGGGGGTGCGTTCGGGGGGTGCCGCGCCATTGTGTCGGGGGTGCGTTCAGGGGGGCGCGCCTGCGCTCTTCCGGTCTCCAGGTCTCCTCTTCGACGTCAGTATGTAAGGACAAACTGTTGACAGGGTCTGACTCTCCCCGTTAGACCTTTCCTCAGAGCCGAACCCGCCGAATCCGCCGCGCCGGCCGACCCGAAGGGGCGCACATGACCGAGCCGTACGACCTGATCACCATGGGCCGCATCGGAGTCGACATCTACCCGCTGCAGACCGGTGTGCCGCTGACGCAGGTGGAGACGTTCGGGAAGTTCCTCGGTGGCTCGGCCACCAATGTGGCGGTCGCCGCGGCCCGGCTCGGCCGGCGGAGTGCGGTCATCAGCCGCACCGGAAGCGACCCGTTCGGCGACTACGTCCACCAGGCGCTGCGCGACTTCGGTGTGGACGACCGCTGGGTGACCCCTGTCGACGCCTATCCGACACCGGTCACCTTCTGCGAGATCTTCCCGCCGGACGACTTCCCGCTCTACTTCTACCGCCGTCCCAAGGCCCCCGACCTGGTCATCCGCCCCGAGGAACTGGACCAGGACGCCATCGTGGGCGCCCGGATCTTCTGGGTCACCGGCACGGGGCTGTGCGAGGAGCCCAGCCGCAGTGCCACCCTTGCCGCGCTGGAGGCGCGCGCCAGGACGGGGACGACCGTCTTCGACCTCGACTGGCGGCCGATGTTCTGGGGCGGCGAGGGCGGCGCCTCCGGGGACGGCGGCGCGAGCGGCGCCGCGGCGATGGCCACCGCCCGCCCGTATTACGAAGCCGCCCTGCGGCACGCCACGGTGGCGGTCGGCAACGTCGACGAGGCCGAGGTCGCCACCGGACTGCGCGATCCCAAGGCCTGCGCCCAGGCGCTGCTGGACATGGGTGTCGAACTCGCGGTCATCAAGCAGGGCCCCAAGGGTGTGCTCGCCGTGCACCGCGACGGCCGTACCGCCGAGGTTCCGCCGACCCCCGTCGAGGTCGTCAACGGCCTGGGCGCCGGCGACTCCTTCGGCGGCTCGCTCTGCCACGGCCTCCTGGCCGGGTGGGACCTGGAGCCGATGATGCGCTACGCCAACGCCGCCGGCGCGATCGTCGCCTCCCGTCTCGCCTGCTCGTCCGCGATGCCCACGGCCGACGAGGTCGACGCGTTCCTCGCGGGGCGGTGACCCCAGTGGCCGCAGCCGTCCCCGCCCCACCTGTGCACTCAAGAAGGTGAGTTGAGCCTTGAACCCTCGGATCAGTGACCTCGCGACGCTGCGGGCCCGGCACCCCGAAGCCGTCGCGGAGGCCGCCGCCCGCCGCACCCGTCGCCCGCTCATCGGCGACAGCGGCCGGCTGATGATCGTCGCGGCCGATCACCCGGCCCGCGGCGCGCTCGCCGTCGGAGACCGGCAGCTCGCCATGGCCAACCGCCTCGATCTGCTCGAACGCCTGGTCCTTGCGCTGTCCCGGCCCGGTGTGGACGGGGTGCTCGCCACCGCCGACATCCTGGAGGACCTGCTGCTGATCGGGGCCCTCGAGGGGAAGGTCGTGATGGGCTCCATGAACCGCGGCGGTATCGCCGGTGCCGCCTTCGAGATGGACGACCGGTTCACCGGACACCGCCCCCAGGACCTCGCCCGGCTCCGCTTCGACGCCGGCAAACTGCTGCTGCGCATCGACTACAGCGACCCCGGATCGCTGACCACCCTGGAGACCACCGCCCGTGCCATCGACGCCATGGCCGAGCGGCAACTGCCCGTCTTCGTCGAGCCGTTCCTCTCCTCCCGGATAGAAGGCGCGGTCCGCAACGACCTCAGCGCCGAGGCCGTCACCCGCTCGGTGGCCATCGCCTCCGGCCTCGGCGGCACCTCCGCCTACACCTGGCTGAAGCTGCCGGTCACCGACGACCCCGACGCCATGGCCCGGGTCTGCGAGACCACCACGCTGCCGACCGTGCTGCTCGGCGGCGATATCGGCAGCACCGTCCAGGATCAGGAAGCCGCTTACGAGAAGTGGCGCAAGGCGTTGCGGCTGCCGACGGTGCAGGGACTGGTCGTCGGCCGCTCCCTGCTCTACCCGGCCGACGGCGATGTCGCGGCGGCCGTGGACACCGCCGTCGGCCTGCTGTGACGACCGTCGCCGACCGCTGTGATCACCGCTGTGGGCCGACCTGAACACCGCCGTGGGCCGGATGCGACCACCGCCGTAGGCCGGCCCTGAACACCGGGACACCGCCGAAGGCCTGCTGTGAACACCGCGATTTCCGCAGGAGACTCGATATATGAGCACTGAATTCCACCTGAAGGCCGCAACGGCGGCCGACGGCCCGTACGCGCTGGACATCGATCCGAAGCGGGCGGGCTGGGGCTACTCCTCGCTGCGCGTCATCGACCTGCCGCCCGGTGGCCACCACTCCTTCGCCACCGGCGACAGCGAATGGATCGTGCTGCCGCTGTCCGGCGGCTGCACGGTGCTGACCGACAGCGGTGAGACCGATGAAAGGGGCAAGACCGGTCAGAGGGGCAAGACCGGTCAGCGGGGTGAGACCGATGAGAGGGGCGCGACCGGTGAGATGTTCGAACTGACCGGGCGGGAGAGCGTGTTCAGCGGGGTCAGCGATTTCGCGTACGTGCCGCGGGACGCCCATGTGCAGCTCGCGAGCGGCGCCGGCGGCCGTTTCGCGCTCACCGGCGCCCGCTGCGAGCGCCGTCTGCCCGCCCGCTACGGTGCCGCCTCCGATGTCCCCGTGGAGTTGCGAGGCACCGGCAACTGCTCGCGCCAGGTGAACAACTTCGGCGCCGCGGGCACCTTCGAGTGCGACCGGCTGATCGCGGTGGAAGTGCTCACCCCCGGCGGCAACTGGTCCTCCTATCCGCCGCACAAGCACGACGAGTGCCGCCCCGGCGAGGAGTCCGAGCTGGAGGAGATCTACTACTTCGAGGTCGAGGCCGCGCGCGGCACGGAAGGCGTCGGCTACCAGCGCGTCACCCCCTCGGGGCAGGGCCGTGGCACCGATGTCCTGGCCGAGGTCCGCAGCGGTGACGCGGTCCTGATCCCGGACGGCTGGCACGGCCCGTCGATCGCCGCGCCCGGCCACGCCCTGTACTACCTCAATGTGATGGCCGGGCCCGGCGAGAAGCGGGAGTGGCTGATCTGCGATCACCCGGACCACGGCTGGATCCGCGGCACCTGGCCCGACCAGCCCGTCGACCCCCGCCTCCCCCTCTACGAAGCGCCCGCAGGAGACGCCCGATGAATGCTCCGACGACCCGCCGGCTGACGGTCGCGCAGGCCCTGGTCGAGTTCCTGGCCCACCAGTACACCGAGCGGGACGGCCGCCGGCACCGCCTGATCAACGCCTGCTGGGGCATCTTCGGCCACGGCAATGTCGCCGGCATCGGCCAGGCCCTCCTGGAGTCCGGCGACGCGCTCCCCTATCTCCAGGGCCGCAACGAACAGGCCATGGTGCATGCCGCCGTCGGCTACGCCCGGCAGCGCGACCGGCTCGGCGCGCAGGCCGTCACCACCTCCATCGGCCCCGGCGCCACCAACCTCGTCACCGGCGCCGCCCTCGCCACCGTCAACCGCCTGCCCGTCCTGCTGCTGCCCGGTGACGTCTTCGCCACCCGGCCCGCCGACCCGGTCCTCCAGCAGCTCGAAGTCCCCTTCGCCGGCGATGTGTCGGTCAATGACGCGCTGCGCCCGGTCTCCCGCTACTTCGACCGGGTCACCCGGCCCGAGGCGCTGATCCCCGCGGCCCTGCAGGCCATGCGGGTGCTCGCCGACCCCGTCGACACCGGCGCCGTCACCCTCGCGCTGCCGCAGGACGTGCAGGCGGAGGCGTACGACTGGCCGGAGGAGTTCTTCGCCGACAGGGTCTGGCGCATTCCCCGGCCCGCCCCCGACGCCGACGCCCTCGCCGAGGCGGTACGTGCCCTGCGCGGTGCCCGCCGGCCCCTGGTCGTCGCGGGCGGCGGGGTCCACCACAGCGAGGCCGAGGACGCGCTGTGCGCCTTCGCCGACGCCACCGGCATCCCGGTCGCGTCCACCCAGGCCGGCAAGGGTTCGCTGCGCCACGATCACCCCGCCGACGTGGGCGGCATCGGCCACACCGGCACCGCCACCGCCGACGCCCTCGCCCGCGAGGCGGACCTGGTCCTCGGCGTCGGCACCCGCTTCACCGACTTCACCACCGCCTCCTCGACCCTCTTCGCGGCGCCCGGCGTCCGCTTCCTCAACCTCAATATCGCGTCCTTCGATGCCCATAAGCTCGGCGCGCTCTCCCTGGTCGCCGACGCCCGCGCCGGGCTGGAGGCGCTCACCAAGGAGCTGTCCGGCGTCCGCGTCGACGCGGAGTACGAGGCCTCCTACCGGGCGGCGAAGGCCGCCTGGGAGCGCCGGGTGGACGCCGCGTACGGCGCCGAGGACCCGTCGGTCCGGCCCTCGCAGACCCAGGTCCTCGGCGCCCTGGACGCCGTCGTGGACGACACCGACGTGATCATCAACGCGGCCGGTTCCCTCCCCGGTGACCTGCACAAACTCTGGCGTGCCCGGTCCCGCAGGCAGTACCACCTGGAGTACGGCTACTCCTGCATGGGCTACGAGATCCCGGCCGCGATCGGTGTCCGGCTCGCCGCCCCCGACCGGCCGGTGTGGGCGCTGGTCGGCGATGGTACGTATCTGATGAATCCCACCGAACTGGTCACCGCGGTCCAGGAGGGCATCAACATCAACGTCGTCCTCTTCCAGAACCACGGCTATGCCTCGATCGGCGGACTGTCCCAGGTCACGGGCGGTGAACGCTTCGGCACCGACTACCGCTTCCGCGCCGAGGACGGCACGTACACGGGTGCGCCGCTGCCGGTCGATCTCGCGGCCAACGCCGCCTCGCTGGGCATGCGGGTGCTCCGCGCGGCCACCGTCGGCGAGCTGCGTGCCGCGCTCACCGAGGCACGGGGCGCGAACCGGCCCACATGTGTCTATGTCGAGACCGAAACGGCCGACACTGTGCCGGGCGCGCCGGAGGCCCAGGCCTGGTGGGATGTTCCTGTTGCCGAGACCGCGACACGTCCGGCGGCGGTGGCTGCCCGTGAGGCGTACGACCGGCACACCGCCGGGCGCCGTCGCCACCTCTGACTCCGCTCGAAGTCGTCACCCAGAAAGGCCCTCCGCATGAAGACCATCAGCCACTGGATCGGCGGGAAGCCCGTCGAGGGCGTCTCCGGCAACTTCGGCCCGGTCTACAACCCGGCCACCGGCGCCCAGGAGAAGCAGGTCGCCTTCGCCTCGGTCGACGAGGTCGACGCCGCCGTCGGCGCGGCCAGGGAAGCCTTCAAGACCTGGGGCACCAGCTCTCTGGCCAAGCGCACCTCGGTGCTGTTCAAGTACCGCGAACTGCTCGACGCGCACCGCGAGGAGATCGCCCGGCTGATCACCGCCGAGCACGGCAAGGTGCACTCCGACGCGCTCGGCGAGGTCGCCCGCGGCCTGGAGATCGTCGAGCTGGCCTGCGGCATCCCCGAGAAGCTCAAGGGCGAGCTGTCCACCCAGGTCTCCACCCGTGTGGACGTGGCGTCGATCCGCCAGTCCCTCGGTGTGGTCGCCGGTATCACGCCGTTCAACTTCCCGGCGATGGTGCCGATGTGGATGTTCCCGATCGCCATCGCCTGCGGTAACACCTTCGTCCTCAAGCCGAGCGAGAAGGTGCCCAGCGCCGCGTTCAAGCTCGCCGAGCTGGCCGCCGAGGCGGGGCTGCCGGACGGGGTGCTGAATGTCGTCAACGGCGACAAGGTGGCTGTCGACGCCATCCTGGAGCACCCGGACATCGCCGCGGTCTCCTTCGTCGGCTCCACGCCCATCGCCCGCTACATCCACACCACCGGCACCGCCAACGGCAAGCGCGTCCAGGCGCTGGGCGGCGCCAAGAACCACATGCTGGTCCTGCCGGACGCCGACCTCGACCTGGCCGCGGACTCCGCGATCAACGCCGCGTACGGCTCGGCGGGCGAGCGCTGCATGGCGATCTCCGTAGTGGTGGCCGTCGGCGAGACCGCCGACCCGCTGATCGGCAAGATCAAGGAGCGCGCCGACCGGCTGCGGATCGGCCCCGGCGACGACCCGGCCTCCGAGATGGGCCCGCTGATCACCAAGGTCCACCGCGACAAGGTCGCCTCGTACGTCTCGGGCGCCGCGGCCCAGGGTGCCGATGTCGTCATCGACGGCACGGGGTTCACCGTCGAGGGCTACGAGGACGGTCACTGGCTCGGCATCTCCCTCCTGGACAACGTCACGCCGGAGATGGACGCCTACCGCGACGAGATCTTCGGCCCGGTGCTGGCCGTGGTCCGCGTCGAGACCTACGACGAGGCCATCGCGCTGATGAACAACTCGCCGTGGGGCAACGGCACCGCGATCTTCACCCGGGACGGCGGCGCGGCCCGCCGCTTCCAGCTGGAGGTCGAGGCCGGCATGGTCGGCGTGAACGTGCCGATCCCGGTGCCGGTGGGCTACCACTCCTTCGGCGGCTGGAAGGACTCGCTCTTCGGCGACCACCACATCTACGGCAACGACGGGGTGCACTTCTACACCCGCGGCAAGGTCGTCACCACCCGCTGGCCCGACCCGTCCGACGGCGGTATCAACCTGGGCTTCCCCAGCAACCACTGAGGGACGTTCCGGCGGACCCATGGACGGGTTCGGCGAAGGACCCCCTGCCGGCCCCCACCGGCAGGGGGTTCCGTCGCAGCGGCGTTGCTACGGTGCTCCCTCGCCGAGCATCGACACCACCGGGGGACGAAATGCCGCAATCCATGGCGCTCGCCAAGGGCGCCCGTATCACCGGCGGAGTTTTCTGCCTGTTGTTCTTCCTGTTCACGGCCTACTGGCTGGCCGTGGACCTCAGCGAGTTCGGCATCGACGGCCTGTGGGAGGCATGGGCGCGTCAGCGCGCCGGCACGAACCAGGCCACCGCCCCCTTCCATGCCGGCCTCGCCGCGGTCCAGTTGGCGGCGGTCATCGCGGCCTTCGCCGGCCGGCGGGTGGCCGGCGGACTGCTGGCCGTCGCCACCACCGTCACCTTCGCCACCGCCCTGCAGGCCGCCCTCAGCACCGGCCTCCACACCAGCGACAACCGCTGGTACCTGCATGCCGACACCGACTCCACGACCTTCGAGGGCGTTTTCGTCAGCAGCGTGTGTCTGCTCCTGCTGTCGTTCGTCGCCTGCCTCGTGCTGCTCGCCGGTATGCGCGCCTGGCCGCGCCGTACCCCCACCGACCCGCCGATGCGCCCGGCCCGGACGGCCGGCCTGGCGGCCGGGGGGGTGCTCGGCGTGATGGTGCTGTGGAACCTGGTCTGGCAGGGCTACATCCTGGTGCAGAGCGACACCGCTTCCCTTCCGATGTTCTACCTCGGCAAGGGCATCCTCAGCGTGCTGCTGAGCATGGCTCCCGGCTGGTCCGCCCTGGTCTTCCTCGTGCTGACCGCGGTGGCCGCGCTGAGCAGCCTGATGCGCGGCGCCGCGGCCCGCGGCCTGGCCTTCGGGCTGGCGATCGTGGCGCTGCCCGGGGCACTGGTGACGGTGATCGCGCTGGCCGGCAACGGCACCCTCTTCGAGATAAGCGACTCCACGCCGGGCCTGAGCGTCATCGGTGACATCGGGCTGCTGCTCGACCTGTTCGGCTCGGCGGCGCTGCTCGTCCTGATGGGCCGTGGCGAGCCGGTCGCCCCCGCCTGGTTCGCGCCGGCGCCGGGCCCGCGGTTCGCGGCGCCGGGCTTTGCGGCGCCTGCCGGGCCGCCGGCCCCGCCGCCCGGCCCGCCGTCCTGGCAGCCGCCCGCCGGTCCGGTGCCCCCGGTCAGCGGCCCGCCGATGCCGCCGCCCGGTGCCCCGCCGGCGGTGCCGGGCACCCCGCCGCCCCCGCAGGGCGGGTTCGGGCCGCCGCAGTACTGAGGGACGGGCCACGCTCCCGGACCGGCCGGCGGGCGGAGCGCAGGGCCCGCGGGGCAGCGGCTCAGCCGTTGCCGTACCGCAGGCGCGGTACAAAAGCGCGAACCCTACTCCCCGGGGAGGCCGCGGGGGTCAGCCCGGGGTACCGGCCGCCCGCCGCGGCCCGTACCTAGGATTCACGTATGGATCTCCGAGGACTCAGAGTGCGCACCCGCCGCCTGTACGCCGCGGCGGGTGCGCTGGCCGTCCTCATAGGAGGCGGCACCTGGGCGGCCGCCTCCTCGGACGCCGCGCCCGCCGTCCACCGTGCGGACCGGGTGATGACGATGCCCGACCGTCCTGGCGGCAAGAAGGAGGTGCGGATCGACACCTCCTTCTTCACGGCGGGGCCCGCCGCGCGGCGGCGGCCCGCCGTCCTGCTCGCCCACGGCTTCGGTGCCACCAAGGACACCCTCCGCCCCCAGGCCGAGAAGCTGGCCCGGGACGGGTACGCCGTACTGACCTGGTCGGCGCGCGGCTTCGGCAGGTCCACCGGCAAGATCGGGCTCAACGACCCGCACGGCGAGGTCGCCGACGTCCGCCGGCTGATCGACTGGCTGGCCAAGCGCCCCGAAGTCCGGCTCGACAAGGCCGGCGACCCCCGGGTGGGCGTCGCCGGCGGCTCCTACGGCGGCGCGATCTCGCTGCTGGCGGCCGGCTACGACCGGCGCGTGGACGCCATCGCCCCGCAGATCACCTACTGGAACCTCGCCGACGCCCTCTTCCCCCACGGGGTCTTCAAGAAGCTGTGGGCGGGGATCTTCTTCACCACCGGCCCCACGGGCACCACCGGCTCGCCGACCGCCGCCCCCTCGGCGCCCGGCGGCTGCGTCCGCTTCGAGCCGGAGGTGTGCCGGACGTACGAGCGGGTCGCCGAGAAGGGCAGGCCGGACGAGGCGGCCCGCCGGCTCCTGGAGTCCCGCAGCCCGGCCGCCGTCGGGGACCGCATCAAGGTGCCGACCCTGATCATGCAGGGCCAGACCGATTCGCTGTTCACGCTCGACCAGGCCGACGCCATGCACCGGGCGATCCGCAAGAACGGCGCGCCGTCCGAGGTGGACTGGATCGCCGGCGGGCACGACGGCGGGGACCGGGAGCTCGGCCGTCTCGAAGCCCGGACGAAGGACTGGTTCGACCGCTATCTGAAGGGTGACCGGCACGCCGCTACCGGGCCCGCGTTCCGGATCAGCCGCGCCGGGGGAGTGGACTCCACCGACGGCGCGGCGCGGCTGCGCGGCGCGAGCGGGGGCAGCTACCCCGGCCTGGACAACGATCCCCGGCGGGTCCGCCTCGCGGGCCGCGCCCAGACGTTCAGCAACCCGGCCGGTGCCGGACCGCCCGCGATCTCCGCGGTGCCCGGTGTCGGCGCGCTCGGCAACCTCTCCTCGCTGGGCGCCGGCGGCCTGTCCGTGGACTTCCCCGGCCAGTACGCGGCCTTCGCCTCGGCGCCGCTGCGCACCCCCCTCCACCTCACCGGCAGCCCCACCGCCACCGTGCACGTGCGCTCCAGCTCCCGGGACGCGGTGTTCTTCGCCAAGGTCTACGACGTCGCCCCGGACGGCCGCCGCCAGGTCCTGCCGTCCCAGCTCGTGACGCCCTACCGGGTCAAGGACGCCCGCGACGGCAGGACCGTGCACCTGCACCTGCCCGCCGTCGACCACGAGCTCGCGGCCGGCCACCGGCTGCGGCTGGTGCTCTCCGCCACCGACCTCGGCTATGCCTCGCCGTCCGAGCCCGCCACCTACCACGTCTCGCTGCAGGGCGGCGCCCTGAGCGTGCCCACCGCGCCTCAGGTGCGCAGCGCGCCCGCCCCGCTGCCCGCCTGGACCTGGCAGCTGCCCGCCGCGGCCGCCGTGGTGGCCGCGCTGCTGCTGCTCACCGCCCGCCGCAGGGCCGCGGCGCCCGCCCCCGATCCGGCGCTCGCCGAGGTCCCGCTGCAGATCAGCGACCTGAGCAAGCGCTACGCCAAGTCCGCCGACCGGTATGCCGTCCAGGACCTCACCTTCCGGGTCGACAAGGGGCAGGTGCTCGGCCTGCTGGGGCCCAACGGTGCCGGCAAGACGACCACTCTGCGCATGCTGATGGGGCTGATCCGGCCCGACGAGGGGGAGATCAGGGTCTTCGGGCAGGCCGTCCGGCCGGGCGCCGAGGTGCTGTCCCGGGTCGGGGCGTTCGTCGAGGGCGCCGGCTTCCTGCCGCATCTGTCCGGCCGCGCCAACCTGGAGCTGTACTGGCAGGCCACCGGCCGGCCCGCCGCCGACGCGCACCTCGACGAGGCCCTGGAGATCGCCGGTCTCGGTGACGCCCTGCAGCGTGCCGTACGCACCTACTCCCAGGGCATGCGGCAGCGGCTCGCGATCGCCCAGGCCATGCTCGGGCTGCCGGATCTGCTGATCCTCGACGAGCCGACCAACGGGCTCGACCCGCCGCAGATCCGTGCGATGCGCGAGGTGCTGATCCGCTACGCCGCCGCCGGACGCACCGTCATCGTCTCCAGCCATCTGCTGTCCGAGGTCGAACAGAGCTGTACGCACCTGGTCGTGATGGACCGCGGGCGGCTGGTGCGGTCCGGTCCGGTCGCCGAGATCACCGGCTCCGGTGACACGGTGCTGATCGGTGTCGCGGAGGCGGTCGGCGACGCCGTGGTGGAGAAGGTGGCCGCACTGCCGGGTGTGGTCTCGGCCGTGCGTGCCGAGGGGGGCCTGCTCGTGCAGCTGGGCGGGGACCTCACCATCACCCGGCTGCTCACCGAACTGCTCCGGCTGGAGGTCGCGGTGGACCGCGTCGGACCGCACCGCCGCCTGGAGGACGCCTTCCTCACCCTGATCGGAGGTGACCGATGACCGCGCACACCACGGCGCGGGCGCCGGGTTACCGTCCGCGCCGCACCCTCCCGCTGCGCGTCGAGGCACGCCGCCAGCTGCGGCGGCGCCGCACCCTGGTGATCGCCGCCGTCCTGGCGCTGCTGCCCCTCGTGCTGGTGGCGGCGTTCGCGATCGGCGGCGACCCGCACGGCCGCGGCAACGGCCGGATCACCCTGATGGACAGCGCCACCGCGTCCGGCGCCAACTTCGCCGCCACCGCCCTGTTCGTCTCCGCGGGCTTTGTGCTGGTGGTCCCGGTGGCCCTGTTCTGCGGTGACACGGTGGCGTCCGAGGCGAGCTGGTCCTCGCTGCGCTATCTGCTGGCCGCGCCGGTCCCACGGGCCCGGCTGCTGCTGAGCAAGCTCACCGTCGGGCTGCTGTTCAGCGCCGCCGCGATGCTGCTGCTGCCGCTGGTGGCGTTGGGCGTGGGCACCGCGGCGTACGGCTGGGGCCCGCTGCAACTGCCCGCCGGCGGCGCGCTGTCGGCGCAGGAGGCGCTGCCGCGGCTGGCGGTGGTGGTCGGCTACCTCTTCGTCAGCCAGCTGGTCACCGCGGCCCTGGCGTTCTGGCTGTCGACGGTGACCGACGCGCCGCTGGGCGCGGTCGGCGGCGCCGTCGGGCTGACCATCGTCGGCAATGTCCTCGACCAGGTCACCGCCCTGGGCACCTGGCGCCAGGTGCTGCCCGCCCACTGGCAGTACTCCTGGGCGGACGCGCTGCAGCCCAGGATGGAGTGGTCCGGGATGATCCAGGGCTCGGCGGTCTCGGTGGCGTATGCGCTGGTGCTGGGCGCGCTGGCGTTCCGGGGGTTCGCGCGCAAGGACGTGGTGTCGTGACGACGGCGTGAGGGCACGGCCGGAGGGGGACGGCGTGGCGAGGGGCCAGGCGGTGGGGGGAGGCAGCTCCCTCACCGCCCGTGGGCCCTGTCAGGCGGTCGGCCCCTGCATCCGGGCACTGACCCAGCGCATCGTGCCCTCGCCCAGGCCCTGCACATAAGTCTCCGCGCTGTGCGTGCCGCCCGGCACGATCTGCAGGCGGGTGCGTACCGGCCCGTGCCCGTAGCGCGCGATGAACCTCCGCACCTTCGGCAGCACCGTGTGCTCCTGGGAGCCGTCCTGGAAGGCGAGGTAGACGGGCGGTCCGCCGCGCGCCATCAGCCGGCGGGCCAGCACCTCCGGGTTGTTCTCCCGCTCCGCCTCGGGGTGGCCGTTCCACAGCGGTGAGTCGGGCACGATGTCCGGTCCGTTGGGTATCGCCACCTTGAAGGTGTCCGGGTGCTGGAGCACGTTCTTCAGGGCCGCGAACCCGCCCGAGGAGGAGCCCATGATGGCCCAGGCGTCGCGGGTCTTGAGGGTGCGGAAGTTCTGGCGTACGAGATCGGGCACGTCCTGGCTGAGCCAGGTGCCGATCTTCGGCCGGCCCGGTATGTCGCTGCCGTCGTAGTACTGCTTGTCATTGGGGTTGAGCACCGGCATGACGACGATGAAGGGCAGGCTGCTGCCGTTCTTGGACCACTGGGCAAGGCTCTCCTGGAGTTTGAGGTCGGAGCCGATCCAGTAGTTGTTGGGGAAGCCGTACGCGCCGGGCAGCGCCTCCATCACCGGGAAGCCTTTGTTCGCGTTCCGCTTCTCGTAGTACTCCGGCGGTGCCCATACCCACACCTTCCCGGTGAAGCCGGACTTGGGGCCGTGCAGGGTGGTCACGCCTATCGGGGTGTTCTCGCCGGCCCCGCCGACCCGGCTCTCCTCCTCGAAGCTGATCGGACGCGTGGGCCACTGCACCAGCGACCGTTTTCCCGGAGGCTTGGCATGCAGCGCGGCGCCCGCCCGGGAGCCGCCGAACCGTAGGGGAGAGGCCTGGGTGGCGCCGCTGCCGCAGCCGGACGTACCGACGAGGACGGTCAGGGTGATCAGCGTGATCACCGCGGGGAACAGGGCTTTGCGCACGGGGCCTTCTCCTTGCCGGCATCCGGGAGCTGTCCCCGGCTGGCCAGCAAGAGGGGGAGGTGCGGGCCCGGGTTTCCCTTCCGGGGTGTCGGTTTGCTCGCACCGCCCGGCGGAATCCGGGCATCCCCTTCGTGACCTGGGACGATTTACGCAGGCAGGGCGGCTGGTTTACCGGGATTTTCCCGGTGGCGGGGCAGTGGGACGCGCGGCACCACGCCTGCTCACCGTGGCCCGGAACGTCCGTCTTAGGCCCGTATCCTCTCGCTATGACCTGGTCGCGTGCGCTCAAGGAAGCGGCTCGTTCGGGGCTGACCATCGAGCGGACCAAGCTCACCCCGCTGATCGCCCTCCGCGGCGCGGCCGGCGTCGCCCTCGTCATCGGCCTGTGCCTGTGGCGCGGCGACCCGACCCTCGCGGTCTCCTCCGCCTTCGGCGCGTACGCCTCCGGGATCGTCACCTTCCAGCGCAGCATGCGGCCGCGCCCGGTGCTCGCGCTCGCCGTCGCCGGTGCGCTGGCGGTCTCCACCTTCCTCGGCTATCTGGCCGCAGCGCGTCTCGTCTCCTTCGTCCTGCTCCTGGCCGGCTGGACCCTGCTGGCCGGGATGGCCTGGGCGATCGGGCCGGTCGCCGGGCTGATCGGCACCCAGACCGTGGCGATCATGCTGGTCACCGTCACCCTGCCGACGTCCGTCCTCGGCGCGCTGGAACACGCCGCCCTGATGTTCTTCGGCGGCCTCGTCCAGGCCACCCTCATCGTGGTCCTCCCGGTCCGGCCCTGGGGCGTCCAGCGCGACGCGCTCGCCGACGCCCTGGCCGACGAGGCGGACTACGCCCGGCGGCTGCGGCACGACCCGGTCGCCCCGTTCGACCCGTCGCCCCTGATGGACGCCCGGCTCGCCTCCGCCATCACCCCCCGTCAGGCCAGGCGCCGCCCCGTACAGCTGCACGGTCCCCGGGGGCTTGCCGAACGGGTCCGGCCGGTCCTCGCCTCCCTCGCCGACCCGGTCGTCGGCGCCCCTCTGGAAGGGCCCGAGCGCGACCGGGCCCGTGATCTGCTGGGGGCCGCGGCCACCGTCCTGGACGCCGTCGCCCACGCGGTACGGCACGCCAGACCGGTCCGGCTGCCTCCGGAGGCGATGGCCGTCCTCGAAGTGCCCGCCACCGGCCCGATGCTCCACGGGGCTGCCCGCCGCTCCGCCTACCGCCTGATCTCGCTGCTCGCCGACGCCGTCGAGCTCACCGACGAGCCGGTCCGCTCCACCCGCCCCACCACCGAGGCCGAACGCGGCCATCTGCTGCGCCCCAGCGTCCCCCGCCTGGTGCCCGGCGCGCTGCGCTCCCTGCACCGCGAGGCCCGCTGGTCCTCGCACGTCCTCCGGCACGCCCTGCGGGTCTGTGCGGTCGCCTCCGCCGGCTATCTGCTGGGCACCGTGCTCCCGTTCGGCCACGGCTACTGGGCGCCGCTGGCCTCCGTCATGGTGATGCGCCCCGACTTCGCCCAGACCTACTCCCGCGGTATCGCCCGTTTCATCGGCACCTTCGCCGGTGTCACCGTCGCGGGCGCGCTGATGGCCCTGGCGCACCCGGGCAGCTATGTCAGCGGCGGACTCGCCGTGGTCAGTGTGGGGCTGATGTACCTGCTGATGCGCACCGGCGTCTCGGTGACCTCGGCGTGCGGGGCCGCGTACGTCGTCTTCCTGCTCGGCCTCGCCGGGGCGGGCTGGGAACAGACCGTCCAGGAACGGGTGGTGCTCACCCTCCTGGGCGGACTGCTCGCGATGCTGTCGTACGCGCTGTTCCCCGCCTGGGAGACCCCCAAGCTCCGCGACCGGCTCGCCGCGTGGCTGGAGGCCAACGGGCGCTACGCGCTGGCCGTGTTCGACCTCTACGCCACGCCCGCCGAACGCCGCCCCCGGCAGATCCGCGACGCCCTGCTGGACTCCCGCGCGGCCCGCGCGGCCTGGGAGGAGAGCGAGGCCCGCGCCGAGAAGGAACCCGTGCGCCACCGCGGACTGTCCCGCGCCTCGGCGAAGGCGGCCGGCGCCGCCCTCGCCACGATGGGCCGGGTCACCATGATCCTGGAGGTCCACCTCCCCGAACGCGATGCCGCGGCCTCACCCGGTGCCACCGCCTTCGCCTTCGAACTGCGCGCCTGCCTGGAGGAGGCCACCCGCGCGGTGCGGGAGCGGGACGAATTGAACTGGAGCGACCTGCGGGCCGTATGGGAGAGGTGGGACGCGGAGGACGAGAGCCGTGGTGTCGCCCTGCGCGTCGCGGACCTGCAGCTCGACGCCCTCGACGACCTGGCGGAGGCGCTGTCGCGGGAGCCGCGTGCGGATGACGGGGCGGACCAGGACGCCCGGGACGGCGGCAGCCGGTGAGGGCGGTGTGAGGGAACCATTGCGGGCCCCCGGTAGTCTTATTGATTGCCCGCAATGAACGCCATTGCTCGCCCATGGGGTTGTCTGCGGCGCAATGCCCCAGGATCCCCACTCCGTCGCGAGAGAGCACACGAACCCCCCATGGCGTCCAGCACTTCGTCCGGAACGTACGACATAGGCATCGACCTCGGCACGGCCAACACCCTGGTGTACGCCCGCGGCAAGGGCGTGGTGCTGAACGAACCGTCCGTCGTCGCGGTCAACGCCGCCGGCGAGGTGATCGCCGTGGGCGCGGACGCCAAGCGGACCATCGGCCGTACGCCCTCCGGGATCACCGCGATGCGCCCCCTGCGGGACGGCGTCATCGCCGACTTCGACGCCGCCGAGCGGATGCTGCGCGCCCTGATGAAGAAGGCCCTGCCCAGCCGCCGGTTCTCCCGGCCGCGGGTGGTCATCTGCGTCCCCTCCGGTGTCACCGGCGTCGAGCGGCGCGCGGTCATCGACTCCGCCCGGGGGGCCGGCGCCCGCGAAGTGCACCTCATCGAGGAGCCGATGGCCGCCGCGATCGGCGCCGGCCTTCCCGTGGACGAGCCGGTCGGCTGCATGGTGGTGGACATCGGCGGCGGGACGACCGAGGTCGCCGTCATCTCCATGGGCGGGCTGGTCACCGCCCAGTCCGTACGGGTCGCCGGCGACGCCCTGGACGCCGCCGTCGCCGCCCACATCAAGAAGCAGCACTCCCTGGCCATCGGCGAGCGCACCGCGGAGGACATCAAGATCGCGATCGGCTCGGCGGTCTGGACCCCGGTCGGCATCGACGAGGACGGCGCACCCGACCGCCCCTTCTCCTACACGGTCCGCGGGCGCGACCACATCAGCGGCCTGCCCCGGGTCCAGGAGATCAGCGAGGAGGAGATCCGCGGCGCGCTGGCCGAACCGGTCGAGGCGATCGTCCGCGCCGTCCACCGCACCCTCGACGAATGCCCCCCGGAGCTGTCCGGCGACATCGTCGAGCGCGGGATCGCCCTGACCGGCGGCGGCGCCCTGCTCCGCGGTCTGGACCAGCGGCTGCGCGAGGAGATGGGCGTCCCCGTGACGGTCGCCGACCAGCCCCTGGACTGCGTGGTCAACGGCACCGCGAAGTGCGTCGACGAATTCGCGTCCCTGCACGGCGTGTTGACGGGCGCCAAGGAACAACCGCGGCGGACGGTGCGGTTGTAGGGAGCGGAAGAGGGCGCCGGGCCCGCGTCTGGACGGTTTGCGGAACCGGCAAGATTCCTCGCGTGCGCGGTGCGGGCACCGCCATGATCGTGGGGAGCGGTCGCGGGGACCGCGGGCCGCGCCGGTCCATGGCCCCGCGCCCCGTGCCGTCGCCCGCAGGCCACCGCCACCACCGGCGCCCCCGAACTCCTCAAGGAGGACGTATGCCGCAGTCCGCCAAGACCCCGTCCACACCGCCCGCTTCCCCGGGCGCTCCGGCCCCGCAGCCGCCCGCCGGCCTGCCGGAGGCGGCCCACCGCTCGGTGGAGGTCCCCGGCGGCCGCATCCACCTCGTGGAGCAGGGCAGCGGCCCCCTCGTCCTCATGGTCCACGGCTTCCCCGAGTCGTGGTACTCCTGGCGCCACCAGCTCCCCGCGCTCGCCGCGGCGGGCTACCGTGCGGTCGCCATCGACGTGCGGGGTTACGGGCGTTCCTCGAAACCCCGTGACGTGGCCGCCTACCGGATGCTGGCCCATGTCGCCGACAACGTCGCGGTGGTGCGCGCCCTCGGCGAGGAGACCGCGACCATCGTGGGCCACGACTGGGGCTCGCCCATCGCCGCCAACACGGCGCTGCTGCGGCCCGACCTCTTCACCTCGGCGGCGCTGCTGAGCGTGCCGTACGCGCCCCGCGGCGGGACCCGGCCCACCGAGGGCTTCGCGCGGCTCGGCGGCCCCGGGGAGTTCTACGTCAGCTACTTCCAGGAGCCGGGCCGGGCGGAGTCGGAGATCGACCCCGATGTCCGCGGCTGGCTCGCCGGGTTCTACGCGGTGGCCTCGGGCGATGCCGAGCCGCCGTCCGGCGGGGACCACGTCGGAGGGTTTTCGGTCCGGCCTGGCGGCAAACTGTCCGACCGCTTCCCCGCCGACAACCCCCTGCCCCTGCCCTGGCTCACCGACGCCGATCTCGACTTCTACGCGGGCGAGTTCGAGCGCACCGGCCTGACCGGCGGGCTCAACCGCTACCGCAACGTCGACCGGGACTGGGAGGACCTTGCCGCCTGGGACGGGGCGCCGCTGCGGCAGCCGTCCCTCTTCATCGGCGGGGAGCGCGACGCCCCCACCAACTGGATGGCCGACGCCATCAAGGCCTTCCCGCAGACCCTCCCCGGCCTGTCCGCCTCCCACATCCTGGAAGGCTGCGGTCACTGGGTCCAGCAGGAACGCGCCGAGGAGGTCAACCAGATCCTCCTCGACTGGCTGGGATCCCTGCCGGCGAAGCCCGCCGCGCGACCGGCTTCCTAAGCGCCGCCCCGCGCCCTGCTCATATAGGCCTCCAGGCCGTCCAGGATCCGCTCCAGGCCGAACTCCCCTGCCTGGTCGCGGGACGTGGTGCCGGTGTCGGCGACGGCCGCGGCGAGCGCGGGAAAACGGTCGGCGCGGCCGGGGCGGCCGGCGAGCAGTTCGTTCAGAGCGGCGCTCATGACCTCTTCCGGCCCCTTGGCCCGCGCGCTGCCCAGCCCCATCGAGGCCGACACCTGGGCGATGGTCCGGATGTGGCCGTGCACCACGACCACGGCGTCGAGTTGTTCGCCGCCGGTCAGGCCGGTGTCCGCGAACGCGGCGAGGGCGCGCTCGGTCCAGCCGAGTTCGTGAGGGCCCATGACGCGGGGGCCGACGGCCGCGTCCAGCAGCCAGGGGTGCCGGTGGTAGACCGCCGCAAGCGCCTGCGCCCAGGAGCGCAGCGCCACCCGCCACCCCGGGCGGTCGTCCTGGCCGGGGCCGGCGGGTGCAGCCGTGCCCGGCGGCTCCCCCATCGCCGTATCGATCATCAGGGCGACCAGTTCGCTCTTTCCCGGCACATAGCGGTACAAGGACATCTTGGTGAAGTCCAGTTCGGCCGCGACCCGTTGCATGGAGACCGCCCCGAGCCCGCCGGCGTCGGCGAGGGCCATCGCCGTACGCGTGATCCGCTCCAGGCTCAGCGCCGGCTTGGGGCCCCGGCTGGGCCGCTCCCGCCCGCCCCACAGCAGCTCGACGCTGCCCGCCTGGTCTCCGAACACGCTGCGCCTGCCGCCGTCTCCCGCCATCCCCGCATCCTAAAACTGTGTCCGGGGTATACAGAACAGTGTCCGCCGGATACAGTTTCTTTTATCGGTACGACGGACCGGCTCGACGGGGGAGTGTGCGATGCCATACGAGATGGCGTACGAGACGACGTGCGCGAAGGCGTACGAGGGGACGTACCAGAATACGGGCGAAGCGACAGCGGGGCGCGAGGGGGCGGCTCGGCCGGACCACCGGATGCGGGAGCGGCGAACGACCCCGCCGGGGCGCTCCGTTCTGATCTCCGGCGCCAGCGTGGCGGGCCCGGCCCTGGCCTACTGGCTCGGCCGCTACGGTTTCAGGACCACCGTGGTCGAGGTGGCTCCCGCCCTGCGCGGCGGCGGCTTCGCGGTCGACTTCCGCGGGGCGGCGCAGCTGACGGTCCTGGAGCGCATGGGCGTCCTGGAGGACATCAGGGCCCACAGCACGGGCGGCGGAGACCCCCTCACCTTCATCGACGGGCAGGGGCGTCCGCTGGCCGCGATGCCTCCCGAATTCAGCGGCGGTGAGGTCGAGATACTCCGCTCGGAGCTGTCCCGCATCCTTCACCGGCACAGCCTGACCCCGCCCGGCGCCCACCACGCTCCCGGCGCCCACCACGCTCCCGGCACCCACCACGCTCCCGGCACCCACCACACCCATCACGCTCCCGGCAGCCCGCCCGGGGGCCCGGTCACGCCCGAGTACCTTTTCGGGGATTCCCTTTCCGCCGTCAGCCAGACCGCCGACGGCGTCCATGTCACCTTCGAGCGGGGCGCGCCGCGCACCTTCGACCTGGTGATCGGCGCCGACGGTCTGCACTCCACCGTGCGCCGGCTCGCCTTCGGCCCCGAACGGGACTTCGTCCGGCACCTCGGCTACTACGTCGCCGCCTGGGACCTGCCCGAAGACGCCGGAGACCTGGGCACCCGCCCGGTCGGCTACGGCGAACCCGGCCGCCTGGCAACCGTCGGCCGTACACCCCGCCGCAGCGGGGAACGGGGTTACGCGGGCGAAGCCTTCTGCGTCTTCGCCTCCGAGGAGGAGCTGATATCCGACCGGCGCGACCCCCGCGCCCGGAAGCAGGCGATAGCCCGGGCCTACGAAGGCGCCGGCTGGCGGACGCCGGAACTCATCGCCACGCTCGGGCAGGCCGATGACGTCTACTTCGACTCCATCAGCCGCGCCGATGTACCGAGATGGTCCACGGGCCGCATCGCGCTCGTCGGGGACGCCGCCCACGGCGCCACCGTCGGCGGCATGGGCACCGGCTCCGCGATCATCGGCGCCTACGTCCTCGCCGGAGAACTCGCCCTCGCCGGGGGCGACCACACCGCGGCCTTCGCCCGCTATGAACGCACGCTGCGCCCCTATGTGACCCGGTGCCAGCAGGGCGGGCGCGGCGCCGGTGAGTTCCTGGCCCCGGCCACCCAGGAAGCCATCGACGCCCGCAACGCCGCACTGAACTCCCCGGCCGCCGTCGCCGCCATGCTGCAACAGGGCCACGACATCTCCGCGGCCCTCGCACTGGACGACTACCCCGCACTGGTCGCCGCCGGGGGCCGCGCCCGGTGGTGAAATTCCCGGCTTCGCGCTGAGCCGAACGGGTGCTCCGGCGTCAACGCGATTGTCCGGCACCCCCTCTTCTGGGTTACTGGTGGTGCCTGGTCGGTGGGCCGTCCATCCCCCTCGGGCTTCCGTGGTCGGCCCACCCTCCAGCCCTCTTCGCTGTGGGGCCCGAAGGACGGCCGGCAGCACGACGGCCCCGTCGCACCGCACGGTGCGGCCGGCCACGTGTGCGCCGTGTGTCCCGTCCTCCCTGTACGGCCGGCCGCTGCCAGTGCTCGGGCCCCGGCTCGTGAGCCTGTCTGTCACGAAACGGGCCCGGCAGCGAGCTCACACAGCAGGAGGACCTCCATGTCCACACCCACCATCCACCCGGCCCTGCCGGCCGCACCGCCGCCTTTCGGGCCCGTGCTGCTCGGCGTACTGCCGAATTCGGGGCCGACCGCGGGCGGCAACACCGTGCAGCTCGTCGGGCTCGGCCTCGGCGGCGCCACCAGTGTCCTCTTCGGGACGTCGACGGCGACGATCGTCGGGCAGGACCCGCTGGGGCTGACCGTGACGGTCCTGGCCCCGGCGCACGCCGCGGGCGCCGTGCAGGTCACCGTCACCACCAGTGGCGGTACCAGCAACCCGGCCTCGTACGTGTACGTGGCGCCCGTCCCGCCGACGGCCGCGGTCATCACCCCCAACTCGGGGCCGGTCGCGGGGGGCACCGCCTTCGTCATCGCCGGAACCGGCCTGCAGGGCGCCACCGTCACCATCGGGGGCAATGCCGCGACCGTCGTCGGCACGGACCTCACCGGCAGCGTCCTGTTCGGTGTCACCCCCGCGGGACCCCCCGCGGGAGGCAACGTCCCGGTCGTGGTGACGACCCCGGGCGGCACCACGACCGTCCCCGGCGGCTACACCTACCTGACGGCGCCTCCGACGGTCACCGGAACGGTGTCGCCGTCCTCGGCGGCGGCGGGCGCCACCTTCACCATCGTCGGGACCGGCCTCCTCGGAGCGACCGTGCTCTTCGGGGCCGCCCCGGCCACCGGTGTGGTGGTCAACGCGGGCGGCACGTCCCTGACCGGGACCGTCCCGCCGGGCACGGTCGGCTCGACCGTGCAGGTGACCGTCCAGACGGCGGCCGGCAGCGCCAACGCCGGGTCGTTCACCTACCTGTGACGGCCCGTCCCACCGGATGACGGCCCGGGGCCCGGCCGGGGCCGGCAGGCCGCACCCGGCCCGCCCGGACCCGTCCGGGCAGCCCGGCGCCGTCACCCCGCGGGGGGACGCCGCACAGCGGTTCGGCCCCCGCCCGTCGTTCGGGCGGGGGCCGAACTCGCCGGTGGCTCCCCATGGCTCTCCCCGGGCCGCACCCGCCCGTCGGGGGGCAGGTAGCGCCGGGCGTCCTGCGGAGGGCGCCCGGCGGCGCCGCACAGCAAGGGCAACGGCAGCCCCGCGTCCGCCATCCATGTCAGCCCGGTGTGGCGCAGATCCTGGCGCCGGAGGTATTCATGACCGAGTTCGGCCACCACATCGTCCCAGCGGGTCGTGTCCCGCAGCACCGCGGCGGTGAACCGGCGCCGGTGCGGACCGGTGAACAGCCGGGCCGCCGGAGTGTGCCGCGCCGCCTCCAGCCGGCCGGCGGCCAGCTCCCGCGCGGCGGGGCGCAGCGGCACCACCCGGTGGTGCCTGCCCCGGCAGGCGCGGTCGTCCAGGCCCTCCGGCTCGGACACGGTGAAGCGCTGGACCTGCCAGGTCCAGGTGCTCATGTCGATGTCCTGGGCCTGCAGGGCGGACACCTCGCTGAAACGGGTACCGGTCCAGGCCGCGAACCTGACGATGTCGCCCCATCCCTCGTAGCCGTCCGAGGAGCGCTGGACGAGAGTGGTCGCCAGCCGCTCCAGTGCCTGTGCGTCCGGCAGGGCCAGCGCCCTGGGAGTGGTGCGTTCGCTCTGCGCACGCTGGAACTCCTGCTGCCAGCCGGCCACCCGGGCCGGATTGGCGTCGAGCACGCCGTCCCGCACGGCCTGCTCCAGGACCCGCACGAGCACGGCGAGGCTGTTCTTCACCGTCGAGAGGCCGCATTCGTCGGCGATCCAGCAGTGCAGGGCGCGGTTGACGACGCGGCGGGTGACCTTCCGGATCAGGACGTGCCCGATGCTGGGAACGACCCGCAACCGCCATCCGGCCAGGTAGGGGGACATGGTCAGGGGCTCCAGGCCGTGCATCGCGGCCGGCCACCTCCGTTCCCCGTAGTCCGTGAGCGACATCGTGTGGGTATCGGCCTCCCAGGGAAACCGGTCCCCGGCGTTATTGTTCATTATCGAATCACCCTTGTCTGCTGGGGAGTTATTCGGCCACCCGGTACTGCCGCCGTGCTGCGCTCTTGAGCGGGAAAGCGGCTCCCGGGGAATCGTGCTGACTTCATGCCGGTGGGCGGTGGTGAACTGCGGTCCCCGGCACGGAGCGCATTGGCGTGCGGTCCGCCGAGGGCGCGGGAACAACAGTCGGCCAAGGCCGGAAAAGGGGGCCGGACTCGCCCGTGTGGACGGCCCGTACGGCGGTCTCCCATGACTCTGCCGCCGCTACGGGAGAATGGTGAACTCCTCTCCAACAGGGCTATGAAGGAGGGGAGTTGTGCGTGCGGAGCGAATGCTTGCCGGGGTCGCGGTGACTTCCGGTGCCTCCCGTCGTCGTCGGCCGGTTTCCCGCTGCCTATGGGCGGCACGCCAGTTGTCGTTGTGCTCCCCGCACAAGAATGACAAGCGACGAGCTTGCTGCTGCGCACGGTGTTACTGCGCGACCGGGCAGGAGCAGTGCGCAAGCAAACGCTTCATCAGTCATGAGTGGAATAAAGGCATCCCCCCGTGCCATTGCGCAAGTTGGTACGGCTTTGTTCTTTTCGCGCTGCTCCGAACGGGTGGCCTTATCGATTGACTGTTGTAGCCCGGCGAGCCGCATGGATAACTAGTCGCATCCAACCGGTGGGCCGCCCATCCTCTCCGGGGAGCGGCACCTGGCCTACCCGTTGGCCCGGCCCAGCGCCTGGTTGCGGTCAGACCGAGATGCCGTATGGGCGTCCCCGGTAGAGGGTTTTGGATCCGTCAGCCGGTGCCGATACGTCGGCACCGGCTGATCGGCCCCCCACATTCGGTCAGGGGGCTTCATGCGAACCATTTCCATCCTTCGCTGGGTCAACGGCCTACGCGCCTTGACCCCGGGCCTCACCGTGACAGCACCGGTAACTGCCCGGTCCGGCACGACCCTCACGACCTCCGCTCCCGGTGGCAAGCACGCCGCCCCCGCCCCTCATGGCCGTGCGAGGTCCCTCGACTTCCTCGTGCGCAAGGGGACTTCCCCGGTCCGCGGCACGGTCCCCACCACCGGAAACGGCACCGTACCGACGGCCGCGAGTGGCGTCGCCGGCCACGCCGCCGGCCCCGTGGGAGACCTCCGCACCCGCATCCGCCCGGCCGTCCCCGTGGACGCAGTGGTCCGGTGCGGCGCCCAGTACCCCGTCGCCGGCCCGGCCGGTGCCCCCCTTCCCGGCTTCCTCCCCCAGGCGCAGCCGGCCCTCTGAGACGGCCGGCCACCCTTCGGCCGCGCCCCCGGGGCACCCCGGCCCCCTTCCCGGAGCCGTCCGGCCCCGGGCGCCCCGGCCGCCGCCCCGCAGCGAGCTGCATCCGGCTCCCCCCGACCGCCCATCTGAAGCCTGCCCCCCACACACCCACTCCGACAGCACACCGGAGGACAGCATGGCGCAAAGAAGAATGGTGATCCTGGTCGACGGGCCGGAGGGAAATGGCCTGCCGCAGTATGCGCGCGACAATGCGGGCGATCCGATAAGGATCCTGCGCGGCAACGGGTACGAACGTTTCGAATTCTACGGCGAATACGCGGACTTGGGCGGAGAGCCGGTCCCCGTGTACCGCTGGTGTTACCGCACAAGAATCGCCGAATAGGCGCTGTGCGTCCACGGCGAACAAGCGATGCGCAGAGGAGAACAACCATGTTGAACCTCGTGAGGGACGGAGCCCTGTCGTGAACCGAGAATCCGGTAAAGAAGCAAGCTCAGGTGAAGGACGGAATGTCGTGGTGACCGGCGTCGGGTTCTGTCTGCCCGGTCGTGCGGAGCCGGTTTTCACCGCGGACGACATGTGGGACGTCGTCTCCAACGGCCAGTCCTGCCTCAAGCGTGACGAGGTGTATTACGGCTCGGTCGAGCTCACCCAGGCGATGTTCGACGAACGCCTCCCGGACGTTCCGCCGTTCTTCTCCCAGCATTACACCTCGGCGCACCGCTTCGGATTGGTGTCGATGGCGGAAGCCACCACCGATGCCGGTCTGGCTTTCTGCGGCGGCGCACTGAGCGAAGCCGCCATTCTGGTCGGTCGCGGTGGCGTGGACTCCAATGTCGAAAGCTACCTTTCGGTGCTGAGTGCCGACCCGGGGAAGACCTCCGCACCGGACGCCATGGAATTGTTCGTCGCGGCCCAGCAGGCCGTGACCCCCTCCGATGTCGCCCTCGTGCAAGCGGCGCTGACACAGTCCAACGGCCCCTGCTACACCGTCTCGTGCGGCTGCGCCTCGTCCGCCGTACAGATCGGCAACGCCCGGCGGATGATCGCCCACGGCGAGGTCGATGTCGCGGTGGTGACGGGGGTCGACGTCTTCAACGTCCACCTCATCCAGAACATCCAGCGGCTGCTGGGCGGGGCCCAGCAGACCTACGACGCCCTCCGCACGACCGACATGCCGGAACTGCTGCCGTCCTTCACCTCCCTCATGCGGCCCTACGACCGCCGGGCGGACTGCATCAACCACGGCGAGGGCGCGGCCACCGTGATCATGGAAAGCCGGGAACACGCCGAGCGGCGCGGGGCGCACCTCTACGGACAGGTGCTGTCCACCGCCATGACCCGCGACGGACTGGCCAACCCCCTGGCGTGCGACGAGACCGGCGCGGAACTCGTCACCGCCGTCCGCCGCTGCCTCGGCGACCGGTGGCAGCTGCGCGATGTGCCGTACGTCCACGGCGGCAGCGACGGCAACGTCGTCGTCACCGCCTTCGAGGCGAACGCCATCAAGGAGCTGTACGGAGCCGACAACGACGTCCTGATGACGTCCCAGGAAGGCTGCTTCGGCCACAACGGCGCACCGGCCGGCTGCCTGGGCGTCGCCATGACGCTGATGATGATGGAGCGAGGGCAGGTCTGCCCCACCGCCAACTGCGAGCAGCCGGCCGACGGACTGCCCTTCGACCCGGTCCCCGGAGTGCGGCCGCGGCCGCTCGACTTCGACTACGCGCTGAGCTTCAACTACCAGGTCGGCGGTGTGAAGAACGCCATTCTCCTCGGCAGTCCGGAAGCCGTGTGACCACGGGCAGATCACCTCCCACGTACGGAGACCCGATGAGCAACGACATGCACGGCCCGGGCGCCGAGACGCGCCCCACCCACGAGACAGACCGGATCGCCGTGATCGGCATGGGCTGCCGGCTCCCCGGCGACACCGACTCGCCCGCGGCCCTGTGGCGGCTGCTGGTCGAGGAGCGGGACGCGGTGGGCGACCTGCCCGCGGAGCGCCGGCGCCTCGTCCCGGAGGACTCCCCGGGCCCGGGAAGCAAGGCATCGAAGCCCCGCCAGGGCGGCTACCTGCGCGAGGTGACGGGCTTCGACGCCGCCTTCTTCGGCGTCGCGGGCCGGGAGGCCGACGTCCTGGACCCCCAGCACCGCCTGCTGCTGGAAGTCACCTGGGAGGCCCTGGAGCACGCCGGCCTGCCACCGGACCGGATGAACGGCACCCCCACGGCCGTCTTCGCCGGCATCAGCTACAGCGACTACATGGACCGGCTGGCCGGACAGCCCCAGGAACTGGAGGGGTCGATCCTGACCAACGGCCACTGCGTGGCCGCCGGCCGGATCTCCTACCTGCTCGGTCTGCAGGGGCCGTGCGTGGCACTGGACACCGCCTGTTCCTCTTCGCTGGTGGCCGTGCACATGGCACGCCGGGCGCTGCTGGCCGGTGAGTGCGACCTCGCGCTCGCCGGCGGCGTCACCCTGAGCTTCCAGCCGCGCATCACCCGGTCCTTCGCCAGGATGGGCATGCTGTCGGAGGGCGGGCGCTGCCGGACGTTCGACGCCGGTGCCGACGGCTTCGTACGGGGCGAGGGCTGCGGCGTCGTGGTGCTGAAACGTCTCTCCGACGCCGTACGGGACGGTGACCGGGTCCTGGCGGTGCTGCGCGGCTCGGCCACCAACCAGGACGGCTCCTCCGAAGGGCTGGCCGCCCCGTCGGTGACCGCCCAGACGGCCCTCTACCAGGAGGCCCTGCAACAGGCCGGCGTCGACCCGCGGGACGTGGGCATGGTGGAGGCGCACGGCACGGGCACCCCGGTGGGGGACCCGATCGAGTTCGCCAGCCTCGCCGAGGTCTACGGCAACGGGCCCGGCCGCTGCGCCCTGACGTCGGTGAAGACCAACGTGGGGCATCTGGAACCGGCCGCCGGCATCACCGGACTGATCAAAAGCGTGCTGTGCCTGCAACGCGGCACCATCCCCGCGAACCTGCACTTCAGACGCTGGAACCCGGCCATCTCCGCGGCGGGCACCCGCTTCTTCGTCCCCACCGAGCTGTCCGCCTGGCCCCTGCGGACGCCCACCCGGCTGGCCGCCGTGTCCTCCTTCGGTTTCTCCGGCACCAACGCCCACGTCCTGCTGGAACAGGCTCCCGAGCGACCCTCCGCCCCGCAGCAGGACTCGGGGCGGCCGTCGAAGGGTGCCTGTGACGTCTTCCTGGTGCCGGCCGGCTCTCCCGACGTCCTGCCGGCCGCGGCCACCCGGCTCGCGGACTGGATGGAGGGCGACGGCGCGAACGTCCCGCTGCGCGACCTCGCGCACACCCTGGCCCTGCGGCGCTGCGCGGGCCACGGCCGGCTGGGGGTGGTGGCCTCCGGGCGCCAGGAACTCCTCACGACCCTGCGGTCCTTCGCGGCCGGGCAGCGGCACCCGGCGGTCGTGACCGGCGCCGTGGGCGCCGCCGTGGCACGGCAGCCGGTGTGGGTGTTCTCCGGCCAGGGTTCGCAGTGGCCCGGCATGGGCCGCCGGCTGCTGAAGACCGAACCGGCCTTCCTCGACGCGCTGACCGAGGTCGGCGAGCTCATCAGGGCGCAGAGCGAGGTCGCCGTCCTCGATGTGGTGCAAGGCGGCCGGCCCGTCCACGGCTGCGGCACGGTGCAGCCGGTCCTGTTCGCCCTGCAGATCGCCCTCGCCGCGACCTGGCGCGCGTACGGCGTCGAACCCGCCGCGGTGATCGGGCACTCCATGGGCGAGGTAGCGGCGGCGGTGGTGGCCGGGGCGCTGACCCTGGCCGACGGGGTCCGGGTGATCTGCCGGCGCTCCGGGCTGCTGAGCGATATCGCGGGCTCCGGCAGCATGCTGAGCGTCGGCCTGGACGCCGACACGGTGCGGGCCGAACTCGCCGACAGCGCGGCCGGCACCGTGGCGGTCGCCGTCCTGTCCGCGCCCGACTCCACCGTCGTGGCCGGGAGGACCACGGAGGTGAGCCGGCTGGCCGCCGCATGGGAGGCCCGGAAGATCCCGGTGTTCCCGATCGCCGTGGACGTCGCCTCGCACTGCCCGCTGGTGGACCCGGTACTGCCGGCCCTGCGGTCGGCCCTGGCCGGTCTCGATCCCCGCTCGCCCAAGGTGCCGTTCTACTCGACGGTCGTCGACGCCGGCCGGACGCCGGCCTTCGACGCGGACTACTGGTGCGACAACCTGCGCCGCCCGGTGCGCTTCGCCGAGGCGGTGGCGGCCGCGGCGGCCGACCGGCACCTGGTCTACACCGAGATCTCGCCGCACCCCGTGGTCACCCACTCCATCGAGCGCAGTCTGGCCGGTCTCGTCACCGACCCCGTCGTGCTGCCCACCCTGCGCCGCGAGGAGGACGAGCAGGCCACCTTCCGCACCCAGCTCGCCGCGCTGCACTGCGCCGCGGTGCCGGTGGACTGGCGGCGCCTCTACGACGACGGCAGCCTCGTCGACGCCCCCACCGTCGCCTTCGACCGCCGCCACCACTGGGCCGACACCGCCGCCCCGCCCGCGGAGGCCGCCGAAGCCCCCAGGGCTCAACTGCCCGGCCACCACACCGAATTCCCCGGGGACCCCGTACGGCACTGCTGGCGCGCCGACGCCGGCACCGGGGTGCTGCCCTGGCTCGGGGACCACCGGGTGCACGGCAACGCGGTCCTGCCCGGGGCGGCGCACTGCGGGCTGGCGCTCGCGGCCGCCTGCGAGGTCTTCGGCGCGGAACCGCACGAAGTGGAGGTCACCGACGTCCGCTTCACCGAGTTGCTGCGGCTGGGCGAGGCCACCGAGGTCTCCACCGCTGTCACCCTGACCGCCCCTGACCGGGCCCACTGCGAGATCCTCGCCCGGAACGAGAGGGGCGACTGGGAGGTGCAGGCGGACGCGGTGCTGCACCGGCTGACCGTACGGCCCGAGCTGCGGCCGAGATCCGTCGACGCGATGAGCCTGCGCCACCCGGTGCTCCTGGAACCGGCCGCCCTCTACGACAGCCTGCGGCGGCGCGGCCTGGAGCACGGCCCGGCGTTCACCGGGATCCTCGCACTGCACACCGGCCGCCACAACGACAGTTTCTGGGCCAGGGTCGGGGTGCCGGCCGAGGCCGCCACCCCCGCCACCGGCCTGCCGGTCCACCCCGTCCTCCTCGACGTCTGCGCCCAGCTCGCCGTGGCGCCCCTGATCAACGAGGACGACCCGTCACTGGTGCTGCCGGTGAGCATGCAGGCGGTACGCATCCTCGGTGATCCCGCGCATGCCGTGTACTGCCACGCCCACGTCAGCGAGATCACCGCACAGGCCATCGTGGCCAACGTCCGGCTCCTGGACGACAGCGGCGCCGTGGTCCTCGTCGTCAACGGTCTGCGCTTCGCCCGGCGGGCCGTCCGCGAGACCCCGGCGGTCGACGACTGGCTGCTCGGCATCGGCTGGCGGTCGGCGCCCCGGGCGGCACCGGACGGCGGCCACGCCCCCGGGAGCTGGGTCGTCGTGGGCGAAGCGGACGGCTCGGCCCAGGCGCTGGCCGCCGCGCTGCGCTCCCGCTGTGCCCGCACGGTGGTCTGGGACCGTCCGCTGGACGACACCTCGCTCGCCGCGTTCCGCGATGCCCTCACCGGCCGCCTGTCCGCCACCCTCGAAACCCCGCGCGGGGTGGTGCTGGTGTGCGGACGCGCCGAGGGCGGGGAGCCGACCGTGCAGTCCCTGTGGCGCACCCGCCGGCTGCTCGGCGCCGTACAGGCGATCACCGCCACCTCCTCGGCACCGCGCCTGTACGTCGTCACGCGGGGCGCCCGCGACGTCCTGCCCGACGACGAGGTCGACCTCGGACAGAGCGCGCTGCGCGGACTGCTGCGGGTCGCCACGCTGGAACACCCCGAGATCCGGCCGGTGCTGGTGGACGCCGACCCGCACGACGCCGATCCCGAGGACGTGGCCCTGGAACTGCTGGCGGACGCGGACGACGACGAGGTCGCGCTGCGTGCGGGCCGCCGGCACGTCGCCCGCCTGGAGCATGCCGCGCCGAACGGCGGACAGGACCAGGCCGCCACCCCGTGCACGGTGCGGTACGGAGAGGACGGTTTCCGGCTGCGCGCGAGCCGGCTGGGCGATCTGTCGAGCCTGGAGTACGCCGCCACCGGCCGGCGCGCACCGGCGCCCGGCGAGGTCGAGGTGCGGGTCACCGCCGCCGGCCTGAACTTCCGCGATGTGCTCACGGCCATGGGCCTGCTCCCCGGCGACCTGGACGCCCGCTACCGGATCGGATTCGAATGCTCCGGTGTGGTGAGCGCGGTCGGCGCCGGGGTGGAGCGCCCCCAGGCCGGGGACGAGGTGATCGCCGTCGATCTGCGGGGCGGAGCCTTCGGCTCCTTCCTCACCCTCCCCGCCGACGCGGTCGCCCCCATCCCGTTCGGCATCGAACCGGTGGCCGCGGCCGGACTGCCGATCGCCTTCCTGACCGCCTGGTACGCGCTGCGCTCGGTCGGCCGGCTCGCCGCCGGGGAGCGGGTGCTGATCCACTCCGCCACCGGCGGCACCGGCCTGGCAGCGATCGCGGTGGCCCGGCTGCTGGGCGCGGAGGTGCTGGCCACGGCCGGCAGCGAGGACAAGCGCCGCTATCTGCGGAGCATGGGCATCCGCCATGTCATGGACTCCCGCACGCTGGAGTTCGGCGAACGCACCCGCGAGGCGACGGGCGGGGAAGGCGTCGACGTCGTCCTCAACTCACTGTCCGGAGCGGCCATCCGCACCGGCCTGGAGACGCTGCGCCCCTTCGGCCGGTTCGTGGAGCTGGGGGTGCGCGACATCATGGCGGACGCGCCGCTCGGCATGCTGCCGCTGCGCCACAACGTCACCCTGAGCACCGTCGACCTGATCGAGCTGCACCGCAACCGCCCCGACACCTTCGCCACGGTGTGGAAGGACGTGCTCGGCGCGTTCGAGGAGGGGCGGCTCAAGCCCCTGCACTGCACGGAGTATCCGCTCGCGGAGGCCACCACGGCCTTCCGCACCATGGCGGCCGCCGACCACATCGGCAAGCTGGTGCTGACCGTGCCCGGCGAGGGCGAGGCCCCCGCGGTGCTGCCCGAACGGGACCTGCCCGTGGAGGAGGGCGGCGCCTACATCGTCACCGGCGGACTGCGCGGCCTGGGCCTGGCCACGGCGAAATGGCTGGCCGCGCACGGCGCCGGCCATGTGGTGCTCAACGGCCGCAGCGCCCCCGAGCCCGAGGTCGCGCAGACGCTCGCCACGGCGATCGGCAGGACCGCCAAGGTATCGGTGGTCCTGGGCGACATCGCCGATCCGGATGTCGCCCGGCGGCTGGTGTCCACGGCCGTGACCGAGGGGTTCCGGCTGCGCGGGGTGGTGCACTGCGCCATGGTGCTGGACGACGCCGTGATCACCAACGTGGCCGACGACCAGTTGGAACGGGTCTGGCTGCCGAAGGTCGTCGGCGCCTGGCATCTCCACCACGCCACCCGGGAGCACCCGTTGGACTGGTTCGCGGCGTTCTCCTCGATGGCGTCCCTGCTGGGCAACCCGGGCCAGGGCTCCTACGCGGCGGCCAACTCCTGGCTCGACGGGTTCGCGGCCTGGCGCTCCGCACAGGGGCTGCCCACCGTGGCGGTCAACTGGGGCCCGTGGGGCGAGATCGGTGTCGCCACCGACTTCAGCCGCCGCGGCTACCGCACCATTCCCACGGACCACGGCCTGGCGGCCCTGCGGACGCTGCTGGCCCGCCGGTGGGTGCAGACCGGGGTGATCCCCGGCCCGCCGGACACCTGGGTTCCGCCCGCCGGCCGTCATCTCCCGTTCTTCAGCGGGGTGTCAGGCCAGGCACCGGCGGACCCGGCCCCGCCGCCCGAGGAGGCCGAGGACATGCGCGCCCGGCTCACCGCCCTGCCTCCCGGCCTGGCCAGGAGAGCCGCACTGGAGGAGCATCTGGCGGGCCACGTCCGGGACGTGCTGCGGCTGGGGGAGAGCTCCCTCGACCCGCAGACCCCGCTGAAATCGCTGGGATTCGACTCCCTCCTGGCCATGGAGCTGCGCGTACGCATCGACCGCTCCTTCGCCATCTCCCTGCCGAGAAACTTCGTCTGGGAACACCCGACCCTCGCCGCCCTCGCCGCCGGTATCGCCGAGCATCTGGGCCTGGAACTGACGGCGAACTAGCCCCTGGCCCCTGGGCCATCGGAGACCGCCGACGCCCGGCGGGCCGCACAACGGCCCGCCGGGCGTCGGCGTGCGGGGCGGGGGCCGGTGGCCGGGAGCCGGCGGCCGGGGCCGGTTGGGGGCCGGGGCGTACGGGGGCCGAGGCGTCCGCTCCTGTCTCCGCGCCCCAGACACACACCGGGCCGTACAAGAACACCCACGAAAACCCGTAGGCCCGTTGGCCCGTAAGCCCGTAACCCTGAAATCACTCACCTCACCGCCCCTCTCCACCCCACCGCCCCGCTCCACCCCACTTCCCCTCCCCTCCTCACCATCCCTCCTCACTTCACCTCACCTCTCTCCTCTTGCTCCTCATTTCACGCAAACGGATGCCGTAATTCCGAACCGCCGCAATTTCTGGTAGATTCTTGCCGCCCGGACTCCGGCACCCCCTCCGCGCATTACCGGAAATTCCATTACCGGTAATGCGCAACCGTTTTTTTATGGTGATAGTATTTCGCGTCCCCATATACCCGTCCCGCTCCCGGCGCTGCACTGCGCGCCTTCCCGGGCGGACTCCCCGAATGCTTGAATTGTCGGGAAAGAGCTAGGTCAGAAAGCGGCCCGGTACGCACCGGAGGCGACGCGGCGCACTGCGAAGGCCGCCGCCAGGGCAGATCGAGCGATGGCGCTGGCCGTGTTTCATGAGGCGAAAGCGGCATCGGGGTCCATGAGGCACGTACGAAAGGGGTAGTCATGTTACCCACCACAACGCATGCGGCGGAAGTCATGGTAACCGCCCGGCATATCGCGAGCTGGCCCCAGGAAAGGGGCGCCTTGATTCCCGCCGACGGCTGGCGTTCCGTGCAGTGCGTGGTATTTCGTCTGCCGGCGGTGAAGCGGGCGGTGCCGGTCTGCCGGAACCTGGTCCGCGCCTGGCTCGACGGGCAAAGCATCCATGACGACGACACGCGCTATCCGGTGTTGCTCGTCCTGTCGGAACTCTTCTCCAATGCCATTCAGTATTCCGCCAGCAGACACATCACCTGCCGGATATGGAGGTCGGAAAGCCTGCTGCACATCGAGGTGCACGACCGCGGCGGGACCCCGTCGGTCCCCCGGATGCGACGCCCGGGCCAGGCCCAGGAGCACGGCCGCGGTCTGGAACTGGTCGCCAAGTCCTCCTCGCGTTGGGGCCGCAGAACCGAGGCCGACAACGGCTGCACCGTATGGGCCGCGATACCGCTGACCACCGGTGTGCGAAGCGGTCTGGCGCCGTAACGCGCACACCCCGGAACCGGCTCCGGCGGCCGCCCGGGCCCCCGCCCGGCGACGCGCCCTTCCGAAGGACCGGAAGCCCGCGCACCGCCGCGGCCCACGCACCGAGCCTCACCCATCCCCAAGCGGTCGGCCGACCGACCGGACCGCCACCGGCGACCGGTGCGCAACCGCCGCTGCGCCGCCCCCTCCGGGCGGCTCCCTACCGCCGACGGCCAGGCAGGCACCGGCTCCGCACCACCTCCCCGCGGGACGGAACCAGCCGCCCGGCCGTCGGCACCGTATGACGGGCGCCCCGCCTGCTCCGCCTGTCCTGCCCGCCCTTCCGCCCTACTCCGCCTCCTCCGCCCTACTCCGTCTCCACCGGACGCCTCCACCCCACCGGATGCCTCCACCCCACCGGACGCCTCCACCCCACCGGACGCGTGTCACCGGAGCACCCGCACACCGCTCTCCTGGACCAGGGCGTCCAATTCGCGTACCGGCTGCGAGTCACCGTACGGCCGCAGCTCATCCCTGAAGTTCTGCAAGTACCGCTCGCCGAGCGCCGACTTCAGCCGGCTGAGCAACGCCACCGCCTGCACGGCGGCCCGGCATGCCTCCTCGACGTCACCGGCCTGTACTAATGCCGAGGCGAGCAGCAGCAGATCGATGGCCCGGCGCCGCACCCGGGTCCGCGGGTGCCGGGCCAGCGCCTCCTCGGCCCGGCGCGCGGCCGGACGCGGCTGCTTGAGATCCCGGTAGCAGTGGGCCAGCTCATCCGCCAGATAGGCCCGGTCGAAGTGCGCGATCCACTCGGGACTGTCCCCCGGAACGACATGCGCCATGGCGTCTGCGGCCTTGTCCGCCAGTATTTTGCACATCCGCGCGTCCCCGAGCATGGCGTAGCCACGGGCCTCGGTCGCGTAGAACATGGCCTGGGCGGCCAGTGGGGCGCGCCCCCGGGTGCCTTCCTGCGCGGCCCGCGCGAGCTGCACCGCTTCCCTGGAGCAGCCGGCGCCGACGGCGAGATGACTCAGACCGGCCGCCAGCACATAACCGCCGTAGCAACGGTCGTCCGCGGCCTGCGCGAGCCGCAGCGCCTGGATGTAATACCGCTGGGCCAGGCCCGGTTGCCCGGTGTCCAGCGCCGTGTACCCGGCGAACTCCGTCAGCCGGGCCGCCGCGGCGAACAGCTGCCGCCCCGTGGTCTCGCCGTAACTCCCCTCCATCAGCCCGGACAGCACACTGCTGAGGCATGAGACCACCACCGGCCGGACATACCCGCTGCCGACCCGGTGGTCGAGTTCGGCCAGCGCCTGGGTGGTCGCCCGCACCAGCTCCACATCGGTCATCCCCACCCGTGGCCCCAGCCGCCAACTGCGCGCCACCTGCGGGTCGGAAGCGCTGATCAGCCAGTCCCTGCTGGGTTCCACCAACGCCGAGGCGGTCATGGCGGAACGGGACAAAAGCCCCCGGGATTCGGCGTCCATGTGCCATAGTTCACGGACCTGTTCCAGCGCGTCCTCCACGGTCGCCGCGAAGTGGAGCCCGACCCCACACGTCACGCTGTTGCCGTTGGCCATACCGATCTCTTCCGTCGAGACCGTACGGCCCAGCCGGCCGCTCAGCGCCTCGGCGATGATCGCGGGAACCCGGCCGCGGGGCCGCTGACCGCCCAGCCACCGGCTCACGGAAGTCTTGTCGTACCGCAGATCCAGGCCCTGTGCCTCTCCCAGGACGTTCACCTGGCGAGCCAGAGCGGAGTTGGACAGCGAGGCTTCCTGGATGAGGGACCGCAGTCGCTGATTGGTCTGACGCGCGACGAGTGGTCGGGCGGCCATGGTTCGCCTCCAAGCACATGCCGCCAACGCTTCACGTTGGCATATCCAGAGAGAACGGGATGGAACAGTCAATACCCAACAAGCGGGACTGAATCGCGATGACCAAAGTCAAGTAGCCGCCTGGACGTTGCGCCCAGTAGCGCAGGCGCACCCGGGGGCTCCATCCACCCCTCACTCACGCCGTACTGCCCCCCGCGCCCCCACCACTCCTCCAGCGCCCACCCCTCCACCCGGCGCACAACCCACCCCACCGAGCGCGGGGCGGGTGGATCGCGGGTGCGGCTGGTGAGCCGCAGGCTCCGCCGCACAGCCACCGCCCGGATGACGGAAGACGGCAGAGGGGAGACAGCCGAACACAGAAGACAGAAGACAGAAGATCAGGTGGCAGACGGCAGACGGCAGTCGACAGAAGAAGCTGACCGCCGTGCGCATCGATCACCCGACCCAGCGGCCAGGCCCACCGACTTGATCGCCCCTCCACCAGGGACGGATACGGTGCGACCACCTCGCACCACTGAAGCCCTGAGCGACCGGCGGACCCAACCCAACCCGAGCCGACCCGAGCCAGACGCCCCGAAAGCCCGAACACCCCGCGCCTACGGTGCATGAGGGCTGACCACGGACCACGGATCACAGATCAGGATCACGGACCATGGAGACCGCCACCCATGAGCGAGGAAACTGTGAGACCGCCGCCGCGACGCCGGGTGGTCTGCCGACTGTCGGAATCACAGTGCACCGCACCGCACCGCATCCATCCGTCCCGGGCCACCCTCGGCCACACGCCCTCTTGGGTAACCCGCCGTTCCGCACCTTGGAGACCGATAACCATCTATCGGAGACCGACATGACCATGGGACGATGATCCTTTGAGGATCAGGGGGACTGAATGGCCGGGGGGTCTGGCGGCTTCTCTGCGGATGCCGCCTCCATCAACGGCAGCTCCAATCTGCTCAACGAGCTTGCCGGGCTGCTGAACGCGGGGCGCATGGACGGGGAGAACGCGACTCAGTGCCGCGTCCCCCGCTCGCATCCAGACGTGGCGGAGGCTGTGGAAGCCTTCGCGCGCTACACACAGGACCAGTACTCGGACATGGTCACTCTGCTCTCCGCGTTGTCTACTAAGTTGCACGCTACGGGGAACGCCATCGTGCATGCCGATGCGGACGCTCAGCGGCGCATGGACGAGGTCCTGAGCAAGGGTCGCTACGTGGCCCCCGAGGACCGGTGAGTGCAGTGACCTACCGATCCGATGTGGATTTTCTGGAGCTGAGCGACCCTCCGCTCATCGAGCAGACCGGCGACGAATACCGGAGGCTGCATTCCCTGCTCGCGTCATGCGAGGACGACTTCCGCAAGGCCGGCCGTGTCGACTGGCAGGGTGAGGGACGCGACCAGTACACCGCCCGTCTGAAGGAAGCCACGGCCCTGGGGGAGCATCTCTCGGCCGCCTTCCGCCAAGTCAGCAGAGCGCTTTACGAGTATGCGAAGGCCGTGGCGCGTGCCAAGCACCACTTCGAAAACGGGCAATTGACGGAGTCGCGCCTGTCCGAGGTGGTCTCACGTGAAGGCACAGCGATCACTCCCACCGCACGGGCAGCCGAGCCCATGCGGCAATGGGAGGACCTGCGGGGAACCACGGGTTTCTGGGACGGGCTTGCAGAGCTTTTCGCCGACCCGGACGAGATCCGCGAGGAGGCAGATCGCTACCACACCGCAACCAGCGATCACTACACCGATGCGCTGCGAGTCGAAGGCGAGGCACGCAAGGACTGCCTCGCCGAGATCCATGCCGCCTTTCACTCCCTGCCGGACTTCCGCGGCGGCAACTTCGTCGACGCCACGCAACTCCTTGGCGGCGTAGACGCTTTGCGCCGTGAGACGAAGGACGCGGCAGATGACCCGCACGCACAGTTGTTCGGCACCGGCGCCAAGACGGATGCCATCCCAAAGGTTGGTCCCGACGTGCTGATCTCGCCCGCGCTGATGCGCATCAAGATGAAGACCGCTGGTCTCGAAGCGGACGGCGACTACCACTGGCTGCCCAGCAACTCCGACCATGAGCGAAAGGAGTACATCTCCAACAACAAGCATCTGCTCCGCAATGCGGCCCGTGACTCGGGGCTGCCACCAGAGATGGTCGCCGGTATCGCTTGGAAGGAAGTGGAGGGCGACCCCACCTGGATAGACGACGCCGCCTCGTCGGGACGCCGCAACCTGCCCTTCACCGACGACCCGGATCTGACTTCCATGGGCCCCATATCCATCCAGGTCCGCCGCGCAGCAGAGGTCCTCGGATACGACCCGATGAATCTTAACGACCAACAGCGCGACGAGATCACCGGTGCGCTCAAGGATCCTGCCCAGAACGCCTACATCGCCTCGGAGTACCTGGCGCAGCTCAAGGCAGAGAGCAGCTTCGCCGACGTTCCGCCCGAAAAGATGACCCGCGAGCAGATGCAGGAGCTTGCCGCCCGCTACAACGGCGGCCCCTACTATCGGAGCGAAGGGGCGCAGCGATACGGGCGTCAATTCAACGAAAATCTGGACCAAGCGAAGGAAGCACTCGGATAGTGACGACGTCCACCCGTCCCGGAAGCACAGACGGCCGACTGCTCATCGGCACGGTTTTGGGGGCATGCCTCCTGGTCACGACCGAGGCACCGCTGGCCTTCGTCACCCTCGTTCAGCTCATGCCCCGCGGCGATGACGCTGTCGAGTTCGACGCGGCTTCCAAGTTCGCGCTCATCAGCGAGATGGGCATGGCCTGGGCCGTCCTCTGCCTGGCCCTCACTTTTCTCTTCGTGAAAACTCGAAGGCTACGGCCCTGGTGGTACGCGCCGCCTCTCGCCATGCTCGCGGCGCTGGCAGTGCGACTCCTATGCTTCGCGCCCTACCCGGCCCACGGCGGCTGACGGCATGTGAGCTTTCCGAGTCCAGCGGAGTCAGTGCTGCTCAGCTGGTGGTCGCTCGCCGGCCCGCAACAGGTCCAGTGCTTCCGTCTCCATCTCTGCCCCCTCCTGCTGCTTCTGCATCGTTTGTAAATCAGACGCGTTGGCGCCTGTACTCACGGGTGTCAGGATCTGTCAAACGGGCGAGGTTGTGGTGCGCGGTGAGCAGCTCGGGATGGTTTTGGATCCGGCTCCGGCTGGGTCCTACCGCTATGGCTGTCACGAGGAGCAGAGGGCGCGGCCGATGCGTGCCGCTTTTCCGGTTGTCTCGGGGGGCGAGGCGCCGGCCGAGACAACCGGAGAGCCGGGGCGCATCGGGTCAGCGGGCACACCAAAACCTCGGGACGTTTTTCGGGCAGAACAACCGCCGAAACCCGCCCCGGACCGGTTCCAGCCGGACAGACCGGGCTGACCCGGCCCGCTCCGCGTCATGTGCGCCAAGGGCAACAAGGGGACTCTGGCCAGCAAAAAGACCCTCCCGAAGGGAGGGTCTTGCGGAGCGCCCCCGGCAGGACTCGAACCTGCGGCCAAGTGCTTAGAAGGCACCTGCTCTATCCACTGAGCTACGGGGGCCGGGTGTGGGCGTGGATCACGGACCGCGGACAAGGATAGAGGTCCGGGTGCCTCGTCCCGGTTGCTTCACCTGCGTGGCACGTTGTGGAGGTTCAGTGAAGCGGTCCCGATAATCGCAGGCAGGTACGAATCCTGCATCGCTTTTGGCGTCCCGTGCGGCGGGTGTTGTGCACTCGTTATGCCTGTGCCTCGCTTGTCGCGAACGTCCCATGCGTCACTCATCCCGTTCTGCGGGGGTTCTTGCGGCGCGCACAAGGGGTTATACGCTTCAAAAACCCAACGAAATTGGGCATTCTGCACATGTGGCGACCTTGGACGCACGACCCCGGCTGATCGACGCACTGTCCGTTCTGCGCAACCGCGTCGACGCCGCACGCTTTCCACTGCCACTTCGGGGTGCTGCCCGGGCCCGGCGCAACCGGGCCGAGCTGCTGGCCCAGCTCGACGACTATGTGATTCCCCGGCTGCGCTCTCCTCAGGCCCCGCTGCTCGCGGTGATCGGCGGATCGACCGGGGCGGGCAAGTCCACGCTGGTGAATTCGCTGGTGGGGCGGCGGGTCTCGGAGGCGGGGGTGCTGCGGCCGACGACGCGTACGCCGGTGCTCGTCTGTCATCCCGATGATCTCCATTGGTTCGCCGGGCCGCGTGTGCTGCCGCAGCTCGCCCGGGTGTGGGTTCCCGAGCAGGACGACGGCGGTGAGGACGAGTACGCGGCGGGTGGTGACGGCCTGGGCCGGGGCGACTACGGGGTGCACGGTGCGGGCGGAGTACGCGGTGCGGGCGGAGTCGCCGGAGCGGTCGGAGGGGTCGGATTGGCCGGATTGGCCGGATTGGCCGGAGGCTATGGCTACGTGGGCGAGGGGCGGGGGGCCCGTGGTGGCGCGGCCGGGGGTGCTGCGGGGGGTGCCGCTTGTGGTGGCTATGGGGGCGGAGGCGCTGGGGCGTACGGGGGCGGGAGGTATGACGACGGGGCGTTTGAGGGTGTGGGGAGTGGCAGGGGCGCAGGCCCGGGTGTGGGTGCGACGGGGGGTGGGGGTGAGGCGGGGCTGCTCACGGTGCGGATCGAGACCGATCGGGCGTTGCCCAGCGGGCTGGCGCTGCTGGACGCCCCGGACATCGATTCGCTGGTCGCGCGCAACCGGGAGCTGGCCGCGGAGCTGATCTGCGCGGCGGATGTGTGGGTGCTGGTCACCACGGCCGCCCGGTACGCGGACGCGGTGCCCTGGCATCTGCTGCGTACGGCCAAGGAGTACGACGTCACGCTGGTGACCGTGCTGGACCGGGTGCCGCATCAGATCGCCACGGACATTTCCGGCCGGTACGCGGAACTGCTCCAGCGGGCCGGTCTCGGCCATGTCCCGCGGTTCACCATTCCCGAGCTGCCCGAGTCGGCCGGCGGCGGGAGCGGTCTGCTGCCCGCCACCGCTGTGGCGGCGCTGCGGGGCTGGCTGGAGCGGCATGCCCAGGATCCAGTGGCCCGCACCGCCGCAGCGGACCGTACGGCCGCCGGGGTGATCGCGTCGCTGCGCAGCCGGCTGCCCGCGCTGGCCGGGGCCGCCGCCGCTCAACACGCCGCGGCGCTGCGGCTGGCCGGACGGGTCGAGGAGGCGTACGAGCGGGCCGCGGAACGGGTACGGCAGGAGATCGCGGCCGGTGAGGTGCTGTCCGGGGACGCCCGGGCCCACTGGCGTGACCATGGGCCGGGCGGCCGGTCGGACGAACTGCTCGACGCGTTGACCGACGGGCTGACCTCGCTGCTGACCTGTGCCGTGGAGGAGGCCGACGAGCGGGCCGCACGCGCCTGGCGGCAGGATCCCGCGGCCACCGAGGTCTCGATGTCCGCCGCCGCGGGCGCGACGGGCGCGGGCGGACGGCTCGGCGTGATCGTCCGACGCTGGCGGCGCTGTCTGGAGGAGCTGGCCGAGGAGGAGACCCGCGAGGCGCGGGCCGGGCAGGCCGGTGAACGGGCGGGGTCGGTGGAACCGGAGCAGTCGGCGGCGCTGTTGGCCACCGCCTTGCTCGGCGGACGGCGGGCCCGTACGGCGGGCGAGAACCTCGCCGACCTCTTGGGGGCCCAGACCGCGCTGCGGCTCTGCGAACGCGGTTCCCGGCTCCTGGCCACGTACGTGGAGCGCGCCCTGGACGGCGAGCGCGAGCGGCGGCTGGCACCGCTGGACCAGCTGACCGTGCCGCTGGACCAGCAGGCGGAGCTGATCGCCGCGCTGTCCGTGGTGCAGAGGGAACGGCAGGAGGAGTCGGAGCGGCGCAAGCGGGCGCGGGACGAGGACGAGCGGGAGAGGGCGAGGGAGGCGAAGAGGAAGACGGAGAGGGAGGCGGAGCGGGAGTTGGAGAGGGAGAGGGAGATGGCGAAGGAGGAGGTGTCGGGGTGAGTGGTTCCGAAGCGGCGATTAGCTCGGGGGAGAACTCGGGGAAGCGGCAGGAGACGGGGGAGGGGGAGATGGAGGAGAGGGCGGGGCAGGGTGTGACTTCGGGGGAGTGGATGGCGTCTGTGGATCCGGGGGCCTCGGGGGAGCACGTGCGGTCGGTGGAGGGTGTGGCGCCGATGGCGGGTGAGGTGGGGGCGGAGCCCGTCGGGCATGCGGAGCCTGGGGATCCGGTGCCGGAGCGGGAGACATGCGTGGGGACAGAGCCGGTGGTGCGGGCGCCGGTGGTGGGTGGGGCGTGGGATGACGGGTTGATTGCACGGCGAGCGCGGGATGTGGGAGTCCCCCGGCCGCTGGTGCGGCAGGTGGGGAGCGAGGAACGGGTGGAGACGCCTGTGGTGGCAGGTGTGGCGTCGTCGGGTGGGAGCCATGTTGCGTCAGGCCTGCGGGCGTACGGCGCGGCATGTGCCGAGTCGCGAAGCGAGTACCGGGCCGGGGCCCGCGGCGACCGCCGTGGTGGCGCCCCCCGGGGTGAGGCGATGGTTCAGCCGCGTTCGCCGGCGGCTGTGGAGGGTGGGGGCGGGGGCGCGTACCGGTGGGTGGCGGGCGGCGGGCGGCGGGCCGTCGGGGGTGGGCTGCGCGGGCGGCTGGATGCCTTGCGGGAGTTGATCGCGCTGTCCCGGTCCCGCCTGGACGGGCGGGCACTGGAGGGCGCGGGGCGGGTGCTGGAGACGGCGGACGAGCGCTACCGGCTGTCCGGTGAGCACACCGTCGTCGCCATCGCTGGGGCGACCGGCAGCGGCAAGTCGTCGCTGTTCAATGCGCTGGCCGGGGCGAACCGTTCCCAGGTCGGGCCGCGGCGGCCGACGACCGCGGAGCCGGTGGCCTGCGTCTGGCCGGGCAGCCGGTCGGGCGCGGAGGGGCTGCTGCACCGGCTGGGCGTGCCCGCGCACCGGCGGCACGCCCCGGCGGACGGTAGCTCCGAGCTGCACGGACTCATCCTGATCGACCTGCCCGACCACGACTCCTCGGCCACCGAGCACCGTGCTCAGGTGGACCGGATGCTGGAGCTGGTGGACGCGGTGATCTGGGTGGTGGATCCGGAGAAGTACGCGGACGCGGTGCTGCACGAGCGCTATCTGCGGCCGCTGGCGGGTTACGCCGAGGTCATGTTCGTCGTCCTCAACCAGGTGGACCGGCTGCCCGGGGACGCCGCCGACCAGGTGGTCGACGACCTGCGCAGGTTGCTGGACGAGGACGGGCTGGCCCTCGGCGAACACGGGGAGCCCGGGGCGGCGGTGCTCGCGCTGTCGGCCGCGACCGGCAGGGGCGTGGGTGAACTGCGGGACTCGCTGGGCCAGTTCGTCGCGGAACGGGGAGCGGCGGACCGGCGGCTGGCGGCGGACGTGGATGCGGCCGCCGAGCGGTTGCGGTCCGTATATGCGGCACAGAGCCGGGTCGGTCTCACCGAGCAGGCCAGGGCGGAGTTCGACGACCGGCTGGCGGAGGCGGTCGGGGCGGTGGCCACGGGGCGCGCGGCGGAACGGGATTGGCTGCGGTACGCGGAGCGCGCGTGCGGGTCACCGTGGGCGCGGATGCGGGGGTGGCGGGGGAGCAGGTGGAGCCGGTGGAGCCGGCGGGGGATCCGGGGCTCCGGGGGCGGGATCACGGGCGCAGGGGGTGTCGGGGGAGGGCTGACGGGCGCGGGGCCCACGGGTGCCGGGCGCACGGATGCGGGGCGGCAGGGGGCGTCCGGTTGTCTGTCGGCGGCCGGCGCCGTGGCCGGTGCTGTGGCTGGTGCTGTGGCCCGTGGTGCGGCTGGTGCCGTGGCCGGTGGTGCGGCCTGTGAGGGAAAGGAGTCGGCGGTGGACGGCCGGGCAGCGGCGCGGCCCGTGGTGGAGCAGGCCGTCCGTACGGTGGCTGCTGAGGCGGCGCATGGATTGCCCGCGCCTTGGGCCCAGGCGGTGCGGGAGGCGGCGGACCGGGGGGCGTACGGGCTGCCGGAGGCGTTGGACAAGGCGGCGGCGGATGCCGAGGAGTCGCTGCGGGGCGGGCCGGGGGTGAAGCCGCGGTGGTGGAAGGTTGCCGCCTCGTTGCAGGGACTGCTGTCCGTGCTCCAAGTCGTGGGTGTGCTGTGGTTGCTGGGAGCCGTCACGGGGGCGGGTGGGGCGACGGCTTGGGTCTCCGGGCTGCTGCCCGCGCTTCTCGGCTCGGTGGGCGGGCCGGCGCTGGCGTGGCTGTGCCGGGTGGTGGCCCGTGGTCCGGCCAGGCGTTACGGGCAGGACGCCGAGCGGCGGCTGCGGAGTGCGGCGGCCGGGTGCGGACGGGCGCGAGTCCTCGAACCGGTCGCCGCCGAGCTGTTGCGCTATCGCGAGGTGCGGGAGCAGTACGCGGTGGCGTCCGGCTCCTGAGGGTTGGCGTGTGAGGGGTGGGTGTCTGACGGCGGTGCGTGGCGGCGTCTGATGCCGGGTGCATGAGGGGTGTTGCGTTGCCTGGCGGCTGGGGCTGACGGCTGTTGCCTGGTGGGCGGTGTTTGACGGCTGTTGCCTGGTGGGCGGTGCTTGACGGCTGTGCCTGGTGGGCGGTGCTCGGCGCGGCGTTGTTCGGCGGCGGTTCCTGGCGAGCGGCACGTGACGGTGGGCGCGGGACTGTGGGCCGGGACGGCGGATTCCCTCTCCCGGGTGGCCGAGTTGTCCACAGCCGGGTGACCGTCCACAGGCCGCCGCGACGCCCGCCGAATCCGTGCAGCATGAGGTCAACGCAGCGCGAGCGGCACATGACGGGAGCGAGCGCATGACGCGGGGGAGGCGTGTTCCGTGAACGACACGATGGTGACGCTGGTGGGGAATGCCGCAACAGCGGTGGAGCACCGGCAGACGACGGCGGGTGTGACGGTGGCGAGGTTCCGGCTGGCGGCGACGTCCCGCCGGTGGGACAGGGCGCAGGAGCGCTGGACCGATGGAGGGACGAGCTTCTACACGGTCCGGTCGTGGCGCGCGCTCGCCGACAATGTCGCGGCGTCGGTGGCGGTGGGAGAACCACTTGTGGTCCAGGGGCGCTTGCGGCTGCGGGAAGGGGAACAGCCGCCTGAGCGGGGCGGGCAGCGCTGGTTCTCGGCGGAGGTTGACGCCGTGGCTATCGGCCATGATCTCGCGCGCGGCACAGCCGCTTTCCGGAGAGTCGTCCGTCCGCCGCGTACGGACGCCGACCACGGACCGTCCCCGTCATCGTCGCCGCACCTCTCGCCGTCGTCGCGGCAAGGGGCTCCCGAACAAGAGCCCGGGGGAGGGCCGGTGGCCGGGGATGTGTCGGCGGCTCGGGAGGCGCGGACTCCTGCGGAGGCGCCCGCAGGTGTGCAGGCGCCCGCAGGTGCGGAGGCACCCGCAGATGCGGAGGCACCCGCAACTGCGGAGGCACCCGCAGATGTGGGGGCACCCGCAACTGCGGAGGCACCCGCAGATGTGGGGGCACCCGCAGATGTGGAGGCGCCCGCATCCACGACGGGGATGACACCCGGAGAGACACCGACACCGGCGGCGGCACGGGCACAGGCCGATGTACCGACGCCCGCCGAGAAACCGGCACTCGCGCAGGAACTCACCACGAGACCTGCACTCACCACGAGACCTGCACTCGCGAAGAAATCCGCCAAGAGACCGGCGCCCGCCAAGAGACAGCCACCTACCGAGCCACAGCCACCTACCAAGTCGCAGTCACCCGCCCAGTCACAGCCACCTACCAAGTCACAGCCACCCGCCAAGAGACCGGCGGCCGATGCGATTTCGCCACTGCCCGAGCCCCCGGAAGCGTCCGTTCCGTCGGCCTCGACCGCAGCCCTTTCGCCTGAGAAGGTCGCTATGTCCAGAAAAGTTCTGGGGATTTGTCGATAATGACAGGTCAGGGTGCCCGTTGTCGGTAACGATTGCGATTCGGATCGCTTATGGGATGCCATTACTGGGGACCCTGGTGCGCCTGCTCCATAAGATCCGACAAGTACTCACGGGGGCTGACGTGTTCGGCTGTTGAGTTCTTTGGGATCTTTCCGGCGAGGCATCCTCTCCCACTCGACCGCCTCGCCCAGAGGGGAATTTCATGCTTTCGATGAAGAGGCGGGGCGCAGCTCGCCTTGCCGCCGCGGTCGTGGCCTCGGGCCTGGTCGCGGCGGGTGCGATAGCCACCGCGGGCGCTGCCGCGGCGGATGACTCGACCCCCACGCACGGGGGTGCCACCGCCACGCTCGGCGGTCTGAAGACCTTCGACCAGGCGGTCGTGCACAACGACGGAGGGGACCAGCGCGTAGGCGCGGGCCTCTTCGAGATGGCGGTCGACAACGGCGGCACGCTCCAGACGTACTGCATCGACATCCACAACCCGACGCAGCAGCAGGCGAAGTACCAGGAAGTGCCCTGGAGCGCCTCGTCGCTGCACAACAACGGGGACGCGGGCAAGATCCGCTGGATTCTGCAGAACTCGTACCCGCAGGTGAACGACCTGGCCACGCTCGCCTCCAAGGCCGGCGCCGGGAACCTCACCGAGAAGACCGCCGCGGCCGGTACCCAGGTCGCGATCTGGCGCTTCTCCGACCACGTCAAGGTGGACGCGGTCGACCCGGCGGCCGAGAAGCTCGCCGACTACCTCGAGAAGAACGCACAGAACGTCGGCGAGCCCAAGGCGTCGCTGACCCTGGACCCGCCTGCGGTGTCCGGCAAGTCCGGCAGCAAGCTCGGCCCGGTCACCGTGCACACCAACGCCGACAGCGTCACGATCGCCCCCGCCGCCGGTGTGCCGGCCGGTGTGAAGGTCGTCGGCAAGGACGGCAAGCCGGTCACCAACGCTGCCGATGGCACCCAGCTGTTCTTCGACGTGCCCAAGGGCGCCGCCGACGGCAGCACCTCGCTGACCGCGCAGGCCGCCACCAAGGTTCCGGTCGGCCGTGCCTTCACCGGCATCGGTGAGCACGCCAAGAGCCAGACCCAGATCCTGGCCGGTTCCAGCGAGTCCACGGTCTCCGCGGCCGCCACGGTCTCCTGGAAGAAGCAGGGCGCCATCCCGGCGATCACCGCCGAGAAGAACTGCGCCAAGGGCGGCGTGGACGTCACGGCGGCCAACAAGGGCGACGAGGCCTTCCGCTTCCAGCTCTCCGGCAAGAACTACGAGATCGCCCCGGGCAAGTCGCAGACCGTGACCGTCCCGGTGTCCGAGGACCAGCCGTACAACATCACGATCAAGGGTGAGGGCGGCTTCAAGAAGTCCTTCTCCGGCGTCCTGGACTGCAAGACCGCCGGCAGCGGCGGCGGCAAGCCCTCCAGCCAGCCCAGCCCGGCCTCGGTCGGCGGCAGCACGGGCGGCGACAAGGGCGGCGACCTCGCCGAGACCGGTTCCAGCAACGCCACCCCGATGATCGCGGGCGTCGCGGTCGTCCTCGTCGTGGTCGGCGGCGCCGCGGTGTTCTTCCTCCGCAAGAAGAAGACCGGCACCCCGGCTCAGTGACACCCGGCTCGATGACGCCGGCTCGGTGACACCCGGCTCGATCCTGCCGGCCTGGTGACACCGGGCGCCCGGTGGCCCCCGGCCCGGTGACAACCGGGCACCCGGTGCCCCGACGTCCGGCGGTACCTGACCGGGACCGGCAGTATCTGACCGGGACCGGCGGTACCTGACCGGGACCGGTGAAAGCCGGCGAGCAGTGGCCATCGGCGGCCGCTCGGTCACCTCGGGGTGAGCGAGCGGCAGCCGGCAGGCCGGCGGCAAGGCCCCGGAGCGCAACGGCGCTCCGGGGCCTTCTGCGTCCGGCGCCACCGGCCGCTCCTTCGTGTAGGCAAGCGCGGCCGGGGCGCCGGACACCGGCCATGGAAGAAGGCCCGCCGCGCAGTGATCAAAAGCGGTCAATGCTGACAGAGGGCAACCGGGCGGACACCGCGTCGTAGCGGGTCGGGCGCTGAGCAGGGGCGCTCTGACCTACTCGTTTCCGCCAGAGCACAGGCGTACGGCAAGATGGGTGTATCTGCCCTTCCCATGGTCACGGCGTATGACGGCCCTGGGGCGGTGCCGCACAGACCCTGATCCATCCAAATCTGCCGGACGGTTTCTCTTGGCTGAGTACATCTACACGATGCGCAAGGCGCGCAAGGCGCACGGCGACAAGGTCATCCTCGATGACGTGACGCAGAGCTTCCTGCCCGGCGCAAAGATCGGTGTCGTGGGTCCCAACGGCGCCGGTAAGTCCACGGTACTGAAGATCATGGCCGGTCTGGAGCAGCCGTCGAACGGTGACGCCTTCCTGTCCCCCGGCTACACCGTCGGCATGCTCCTCCAGGAGCCGCCGCTGGACGAGTCCAAGACCGTGTTGCAGAACGTGCAGGACGGCGCGGCCGAGATCATGGGCAAGCTGCACCGCTTCAACGAGGTCGCCGAGCTCATGGCGACCGACTACTCCGATGAGCTGATGGAGGAGATGGGCAAGCTCCAGGAGGACCTCGACCACGCCAACGCGTGGGACCTGGACACCCAGCTGGAGCAGGCCATGGACGCGCTGGGCTGCCCGCCCGGCGACTGGCCGGTCACCAACCTCTCCGGTGGTGAGCGCCGCCGCGTCGCGCTGTGCAAGCTGCTGCTGGAGGCCCCCGACCTGCTGCTCCTCGACGAGCCCACCAACCACCTGGACGCCGAGTCCGTGCAGTGGCTGGAGCAGCACCTCGCGAAGTACCCCGGCACCGTCGTCGCCGTCACCCACGACCGGTACTTCCTCGACCACGTCGCCCAGTGGATCTGCGAGGTCGACCGCGGCCGTCTGCACGGCTACGAGGGCAACTACTCCAAGTACCTCGAGACCAAGCAGACCCGTCTCAAGGTCGAGGGCCAGAAGGACGCCAAGCGCGCCAAGCGTATGAAGGAAGAGCTGGAGTGGGTCCGCTCCAACGCGAAGGGGCGGCAGGCCAAGTCCAAGTCGCGTCTGGCCCGTTACGAGGAAATGGCCGCCGAGGCCGACAAGATGCGGAAGCTGGACTTCGAGGAGATCCAGATCCCGCCGGGCCCGCGTCTGGGCAATGTCGTCGTCGAGGTCGACAAGCTCAACAAGGCCTTCGGCGAGAAGGTCCTGATCGAGAACCTGAGCTTCACGCTGCCGCGCAACGGCATCGTCGGCGTCATCGGCCCGAACGGCGCCGGCAAGACCACGCTGTTCAAGATGCTCCAGGGCCTGGAGACCCCGGACTCCGGCGACATCAAGGTCGGCGACACCGTCAAGATCTCCTACGTCGACCAGAGCCGCGAGAACATCGACCCCAAGAAGACCCTGTGGGCCGTGGTCTCCGACGAGCTCGACTACATCAACGTCGGCCAGGTCGAGATGCCCTCGCGCGCCTACGTCTCCGCGTTCGGCTTCAAGGGCCCGGACCAGCAGAAGCCGGCCGGTGTGCTCTCCGGCGGTGAGCGCAACCGCCTCAACCTGGCGCTCACCCTCAAGCAGGGCGGCAACCTGCTGCTCCTCGACGAGCCGACCAACGACCTCGACGTCGAGACCCTGTCCTCGCTGGAGAACGCGCTCCTGGAGTTCCCGGGCTGCGCCGTGGTCGTCTCCCACGACCGCTGGTTCCTCGACCGCGTCGCCACGCACATCCTGGCGTACGAGGGCGAATCCCGGTGGTTCTGGTTCGAGGGCAACTTCGAGTCGTACGAGAAGAACAAGATCGAGCGCCTCGGTGCGGACGCGGCCCGCCCGCACCGCGCCACGTACAAGAAGCTGACCCGGGGCTGACCGCCGTGCGTCACCTCTACTCCTGCCCCCTGCGCTGGTCGGACATGGACGCCTTCGGCCATGTCAACAACGCGGTGTTCGTCCGCTACCTCGAAGAGGCGCGGATCGACTTCATGCGCCGGCTGGCGCCGGGGGGCGGCAGTCCGTCGTTCACGGGCGGCTCGGTCGTCGCCCGGCACGAGATCGACTATGTGCGGCCGCTGGTGCACCGGCCCGCCCCGGTGACCGTCGAACTGTGGGTGACGAAGATCAGCGCCGCGTCGATGACGGTCGGCTACGAGGTCAAGGACGAGGACGCGCTCTACCTGCGCGCCTCGACTGTCGTCGTCCCGTACAACTTCACCGAGGAGCGCCCGCGCCGCCTCACCGCGGAGGAGAAGGCGATCCTCAAGGAGTATCTGGACGACGCATCGCACCAGACGTCTCAACCGAAGGGGACCGTCGGGGTATGACGGTGCTTCACCTGGCCGACGCGGGGGAGGCGGCGGATCTCGCCGCCTTCCTGGCCCGGCTGATCCACTACGACAAGGCCGCCGCGGTACGCCTCCAGGCCGGCGGCGGGGTGCTTGCCGTCTTCGGCCGCCCGCCGTCCTTCGAGGTGCTGGCGATCCGCACCGCCCGGCTCGCCGGGAACGGCACCGCGGACGCCGGGAACACCGCTGTGGACACGGGGAGCGGCACCCCGGACGCGGGGAGCAGCACCCCTGACGCCGGGAACACCGCTGTGGACGCCACCGTCTCGGCCGGTGAACTCCTCGAAGGCATCGAGGAGTCGGCGGGCGTGGTGACCGTGCCCGCCGCGGTCACCGGCCCGCCGTGGACCGGACTGCTGCCACCGCGCGGCGGCTGGCAGCGGGTACCGGGACTGCCCGCGCCCGAGGCGCTGGTGCGTGCGGTGGCCGGCGCGGTCGCCGAATTCCGGGCCCGTGACGAGGCGTTGCCGCCGCAGCACCGCACCCGCAGCGAACGGGACCGTATCGGCCGGGAGATCTGGTCGCGCACCCTCGGCGACACCCATCTTCCGCTGCGTGCGGCCCATGCCGCGCAGTCGCTGGGCTTTCTGCGGCCGGTGCGGGCGGGTGCGCTCGTGGGGGGCGGTACGCCTAGCGGCTCCGCGCCGCGGCCCCAGCCGCTGAGCCTGCTGTCCGCGGGCGGCTGGCTGCGGCTCCGCACCCCGTACGGGTCGATCGCCGTACGGACCGGGGGCCCGGAAGGGCTGACCGGACTCTCGGGGCTCACGGTGACGCCTGTCTGACGAGGCGGTGAGGCGGTCCGCTCGCACCGGACCGGACCACTGACGCGCGCCGGCGCGAGCGGACCGAGGCACGCATCACTCCGGGGCGGCCGTGTCAGTCCGCTGCGTTGATCATCGAGGCGGCCGCGTACGTCAGGTAGTTCCACAGTTGCGTGGCGTGGGCCTCGGACAGGTCGAGGGAGTCCACCGCGTCCCGCATGTGGCGCAGCCAGGCGTCGTGGGCGGCCCGGTCGACGGTGAAGGGGGCGTGCCGCATCCGCAGCCGCGGGTGTCCGCGCCCGTCGCTGTACGTACGGGGGCCGCCCCAGTACTGCATGAGGAAGAGCGCAAGCCGCTCCTCGGCCGGGCCCAGGTCCTCCTCCGGGTACATCGGCCGCAGCAGCGGGTCCTCGGCGACTCCCTGGTAGAAGCGGTGTACCAGGCGCCGGAAGGTCTCCTCGCCACCGACCTGTTCGTAGAAGGTCTGCTCCTCGAGCGTGCCGCGTGGAATCTTGTTCACCCGTCCATGGTGGCAGACGTCCCGGCCGAGGACTTCGGTCGTAGGACGGAGAGACCGGTCACGGCCGGAAGTACGGCAGGAATGCGACCGGAAAGCGGCCGGAAGTGCGGCCGGGGCGTGATCGGTTGATCACGCCCCGGGGTCGCCCGGCGGTAGTCGGTCTGTCAGCCGCGGCGGACGGTCAGCGTCGTCCAGGCACCGACATGCACCCGGTCGCCCTCATGGAGCGGCACCGGCACGTAGGGCTGGATGGGGTCCTCGGCGAGGTTGATCGTCGTGCCGTTGGTGGAGTTCTGGTCCACCACCGCCCAGCTGCCGTCCTGCTGCTGCACCAGCAGCGCGTGCTGGTGCGAGACGCCCGGGTCCTCCGGCGCGCTGCCCAGATCGATGTCCGGGGCCTCGCCGGTGCTGTTCCGGCGGCGGCCCACCGCGATCTGTCCGTTGGCGAGCGGGAGCACCTGCTCGGGGGAGTACGAGGGCAGATTGAGCCCCGCCGCCTCCGGGCCGCTGCGGCCCATCATCGCCATGAAGTACTCCCGGTCCGGCGCGATCGCCACCACCCAGCCGTTGCCGACGACCGGCTGCGGACCCTGCGGCGGTGCCGCGGGCCCCTGGCCGGGGCCGCCGTTCCACTGCTGGTCGGGACCGGGCTGCTGCTGCGGCATCTGCTGCTGCTCGAACGGCGCGGGCTGCTGCGGTGGCTCGTACGGGCCGGGCTGCTGCTGCTCGAACGGAGCCTGCGGCTGCTGCTGTTCGTACGGGGCCTGCGGCTGGGGCGGGAACGGCGACGGCGGCTGCTGCTCGAACGGGGCCTGCGGGCCCGGTCCGGGCGGTGCGGGTGCCATCGGCGGGGGCCCGGGCTGGGCGCTCGGCGGATTCAGCGTCCAGTCGTCGCCGCCCTGCTGCTGCTGCGGCGGCGGGCCGGGCTGACCGGCCGGGCCGGGACCGGGCATGCCGGGGAAGCCGCCGGGGCCGGGCTGGCCGGGGCCGCCGGGGGGCATGCCGTGCTGCTGCGGGGGCTGGGGCTGCTGCGGCGGCGGGAAGCCGTAGCCGTCCTGGCCGCCCTGCGGCCCGGGTGCGGGCGGCGGGAAGCCATAACCGCCCTGACCGCCCTGCGGGCCCGGCTGCTGGGCGGGCGGCGGCGCGTAGGACGTCGGGGAGTTGGTGAGGAAGTTGTAGCGGCAGCCCTCACAGAACGGCGCCATCGCCTCACGCGGGGTACCGCACTGGGGGCACGTCTCGGACTGGCCGGGCTGACCGGGCTGGCCGGGTCCGCCCTGGGGGCCCGGTGCGGGCGGCGGGAAGCCGTAGCCGCCCTGGCCGCCCTGGTTTCCCTGGCCGCCGTGGGGGCCGGGAGCCGCGGGGCCGGGGCCGGGTGCGGGCGGCGGGAAGCCGTAGCCGCCCTGACCGCCGTGGGTGCCGGGGCCGGGAGCCGCCGGGCCCGGTGCGGGGGGCGGGAAGCCGTAGCCGTCCTGGCCGCCCTGGTGTCCCTGGCCGCCCTGGGTGCCGGGGCCGCCGGGGCCGGGTGCGGGCGGCGGGAAGCCGTAGCCGCCCTGACCGCCTTGGCTGCCCTGGCCGTCCGGAGCGCCGGGGCCACCGAAGCCGGGGCCGGGCTGTCCCGGGGGCGGACCGGGCTGTCCGGGAGGCGGGCCGGGCTGTCCGGGCGGCGGACCGGGGGGCGTGTTCAGGAAACCTGCAGGCAAGGAGGGCGGCGGGGACACAGCGCCCGCCATCCGCTGGCCGCACACCTCGCACCAGTCTTCGGCCACCGACTGGTGGCCGCTCGGGCAGGTCGGCATGTCGGTTCTTCCCCCTCCGTACCGATGTGCTGCGGTGGAACTGCTCGGTACTGATCGTGGCTAATTCTTCATGCGAACGGTTCTCGTCGAGCGCGTCTCGAGAGTCATCTCGTCCGCTTCGGCGACCTTCGCCTTCAGTCGCACAGTACCGGTCGCCGCATCGACGACGTCCACCACCTTCGCAAGGAGTTTCGCAGTCTCCTCGTTCCCCGAGGCGCCTGCCAACTGCACCGCACGGCCCAATTTCGCCGTGGCACTGTCGGTATCACCTGACTTGCGGGCATCCAGTCCCTGCTGGATGAGATATGCCAGTTCCGCCTGTCCTGTGTAGTGCGCGACCTGTGGATTGATCGATGTGGAAGCGGTCACATCGTCCGTCCACACGGCGCGTACGAGTCCCTGCGCCAGGGGCCGCGGCGGGGTGGCGGACGGGTCAGGGCCGTCCGGTGCGGAGATGATCAACGAGACGCGCCCGGCCAGCATTTCCTGGCCGACGGCCGCTGCGGGGACCCGCAGGAAGAGGTGGTAGTCGCGGGACTCGTCGCCCCAGGAGCCGGTCGGATAGTCCCCCGACCGCGGGCCGAAAACCCGGCGCCGGCCGGTCAAATCCGCCACCGTGGGCGCCACTTGCCTGACGAAGACGGTCTCCGCGCCCAGCGGGGTCCACAGTCGCAGGGCGACGTCGGCGATCTCCTTGCCCATCGCCTTCTCCAGCAGCTGTGTGAAGTCGGCGGCGAGGTGCGCCGGATCGGCGACGATATCGGCGGTGCCGAGCAGCGCCGAAGCGATCTCGGTGACCTCCTTGACCTCCCAGTCCGTGCCGACACCGCGGGCGTCGCAGGTGAAAGAGCCGGCGCAGGCGTCCAGGGCGGCGCGCAGCTCCTGCGGTGACTCGTGTTCATTGCGGCCGTCGGTGAGCAGAACGGCGTGCCCGAGGCCCACCCCGGCCCCCGACAGCAGCCGGCCGGTCAGCCGCAGCCAGGTCCCGATGGCGGTACCGCCGCCCGCGCTCAGCTTCCGCAACGCTTCCTTCGCCCGCGCGCGGGTCGCCGCACCGGCCACGGCCAGCCGGCCGCCGCCGGGGAAGATCTCGGCGGCCCGGTGCGTTCCGGCCACCACCGCGAAGCCGGCACCGTCGCGCACGGTGTCGATGGCGGCGGCCGTCGCCGCACGGGCGCCGCGCATCTTCTCCGGCGGATGGTCCATCGACCCGGAGCAGTCCACCATGATCACCACGCCGGCTTCCGGCCCGCCGGTGCCCACCGCACGGACCGGCCGGCCCCCGGTCGTGCCGCCCCCGGTCGCGGTGACCGTCACGACGGCGTGCACCTCGCGCCCGCCCTCGGGCAGGTAGGGGTTCTGGTACACCTCGGCGGAGAAGCGCGGCACACGGGACTTGGTGAAGTTGGCCATCCGTTCCGCTCCTTGAGACGCCGTAACCGGTCGATCGGGGCTGTCGGGGCTGTCGGGGCCGAGGGGGCGTGCCGCGCCACGCGTGGTGCGTGGTGCGGGGGCGCACCGTTTCGGACACAGGGCGCGCCGTACCGCGTACCCGGCGCCCTGTGCCGTGCGCCCCACCGGCGTCCGGCCGGGGCGGTGGTGAGCTGGTCAGGCCGATTCTGCCCGCCCCGCGGGGACGGGGAACGGCACCAGTGCCACCGTTACGTTGTCGTGCCCGCCGCCGTCGAGGGCGTGGGTGACCAGCGTGCGGGCGCTCTCCAGCGGCCTGCTGGGCGCGTCGTACGGCAGCACCGCGGCCATCTGCTCCGCGGACTCGGCGTAGTTCCACAGCCCGTCGCTGCACACCACGACGACACCGGGCCCGTCCGGCTTGAACGTGGCGGTGTGCGGCTCGACCTCGTACGCGTCCGCACCGAGCCAGCCGGTGATGGCGTGCGCCCGCTCGTCGGCGTTCGCCTCGGCCTCGGACATCAGGTTGTTGGCGACCATCTGGGCGGCCCAGGAGTCGTCCTCGGTGAGCCGGGCGGGCGGCGCCGTACGGTCATCGGGGATCCAATAGGCGCGGCTGTCGCCGACCCAGCCGACGGTCAGCAGCCCGCCGCCGACCACCGCACCGACGAAGGTGCAGGCCGGGGCGTTCTGCCGGCGGTGTTCGTCATGTGCCGAGGCGGGGTCGGGGGCCAGTGCGTCGACGGCGGCGGAGGCCGCCAGGATGGCCTCGTGCATGGCCTGTTGGGGATGGGTGCCGCGCGGCAGCGACGTCCGCAGCGCCTCGCCGGCGGCCTCGGACGCCGCCGTGGACGCCTCGTCCGGACGGGTCGCCGAGGAGACGCCGTCACAGACCACCGCGACCACGGCGGGGGTGCCGTCGGGGAGCGCGGCGGCGCGGAGCGCGAAGAAGTCCTCGTTGCGGTGGTGCCGGTGGCCCCGGTCGCTGACGGCCGCGATGCCCGCCAGCTCGCGCTCCATGTGGTCGCGTTCACGGGGCTGGGCGTGCCCGCAGTGCTCGCAGTAGCCGTCCGGCCCCACGGCGCCTGAGCGGCAAGCGGCACAGCGGGCGGTGCCGTGGGCGGGGGGGTCGTGGACGGGGGTGCCGGACGGGGCACCGGCCGCTGCGGGGCCGTCTACGGGCCCACTTGCGGGCGTGGTGGCGGGTGCGTCCCGTTCCGCGGCCGCGGTGCCGGGCTCGGCGGCCGGCGCACCGGGCTCCGCGCTCGCCGCGTCGGCGACCGCCTCGTATCCGGCGACGCGCGGGTCGGCGGCAGGGGCGGCGGGCGGGGCCGCCGGCGGGCTCACGGGCGGCGGCGTGTCGGCCACCGGCGCGGGACCGGGCACCGAGGGCGCATGGCCGGGCAACGGCGGGGCGTTGCCCGGCATCGGTGCGGGCACCGGCGCAGGCACCGGCACCGTGCCCGCGTCCCCGTACGGGAGACGGGCCTGCGGGTCCGGAGGGGGCGGTGGCCCGGCCGCATCCGCACCGTGGGCGTGCGGCGGCCCGGCCGGACCGGGCACCCCGGGCGGCGCCGGTGGCAGGGGCGGCACGGGAGGTACGGCGGGGACGCCGTGCGCGGGCCGGGCGCCGTACGCCGGCGGCGCGGCGGTCGCCGGGAGAGCGGCGCCGCACCGCCCGCAGAAGTTGTCTCCCGCAGCGAACGGTTCGTCGCAGCCCGGGCACCGGGACGGCTCAGTCACACCCATGTCACACCCACGTCCTGGGGCGGAAGCGGTTGGCCCGTTCCACCAGTTCGATCCTCTTCTCACCACGCTGCGCCAGCCGCGCGAGCAGGCGGTACGACCGCTCCAGGCCGAACCGCAGACCGCGCTCGTCCAGCGGGCAGCCGAGCAGCGACGGCCGCTCGGCCACGCCCGCCGGACCGTCCGGCCCGGCACCGTGGCTACCGGAGATTACCCAGTCCAGGGCGCTGCCCAGTACCTCGGTGGTGAGTTGTTCCCGTCGTTCGGCGTCCAGACCGAAGTCCGCAAGGGCCTCGACCTGTTCGGCGGCCGCCCGCAGATCCGCCGTCAGCGGATCGCGCGGCGGGCGCCCCCGCAGCCGGGCACGGACCGCCGCGATCCGCGCCGCTGTGTAGTGGATGGACGACTCCGGGACGGAGTCCAGCGCCCCGACCGCGCCCGTGCGGTCGCCCGCCGCCAGCCGCACCCGTGCCAGTCCGAACGCCGCGCTGACGTAGCTGCGGTCGGTCGCCCACACCAGGCGGTAGTACTCCACGGCGTTGTCCAGCTGGCCCAGCAGCTCCGCACAGATCCCCAGCGCCAGCTTCGGCGCCGGCTCACCGGGAAAGGCGTCGTAGACCGCGTCGAAGGCGAGTGCGGCGCTCTCGCGGTCACCGGTCGTCAGCGACACCAGGCCGCGATGCCACACCACCCGCCAGTCCGCGCCCCGGGCGCCGGGCTCGGTGCCGTCCCACCGGGCGGCGGGCCACTGCCCGGTGGCCCCCTGCCCGGCGGGCTCGGCAGCGATCTCCTCCAGCGCCCGCTGCGCCGCCTCGCCGTCACCCGTCTCCAGACGGGCGCGCAGCGCACGCAGCCGGACCTCCAGGGAGTCGGCGGGCGCCGAGCGCAGGGCGCCCAGCAGTTCGGCGGGCGCGGCGGCCAGCAGCCCGGCCAGCAGCCCGGCATGGGGATCGTCCGGATCCACCCGCGGCACCGGCAGGGCCAGGGCGGCGCCGGCGACGTCCAGGGGGCGCAGCGCAGGGCCGCCGGATGCCGGTTCCGCCGGGCGCGCCGCCGCCCCCCGCCGCGCGCCCAGCAGCGAACTGTCGCCCTCCGCCGCGGCCATCACTTCCGTGTCGACCACCCGGAGTTCGGGCCCGAACAGCGGGGACAGCGCGGGCCGCGGCTCGCCCGACTGGAGTGCCACCACCTCCCGCAGCACGCCCGTCAGCTGCTCGGCCATCTCCTCCGCCGAGGCGAATCTGCGCGCGCGGTCCGGGTCCGTGGCGCGCACCAGCAGCCGGTAGAACGACTCGTAGCTGCGGAACACCTCGATGTGGTCCGGATCGGGCAGGGAGTCCGCGAAGACGTTCGTATAGCCCTGGAAGTCGAAGGTGAGGACGGCGAGGGTGCGGGCGACGGTGTAGAGGTCGGAGGAGACCGACGGGCCCAGCGCGGCGATCTCCGGTGCCTGATAGCCGATCGTGCCGTAGACCGGGCTGTGGTGGTCGTCCATCCTGCGCACCGCGCCCATGTCGATCAGCCTGAGCCGGTCGTGCTGCTGGATGGCGTTGTCGACCTTGAAGTCGCAGTAGAGGTAGCCGCGGCGGTGCAGGTGGCCCAGCGCCTCCAGCGCCTCGATGCCGTACGCACAGGCCTGTTCGACCGGCAGCGGATCGCGCCTGCCCTGGGGCGTGCGCCGGTCGTTGGCGAGTTCCTTGAGCGACTTGCCACCGACGTACTCCATGACGATGTAGCCGTCGAGGCTGCCCGTCGCCCGGTCGAGGTGTTCCACGAAGTTGTAGATCCGCACGATGTTGGCGTGCTCGATCTCGGCGAGGAAGCGCCGCTCGGACACCGCCACCGCCAGCGCCTCCTCGTCGCCGGTGTCCAGCAGCCCCTTGAGGACCACCCACCGGTCGGAGACCGCATGGTCCGTCGCCAGATAGATCCAGCCGAGCCCGCCGTGCGCCAGACAGCCCGCGACCTCGTACTGTCCGTGCACCATGTCGCCGGGCCGCAGCTTGGGCACGAAGCTGTACGGGTGGCCGCACTTGATGCAGAAGCCTTCCGTGGTGCCCGGCTGCTCGCCGCGCGCCCGGCCCACCGGCGCACCGCAGTCCGTACGGCTGCAGAACCGCTTCCGCTCCGGGACCTCCGGATGCTCCAGCACCGCCGTACGCGGATCGGGGCGCGGTACCTCCGGCACCGTCACCAGCCCCGCGCCCAACCGCCCCCGCGCCGCCCCGGACGACGCGCCGCTGCCCGCACCGCGCACCGACACCGCCGCCATACCGCGCTCCGGCCCCTTGCCGGACACCGCGCGCGAGTGCCGCCCGGGCGCCGAGCGCCGCGAGGGCGAGGAACGGGCGGTGCGTGTGCCGGGGCCGGAACCGGGGCCGGGGGAGGGGGCGGGGGAGGGGACCGTCAGCAACGCCCCCGCCGCCTCGCGGCCCGTCGTGCCGTCCGTGAGCGCCCGGCCCGTCAGGCCCGTGGGCGGCGAGAACAGCAGGCCGTCCGGCGAGACCACCGGTGCCAGCCCGCACAGGTCGCAGTACAGCTCACCGCCGCCGACATCCTCATAACTGCCCGCGCACTCCCGCCGCTGGCAGCGCTCGTCGGCCCGCTCCGTCACGTATCCCCCCCGCCCTCCCGCTGCTGCACAGCCAATGCCTCCGATGCCGCCTGCTGATAGCGCCACACCGCCTGCTCGGCCGCCCGCAGATCACACGGCCCACTCCACAGCATCCGCCGCGCCAGGTCGTACCGCTCGGTCAGCAGCGGATCCTCCGCCAAACCGTGACGTGCCAGCTTCGCCTTGTACGCGTCCAGCCGGCCGCGCAGCTCGGCCCGCACCGCCAGCGGCGCGGTCACCGCCGTCAACGACTCGCGGGCCCGCAGGAGTTCGTCCTCCGCCCGCTCCTCCAGACTGTCCAGCAGCGGCGAGAGCCGGTGCCACTGCGCGCGTCTTCGGTAGTCGGCGGCCGCGGCCAGCTGTTCGTGCAGGGCCGTCGACGGGCCGCTGACCGCCGGCACCTCCGACGCGGCGATCTTCGCCAGCACCTCGCCCCGGGCCTGCCGCGCCTCGGTCAGCGTGCGGTCCGCCCGCGACAGCACGTCCCGCAGCTGCATCAGCCGCCGCTCCGCGTCCTGCCGCACATCCAGCACCGCCGCCACCTCACGCCGGATGTCCTCCAGCGCACGGGCCGCACGGTCGTAGCGCGCGGTGTCCGGACGGCCGCCGCCCGGCGCCGAACTCCCCGTTGACGACGACACCCAGAACGCCAGCGGATCCGCGATCACCCGCTCCCGCAGCCGCAGCAGCTCGTCCGTGATCCGCTCCAGGTCGTCGCCCGCCGGATGCTCACCGGGGCGTACCCCCACCGAATGCGCCAGCGAGCGTGTTCGCTGCAACTCGGCCGACAGCAGGTCTATCCGGGCCGGCAGCGCCGACCAGACCGCATCGGCGGCGACGATGACGTCCAGCGACTGCGCGTACAGCCCGTTCATCCGCTCGACCAGCTCCTCCAGACTGAACCGTTCGCCCACCGGGGCCGCGCCGCCCACCGGGGCCGCGCCGCCCGGTGCGGCGCCGCCGGCCGCGGCCGCGCCCGGCACCGTCACCCCGTCGCCGAACAGCAGCCCGGTCAGCTCCGCCAGGTCCTCAGGGGACGGCCAGCGCCGCCGCTCCCGCAGCTCACGCGCCTGCTCCAGCGCCGCCGTATACGCATCGAACAGCGTCCACAGGACCGTGATGGACCGCTCCGCCGCGGCCCAGCGCTCCTTGGTGGTGCCGGCCAGATCGGCGCCCTCCAGCAGCCGGCGCCCCGCGTGATCCTGCAACGCGAGCAGCGACGTCTCGATCGCCTCGTACTCGGCACCGAGCCGCGCCAGGGCGCGGTCCACCTCCTCCCGGCCCAGCACCGGGGCATCGGGCTCCCCCGGAGAACCGGGGAAGGGTCCAGGGACCCCCATCGATCACCTCTCCAATACGCGTACGGTGCACGGCGTTTGCCGCGGCCGGGCGGCCGCTGCGGTCTGCTCCTCCCACGACCTCTTCCATAGTGACGGCATCCGGCCCTCCCCGGGCGATCAGTGGCACTACTCCGCTCCTTGGAGCGATCAGTCGCCGTACTCCGGCGCGGGCGGCCCCGATATGCCCGGCAGATCGGCCTTCAGCCACTTGCGGTACGCCCGCATCCAGGGGCTGTGCCCGCCGCCGCCCCGGTAGTCGTCCAGGACCTTGTTCACCCGCCGCACCAGATCCGTGTCGTCCTTGTTCATCGCCACGCCGTACGACTCGTCCGTGAACGGCTCGCCCTTCAGCTCCACCCTCGGGTCCTGCGCCGCCTGCGCCGCCGCCAGGGCGCTGTCCGTGACCACCGCATCCGCCTGGCCCAGCTGCAGCCGCACCAGACAGTCGAGTTGGCTGGGCACCGTCAGCACCTGCGCGCCGTGCGGCTGCGCCCGCAGCGCCGTCTCCCCCGTCGACCCCGCCGCCGTGCACACCCTTCGGCCCCGCAGCGAATCGCCGAAGGCCTTGATCGTCGAGCTGATCGGGGCCAGCACCTGCTGCCCCGCCTGGAAGTACGAGGTCGAGAACGCCACCTGCCGCTTGCGGGCACAGTTGACCGTCATCGTCCGCACCACCATGTCCACCGCACGCTTCTGCAGCGCCGGGATCCGCTGGTTGGTCGGCACCGTCTTGAAGACCACATGGGGGTGCGGGCCCAGGATGTCCTTGGCGATCGCCCACGCCAGATCGATGTCGAAACCCTCCAGCGCGCCGGTGGACGGATTGCGGTACCCCCACCGGTAGGTGTTCTGGTCCACCCCGACGACCAGCTGGCCCCGCTCCTTGATCCGCGTCACCGCCGCACCGTCGTCCGGCGAAGGGCGCAGGCTCTCCGCGGCGTTGCGCGCCGTGCACGGCGCGGCGGCGGGTGCGGCCCGCGCTGCCCCCGGGCCGTACGCCCGGTGTGCCGCCGCGGACGAGGAGACGTGGACGGGACCGTGCCGGGGCCGCCCGGCGTCGCCGCCCAGCGCCGGCACCAGCACGGCGGCGACCACGGCCATCACGCCCATCCCGGACGCCACCGGCGCAAGAACGGCACGCAGATTCACCAGCTCTCGCGCGCGCACCCGCATGCCCCTCTCACCAGGTCTCCTCACCGGTACTCCGCCAGCCTGCGGCCGATTCCCAGCACCGCGCCCGCCGCCGCCGACGCCGCCAGCACCCCGGCCCCCACCGGGAGCCCGTCCAGCGCCCCGCGCCCGGCGTCCGCCGCCGACCGGAACTGCGCCTGCTCGTGCTCCAGCGCCTGCTGCAGCCCGGCGGCCACCCGGTCGAAGGACTCCCCGGTGGACCCGTCCGGGCCGATCACCTTGGCCAGCGCCTGCGGGTAATCGCCCTTCTCGTCCGCCGTCCGTGCCTCGCCGTGCCGCGCCTGCCACTGCCGCACGCCGGTCAGCGCCGCGCGCACCGGACGCCGCCCCGCCTCGTCGTCGGCCAGCGCCAGTGCCGCCCCCAGCCCGCTCTTCGCCGACGCGGCCCCCGGGCCGCCCCCGCCCGCCAGGTCCGCCATCCGGGAACGGAAGCCGGCCTCGTAGAAGTCCTCCTGGCCGTGCGTCAGCACCGCACCGCGCGCCACCAGCGTCAGATTCTCGTCCCCGCGCGCCTGCAGCGCATCGATCCGCGCCTCGTTGAGCACCCGCAGCGACCGGGCGCCGTGCTCGTACGAACCGGTCAGCCCCGTACGCGCCACGGTATGCCCCGCCACCAGCCACACCAGCACCACCGCGGACGCCGCCGTCGCCGTCAGCAGGCCCCTGTTGAACACCCGGTTGGTGCGCCGGTAGTGCCGCCGCTGCGCCCACCCCAGCGCACCGAGCGCCACCACTCCCGCCGCCACCGCGTACCACGGCCGCGCCTCGGCGGCTTCGTAGTCCGCCGCCAGCCGGGCCGTCTCCGCGTCGTACAACGCCCGTGCGGCGGGGAGGAGTTCCTTCCGCATCCGCTCATTGGCGTACCGCAGATACGCGCCGCCCAGCGGCAGCCCCTGCCGGTTGTTCGCCCGCGCCGTCTCCACCAGCCCCGTATAGCGCGGCAGCCCGCTGTTGAGCCTCGCGATCTGCGCGCCGGCGCCGTCCGGACCGCTGCTGTTGGCGGCCGCCTTGACCAGCAGCGCGGACGCCGTGGAGATATCGGCGGCATACCGGTCGCGGGTCGCCCTGCTCTCCGTGGCGCCGGCCAGGAAACCGGCCGCGGCCGTCGTATCGGCATCCGCCAGCGAGCGGTAGATACTCGCGGCGTCCGCGGTCAGCGGCTGGCCGCGCTCCACCACGTCGTCCGCGGCCGCCGCCCGGTCCGCGACCTGCCAGGCCGTGACCGCGCCGAACAGCACCACCAGCAGGGCCAGTACCGCACCGATCACCCGCAGCCGGCCCGGCTCCGTCGTCGCCGCGGCACGCAGCTCGTCCAGCCCCTCGGCCCAGGCCGTCCTGCGTCCCGCGGCGGGCGGTGACCCGCCGGTGGCCGGCACGCTGGTGCTCGACACGGAACCTCCCCCTGGGCGCTGACGTCGGGACCGGACCCCGCGCACGGCGCCCGGGAGCGCTCACGAGAAGAACCGGTGCATGGGCAGCAGTATGTCCGCAGCCACCGACGCACACACCGCGATTGCCCCGATCTTGTTCGGAGATCTTGTTCGAGGACCGTGTCCGGGCCGTGTCCGGGCCGTGTCCGTGCCTCGTCCGTGCCTCGTCCGTGCCCCGTCCGTGCCCCCGTCCGTGCCGCGTCCGTGCCGCGTTCCGGCGGGCCCGCCGCGCCGCCGGGCCCGGCACTACAGTGGGCGGAGAATCGTCAGACATCAGGTGACGCCGGGGCCCGGACACCGCGCCGAAGGGGGAGTGATCCCGTGCAGTCGGTCCGCAAGGGCAGGGTGTCGCTGGTGGAGACCGCGACCGACGAGATCCGCGCCCAGATCGTGAACGGCACCTGGCCGGTGGGCAGCCGCATCCCGCCCGAGAGCGCCCTGTCCGAAACCCTCGGGGTCAGCCGCGCCTCGGTCCGCGAAGCCGTACGGTCCCTGGTGCACTCCGGCCTCCTGGAGCCCCGGCAGGGCGATGGCACTTTCGTGCTCTCCGACGACGACAGCGCCCTCGCCCTCCGCCGCCGCCTCGAACGCGCCGAGCTCAGCCATGTCACCCAGGTCCGCCAGGGCCTCGACGTGGTCGCCGCCCGCCAGGCGGCCAAGCACCGTACGGACCGCCAGCTCGCCGGCATCGAAGCCGTGCTGGCCCGCCGCGGGGCCGCCCTCGCCGCGCAGGACAGCGAGGCCTTCACCGCCGCCGACGCCGAGTTCCACGTCCTGGTCGCCGAGGCGAGCGACAACCCCGTCCTCGCCGACATCTACCGCTCGCTGAGCGCCGCCCTGCGCGAGGAACTGCGCCGCGCCGCCTGCCTGGACACCGCCACCGCGGCTCCCGACGACCCGCACACCCGCCTCACCGACGCCATCCGGGACCGGGACCCCCGGGCCGCCGTGGACGCCGCGGTGCTGCTCCTCGCCGGTCACGTACGGGACCTGGCGCTTCCGGCCGGGGACTGAGGACCGGGCGGCTGAGGGGCGGGCGGCTGCCGCCGCGCCCACCGAGCCGCCCGCAGCCGTCCATGAGCGCCCGCCCCCGCTCCCGCCCGGTCCAGCGTGTCCAGGGCGGCCCCCAGCACCGGCGGGGCGCTCACCACATGGGGCACCGCCCCGGGGGCACGCTCCGAGAGGAGCCGGGTGACCTGGTCGTGCAGGAGCGGGTGACGGGCGGCCAGGACGCCGCCGCCCAGCACCACGGGGACCCCTTCCCCGAGGAGACCGAGGCGCTTGAGGGCGACGGTGGCCAGGAGCGCGATCTCCTCGGCCTGGCGGGCCACGAGGGCGCGGGCGACCGGGTCACCGGCCTCCGCCACGGAGAAGAGCAGCGGTGCCAGTTCATGGCGGCGGTGGCCGGGGAGGGCTCCCAGATGGAAGGCCTCGATGAGTTCCGGCATGCCGGCCAGGCCGAAGTGCGCGGGCAGGGCGTCTGCCAGCCGGGTCGGGGCGCCGCGGCCGTCCTCGGCCCGGGCCGCGCACCACATGGCCTCTTCGGCGAGGAACGCCCCGCCGCCCCAGTCGCCGGAGAGCCGGCCGAGGGCCGGGAAGCGCGCGGTGGCACCGTCCCGGCCGGCCCCCGCGCAGTTGATTCCCGCCCCGCACACCACGGCGACGCCCACCCGCTCCCCGTCGTCCGGCAGCCCGGCCCGCAGCAGCGCGAAGGTGTCGTTGCGGACGCTCACCGTGCGCGCCCATCCCCGGCCCGCGATCTCGGCGGCCAGGCGTTCCTCCTCGACGGGGAGGTCGGCGCCTGCCAGGAACGCGGAGAGGTGTCCGACGGGACCCGCAGGCCGGGCCTGCGCCAGGACCGACCGCACCAGCGGCGCCAGGACGTCGACCGCCGGGCCGGTCCCCACCGCCGGCGGCCGGAAGCCACCGCCGCGTGCCGTGCCGAGCAGCCTGCCGTCCGTGGCCACCAGCGCCACGTCGGTCTTGCTGTTGCCCGCGTCGATGGCGAGTGCCGTGCCGGTCAGGCCCACGTCAGGTGCTCCCGGTTGTGCGCGATCAGCGCGTCGGTGAGCCGGTCCGCGTGGTCGGTCCGGCCGATGAGGGGGTGGGCGAGGAGCGCGGAGAAGACGGCGTTGCGCCCGCCCGCCCGGTCGGATGGCCGGCCGCCCCTGCCCCGCAACGCGGCATCGAGGGCGAGGTGTTCGTAGGCGGTGACGTGCGCGACCAGCCCGGCGTACAGCGGCTCCAAGGGGCGCACCGGGAGGGGCGTGGCGCCGGTCGAGTCCACGGTCGCGGGCACCTCGATCACCGCGTCGTCGGGCAGGAACGGCAGGGTGCCGTGATTGAGGGTGTTGACGACCTGGGTGTCCCCGGTGTCCCGCAGGAGGGACGCGGTGAGTGCCACCGCCGCCTCCGAGTAGAAGGCGCCGCCTCGCCGCGCCAGCAGCTCCGGCTTCTCGTCGAGTGCCGGGTCGCCGTACATGCCGAGGAGCTTTCGCTCGAGGGCGGCGACCTCCGCCGCGCGGGACGGTGCGCCGCGCAACTCCCGTACCACCGCGTCGTGCCGGTAGTAGTAACGCAGGTAGGAGGAGGGGACGACGCCGAGGCGGTCGAGCAGCGAGCGGGGCAGGCGCAGGTTCTCGGCCAGGGCGTCGCCGTGCTCCGCCAGCAGCCGGGGCAGGACGTCCTCGCCCCCGACGCGTACCGCCCGCTCCCAGGTGAGGTGGTTGAGGCCGACGTGCTCCAGCTCGACCTCGCCGGGGGAGATGCCCAGCAGCGCGGCGAACCGGCGCTGGAAACCGATGGCGACATTGCACAGCCCCACGGCTCTGTGGCCGTGGGTGAGCAGCGCCCGGGTGACGATGCCGACGGGGTTGGTGAAGTCGATGATCCAGGCGCGGGGGTTGCGGCGGCGCACCCGCTCGGCGATGTCCAGGACGACGGGGACCGTGCGCAGCGCCTTGGCGAGGCCGCCGGCCCCGGTGGTCTCCTGGCCGACGCAGCCGCACTCCAGCGGCCAGGTCTCGTCCTGGTGGCGGGCGGCCTGGCCGCCGACCCGCAGTTGCAGCAGCACCGCGTCCGCGCCGTCGGCACCGGCGTCCAGGTCGTCGGTCCAGGAGATCCGGCCCGGGTGGCCCTGCTTGGCGAAGATCCGCCGGGCCAGGCCGCCCACCAGCTCCAGCCGGTCCGCGGCCGGGTCGATGAGGACCAGTTCCTCCAGCGGCAGCACCTCGCGCAGGCGCGCGAAACCGTCGATGAGTTCGGGGGTGTAGGTGGAGCCGCCGCCGACCACGGCGAGCTTGATGCGGGGGCGTGGGGTGCGTTCCTGGGGAGACGGCATACGGGTCAGCCCTTCACTGCGGTGTGCGTGACGCCTTCGACGAAGGCCTTCTGTGCGAAGAAGAGGACGGTGACGTTCCGCGCGGCGCGGGTCCGCGGGCCGCAGCCCGGCGCTCAGCCGGTGTGGAACACCGCATCGCGTGCCTTCGCGAGCGCCGTCCGCAGTGCGCCGGTGAGGATCGCGGAGCCGTCGAGGCGGCTCAGGCGCAAGGCGGGGCGGGACAGCGGGAGCCCGGTGAACTCCTCCTCGACCAGGGCGCGCAGCGCCTCACCGCCGGCCCGGGCGACCTCGCCGGAGAGCACCACCAGCCGCGGGTCGACGACCGCCACCACGGCCGCGATCCCGGTCGCCAGCCGCCGCGCGACCTCGGCACGGACCCCGTCGTGCGCCATCGCCCCTTCGACGGTACGGGCGTGTGGTGCCCCGTACTCCCGCGCCAGTGCCAGCACGCCCGGCGAGCCGACCAGGGTCTGGAAGCCGCCGCCGGCGTCCGCCTGCTGCGCGCAGCCACCGGCGCCGCCGCCACCGCCTGGGGACAACGGGGCCCCGGGCAGCGGCATATAGCCGATCTCACCCGCACCGCCGGTGGCCCCGCGCAGCAGCCGGCCGCCCAGCACGAGGGCGGCGCCGACCCCCTTGTCCGCCCACACCAGCACGAAGTCGTCGACGTCCTGGGCGGCCCCGTCGTACTGCTCGGCGACCGCCGCCAGGTTCACGTCGTTCTCGATGGTGACCGGCGTGCCCAGCACCTCGGCCAGCTCGTCCTTCAGCGCCCGCGCGTGCCACCCCGGCAGATGCGGCGCATAGCGCAGCCGCCCGGTCCGCGGGTCCAGCGCACCGGGTGTGCCGATCACCACCCCGTGCAACTGCTCGCGCCCCAGCCCGGCCTGGGCCAGCGCCCCGTCGACGGCCCGCGCGACCAGCTGCGCCGTCCGGCGCGGCGCATCCTCGGCCACGACGTCGGTGCCGTTGCCGGCGCCGTGGCCGGTATCGGTATCGGTGCCGACCCGTTCCTCCCCGAGCACCTGCCCCGTGATGTCGGCGACCGCGGCGGTGATCCCCCGCTCATCGACGGCCAGCGCGGCGACCTGCGCCGCCGCCGGGTCGATCTCGTAGAGCCGCGCACTGGGCCCCGGCCGCCCGGTCACGTTCCCGGTCGTCCGCACCAGCCCCGCGGCCTCCAGCCGCGCCAGCAACTGCGAGGCGGTGGGCTTCGACAGCCCGGTCAGCTCCCCGATCCGCGTACGGGTCAACGGGCCCCGCGAGACCAGCAGATCGAGCGCGGCCCGGTCGTTCATGGCCCGCAACACCCGCGGCGTCCCGGGCACCATCCCCCGCACACCCTTCCCTGCGCCCATGCCCCACCCCGCCCACCGGCGGCCTCACGACCGCCGACCATCTGTTAACAAACCTTCCAATAGCTGAACTGGAAGGTAGGAGGCGGGCGGGGGCGCGTCAAGGGGGCGAGCGGAGTCGTCGCCACGGATCAAACCGCCAAGGATCGTGGCCGAATGTGGACGAGGATGACTACCGGGAAAGGGCGAACGCCATGCGGGAGTTCGCCGGTGACATCGACGAAGGTGCGGGGGAGGTACACGAGGCCGTTCAGGGGCTGGTTTCCTCGGCCGGCGGTTCGCTGGCCGTTGAGGCGCTGAACCCTCAATGGCCAAGAACCATCATGATAGTGACCGGATAGGCGAGCTGCGGGGGAAGGATCCGGTGACGGGGGAGAAGGCCACAACACTCAGGCATGGAGATTTCAAGCAGCCGTGCAGGTCATGCGAGCATGACGGTGATTTCAGTGAGATTGCCGAGCTCTCTCGGGAGCTCGGAAAACGCCTGTTCAGGGTCGGATACGATCTCCCTGATGGTGCAATCTTTGTAGTAGCCGAAAATGGCGAGTTCTATTCTGTTCACCATACCGGCACATTCTACCTCGATGGTAGTGAATTTGAATTCTTTGATAATTGGGTGAAAGGTGATCTGCAAAGTGTCTGAGCGATTCGAGGGTGGTCTGATTCCCGGCACGGCATCGTCTCTGCTCTGCCAGGGGATCGTGTTCAGTCATACCAATCTGAGTGGTGACGGTACGCCTGACCTCCACCCCTCCATCCTCGCGTACTTCGAGGGGCTCCCGGAGCGGCTGCGCGAACCGTTTCTCGGATATTGCGCCGAGTCGGCTCTTGTCTCGGACCAGCTCTGGGCTCTCGACGCCGAACGGCACGGACTTTCTGCGGTCACTCTGGAAGAGGCCGTACCGCACTTTCACGATGCCGCGATGATGTCGAAGATGATCCGTGAAGAGGGAGATCCGGATCATGGTCAGCCCACTGAGCCGTGCGGGGCTTGCCAGGGACTTCTGGACCGACTGGGGATCACCTTCATCGGGCGTGACGGCACATGACCGACACGCAGTCCGGGCGCGAAGTGCCCGGGGTGTACGACGTCTTGACCCGGGCCGGCTGGTCACCAGGACGGGAGCCGGACCCGTCGTACCAATTGGCCATTCTGGAAACCGTCAGCACGCGCAGCGGGTCTTCCGGTGACGGGTGGGAGGTTTTCCCGGCCGCGGAGCGAGCGCTGCGGGAGTTTTACGGGGTCGAGATGATGCTTGACGGGCCCGGGTGTCGAGGTGGCCCTGCACGGCTTTGCGATCGATCCGCTGAGGGCCGCTACACGCTCTCGACCATGCGGGAGTTCGGCGAGCGGGCTGGGACCGCACTCTTCCCCTTCGGCGTGCACGGACCTGCATCGGTGATCGCCATTGACGAACGCGGCAGGATCTTTCTCGTCGATCACGGAGGCTGGTGGTTCCTCGGCGAGTCCGTTCCGGCCGGCCTGGCGGTACTGATCGAAGGTCGACGACCGTTGCCGGGTGCGCGCGGACGGGACGTGGGGGCAAGAGGGGGCCGAGGCGCCCGAGGCAGCTCCGGGCCCGCCTCCGGCCGCGTTCTCCCGGGGTGCGGGAGCGTCGGCGGAGGCCGATATCGGACAGGCCTTTGGCTAGAGAGCAAGTCCCCGGTGCCGAAGGAAGGGGCGCACCCGCGGGATGCGCCCCTCCTGTCCGCGGCCCGGTCGTCGGCCCCGGTCGGCCTACTTCCCCATCTTCGACGGCGAAGCGATCGGATTGGTCGCCACGGACTGCGGGGACAGCGGGTTGTTGAGGGCCGAGGGGGCGGCCACGCCGGCCGAGGGGTCGGCGGACTCCTCGTCCTCGTCCTCGGGGGCCGGGCGCGGGGCGAGGTGGACGCCGGCCGCGTCCAGGGCGCGCTTGATGCGCCAGCGCAGTTCGCGCTCCACGCCGGGGGCCTTGCCGGGCATGGTCTTGGCCGAGACGCTGATGGTGACCGTGTCCAGGTGGACCTCGCTCAGACCGAGGACCTCCACCGGCTCCCACAGCTGCTCGTTCCAGGGCTCGGCCTTGGACATCTCCTCGCCGGCGCCGGTGATGGTCTCGCGGGCGCGCTCCAGGTCCTGGTCGGCGGCGATCACCACATCGACGGCGGCGGTGGACCAGCCCTGGCTGAGGTTGCCGATCCGCTTGACCTCGCCGTTGCGGATGTACCAGATCGCGCCGTTGGGGCCGCGCAGCTTGGTGACCCGCAGACCGACCTCGATGACCGTACCGGTGGCCACCCCGGCGTCGATCTCGTCGCCGACGCCGTACTGGTCCTCAAGGATCATGAAGACGCCGGAGAGGAAGTCGGTGACGAGGTTGCGGGCGCCGAAACCGATGGCGACACCGGCCACACCGGCGCTGGCCAGCAGCGGCGCCAGGTTGATCTTCAGCACGGAGAGCACGGTCAGGGCGGCGGTGCCCATGATCACGAAGGAGGCGACGCTGCGCAGCACCGAGCCGATGGCCTCGGAGCGCTGCCTGCGTCTCTCGGCGTTGACGAGCAGACCGCCCAGCGCGGTGCCCTGGGCGGCGGCCGCGGTGCGGTTCATCCGCTCGATGAGCTTGGTGATCGTGCGGCGGATCACATGCCGCAGCACCACCGCGATCACGATGATCAGCAAGATCTGCAGGCTGGACGTGAGCCACGTCCCCCAGTTCTCCTGCACCCAGCCGGCGGCGTTGGTGGCCTTCTGAGTGGCGTCGTCGAGCGACGTCGGGCCGGATGAGCCGGGCGTGGCGGCGCTCAGGTGCGCGGCAGCGGCCGGCGAAGCGGACCAGAACACAGTCGAACCTTCCGTGTGGGACAGCAGACCCGGGCCCCGGTGGGACACCGTGAACCGGGCAGACCAACCACACTAACGGGGCAACAGGAGCGGTCCGCGCCCTTGTTCGAGTCGGATAGTTGTGCGCAGGGCCGGAATGAGCCGTATCCGGCCGGACGTGCCGGTGTGTGGTGGAAAACACCTCCGACCCGTTACTCGGTCATGGTGGCGCTCTCACCAGGCACCGGGGGACACTGTGGGGAGATCGTCCCGGCGCGAGCCACGCGCCGCCGGCGTACAAGGAGGCACCCGTGCCGCATGTCCTGGTCCTCAACGCGTCGTACGAGCCGCTCGGCGTCGTACCGCTCCGCCGTGCGCTCATCCTCGTCCTCAACGAGAAGGCTGTCAGCCTCGAGGAATCCGGCGCCCTGATGCACAGTGCGACCCATGTCATACCCGCTCCGAGCGTGGTCCGCTTGAAGCGGTTTGTGCGGGTGCCCTTTCGCGGCCCCGTTCCCCTGACCCGCCGGGCGCTGTTCGCCCGTGACGGCGGGCGCTGTATGTACTGCGGTGGCGTCGCAACCAGCGTCGACCACGTCATCCCGCGCAGCCGCGGAGGTCAGCACACCTGGGAAAACGTCGTCGCCGCGTGCCGGCGCTGCAACCACGTCAAGGCCGACCGCCATGTCGCCGAGATCGGCTGGCGGCTGCGGCATCAGCCCGCCCCGCCGTCAGGACTGGCGTGGCGGATCATCGGCACGGGCCATCGCGACCCGCGCTGGCTGCCGTATTTGCAGCCGTACGGCGCGGATGACGCCCTGGCCCGGATCGACGCCGTATCGGCGTAGGTCCGGGTTTCTGCGTCCCGAGGGTGGTGTCGCACGTCGCGCACCTCGTGCGTCCCGCTCCGGCCGGGGCGGACGCCGCCGGATTCTCGCCCCGTGGCCGCCGGCCGCGGCGACGAGGATCCCGCGGCGTCCACGACGGCCGCCGGCCGCACCCGCCGGTTCACCTGTCACCAGGCACCACGCACCGGGCCCCGTTCACCGAGTGTCGTGCTTCGTGACCGCGTACGCCTCCACCGACCACAGCGAGTAGCCGAAGCGGGTGGCCCGCTTGTCGCCCTGGATGCGGACGAACCGGGCGTTCTCGGCGTCCATCCGGACGGACTCGCGGCCGCCCTTGCCGTCCCGGACCGTGGCCGCCGTGCGCCAGCTGCGGCCGTCCGGTGAGACCTGGATGCGGTAGCGGGCGGCGTAGGCGTCCTGCCAGTTCAGGACGAGCCGGCCGAGGCGGGTCGGATGGGCCAGCGCGAACTGCAGCCAGGCGCCGTCCTCCGGGGCGGAGGACCAGCGGGTCCCGGGGTTGCCGTCGGTGGCCGCCGAGGCCGGGAAATCGGCGGTCTCGTCCCCGGAGGAGGTGGCGACGGTGCCGCGCGCCAGGTCCTTGCCGCCGGTGCGCGGATACGAGCGCACCGTCAGCGTCCGCTCCGTGCCGCCGAACTCCACCGGGATCTCATACGTCCCCGAGCGGGCGTTCTCGGGGACGTCGACGGTGATGCGGACCGTGGCCGTGCCGCCGCGTGGTGCGGTGACCTCCTGGGGGGCGTGCACCGTGAAGCCCTTGGGCGCCTTGACCGCCAGTTTCCCGCGGACGTCGCCGGGGCGGCGGGAGTAGATCAGGGCGTCCACCGTCGCGCTGCCGCCGGTCTGGGCGTCGGACTCCTTGCGGGACAGTTCGAGCCCGGCCGCCGGGGTGTCGTCGAACCAGGGGGTGAAGGCGTGCACGGACGGGGCCTTCGCGCTCTTCGCCCAGGTCAGCCGTACCGCGTCGGCACGCAGCCGGTGCGTTTTCGACTCGGTCCAGCCGGTGGCGGAGAGCCGGTCGAGGCGGCGCCAGCCCTCGCCGGGGACATGCGCCTCCAGGGAGACGGCGCCCGCGGACGGGCCCGGGTCGGTCAGCGCGGTCACCGCGGCGAGCGGGCGGGTCCGCTCGAAGGGGACGGTCAGGGACGTCCGGCCGTCGCCCCCGCCCTCGCCGGCGCCGTCGTCGGGCCCGGGGGCGGTGCGGCGGGCTCCGGTCCAGGCGTCGGCCTCGGTCATCGCCCGCTCCAGGAACGGGGCCAGCACCCCCTTGCCGACCGTCGCCGGGCTGTGCGCGCACTCCTTGCGCAGCCGCTGCACCGTGCGCTGGGCCGACCAGGCGGCGTCGCCGTCGTCATGGGCCTGTGCCATGAGCGTGTCGACGGCCTGTGCGCCGGCCCTGCCGTAACGGGCCAGCTGCTCGGCCCACGGACGGACCTCCGCGGCCAGGTCCGAGCGCAGGTCCCGGGGCGCGGTGCTCATGGTGGTGAAGGCGGCCCGCAGCGCCCTGGCGGCCTTGGCGAGATCCGGGTCCCGGCCCGGCCGGCCGTGGTTGACCGCCGCCTCACGGGCCTTCCAGAAGCGGTCGATCAGGGGCTGCAGGTACCCCGACTCGGTCCGGTCCAGCAGTGAGGAGGAGGCGTTGCCGGCCAGCGCACGCAGCGCGGCACGGGACCGTGGATCGCCGCCCGCCAGATCGGCGACGGCGGCGTCCCAGGACCGGTCCGGGTGGTAGTCGCGCGGATTCCACGCATAGTCGGCGGCCGTGAACAGCGGGATGCGCGAGGCGAGCGGCTGCTCCATGGCGTTGGCCAGCAGCGCCGTGGAGCCGGTGGCGACGGCCGGCTCCCGGCCCCGGTAGGGCCCGAGGAAGATCCGGTCCTGGGCGTAGTCGTTGACCGGGTAGTTGTCCATGGTCATCAGCGGGTGGCCGAACACCTGGCGGGCGGTGGACAGCTCGCCGCCGGTGATGGTCCGCGGGACCACGCCCACGCCGGTCCAGGCCACCTCGACCCGGTCGCCGAGCGCGTCGGACAGCGCCCTGCGGTACGCCGTCGAGCCGTCCTGGTAGTACTCGGTCGGCATCAGGGAGAGCGCCCCCGCCTGCGGATGCCGCTGCGCCAGATGCGCGGCGAGCGCATTGGCGACCTCGGCCTGCGCCTTCGCCGCGGCCCGGGGGCCGGTGCCGAAGGCCTCCGCGTCGGCGTCGCAGTGCCATTCGCTGTAGCTGACGTCCTGGAACTGCAGCTGGAAGGAGCGCACGCCCAGCGCCCACATCGCGTCCACCTTGCGCCGCAGCGCCCGCATGTCCTCCTCGGACGACAGGCACATCGCCTGGCCCGGGGCGACGGCCCAGCCCAGCGTGACGTGATTGGCCCGGGCCCGCTCGGCCAGCGCCCGGAAACCGGCGCGCTGCTGTGCCGGGTACGGGTCGCGCCACCGGGTCTGGCGATACGGATCGTCGCCCGGCGCGTACAGATAGCGGTTCTGCTTGGTGCGGCCCATGAAGTCCAGCTGGGCGAGCCGCTGGGCCTGGCTCCAGGGCCGGCCGAAGAAGCCCTCGGTGGTGCCGCGCACCGCCGTGCCCGGCCAGTCGCGTACGGCGACGGAGGCCAGCTGCCGCCGGCCGTCGCCGTCGGTGACCAGTTGACGCAGGGTCTGCGCGGCGTGGAAGAGGCCGTCGGAGCCGACGCCGTCCAGGGCGACGGTGTCCCGGCCCGCGACCTGGCCCACGGCCAGGCGGTAGCCGCCGGCCGGCAGATCCCCGCGGGCCGGTGCCCGCAGCGCCCGCAGCGCGTCCGCGGCCTGCTTGCCGCCGACCCGGATCACCGGACCGGCCGCGGGCAGCCGGTCGCCGGGCTCCTGCTGCCGGACGGTGTGCACCCCGGCGTCCCGCAGCAGGCCGCGCAGCACGTCCAGGGCGTAGGGGTCGGCGTCCGGAGCGGCCACCAGCACCGCCTCGCGGCCGAGCGGCACAGCGGCGCCCAGCTCCTGCATCGACTGCGGGCGCGGCCAGACGGCGGGCGCGTGCCCGGCGCCGGCCGGCCGGTCGGGCTGGTCGGGGGCGCCGACGGCGGGGCCGGCGGGCGCCGCCTGGGCGCTGGGCACCCCGCCCAGCAGACCTCCGATGACCGCGGCGGCCAGTGCGGTCGTTCCGGCCACCCGCGCCCGGGCGCCCGCGCCGTTCCCCCTGCCGCTCCTACCGATACTTCCGACGCTCCATACGCCCCGGCCTCGCACGGCTGCTCCTCGTCCCCGTCCATCACTCGCCGGTCTGCACCGGCGCCCCGTATATCCCCGCCGATGCCCATTCGGACAGACCTCCGGCCGTGAGCCCACCATTGTGGCGGTTCGGGTGTCAACCAGGCGAGGGCGGGGGGTCCCGGAGGGCCGGCGGGGGACGGGTTCCGGCCGGGTGCCGCGGGCGGAATCCGGGGGCTCGCCGGCCCGCAGAACTTCCGCCGCGGAGCCCGGTTCCTCCGCGTTCTCTGCGCCCCCCGGGGCCCGGCACAGTGAAATCGCCTGCGTAAGGCATAATGTGACGTGGGTCACGTTTCGTGAGCGGATACGTCTGCGAACGTGTCGAGTGGGTAGGGCCCACGTGTCCCATTACCGATGAACGGGAGGCCCTCGTGGCCGCATCCGCTCAGCTGCTCCTCGACGCTCTGTCCTCCAAACCGGGAGGTGCGACGATGGAGTCCGACATTTTCGACGGGCTGTCCGACCCCGATTCCGGCCTGGACGGCTCCGGATCCTTCAGCTTCGTAGAGCCGCCCCTGACCAGCGAGCCTCCGCTCGCCGACGCCGCCCCGCTGACCAGCGAGGTCCCGATCTCCGCCGAGCTGCCGCTGACCAGCGAGCCGACGGCCGCCGGCCACGGCACGGAGTCCATGGAGGTCTGAGGACCCATGGGCCGCGCGCGGCTCGCCCGGCTGCACGGCATTGCCACGTCCTACGAGCCCTCGCCGGGCAGGAGCGTCCAGATCACCGGCGACACCGTCGTCGCCGTGCTCGCCGCACTGGGGGTCGATGCCTCGACCCCGCAAGCCGTCCGCAGCGCCCTGGCGGCGCACGAGGACGGCGCGCGTCGCGCCCTGCTTCCCCGCACCGTCGTCGCCCGCCCCGGCCGGCCGCCCGACCTCGCGCGTCTCCCCGAAGGCACCGTCCTGCGGGTCGAGACCGAGAACGGGGCGGCCGCGCCGGACCCGGCGGCGTCCGGTCCGGGGGCTCTCGCCCGGCTGCCCCTGGGTGTCCATGTGCTGCACGCCCGGGCCCCCGACGGCCGCGCCGCCGGCGCCCGGCTGATCGTGGCGCCCGACCGCGTGCCCGCACCGCCAGGACGCAGCCACGGCTTCCTGGTGCAGCTCTACTCCCTCCTGTCCCGGCAGTCCTGGGGCATGGGTGACCTGGGGGACCTCGCCGACCTCGCCGCCTGGTCGGGGCGCGCGCTGGGCACCGGTTTCCTCCAGCTCAACCCGCTGCATGCGGCCGTCCCCGGCCCGCCCACCGATCCCTCGCCCTACCGGCCCTCCTCGCGCCGCTTCCCCGACCCGGTCCATCTGCGGATCGAGGACATCCCGGAGTACGCCCGGCTCACCGGTGCCGCCCGCTTACGGGCCGACGAGCTCACCGCGCAGGCCCGTGCGCTGCGGACCGGGGTGCTCGAAGGGGGAGAGCTGATCGACCGGGACGCGGTGTGGGCGCTCAAGCGCGAGGCCCTGGAGCTGATGTGCGCGGTCCCGCTCACCCCGGGCCGGCGGGCCGCGTACTGCGACTTCCTCGCCGAGCAGGGCGAGGCGCTGGAGGACCACGCCACCTGGTGCGCGATCGCCGAGCGGTACGGCCCCCACTGGCGCGGCTGGCCCGACGGGCTGAGTGATCCGCGCTCCCCGGGCACGGCCCGGCTGCGGCCGCGGTTACTGGACCGGATCGACTTCCACAGCCGGCTCGTCTGGCTCACCGACCAGCAACTGGCCGCCGCGCAACGGGCCGCGCGGGAGGCCGGGATGGGCATCGGGCTGGTGCACGACCTCGCCGTCGGCGTCCACCCCTCCGGTGCCGACACCTGGGCGCAGCAGGACGCCTTCGCCGCCGGGATGTCCGTCGGGGCGCCGCCGGACGCCTTCAACTCCCGCGGACAGGACTGGGGCCTGCCGCCCTGGCGCCCGGACGCGCTGGCCGCCACGGGCTTCGCCCCCTACCGGGAGCTGCTGCGCGGCATGCTGCGGCACGCCGGGGCGCTGCGCATCGACCATGTGATGGGGATGTTCCGGCTGTGGTGGGTCCCCGAGGGCCGGCCGCCGACGGACGGCGCCTATGTCCGCTACGACGGTGAGGCGATGCTCTCGGTGCTGGCCCTGGAGGCGCACCGGGCCGGCGCCGCGGTGATCGGCGAGGACCTGGGCACCGTCGGTCCCGGCGTCCGTGCGGCGCTCGCCGGCCGGGGCGTCCTGGGGACGTCGGTGCTGTGGTTCGAGCGGGATTACGGGGGTGGGGAGGACGGGAACGGGCAGGACGCGAGCGGGGGGCGGGAGGACGAGCCCGTGACCGCCCCGCGGTCCGCTGCGGAGTCCGCCCAGGAGACCACCCCGCTCCCCGCTCCGGAGCCGGCCCGGGAGACCACCCCGCCCCCCGCCCCCGTGGCCCGCATCCTGGCGCCCGAGGAGTGGCGCAGCGCCTGTCTGGCCACCGTCACCACGCACGATCTGCCGCCCACCGCGGCCCGGCTGACCGGCGAGGACGTCGCCCTGCGGGAACGGCTCGGGCTGCTCGCCGGGCCCCCGGAGCGGGAGCGCTCCCGTGCCCGCGGCGAACGCACCGAGTGGCTGCGCGAGTTGGTGCGGCGCGGCCTGCTGCCCGAAGGGGCGGGCGACGAGGAAGCCGCCGTCAAGGCCGTACACCGCTTCCTGCTGCGGACCCCGGCGCGGATGGTAGGCGTCTGGCTGCCCGACGCGGTGGGGGACCGGCGCCCGCAGAACCTCCCCGGGACATGGCAGGAATACCCGAACTGGCGCCTTCCGGTCGCAGGCCCCGACGGCCGTCCGTGCACCCTGGAGGAGCTGGCCGCCTCCCCCCGCCTGCATGCCCTGATGCGCGAATTGTCCGACGGCCGGCGGTAGTCCCGCCCGGCGCTTCGGACGGAACGCCCCGGGAGGCCGCCCGGCCAGGGCCGCCCGTTGTGCCACCCCGCGCGCGCGGGGCGCCGGGGCGTCCGATACGTTGACTTCGTGAGCAACAAGGTCAAGAAGAACGTCCTGCGCGCCGGAACCATCACCGCCGGCACCGCGCTGATGCTGCTGATGTCGTCCCCCGCGTTTGCGCTCACCCGCGACGACGGTGACGACCCGGGTCCGGGCCTGAGCGTGATCCAGACGCTCGGCCTCTATGTCGCTGCACCCATCGTGCTCTTCCTGATCATCGCCGGGCTGGTCGTCGCGGGCGACAAGTCCCGCAAGCAGGCCCAGCCCAAGGGCTGACGCCGGGCACCAGTGACGCCTTGAGGGCGCCCCACGGTCACAGGACCGCGGGGCGCCCTTCGTCATGCCAGGACACAGGGCCCGGGCAGGGCCCGGGCAGGGCCCGGACCGGGCACCGTGAAGGGCGCCCAGCGGTGACAGAACCGGGCGGCGCCCTTTGTCGTACCCGGCTATTTGCGCAGGTGGAAAAGGGGTTGCGAGGCGGCTATCGCGCGGTTTTCGGCCGGTTTGAACGGGGGGAGGTGCTTAACCGGCTCTAACCTACGATGACGTAACCTACGGGTCCGTAGGTCAAACCTACGGACCCGTAGGTCATCGTCCCCAGGAGTTCCCCGTGACCATCGCCCCCGCCCGCCATAACGGAGAGCTCGGCCAGGCCGCCTGGAGCGACGCTCAGCTGCTCTACGCGCTCGAAGAGGTCGTCGAGAAGGAACTCAACCGCCATCTGAAGATCGCCAAGGACTGGATGCCCCACGAGTACGTGCCGTGGAGCGACGGGCGCAACTTCCCCGGGCCGCTGGACGGTGACGCCTGGGACCCCGAGCAGTCCAAGGTCAGCGACATCGGCCGGATCGCCCTCGTGGTCAACCTCCTCACCGAGGACAACCTCCCCAGCTACCACCACGAGATCGCCACCCTCTTCGGCCGCGACGGCGCCTGGGGCACCTGGGTGCACCGCTGGACCGCCGAGGAGGGCCGGCACGGCATCGTGATGCGCGACTACCTGCTCACCAGCCGGGCGGTCGACCCGGACGAGCTGGAGCGGTTCCGCATGGCCCACATGTCGGAGGGCTTCGAGTCCGACAACGCGCACAGCATGCTGCACTCGGTGGCGTACGTCGCCTTCCAGGAGCTGGCCACCCGGATCTCGCACCGCAACACCGGCCACCACTCCGGCGACCCGGTCTGCGACCGGATGCTGTCCCGGATCGCCACCGACGAGAACCTGCACATGGTGTTCTACCGCAACCTCCTCGGTGCGGCCTTCGAGATGGCCCCCGACCAGACCATGTGCGCGGTGCGCGATGTCGTCACCGGCTTCCGGATGCCCGGCCACGGCATGCCCGGCTTCGAGCGGTCGGCCGCCCGGATGGCCATCGGCGGGATCTACAACATGCGGATCCACCACGACGATGTGCTCCAGCCGGTGCTGCGCTATCTGAAGGTGCTGGAGATCGGCGGGCTCGGCCCGGCCGGGCTCGCCGCGCAGGAGGAGCTGGGGCTGTTCATGGACGGCCTGGACAGCCAGGCGCGGAAGTTCGACGAGCGCCAGGCCGCCATCCTCGCCCGCCGCGAGGCCAACCGCCGCGCCTGACCCGGCCGGATTCCCCCCGGCGGCTGACCCGGCCGGCTTCCCTCCGCCGCGGCCTGCGGGCGGGTGGCCGCGGCGGCGGGTGCGTACGCTGCCCGCATGGCCGACTGGGACCTCAAGAAGCTGCGTATCCTGCGCACCCTGAACGAGCTGGGCACGGTCACCGCGACCGCCGAGGCGCTGCACCTGACGCCCTCGGCGGTCTCCCAGCAGCTGACCGGGCTGGCCAGGGCGCTCGGGGTCACGCTGCTGGAGGCGCACGGCCGGCGGGTCCGGCTCACCGACGCCGCGGAGCTGGTGCTGCGGCATGCCGAGGCGGTCTTCGCCCAGCTGGAGCGCGCGGACGCGGACCTGCTCGGCTACCTCCGGGGCGAGGCGGGCCAGGTGCGGATCGGCGCCTTCTCCACGGCCATCCCCGCCCTGGTGGTCCCGGCCGTCCAGGAGCTGCGCCGCAGCCACCCGGGCCTTGCGGTCGTCGTACGGGAGGCGGAGGCGGAGGCCGCCTACGAGCTGCTGGCCGAGGGCAGCGTCGATCTGGCGCTGTCGCTGGCCGCGCACGCCCCCACCCCGCGCGATCCCAAGTTCAGCCGGGTCTCGCTGCTCGCCGACCCGCTGGACGTGGCGCTGCCGGCCGGCCACCCGCTGGCCGGCGAGCCGGGGCTGCGACTGGCCGATCTGGCGGACGAGCCCTGGATCTTCGGCAGCAGCGGGCCCTGGTCACAGATCACCACGACCGCCTGCGAGAGCGCCGGCTTCGTGCCCGGGCAGGCGCATGCCGCCGCCGACTGGAACGCGATCTGGGCGATGGTGGCCGCGGGGATGGGGGTGGCGCTGGTGCCCCGGATGGCGATGGCGGGCGGCCTGGGCGCCGCCGGGCGCGCCGCGGAGGAACCCGGCGTACGGGGCGGGCGCGGTGGCGGGGGAGTGGCGGTGCGGGTCCTGCACGCCGACCAGCCGCGCCGCCATGTGGTCGCCGCCGTCCGCCGCGGCTCCGAGGGGGCGCCGGGCCTGGCCCGGGTGCTGGCCGCGCTCCGGCAGGCGGCCGCCGCCCAGACACCGCAGGACCCGACCATTCAGATCGGCTGAACGTATTCCTCAAAAACTTTCGATGGACCTGAGTGGTGGCGCGCTGCGACCGTGGAGCGGTCCGCACCTCTCACTCCGTCGAAAGGCACCGATGACCGCCACCCCGGCCGCCGACTCCACCGATCCGCACGCCAACGACGCGAACCCGTACGGTGGCGGAGACCCCTACGCCGACTACCGCGGCGGGGACTTCCCCTTCACCTCCCTCGTCGACCTCGCCGACCGCCGCCTCGGCGCCGGGGTGATCGCCGCGAACGACGAGTTCTTCGCCGAGCGCGAGAACCTGCTGAAGCCCGCCCCGGCGGTCTTCGACCCCGAGCGCTTCGGCCACAAGGGCAAGATCATGGACGGCTGGGAGACCCGCCGCCGCCGTGGCACCGACGGCGACCACCCCTTCCCGGACGACGACGCGCACGACTGGGCGCTGATCCGGCTCGCCGCCCCCGGCGTGATCCGCGGCATCGTCGTCGACACCGCCCACTTCCGCGGCAACTACCCCCAGCAGGTCAGTGTGGAGGCCACCGCGCTCCCCGGCAGCCCGGGGCCCGAGGACCTGCTCGCCGACGGGGTGAAGTGGGAGGAGCTGGTTCCGCGCACCCCCGTCCGCGGCCACGCCGCCAACGGCTTCGAGGTCACCGTGGAGCGCCGCTTCACCCACCTCCGCCTCAAGCAGCACCCCGACGGCGGGATAGCGCGCCTCAGGGTCCACGGCGAGGTCATACCCGACCCGGAGTGGCTGGACGTGCTCGGCACCCTCGACCTGGCCTCGGTGCTGCACGGCGGCACCGTCGAGGACGCGTCCGACCGCTTCTACTCCTCGCCCACCCAGATCATCCGGCCCGATCTGTCCCGCAAGATGGACGACGGCTGGGAGAACCGCCGCCGCCGGGTCAAGGGCACGCATGACTGGGTGCGCTTCCGGCTCGCCGCCCAGGGCGCGATCCGTGCGGTGGAGATCGACACCGCATACCTCAAGGGCAACTCGGCCGGCTGGGCCGCCCTGTCCGGCTGTGACGGCGACCCGGCCGATGAGGCCTCCTGGTTCGAGATCCTGCCGAAGACCAGGCTCCAGCCCGACACCCCGCACCGCTTCAGGCTGCCGCGGGCCGTGACGGCCACACACGTACGGCTGGACGTCTTCCCCGATGGCGGTCTGGCGCGGCTGCGGCTGCACGGCGCCCTCACCGCGGCGGGCCGCGCCGCCCTCGGCAGCCGCTTCGACGCCCTGGACGGCTGAGCCGCACCCGCTTGCGCCGGGCCCCGTGGGAGGGGGCGGGGCCCGGCGGGCGCCGTATCCGCCGTGGCGGCGCAGAGAATCCCGCCGCCACGGCGGGCAACCCCCATGGCGAGGGCCGGCGGCATCCGCGACGGGAGGACCCCGCCGCGTGGGACCGTCAGCCCGCCGCCGCGTCCGCGGCCTGTGCCTTCAGCGCCCGCTCGATCCCCGCCCGCGACTCGGTCATCAGCCGGCGCAGCGCCGCGCTCGGCTCGGCCGACGCCAGCCAGGCATCCGTGGCGTCCAGCGTCTCCTGCGAGACGTGCAGGGCCGGGTAGAGGCCCACCGCGATCTGCTGCGCCATCTCATGGCTGCGGGAGTTCCAGATGTCCTTCACCGCGTCGAAGTACTTCGCGGTGTAGGGCGCCAGCAGCTCCCGCTGGTCGGTCTGCACGAAGCCGCCGATGACGGACTCCTGCGTGGAGTTGGGAAGCCGGTCCGACTCCACCACCGAGGCCCAGGCCTCGGCCTTCGCCTCCGCCGTGGGACGCGCCGCGCGGCAGGTCGCGGCGTACCGCTCGCCCGCCGAGGTCTTGTCCCGGTCCAGCTCCGCCGCGATGGCCTTCTCGTCCGCCCGGCCGGTGGCGGCCAGCCGGTGCAGCAGCGTCCAGCGCAGCTCGGTGTCCACGGCGAGCCCGGAGATCTCCTGGGTGCCGTCCAGCAGGCCCTGCAGCAGGTCCAGTTGCTCGTCCGTACGGGCCGAAGCGGCGAACGCACGGGCCCAGGCCAGCTGGTGGTCGCTGCCCGGCTCGGCCGCCCGCAGCTGCTCCAGGGCCGCCGCCGTCCAGGTCGCAAGCCCGGTCTCGCGCCACTCCGGAGCCGCGTACAGGTCCAGCGCCAGCTTCACCTGGCGGTGCAGCGACTGGACGACACCGATGTCCGACTCCTTGCCGATGCCGGACAGCACCAGCGACAGGTAGTCGCGGGCGGCCAGCTCGCCGTCCCGCGTCATGTCCCAGGCCGACGACCACGACAGGGCGCGCGGCAGCGACTCGGTGAAGTCGCCGAGGTGCTCGGTGACGGTCTTCAGCGACTCCTCGTCCATCCGGACCTTGGCGTACGACAGATCGTCCTCGTTGAGGAGGATGACGGCCGGCCGCGCCGTGCCCACCAGCTGGGGCACGGCGGTCAGTTCGCCGTCCACGTCCAGCTCGATCCGCTCGGTGCGGACCAGCTTGCCGCCCTGGAGGTCATAGGCCCCGATCGCGATCCGGTGCGGCCGCAGTACGGGCTCGCCCTTGGCGCCGGCCGGCAGCGCCGGGGCCTCCTGCCGGACCGCGAAGGAGGTGATGACGCCCTCGGCGTCCACCTCGATCTCCGGCCGCAGGATGTTGATCCCCGCCGTCTCCAGCCACTTCTTCGACCAGGTCTTCAGGTCCCGCCCGCTGGTCTCCTCCAGCGCGCCGAGCAGGTCCGACAGCCGGGTGTTCCCGTACGCATGGGCCTTGAAGTAGGCCTGGACGCCCTGGAAGAACTCGTCCATGCCGACGTAGGCGACCAGCTGCTTGAGGACGCTGGCGCCCTTGGCGTAGGTGATGCCGTCGAAGTTGACCAGGACGTCGTCGAGGTCGTTGATCTCGGCCATGATCGGGTGGGTGGACGGCAGCTGGTCCTGCCGGTAGGCCCAGGTCTTCATGGAGTTGGCGAACGTCGTCCACGAGTGCGGCCACTTCGAGCCCGGGGCGTAGGCCTGGCAGGCGATCGAGGTGTAGGTGGCGAACGACTCGTTCAGCCACAGGTCGTTCCACCACTCCATGGTGACCAGGTCGCCGAACCACATGTGGGCCAGCTCGTGCAGGATCGTCTCCGCCCGCACCTCGTACGCCGCGTCCGTCACCTTCGACCGGAAGACGTACTGGTCGCGGATGGTCACCGCGCCCGCGTTCTCCATCGCGCCGGCGTTGAACTCCGGCACGAAGAGCTGGTCGTACTTCGCGAACGGGTAGGCGTAGTCGAACTTCTCCTGGAACCACTCGAAACCCTGCCGGGTGACCGCGAAGATCTCCTCCGCGTCCAGGTGCTCGGCCAGCGACGGCCGGCAGTAGATGCCCAGCGGCACCGTCCGCCCGTCCTTCTCGTACGAGCTGTGCACGCTGTGGTAAGGACCGGCGATCAGCGCCGTGATGTAGGTGGAGATCCGCGGCGTCGGCTCGAAGCGCCAGATGTTGCCGCTCGGCTCCGGCGTCGGCGAATTGGAGATCACCGTCCAGCCCTCAGGGGCCTTCACGGTGAACCGGAAAGTCGCCTTCAGGTCCGGCTGCTCGAAGGAGGCGTACACCCGCCGTGCATCCGGCACCTCGAACTGCGTGTACAGATAGGCCTGCTGGTCCACCGGGTCGACAAAACGGTGCAGCCCCTCACCGGTGTTGGTGTAGGCGCAGTCCGCCACCACCTTCAGCTCGTTGCGGCCGGCCCGCAGCCCCGGCAGAGCGATCCGCGAGTCCTTGAACACCGCCTCCGGGTCCAGCGCCTCGCCGTTGAGCACGACCTCGTGCACGGCCGGGGCCACCAGGTCGATGAAGGAGTCCGCGCCCGCCTCGGCCGCATCGAAGTGCACCGTCGTCACCGACCGGTATGTGCCACCCCCGTTCGCGTCGTCGCCCGGGGTACCCCCCTCCTGCGCGCCGGAGAGGTCGAGATCGATCTCATACGCGTCCACGGTCAGCAGGCGCGCCCGCTGCTGCGCCTCGTCGCGGGTCAGATTCGTGCCAGGCACCAGGTCATCTCCTCGTAAGCGGCCTCGTATGCGGCGTTTCCGTCATCCTTCCACGGGAGCGGCCCCTTGATCGTGGGCAGCTCGGGATCGGTCCCGCGCCCGGCCCGCGCCGGGCGCGGTGCGGCCGGAACCGCGGCCGGAAACGCGGCGTCCGATTCCCGCCAGCACCGCGCGCCCCCGGCGCCGACGCTGGAGGCATGACAACCCACACCGCGCACCGGACCGACCCGCACACGACCGACCACACCGCTCTCGCCATCCCGGAGGCCGCGCTCGCGGAGCTGCGGGTCACCGACGACGCCGGGCGGCCCGCCGAGCCGTTCACCGCACGCGAGGACGGGGTGCCCCAGGACTGCATCGGGGCCCTGCTGCGCTGCTGTCTGCGCGACGCCCGGGCCGGGGAGCGGGTGGCGCTGGTCTCGTATGCGCCGCTGCGCCGCTGGGCGGCCGCGAGCGGGGCAAAGCCCGGGGCGTACGACGAGCAGGGTCCGGTGTTCATCCACGCCGGGGAGTGCGGCGGGCCGGACGGCGCGGCCGGCCGGTATCCGGCCGTGCGGGCCGGTGCGCTGCGGGTACTGCGCCGCTACAACGCGCAGGGGCAGATCATCGGCGGCCGGCACCTGGAGGTTCCCGAGGAGGCGCAGGCAGCGTTCGATGCCGCCCTCGGGGAGGCGTTCGCCGACCCCGAGACGGCGCTGGTGCACGTACGGGCCGTGGAGTACGGCTGCTTCCAGTTCGAGGTGCGGCCGGTCCGCTGAGCCCGGCTCGCACCCATCGTCCGGCGACGGAAACGGCGGGTGCCCGTACGGAGACTCCGTACGGGCACCCGCCGTGCTTCGAGGGGCGGCGTCAGCCGCGCAGCTCCGCGGCGACCAGCTCCGCGATCTGGACGGCGTTCAGCGCCGCGCCCTTGCGGAGGTTGTCGTTGGAGACGAACAGCGCCAGACCGTTCTCGGCGGTCTCGTCCGTACGGATCCGGCCCACGAAGGACGCGTCCTGGCCGGCGGCCTGGAGCGGGGTGGGGACGTCCGAGAGGGTGACGCCGGGGGCGCCGGCCAGCAGCTCCTGGGCGCGCGCCGGGCTGATCGGGCGCGCGAAGCGGGCGTTGACCTGCAGCGAGTGGCCGGTGAAGACCGGGACGCGGACACAGGTGCCGGACACCTTCAGGTCCGGGATCTCCAGGATCTTGCGGCTCTCGTTGCGGAGCTTCTGCTCCTCGTCGGTCTCGTTCAGACCGTCGTCGACGATCGCGCCGGCCATCGGCAGCACATTGAAGGCGATGGGGCGGACGTACTTGTCCGGCTCGGGGAACTCCACGGACGCGCCGTCGTGCGTCAGCTTGGTGGCGTCCTGCTCGACGGCCTTGCGGACCTGGCCGTCCAGCTCCTCCACACCGGCCAGACCACTGCCGGAGACCGCCTGGTAGGTGGCGACGACCAGGGAGACCAGGCCGGCTTCCTCGTGCAGCGGGCGCAGCACCGGCATCGCGGCCATGGTGGTGCAGTTCGGGTTGGCGATGATGCCCTTGGGCCGGTCGGTGATCGCCGACGGGTTGACCTCGGAGACGACCAGCGGCACCTGGGGGTCACGGCGCCAGGCCGAGGAGTTGTCGATCACGACCGGGCCGGCGTCGGCGACCTTCTCGGCCAGCGCCTTGGACGTGGCGCCGCCGGCCGAGAAGATCACGATGTCCAGCGCCGAGTAGTCGGCGGTGGCCGCGTCCTCGACCGTGATCTCGGTGTCCTGCCAGGGCAGGGTCCGTCCGGCGGACCGGGCCGAAGCGAACAGCCGCAGCTGCTCGACCGGGAAGTTCCGCTCGGCGAGGATGCCTCGCACCACGCCGCCGACCTGTCCGGTGGCTCCGACGATTCCGATCCTCATGGGACTCCTTCTTTCTGGCCTGACATGGGTGTCTGCTCGGAACACCTGCTCAGTAGTGCCTCCATCATGTGTGTGATACCCGTCGCGTTGTCCAATCCGTTCCATTCCGCGGCGGGCCGGGAGGCCGTACCGGCGCGTAGTGCACCGGTGTGCTCACGGTGCGTACGGGGTGGCCGCCGCGCGGCCGGTGCGCTCCGCGGGGGGCGTCCGGGAGCGGTCCCCTGGGTGAGCGGTCCGGGGGCGATCCCCCGGGCGAGTGGTCCCGGAGCGGTCCGGAGGGGCCGGGGGGCCGGGGGTGGGTCCGGGGCTTGTCCGGGGGTGGTCCGGGACGGGGCCGGGACGGGTCCGGTTACCCCGGGGAGTGAACAGCCGGTGACCGCCGCCCGCACCGCCGGGCAGGGCTCCATGGCCGGAAGGTGGCCGGCAGATCCCTGTGCGGTGATGGGTTCTCCGCGTTGCCACGGCGTTCACGCGCAGGTCATCCCCGAGGCCAACCATCCCAGGTGACAGGGCAGTTGTGCTGCCCGGCCGCCTTCGCGTTCGCACCCGGGGAGCCTTGCGTATGTCCCGTATACGGTCCGCCGCCACCTTCGACCGCCGCACGTTCCTCACCGCCACCGGAGCGGCCGGCGCCGCCACCGGACTCGGGCTCGCCTTCGGCGTCGGCCCGGGCCGGCAGGCCGAGGCCGCCACCGTGGCCTCCGGCCCGGCCCCGGCCGCGCCGGTCCCCGTCGATGCCCCCGCCGTCCCTCGTACGCCGTACACGCGGGGCACCACCCTTGCCGGGGTCTCCGCCCCGCGCGGCACCGGAGGCTACCGCCGGCTCGGTGACGGCCCCGCCTGGAGCCGGGTCGTCCGCGCCGACCTCGCCACGGCGCACGGCGGGCGGGACAAGCGGCGCACCGCCCTGGCGTCGTTCGTGCAGTTCACCGATCTGCACCTGGTCGATGTGCAGAGCCCGCTGCGCTACGAGTACCTGCGCGCCGAGACCGCCAGCGCCTGGCGGCCCCAGGAGGCGCTGTCGGTCGCCGGGGCCGTCTCGCTGGTCGAGCGGGTCAATGCGCTGCCCGGCGGGCCCGCCACCGGCGCCCCGCTGTCCTTCGTGATGACCACCGGCGACAACACCGACAACAACTCCAAGCTGGAGCTGGAGTGGTTCCTGACCGCGATGAGCGGCGGCAGGATCACCCCGAACTCCGGCGACCCGCGCCGCTACGAAGGCGTTCAGGACAGCGGGCTGTCGCTGTACTGGCAGCCGGAGCGCGCCCTGCGCGACGCCGACAAGAAGCTGGGCTTCCCGCAGCTGGACGGGTTCCTGGCGGCCGCGATCCGCACCGTGCACAGCCCGGGCCTGCACCTGCCCTGGTACTCGACGGTCGGTAACCACGACTCGCTGCCCGGCGGCTGCTACGCCCCCGGCGACCCCTTCTGGACCGAGATCGCCACCGGCGGCCGCAAGCTGGAGACGCTGCCCGCCGCCGAGGCCGCGAAGGTCTGGAAGGCGGTCAAGGACGGCCTCGACCCCGAGGGAGCGGACTTCAAGCGGCTGCTGACGGCGCACGCCAAGCAGTCCAGGAGGGTCACCCCCGACGAGCGGCGCGCCCCCTTCACCCGGGCCGAGTATCTGCGCGCCCACCTCGACCCGGCGCACACCGGCCCCGGCCCGCACGGTCACGGCTACACCTCCGCGCATCTCGAAGAAAACCGCCTCTACTACACCTTCCGGGTCTCCGATGACGTCCTCGGGATCAGCCTGGACACCACCGACCCCGGCGGCCACTACACCGGCTCGGTCGGTGACGCCCAGCTGCGCTGGCTGGAGCGGACGCTGAAGGAGAACGAGAAGGGGGAGAAGGCGCATGTGCTGGTCTTCAGCCACCACACCAGCAAGACGATGAACAACACCCGGCCCGACCCGGCCCGCCCGCACGAGAAGCGGCACAACGGCGCCGAGCTGGTGGAGCTGCTGGCCGCCCACCCCCGTGTCGCCGGCTGGATCAACGGCCACAGCCACAAGAACGAGATCACCGCGCACGGCAGCTTCTGGGAGGTCTCCACCGCCTCGCACATCGACTTCCCGCAGCTGGCCCGGGTCATCGAGCTGGTGGACAACCACGACGGCACCCTGTCGCTGTTCACCACCCTGGTCGAGTCGGCCGCCCCGCACCGCACGGACTTCGGCGACCTCTCGCAGACCGGGCTGGCGGCCCTCTACCGCGAGCTGTCCTTCAACGCGCCCGAGGCCCGCAGCGACCTGGCGGGCACGACCCGGGACCGCAACGTCGAGCTGCTGCTCAAGCGGAGCTGACGGCGCCGGGGGCCCCTGACGCGGACACCCCCTAACGCGGCAGCACCACCACATACGCGCTCGGCTCGCGGTCCCCCGCCGCCATCAGCGCCGTACGGATCACCGCGGCCTGCTGTTCGGGAGCCGTGCGCAGGGTGCGCGGCAGACAGCGGACGACGGTGATGCCCAGCCGCTCCAGATGCTCGCGCTTGTGGAAGAACGGCGACTGCAGCGGGTCCTCCTCGGGGCGCGGTGCCCGGGTGTCGATCTCCAGGGCCACCGCGTGCTCCGGCCAGAAGGCGTCCACGCCGCCCAGCTGCGGCCCGCCCGGCAGCCGCAGCTCGACGTTCCACAGCGGGTCGGGCAGACCGTGGGCGCGCACCACCGCATAGAGCCGCTGCTCGGCCAGCGCCCGGCCCTCGGCCAGCAGGGTGTCCACCGCGTCCACCACGTGCGGCCGGGTCAGCAGCCGGGCCCGGCTCAGCTCCCGCACCACCGAGGTCGCCTCGCAGTGGCCGCCGCGCACCGCCTCGGTCAGCAGCCGGCGCACCGCCGTGGCGTCGGTGAGCGTGGCGACCGCGTCCGCGACCGCGCGCGGCACCGGCGCGGCAGGCACCCCGGTGATCTCCTGTGCGACGGGCAGCTCCACCGTCCGTACGATCCGGGCGAAACCGGTCGAGCGCAGCCGCCGGGTGCGGGCCACCAGTACCTCGATGCGCTCCAGGGCGAGCAGCGGGGGCGCCTCGGTGAAGCCGTGCAGGGCGAGCGCCGCCAGACCCGTGATCATCGCCTCGGGGGCGTCCCCGGACTCGGTGCCCTGCCGGGGCACCGCCGGCCCCCGGTGGCTGGCGTACAGCAGGGCCGCATGCAGCCGTTCCTCGCTGGTGGGCGGCCCCGCGTGCAGCAGATAGATGCCGGGGAGCAGTTGTTGCCAGGGGCCGCCGGCGCGGCAGCGTTCGGTGGTCTCGGCCGCCGGGACGCCGTGCTCACGCAGCTGACGGGTGGTCATCACCCGGCACTGCGCCTCGGAGAGGTGGCGGAGGGGGAGGGGGGAGAGCGGGGTGTCGTGGTTCATGACACCTCGATTCCCGCCCCCGCTCCGCCTCCTAACCGCTGTTACACGCCCGTACCGCAAACCGGACAACCCTGTACTAAAGTACGGGCGTTCGACTGCCGAAAGGGGCTGGTCGCCCCGGGGGTTACGGCCTCGGCCCGGCCGCCTCGTCACAAGCCTGTGCCCGCAGTGCCCGGGCCAGATCGTCCCGCTTCTCCAGGACCAGCCGGCGCAGCGCGGGCGCCGCCCGGGGATGCCCGTCCAGCCAGCCGTCCGCGGCGTCCAGGGTGTCCTGCTCCACCAGCCAGGCCGGGAACAGCGCGCGCACCACCTCCATCGCGATCTCGATGGAGCGCTCCCGCCACACCCGCTCGATCGCCGCGAAGTAGCGCGCCCGGTACGGAGTCAGCAGCTCCCGCTGCCCGAACTGGGCGAACCCGGCGTTCGTCGCCTCCACCAGGGCGTTGGAGAGCGCATCGGACTCCACGGCCGCTTCCCATGCCCGGGCCTTGACCTCGGCCGAGGGACGGGCGGCCAGGCAGCGCACCTGGTGGCGCTTGCCGGAAGCGGTGTTGTCGCGGGCCAGCTCGGCGCCGATCACGCTCTCGTCCGCGACGCCCTGCGCGGCCAGCGGCTCCAGGATCGTCCAGCGCAGCTCCTGGTCCACGTCCAGGCCGTCGATCTTCGCGGTGCCGTCCAGCAGGCCCTGGAGCAGCTGGAGATCGGCGGGGGCGGCCGCAAGGGCGATGAAGTGCCGGGCCCAGGCGAGCTGATGGCCGCTGCCGGGCTCGGCCAGCCGCAGCTCGTGCAGCGCGGCCTCGGCAAGCTCCCGGGCGGCCTGCTCCCGGTGGTCCGGCGCGGTGTACTGCTCCAGCGCCGTCCGCGCCTGTCCGTGCAGCGACTGCAGCACGCCGATGCCGCTCTCCCGGCCGGCGAAGTGCCGTACCAGGTCGAGGTAGTCGCGGGCCGGCACCAGCCCGTCGCGGGTCAGGCCCCACAGCGCGGCCCAGCACACCGCCCGCGCCATCGGGTCGGCCAGATCGCCGAGCCGGGCCCGCAGGGTGGCCAGCGACCCCTCGTCGAAGCGGACCTTGGCGTACGTCAGGTCCTCGTCGTTGACCAGCACCAGTTCGGGGCGTTCGAGGCCGGCCAGGTCGGGTACGGCGGTCCGCGGCCCGTCCACGTCCACCTCGGCGCGGGCGTAGCGCACCAGCGCCGAGCCCCCGCCCTCCGAGAGCCCGTTCTGCCGCCGGTAGAGGCCGACCGCGACCCGGTGCACCCGCAGCTGCGGGTGCGAGGGCGCCGCCTCCTGGAGGATGCTCAGCTCGGTGATCCGGTCCTGCGCGTCATAGGTGACCTGCGGGGTGAGGGAGTTGACGCCCGCGGTCTCCAGCCAGGCCCGCGACCAGGAGGCCAGATCCCGGCCCGAGGTCTCCTCCAGCGCCGCCAACAGGTCCCCGAGCCGGGTGTTGCCGTAGGCGTGCCGCTTGAAGTAGCGCCGCGCGCCCTCCAGGAAGGCGTCCTGCCCCACGTACGCCACCAGTTGCTTGAGGACGGCTGCGCCCTTGGCGTAGGTGATGCCGTCGAAGTTGAGCTTGGCGTCCTCCAGGTCACGGATGTCGGCGGTGACCGGGTGGGTGGAGGGCAGCTGGTCGGCGTGGTAAGCCCAGGACTTGCGGCGGTTGGCGAAGGTGATCCAGCCGTCGGCGAAGCGCGTCGCCCCCACCAGCGCGAAGGCGCCCATGAAGTCCGCGTAGGACTCCTTGAGCCACAGGTCGTCCCACCACTGCATGGTGACCAGATCGCCGAACCACATGTGCGCCATCTCGTGGAGGATGACGTTGGCCCGGTGCTCGTAGGACGCCTCGGTGACCTTCCCGCGGAAGATGAACTCCTCGCGGAAGGTGACACAGCCCGGGTTCTCCATGGCCCCGAGGTTGTACTCCGGGACGAAGGCGCTGTCGTACTTCCCGAACGGGTAGGGGAAGTCGAAGTGGTCGTGGAAGAAGTCCAGGCCCTGCTTGGTGACGGTGAAGACGTCGTCCGCGTCGAAGTGCTTCGCCAGGCCCTTGCGGCACAGCGCGCCCAGCGGCACCACCAGCTCCGTGCCGTCCTCGAACGTCCGCCGGTAGACGTCGGAGACGTAGTGGTACGGGCCGGCGACCACGGCCGTGATGTACGTCGAGATCGGCTCGGTCGTCGCGAAGCGGTGCCGCCCGCCCTCGGCCTCGCCCTCCTGGGCACCGTTGCTGAGCACGGTCCAGCCCTCGGGGGCGGTGACCTCGAAGGTGAACGGGGCCTTCAGATCGGGCTGTTCGAAATTGGCGAAAACCCGGCGGGCATCGGCCGGCTCGTACTGGGTGTAGAGGTAGACCTCGCCGTCCTCGGGGTCCACGAAGCGGTGCAGGCCCTGGCCGGTCCGGCTGTAGGCGCACCGGGCGTCGACGACCAGGGTGTTCTCGGCGGCGAGCGCGTCCAGCGTGATCCGGGTGCCGTCGAAGACCGCCGCGGGGTCCAGCTCCCGGCCGTTGAGGGTGACGGAGGTGACCGACGGCGCCAGCAGGTCGGCGAAGGCCGAGGCACCGGGCTCGGCACAGCGGAAGCGCAGCGTCGTCAGGGAGCGGAAGGTCTCCCCTTGGGGACCGGAGGCGACCGCTGAGCGGACGTCCAGCGCCACGTCGTAGGCGTCGACGCTCAGCAGCCGGCCCCGTTCCTGCGCCTCGTCCCGGGACAGATTCTCACCTGGCACGGCGTGACTCCCTCGTCCTCGTCTCGAATATCGAACAACGGGAATCATGGCACGCCCGCCGTCGGTTGAACCTTCCACGGAGCAGCACTGTGAACCGACCCTGCCCGGCTTTCCTGCCGGTCCAGCACCGCTCTCATGAGGAGACCCCCGTGTCCGACGCCGCGAAGACCCCCGCCGACTTCTGGTTCGACCCGCTGTGCCCCTGGGCCTGGATGACCTCCCGCTGGATGCTGGAGGTGGAAAAGGTCCGCCCGGTCGAGGTGCGCTGGCATGTGATGAGCCTGGCGGTGCTGAACGAGGACAAGCTCGACCAGCTGCCCGAGGAGTACGCCGAGAACATGCGCCCCGGCGGCAAGGCCTGGGGCCCGGTCCGCGTGGTGATCGCCGCGCAGCAGCTGCACGGCGACGAGGCCGTGGGCAGGCTCTACACCGCGCTCGGCACCCGCTTCCACAACGAAGGCCTCGGGGTGAACCCGGAGAGCATCGCCGCCGCCCTCAAGGACGCGGGCCTGCCCGCCGACCTGATCGAGTACGCCGGCAAGGACACCTACGACGCCCAGCTGCGCGCCTCCCACAAGGAAGGCATCGAGCTGGTCGGCCAGGAGGTCGGCACGCCCGTCATCGCCGTCCCGGGGCATGACGGCGAGCAGATCGCCTTCTTCGGGCCGGTCGTCACCCCGGCCCCCAAGGGCGAGGAGGCCGCCAAGCTGTGGGACGGGACGCTGATGGTCGCGTCCATCCCCGGCTTCTACGAGATCAAGCGGACCCGGACCCAGGGCCCCGTCTTCGACTGAGGGCCTGACACGGGCGAGGCCCCACGAGTCACGTCCTCGTGGGGCCTGGCCGTTCTTCCGCCCGCCAGGTGAAAGGTGAGAAGACGATCACGAGGCGGGACGTCTCAGCGCCTCAGGGCGCCAGCAGCAGGCTGTGCGCGCGCTCCTTGGCGGTGGCGTACCGCTTGGCGACGTCCTGCCAGTTCACGACCTGCCACATGGCCTCGATGAAGTCCACCTTCTGGTTCTTGTACTGCAGGTAGAAGGCGTGCTCCCAGGCGTCGAAGACCAGGATCGGGACCGAGCCCTGCCCGACGTTGCCCTGGTGGTCGTAGATCTGCTCGACGATCAGCCGCCCGGAGACCGGCTCGTAGGCGAGCACGCCCCAGCCGGAGCCCTGGGTGGTGGCCGAGGCCTTGGTCAGCTGGGCCTTGAACTGCGCGAACGAGCCGAAGGACTCGGTGATCGCGTCGGCCAGCTCGCCCACGCCGTCCTTCGCCAGCGGCTCGCCGCCGCCGTCACCGGTCATGTTGTGCCAGTAGATGCTGTGCAGGATGTGGCCGGAGAGGTGGAACGCGAGGTTCTTCTCCAGGCCGTTGATGGCGCCCCACGCGTCCTTGTCCCGGGCCTCGGCGAGCTGTTCCAGGGTGTCGTTCGCGCCCTTCACGTACGCCGCGTGGTGCTTGTCGTGATGCAGCTCGATGATCTCGGGACTGATGACCGGTGCCAGCGCCGCGTAGTCGTAGGGGAGTTCCGGAAGTGTGTAGGTCGCCATGCCGATCCCGCCTCCAAGCTGCTCATATGCAGTAGTTGCAATCAATGTGCAAGAGCACGCTACCAGCAGGAGAGATCATCGGCCGGGTACGGGCACCGGCCTGGTTCCAAAGACGCAGGCGGGGCGGGACCTCGGAAGGAGGCCCCGCCCCGCCTGTGGAAGTGGGGAGCGCTGCGGAGCTGCTACTCCTTGGCCAGACCGGCGCCGTTGCCCAGCGACCGCTGCCGGATGAGCCCGATCACGGCCAGCACCGCCCCGAAGCCACCGGTGAACAGCAGCTGGATCCGCTGGTTCTCATCGCGCACCATCAGCAGCAGCACGGCGACGATGCCCGCCAGTGCCACCCAGGTCAGGACCGGGAAGGCCCACATCTTCACCACCAGCTTCTCGGGCGCCTCGCGCTCCAGCTGCCGCCGCATCCGCAGCTGGGCGGCGGCGATGAAGCCCCACACCACCAGGACGGCCGCGCCGACCATGTTCAGCAGCCACTGGAAGACCGTGGTGGGCCACAGGAAGCTGAAGAGGACCGCGAGGAAGCCGAAGGCGGAGCACAGCAGGACGGCGCGGCGCGGGACGCCGCCGCTCACCCTGCCGAGGAAGGCCGGGCCCTGGCCGCGGGAGATGAGGGAGTAGGCCATCCGCGAGGCGCCGTAGAGGTTGGCGTTCACCGCGGAGAGCAGCGCGATCAGGATGACCACGTTCATGATCTGGCCGGCCGCCGGGATCTTGAGGTAGTCCAGGACCGCCACGTACGGGCCGCTCTTGGCGATGGAGGGGGCGCTCCAGGGGATGACCGTGACGATGATGGCCATCGAGCCGACGTAGAAGAGGGCGATGCGCCACATCGCGGTGCGCACGGCGCGGGCCACTCCGCGTACCGGGTCCTTGGACTCGGCGGCCGCGATGGTCACCGTCTCCAGCCCGCCGTAGGCGAACACCGAGGCCAGCAGACCGACCATCAGGCCGTCGGCGCCCTTGGGGAGGAAGCCGCCGTCACCGGTGAGGTGTGAGGTGCCCGGGGCGTGGGTGCCGGGGAGCACCCCGAAGATGGCCAGCAGGCCCAGCACCAGGAAGATGCCGATCGCCGCGACCTTCAGGGCGGCGAACCAGAACTCGAACTCACCGAAGTTGGAGACCGCGGTCAGGTTCGTTCCCGTGAAGATCGCCATGAACAGCAGGACCCACATCCAGGGCTGGGTTCCCGGGAACCACTGGTGCATCACGTCCGCGGCGCCCAACGCCTCGGCGGCCACCGCCACACACAGCAGCGCGGTGAACATCCAGCCCACGGTGAACCCGGCCCAGGAGCCTATGGAGCGCTCGGCATGCACCGAGAAGGAGCCGGAGGCCGGATTCGCCGCGGCCATCTCGCCGAGCATCCGCATGATCAGCATGACCAGGGCGCCGGAGACGGCGTAGGCCAGCACGATCGACGGACCGGCCGCCGCGATGCCGGCGCGGGAGCCGACGAACAGTCCCGCGCCGATCACCCCGCCCAGGGCGATCATCGAGAGGTGGCGCTGCTTGAGGCCGTTGGACAGCGTGGTGGAGCTGTCGGGGCCGGCGCCCTGGACCGCGTCGCCGTGCTCGCGCGCGGATGCGGCGGACGAGGGTGTCCGATTCATGTCGTACCTGTCCCAGTAGGTGAGAGCGGAGCAAGGCGATATTGCGTTCCCCCGGGCCGCGACCGGTGCGACGGTGCTGCCGGGCCCCCTGGACCCCGCCGGTGCGGGCGGATCGCGCAGGGCCTGCCGACGGCTGAACTCCGGGGTCCTCGGCGAAGCGGGCCCAGTTTGAGCGCCGGTGTCCGCTCAGGGCAACAGTCGTGCAGCGAATGTTCGGTATTCAGACGTCATCGGCACCGTGTGTGTTCAGTCTGTGTTCGATTATGACGTGGAGTGACCGTCCACCTGGCGCGAATCAGCACTCGCGCGACGCTCCCGCAGCGCGCGGCCGCCCGCGACGAGCAGCACCAGGCCGGTCGCCCCGGCCGACCACAGCAGCTGCGGCCGGGCCGCGTCATCGGTCAGCATCAGGATCAGCACCGCGCCCATCGCCACCAGCGCCGCCCAGGTCAGATACGGGAAGCCCCACATCCGCAAGGTCAGCTTCCCGGGCGCCTCGCGGGCGATCCGCGGGCGTAGCCGCAGCTGGGAGACGGCGATCAGGCCCCAGACGAAGAGCAGCACCGCCCCGACCGCATTGAGCATGTAGAGGAAGACCGAATCCGGCCACTTCAGATTCAGCAGGACGGAGACGAACCCGAACGCCACCGAGGCGAGCACGGCGCGGCGCGGCACCCCTCCACCGCGCTCGGCTCCTCCCCCACTCTCAACTTCGTTCGAGCGGGGGGACCCCCATGAGCGGGGGGACCCCCGCCCCGACACCTTCAGCAGCGCCCGCGGCGCCTCGCCCCGCTCGGCCAGCGAGAAGATCATCCGTGACGAGCCGTAGAGATTGGCGTTCAGCGCGGAGAGCAGCGCCACGAACACCACGATGTTCATGATCTGGCCGGCGCCCGGCACCCCGATGCTGTCCAGCACCGCGACGTAGGGGCTCTTGCCCGGCTGCATCGACGACCAGGGGAGCAGGGTCACGATGACCAGCATCGAGCCGACGTAGAAGAAGAGGATGCGCCAGACCGCACTGCGCACCGCCCGGCCCACCGCACGCGCCGGATCGTCCGACTCGGCCGCGGCGATGGTGACGACCTCCAGGCCGCCGAAGGCGAACACCACGGCCAGGACCCCGGAGATCACCCCGGCCCAGCCGTGCGGCAGGAACCCGCCCTGTCCGGTGAGGTTCGCCAGCCCGACGGGCTCGGTGTCCGGCAGCACCCCGAAGACCGCCAGCAGGCCCAGTGCCAGGAACAGCACGATCGCGGTGACCTTCAGCGTCGCGAACCAGAACTCGAACTCGCCGAAGTTCTTCACCGCGGCCAGGTTGGCGACGGTGAAGACGATCATGAAGATCAGCACCCAGCCCCACTGCGGCACCGCAGGTACCCAGCCGTTCGCGATCTGCGCCGCACCGGTGGCCTCCACGGCCAGCACCACGACCAGCAGGAACCAGTACAGCCAGCCGACGCTGAACCCGGCCCAGCGCCCCAGCGCCCGCTCGGCGTGCACCGAGAACGCACCGGACGCCGGCATCGCCGCCGACATCTCGCCGAGCATCCGCATGACCAGCATCGCCAGCGCGCCCGCGATCAGATACGACAGCACGATCCCGGGCCCGGCCACCGCGATCCCCGCGCCGGAGCCCACGAACAGGCCGGCGCCGATCACTCCGCCCAGGCCCAGCATCGTCAGATGGCGCTGCTTGAGGCCCGCGGCCAGCGGCTCTTTCCCGTCGGCAGCCGTCCCCGGGGAGGACTCGACGGCGTGGGTCGGTGCGTCGTGCATGGGCTCGTACTCTCGCAAGGGCCGGGGCGGCGGAGGCCGCAGGCGGGTTGGGGAACTCCACAGGTCACCGCGGGGCGCGCCCAGTGTCGCCGCAGGTCGCGCGCTACCACAAAACCGGCGTCCGGAGACGGCCCGGGCCGTGATGAGCATCACGTGACCTGCAATGACGCCGCACGACCCGCCGGAGCCGGGCATGGTGGCGGTTGTCCGGAACTCGTGTTCGGAACTCTCCAAGCGGGCCGCCGCGGCTTTGTCGTCGCCACACGATGATCTCCGGTGGTCCGCTGGACTAACGTCATCGCGTCCCGTCCCTCTCACACCCGCGGAGCCCCGATGAGCACTGCCGCTCTCTCACGTCCTGGCGCTGTCCTGGCCGATCTGCTGCCGGCCGCCACCGCCTCCCGCGCCCGCGTCCGTGACGCCGCGCTGGTGCTCGGCGGCGCCGCGCTCACCGGCATCGCGGCCCAGATCGCCCTCCCGGTCCCCGGCTCCCCGGTCCCGGTCACCGGCCAGACCTTCGCCGCCCTCCTGGTCGGCGCCTCGCTCGGCGCGAGCCGCGGTGCGCTGTCGCTGGCGCTGTACGCCCTGGCGGGGCTGGCGGGCCTGCCGTGGTTCGCCGGCGGCACCTCGGGAGCGGGCGGGGCCACCCTCGGCTACATCGTGGGCATGCTGCTCGCCGCCACCGTCGTGGGCGCGCTGGCCCGCCGCGGCGGCGACCGCGGGGTGCTGCGCACCGCCGCCACCATGGCCGCGGGCACGGCCCTGATCTACGCCGTCGGCGTCCCCTACCTGGCGCTGAGCACCGGCATGTCCCTCGGCCAGGCCGTCGCCGCCGGCCTCGTCCCGTTCCTGATCGGCGACGCCCTCAAGGCCGCGCTCGCCATGGGCGCGCTGCCCACCGCCTGGAAGCTGGCCGGGCGCCGCGGCTGAGCGGGCCGCACACCGCGCGCGAAGGGGCCGGGCCTCGTACACACCACAGAGGTGTGCACGGGGCCCGGCCCCTTCGCGCGCTGCCTGTACCGGTTCGCGCGCCGGTACTAGGCCCGGTCCGTCACCCCGGCGCCCACGCCCGGGGCGCCCGGCCCGTCGACCCCGTCCGCCACGGCCGCCCGCGGCCGCCGCCGGTCCAGGATCAGGCCGACCGCCAGCACCACCACGGCCGCGACCACCGACAGCACCATCTGCTGGCGTCCGTCCGGGTTGTAGAACATGTAGCCGATGACGAAGACGATCAGCGCGATCGTCGCGTAGGTCAGCCACGGGTAGAGCCACATCCGCACCGTCAGCCGCTCCGGCGTTTCCTGCTCGATGACCCGGCGCATCCGCAGCTGCGAGAAGCAGATGACCAGCCACACGAACAGCGCCACGGCGCCCGACGAATTCAGCAGGAACTGGAAGATGGTGTCCTTCGAGGTGTAGCTGAAGATCGTCGCCACGAAGCCGAAGGCGACCGATGCCCAGATCGCGACCGCCGGCACCCCGCCCTTGTTGACGGTGGCGAACGACTTCGGCGCATCCCCGCGCTGGCCGAGCGAGAACGCCATCCGGGAGGCGGTGTAGAGCCCGGAGTTCAGACAGGACAGCACCGCGGTCAGCACCACGACGTCCATCACGGTGCCCGCGTACGGGATGTCCAGCGACTCCAGCACGGCCACGTACGGGCTCTTCTCCACCGCCTTGGCGTTCCACGGCAGCAACGTCACGATCACCGCGATCGAGCCGATGTAGAAGAGCGCGATCCGCCAGATGACGCTGTTGACGGCCTTGCGGACGGCCTGCACCGGGTTCGGCGACTCGCTCGCCGCCAGCGTGACGATCTCGCTGCCCATGAAGGAGAAGACCACCAGCAGCATGCCCGAGAGGATCGCGCCGGGACCGTGCGGCAGGAATCCGCCGTGCCCGGTCAGATTCTCCGTACCGACCGGGGCGCCGCCCGGCGGCAGCCCGAATATCGCCAGTGCGCCCACCACGATGAAGACGACGATCGCGACGACCTTGATCCCGGCGAACCAGAACTCGAACTCGCCGAACGACCCGACCGAGACCAGGTTCGTACCGGTCAGCACGATCATCACCAGCAGCGCCCAGGCCCACTGCGGGACGGCCGGGACCCAGCCGGTGAGGATCGCGGCGGCCGCGGTCGCCTCGACGGCCAGTACGACCGACCAGAAGAACCAGTACAGCCAGCCGATCGTGAACCCGGCCCAGCGGCCCAGCGCCCGGTCCGCGTACGCGGAGAACGATCCCGAGGTGGGCGAGGCCGCGGCCATCTCGCCCAGCATCCGCATGACCAGCACGACCAGCAGCCCGGTCAGCGCGTAGGAGAGCAGGATGCCGGGACCGGCGGCCGCGATACCGGCGCCGGAGCCGACGAACAGGCCGGCGCCGATGACGCCGCCGATGGCGATCATCGACAGATGGCGGTTCTTGAGCCCTGCCTGCAGCCCGTCCTGCGACTGTCCCCCGGAGGGCCCGCCGCCGGGGGTGCCGGGGGTGGGGGCCGGTGTGGAGGTGGGGGTGCCCCCTGCTCCTGGAGAGCTCGGGGAAGGGTGCGCGCCCATGTGACCGTCCTTCGTGGTTCGCGGATGGATCCCCCGCATTAGATCTTCGTTAACCGTGGATTGGAAGGTCTGCAGCCGGATTGTTGTGTGAAACCCTGGATGGCTTCGCTCTGCGCTTGCGTACGGAAGGCGGAGAGTCGCTTTCTGTGCACGCAGCCCGGTGAGACCCAGCGGCGCCTACCCGCCGCCGCTCGTGTCACACTCATCGCATGCGCGTGTACCTCGGCTCCGACCATGCAGGTTTTGACCTCAAGAACCACCTCGTCGAGTGGCTCACGGCCCACGGCCACGAGCCCGTCGACTGCGGTCCCCACATCTACGACGCTCAGGACGACTACCCGCCGTTCTGTCTGCGCGCCGCGGAGAAGACCGCCGCCGACCCGGACAGCCTCGGCATCGTGATCGGCGGTTCCGGCAACGGCGAGCAGATCGCCGCCAACAAGGTCAAGGGCGTACGGGCCGCGCTGGCCTGGAGCGAGGAGACCGCCAAGCTCGGCCGCGAGCACAACAACGCCAACGTCATCTCGGTGGGCGGCCGGATGCACACCCAGGAAGAGGCGACCCGGTTCATCGAGGTCTTCCTCGGCACGCCCTACTCGGGTGAGGAGCGCCACACCCGCCGCATCGACATGCTCTCGGCCTACGAGACCACCGGCGAGCTGCCCGCCATTCCCGCCCACCACCCGCAGGGCTGACCCCCGTTCATCCCGTCGCCCGCCCGCCCCGGCCGCCGGGGCGGGCGGGCGCGCCCACTGGAGGACACCCGTGCCCGAGGGGCATACGATCCACCGCCTCGCCCTGGACCACCGCGCACGCTTCGAGGCCGGACCGGTACGGGCCAGCAGCCCCCAGGGCAAGTTCGCGGGCGGCGCCGCCCTCGTGGACGGCCAGGTCATGACGGCCGCCGAGGCGCACGGCAAACACCTCTTCCTCGGCTTCGGCCCGGACCGCTGGATCCACGTCCACCTCGGGCTGTTCGGCAAGCTCGGCTTCGGCACGGCCCCCGCCCCGCCGCCCACCGACACGGTGCGCCTCCGGCTCGCGAACCCGGCCGCCTACGCGGACCTCCGCGGCCCCACCACCTGCGCACTGATCACCGAGGACGAGAAGCGCGCGATACACGACCGGCTGGGCCCCGACCCGCTGCGCCCCGGGGACGACGGCACCCGAGCCTGGGAGCGGATCTCCCGCAGCCGTACGACGATCGCGGCGCTGCTGCTCGACCAGAAGATCATCGCCGGGGTCGGCAACGTCTACCGCGCCGAGGTCCTCTTCCGCCACCACATCGACCCCTACCGCCCCGGCCGCGACCTCACCCGCACCGAATGGGACGCGATCTGGGCCGACCTGGTGTTCTTGATGGCCGAGGGCGTCCGGGACAACCGGATCGACACCGTCCGCCCGGAACATCTGCCGGAGGCCATGGGCCGCCCGCCGCGGGTCGACGACCACGGCGGCGAGGTGTACGTCTACCGCCGGGCCCACCAGGCCTGCCACCTCTGCGGCAGCGAGATCCGCACCGCCGGCCTCGCCGCCCGCAATCTCTTCTGGTGCCCGGGCTGCCAGCCGCCCGCCGGCGGCGGCTGACCGCCGGACCCGCCGGCAAAACCCGCGCGGCAGCAGGACGCCCTCCGGCCGCACGACCGCATTTCGCACGCCGTTTCCCGGCAATCGGCCAGGCCGTCGTGCGGCGAATCGACGCGCCGCCGAACGGGTGGATAAGGTCCCAGAACAATGACAACCGGCCAGGGAACGGAAGCCCTGACGGCCCGGGTGCACAAAAGCCTGCACCGGGCCCGTATCGGCGTGCGCAAGGCGGGGGTCGACTACTTCCGCGGTGACGGCTCAGACCGTTTCGCGCTGGCCGTCCTCCTTCTCGCCATACCCGCTCTCGCCGCGGGCACCCTCGGGTGGCCCGAATGGGTCGCCCCGACGGCGCTGGTCCTCCCGGTCATCGCCGGCGGACTGCTGCTGCGGCCGGCCAACCTCCTGATCCTGTACGCCGCGTCCGCGGCCGCGCTGGTCGTCGAAGCCGCGCTGCTCGGCCCGTACGACGAAGGGCCGGAACGGATCACCGCGGGCACGGTCCTGGTCGTCGCCGCGGCCGGGTTCGCCGGCCTGCTGATCGCCCAGTTCCGCAGCCGGGTCGGGGTGCCCTGGCGGCGCGGCGGCACCATGCTCTTCGACCTGCGCGAACGGATCCGGGTCCAGAGCACGCTGCCCGCGCTCCCCGAGGGCTGGCACCACGAGATGGCGCTGCGCCCGGCCGGCGGCCAGTTCTTCTCCGGCGACTTCGTGGTGGCCTCCCGCACCCAGGGCGGCCAGATCCTCGAAGTGGTGCTGACCGATGTCTCCGGGAAGGGCATGGACGCGGCCTCCCGCGCGCTGCTGCTGTCCGGTGCCTTCGGCGGCCTGCTCGGCTCGCTGCCGCCGCACGCCTTCCTGCCCGCCGCCAACGGCTATCTGCTGCGCCAGGACTGGGACGAGGGGTTCGCCACGTCCATCCATCTCGTCCTCGACCTGGAGTCCGGCGACTACGAACTCCTCTCCGCGGGACACCTGCCGGCCCTCCAGCTCAGCGCCGGCAGCGGCCGCTGGGAGGAGAAGCCGGGGGAGGGGCCGCTGCTCGGCGTCTTCGACGGCGCCCAGTTCGACCCGGTCAAGGGGACGCTGCGGCCCGGCGACGTCCTGATGCTGTTCACCGACGGCCTGGTCGAGGCCGCCGACCGGGATATCACCGAGGGCATCGACCGGCTGACCGGCGAGGCCGACCGCTATGTCGCCGGCGGCTTCGCCGGGGCGGCCTGGCATCTGATCGAGACCGTTGCCAAGGATGTCAACGACGACCGCGCGCTGCTGCTGATCTGCCGGGACGCGTAACGCGGCTGATCTGCCGGGACGCGTGAGGCGAGGGAGCCGGCGCGCGGGGCGGACATCTTGCCGGCCCGGGGAAAGCGCTCCGCCGACCGCGACGACGCGCGCTCAGGCGCTGACGCGGGCCCGCGCCGTATCGGCCGGATCCTTGCGGAACGCCCATGCCATCGTCGGCTCCATCGCGAAGCGGAACATCCTGCGGACCGGCGGGGTGCACAGGGCCGTCACGATGCCTCCCGCGAGCAGGGTGACGGCGATCTCGCCGAGCGGGGAGTGCAGCCAGGCGTAGTCGTCGAACCAGCCCCAGAACCGCGAGCCCTTGGCCAGGAAACCGTGCAGCAGATAGCCGTACAGCGTCCCGGCGCCCAGCACCGTGAACCAGGTCCGCCGGGTCGGCACCCACGAGAAGAAGCAGGCCGTCATCACGATCGAGCAGCCGAAGAGCGCCAGCGTCATCACCGCGCCGATCCACCACGTGGTGCCCAATTCCTGGGCGCTGTCGCGGTGGTAGAACCACGCCGAGCTCATCCGGGGTGCCGCCCAGTAGGCCATCACCAGCGCACCGGCGAAGACCGGCAGCGAGGCGATCCGCACGGCCCGCCGCTGCACCAGCTTGAAGTGCTCGGGCCGCAGCGCCAGTCCCAGGACGAAGAACGGGAGGAACTGCAGCACCCGCTGGAGGTCCAGGTCATCGCCGATGTCCGGGGACACGGACGCGAGGACGGCGACGGCCACCGCGAGCGGAATCGGCCAGCGCACGATCTTCCACAGCGGGGTGGTCAGCCGCCAGATGAACAGGGCCACCAGGAACCACGTCAGGAACCACGGGTCGAGAAGGCTGATGGGGTGCCCGGGATCGTCGTCCGCCCAGCGCTTGAAGAACGCATAGGCGGTCTCGAAGAGGACGTAGGGGACCGCGACCCCGGTGACCAGCCGCTGCAGCCGGTCCTTGCGCATGTCGAAGCTGCGCGAGAAGTAGCCGGAAATGATGATGAAGGCCGGCATGTGGAAGGTGTAGACGGTCATGTAGAGCGCCTCGGCGGTGCGACTGCCGTCGGTCAGCGGTTCCCATGCGTGCCCCATCGCCACGAGCACGATGGCCAGGTACTTCGCGTTGTCGAAGAACGCGTTGCGGCCGTCGCTCTTCGGTGCGGGTGGCGCCGCCCCCTCGGTTCCCTCGGCGCCGTGCGCGCCGGACTGCCGGTCCGTGGGCTCCGTCCGGCCGGAGCCCTCCGCCGCCCGGGCAGGGGGAAGTTCGGTGCGCGGTGTCGGGGCAGCGGGAAACATTGGAGGCACGATAGCGGCGGTCGGCGAATGCGTAAAACCGCCTCGAAGCCATTCTCCCTTTTCCTCGGGTGCCACCGCGGACGGGGCGCGGATAAAATCTGGTATCGCTGCGGAGAGCCCCCATCATCGCTGTCCGTTTCGCTCCCTATCATCCCCACAAATCACCCCGTATCCCCCGCAAACGACTCAGGGGGAATGTCCGATTCCTTGATCTTATGTCCGAATGCTAATAAGCCTTGATGGCGCCCTGCACGGCAGTGACGGATACCACGGACGGGAAATTCTCCGGGCCGGAAAATGATCAGAATGCCCCGGCGGAATGGCCGTGGTGAGCTGTGGTGAATTGCCGACGTGCGTCAGGTGGAGAAATTCCCGGCGTCGGCCCGGTGCGGCGCGCCACGTCCGCCGCCGCCCGCCGTGCGGACGCCGCCGCGCCGCCCGCGCGTCACCCTGCCGCAGCCTCATGGCCACCATCGGCTGGAATCGGGCAAAGCGTTGGCCGATGATTCGTCACCGGCCTGCAGTGGGCATGGAGTTGGTGGCACGATGGGTGCAGGGGGGTGTGCGCGGCATGCCCCCGGGCCGGTGAGGCGTTCCGACCGAGGGTGTGATCAGTGTGGCTCTTTCGCTGTCAGTGGTGCTGCTGTTGGGGATCATTCTGATCGTCCTGATCAGAGGGAAGTCGATCAAGGCAGGTCCGGCGTTCGTCGCCATACTGTTCGGCTTCTTCCTTGCCTCCACGGGCATGGCTCCGTCGATCAACCGGTTCCTCAACTCGATTGCGGACACCATCAACCACATCACCTTCTAGGCGGTCCGCCTCCGGGTGTCCGCCGGCCCCGTGCCGGGCGCCGCACGGGGTTCAGCCCTTCGAAGGTTCTTCGCCCCCGGTCCGCGCCACTGCCTCGCGTACGGATTCCTCGCTCCGCCCCACCAGTGCCGAACCGTCGTCCGCCGTGATGATCGGCCGCTGGATCAGCCGGGGGTGTGCCGCCAGCGCCGCGATCCACCGCTCGCGCGCGGCGTCGGTGCGCTCCCACTGCGCGAGGCCCAGCTCCTTCGCCTCGGCCTCCTGGGTCCGGGTGATGTCCCAGGGCTCCAGGCCCAGCCGCGTCAGCACGCCGCGCAGGTCGTCGGCGTCCGGCGGGTCCTCGAGGTATCTGCGCACGGTGTAGCGGGCGCCCTCCTCGTCCAGGATCTCCACGGCCGAACGGCACTTGGAGCACGCGGGGTTGAGCCAGATTTCCATGCAGGCCACCTTATGGGGCCGCGGCCGCGGGGCGAAGGGGTGTGCGGCCACCCGGCGGCCCGTTCAGGAAAGCGGAAAACCCCAGGCCATCCGGCCCGGGGTTTCCTGGTGAGAGCGGGCGACGGGAATCGAACCCGCGTAGCTAGTTTGGAAGACTAGGGCTCTACCATTGAGCTACGCCCGCGAGCGCCGCAGGTCGCAGGACCTCGGCACGCAGTGCATCCTAGCGGGTCGCGGCGGTGCACCGCACATCCCCTTCACGCGGACGAGGCGCGCAGCACGTTCCCGCCCGCGCATCGCCCCACGAGGCTCCCGGTAACTGGCAGCCGTACCGCCTGCGGCCATGTACCCTACGTGTCGCACCGACGGGGTGTGGCGCAGCTTGGTAGCGCGTCCGCTTTGGGAGCGGAAGGTCGTCGGTTCGAATCCGGCCACCCCGACCAGCAGCAGGTCAGCCCGACAGCACGGAGTCGGGCACAGCCTCGGTCCACCGCGGCGGCGCCGCATACGAGCGGCTTTCAAGATCGCGTTGTGGGCGTCATCCTCCTTGCGGTTACTATGCAAGCTGCGTGCCCGTGTGTCTGTGTACCGGGCGCGATCGGCCGGACCCGGATCAGCCGGGCCCAGGCGGATCTCACGCAGAACCCCAGAAGTCAGCCCCAAGGAGACCGAACCGTGAAGAGCGCCGTGGAGACCCTGAACCCGACTCGGGTTCGGCTCACTGTCGAGGTGCCCTTCGAGGAGCTCAAGCCCAGCCTCGACGCGGCGTACAAAAAGATCAACCAGCAGGTCACGGTGAAGGGCTTCCGCCAGGGCAAGATCCCGGCCCGGGTCATCGACCAGCGGTTCGGCCGTGGCGCCGTGCTGGAGGAGGCCGTCAACGACGCGCTCCCGAAGTTCTACACCGAAGCGGTCAACGAGGGTGAGCTGAACGTCCTCGGCCAGCCCGAGGTCGACATCACCGAGCTGAAGGACGGCGAGCTGCTGGCCTTCACCGCCGAGGTCGACATCCGCCCCGCCCTCGAGATCCCGGACTACTCCGGCATCGAGGTCGAGGTCGACGCCGTCGAGGTGTCGGACGAGGAGGTGGACAAGTCCGTCGAGCAGCTGCGTGAGCGCTTCGCGACGACCAGCCCGGTCGAGCGCGCGGCCCAGGACGGCGACGTCCTGACGCTGAACCTCGAGGCCAAGGTGGACGGCGAGGTGCTGGAGGACGGCGTCGCCGAGGGTGTCTCGTACACCGTCGGCTCCGGCGAGCTCCTCGACGGCATCGACGAGGCCGTCACCGGCGTGGAGGCCGGCAACAGCGCCACCTTCACCTCCGAGCTCAAGGGCGGTTCCGCCGAGGGCAAGGAGGCCGAGGTCACGGTCGAGGTCACCGAGATCAAGTCCCGCGAACTGCCCGAGCTGGACGACGACTTCGCCCAGCTGGCCAGCGAGTTCGACACCCTTGAGGACCTGCGCGCGGACAGCCGCAAGCGCCTCGAGCAGATGAAGAAGTACGACCAGGCCACCCAGGCGCAGGAGAAGGTCCTGGACGAGCTGCTGAAGCTCGTCGAGGTGCCGATGCCGGAGAAGCTGCTCGCGGACGAGATCGAGACCCGCAAGCACAACCTGGTCAACCACCAGCTCGGCCAGATGGGCCTCGACCTCGAGAAGTACCTGGAGATCCAGGGCAAGAGCGAGGAAGAGTTCGACGCCGAGACCAAGGAGCAGGCCGAGAAGGGCATCAAGACCCAGTTCATCCTGGACGAGCTGGTCAACAAGGAGAAGCTGAACGTCAGCCAGGAGGAGCTCACCGAGCACCTCATGCGCCGCGCGCAGTCCTCCGGCATGTCCCCCGACCAGTTCGCCCAGGCCGTCGTCGAGGGCGGCCAGGTGCCGATGCTCGTCGGTGAGGTCGCCCGCGGCAAGGCCCTCGCGGTCGTCGTCGAGGCCGCCACGGTCAAGGACAGCAACGGCGAGGTCATCGAGCTCGACGACGAGGACGAGACCGCCGAGACCGTCGAGGCCACCGAGGCCGAGGCGGGCGCGGAGGAGAAGCCCGAGGCCTGAGCCCCGGACGCCGCCCTGCGCCTGCGCGCAGTTCTCTGACCACGGGCCCGAACACGCACGTCCGCGTGTTCGGGCCCGTGGTCGTACCACCCCGTGAGCCTGCGCTCACAGCGAACAGTTATCGATGCGGGATGGCGTTGTCCGACCTGCGCGTTAGGGTCCGTAGATACGAGGGCAGGGGAGTCCCTGAAACCGCGCCGGGCCCACACACGGCGCCGCCTCCCCACGCCCCAGCAGACGACGCTGAGACGGCCTGGAGCCGTCCGACAACGAGCAGGTGGACACGTGACGATCCCGATGCCTTCCGCCGCCGCTGAGCCGACCTTCGGTGGCCTCGGCGACCAGGTCTACAACCGGCTGCTCGGCGAGCGGATCATCTTCCTCGGCCAGCCGGTCGACGACGACATCGCCAACAAGATCACCGCGCAGCTGCTTCTCCTCGCCGCGGACCCGGACAAGGACATCTTCCTCTACATCAACTCCCCGGGCGGCTCGATCTCGGCCGGGTTGGCGATCTACGACACCATGCAGTACATCAAGAACGACGTGGTGACGATCGCGATGGGCCTCGCCGCCTCCATGGGACAGTTCCTGCTGAGCGCCGGCACCCCGGGCAAGCGCTTCGCGCTGCCGAATGCCGAGATCCTCATCCACCAGCCCTCCGCGGGCCTGGCGGGTTCCGCGTCGGACATCAAGATCCACGCCGAGCGGCTGCTGCACACCAAGAAGCGGATGGCGGAGCTGACGGCCTTCCACACCGGTCAGACCGTCGAGCGGATCACCCAGGACTCGGACCGCGACCGCTGGTTCTCCGCCGATGAGGCCAAGGAGTACGGCCTGATCGACGATGTGATGACCTCCGCCGCCGGCGTTCCGGGCGGGGGCGGCACCGGGGCCTGAGCCCCGTACCACTCGCCCCACAGCCCCCAGCCCACTTGATCGCCACCAGGACGGTGAACACCACGATGAACAACTACCCCGGCAGCGGCCTCTACCAGCGCCCCGAGTCCGAGTACTCCGGCCCGGTCGCCGAGTCCCGCTACATCGTCCCGCGCTTCGTCGAGCGCACCTCGCAGGGCGTGCGCGAGTACGACCCGTACGCGAAGCTGTTCGAGGAGCGCGTGATCTTCCTCGGCGTGCAGATCGACGACGCCTCGGCCAACGACGTCATGGCCCAGCTGCTGTGCCTGGAGTCGATGGACCCGGACCGGGACATCTCGATCTACATCAACAGCCCCGGCGGCTCCTTCACGGCGCTCACGGCCATCTACGACACGATGCAGTTCGTGAAGCCGGACATCCAGACGGTCTGCATGGGCCAGGCGGCCTCCGCCGCGGCCGTGCTGCTCGCCGCCGGCACCCCCGGCAAGCGGATGGCGCTGCCCAACGCCCGTGTGCTGATCCACCAGCCCTACAGCGAGACCGGCCGCGGCCAGGTCTCCGACCTGGAGATCGCCGCCAACGAGATCCTGCGGATGCGTTCGCAGCTGGAGGACCTGCTGGCCAAGCACTCCTCCACGCCGGTCGAGAAGATCCGTGACGATATCGAGCGTGACAAGATTCTGACCGCCGAGGAGTCCCTGGAGTACGGTCTGGTCGACCAGATCGTCTCGACCCGCAAGTCGTCCGTCTCCATCGGCTGACGATCTTCGCGAAGTGAGCCGGAGCGTTGCCCCCTTGGACCGGAATCGGATCGAGTGAACCGAGTCGGTCCAAGGGGGGCCCGAACGGGGGGCCCGGCAAGGTACCGTCGATAGGCAAGCACCCGGGTCCGTGGAGCAATGCGGATCCCAGGCGAAGGGGAAGCACCTCGTGGCACGCATCGGTGACGGCGGCGACCTGCTCAAGTGCTCATTCTGCGGAAAGAGTCAGAAGCAGGTGAAGAAGCTCATCGCGGGACCTGGTGTGTACATCTGCGACGAGTGCATCGACCTCTGCAACGAAATCATCGAGGAGGAGCTCGCCGAGACCTCCGAGGTGCGGTGGGAGGAACTCCCCAAACCGCGGGAGATCTACGAGTTCCTGAACGGCTATGTCGTCGGCCAGGACCCCGCCAAGAAGGCGCTCTCGGTCGCCGTCTACAACCACTACAAGCGGGTGCAGGCGGGCGAGAACGGCCCCGGCCGCGGCGATGAGGGCATCGAGCTCGCCAAGTCCAACATCCTGCTGCTCGGCCCCACCGGCTCCGGCAAGACCCTGCTCGCGCAGACCCTGGCCCGGATGCTGAACGTGCCGTTCGCCTTCGCCGACGCCACGGCGCTGACGGAGGCCGGTTATGTCGGCGAGGACGTCGAGAACATCCTCCTCAAGCTGATCCAGGCCGCGGACTTCGACATCAAGAAGGCCGAGACCGGCATCATCTACATCGACGAGATCGACAAGGTCGCCCGGAAGAGCGAAAACCCGTCGATCACCCGCGATGTCTCCGGTGAGGGCGTCCAGCAGGCGCTGCTGAAGATCCTGGAGGGCACCACCGCCTCGGTCCCGCCCCAGGGCGGCCGCAAGCACCCGCACCAGGAATTCATCCAGATCGACACCACCAACGTCCTCTTCATCGTCGGCGGTGCCTTCGCCGGGCTGGAGAAGATCATCGAGGCCCGCTCCGGCGCCAAGGGCATCGGCTTCGGCGCCACGATCCGCTCCAAGCGCGAGATCGAGTCCAAGGACCAGCTCCAGGACGTCATGCCGGAGGACATGGTGAAGTTCGGGATGATCCCGGAGTTCATCGGCCGTCTTCCCGTCCTCACCTCGGTCCACAACCTCGACCGCGAGGCCCTGCTGCAGATCCTGGTCGAGCCGCGCAACGCGCTCGTCAAGCAGTACAAGCGCCTCTTCGAACTCGACGGTGTCGAGCTGGACTTCGACCGCCCGGCCCTGGAGGCCATCGCCGACCAGGCCATCCTGCGCGGCACCGGCGCCCGAGGCCTGCGCGCCATCATGGAGGAAGTCCTCCAGGCGGTGATGTACGAGATCCCGTCCCGCAAGGACGTCGCCCGCGTCGTCATCACCGAGGACGTCGTGCACTCGAATGTGAACCCGACCCTGGTCCCGCGCAACCGCGGCGACTCGGGGGAGCCGCAGGAGAAGAGCGCGTAGGGCGTGGCCGTAGCCGATCACCGATACGCCACCGCCCGGCAGCGGGAACGCTGCCGGGCGGTGGCGTATTCGCCGAGCCGTGTCAGGACTGCGCGCGGTTGCAGGCTGCCTCGGCGTGGGACCACTTGACGCCAAGGCTGTGCAACGGCTTCATGCACGGGAGGGGCGGAGTCGCGCCCATCGGGCTTTCCGCCCAGTCCTGGCATATGTCAAGCACCTTGTTGCCCACGATGTAGCCCTTGCTGCTCAAGTAGGCCGTGCAGTCCCCGGTACTGGCCTGGGCCGGCGCGGTGACGACGAGCGGAAGCGCGGCTCCCGCCACCAGCACTCCGGTTGCCGCTGCCAGGCGACGCAGCGAATTGCGCATGGCGAATCCCCCCTGTATTGGAAATGTCGTGAGTCGGTCGACGATCAAGCTAGCAGCTCGTGTACTCCGTACGCGGCGTCCGTGAGGCTCTGGTCAACGTTCCGCCGGACCTTCCGGTGGGGCGGCCGAGGGACAAGCGGAAGGCGCTCGACGAGCGTTCCTCGTCGAGCGCCTCGGTGCCTCGGCGGGCCGCACCGGCCGGGGCTACTTCTCCTTGCGGACCTCATTGCGGATCTTGGCGGTCTTCCCGGAAAGCTCCTCCGCGCCGGGCGCCGTGGTGGTGGTGCCACCGGTGGGGGACGGCGCGGCCGCGGCCTGGACGACGCCGATGGCGCTGCTGTCGCCCCAGACGCAGGTGGAGAGGTTGACGGGCACGCTCACACCGCCCTGCGAGAGCGTGATCTTCTGGGTCCTGCACTTCATCACGGACCCGTCGAAGTCACTCGGCGAGTACGCGGTGGTCGGAGTGACGTCCTCGATCTTGGCGCCCTTGCTCTCGAAGGTCTTCTTCTGACCCTCGTCCACCTTGGCGAACACCTGGCCCACGGCTCCGCTCGGGTCGGCGACGTTGCCGTACACGCCGCTGACCGTCAGCTGCAGCCCGCCGCCGCTCTTGTAGCTGGAGCTGACGCCCTTGGCGTTCGTGATGCCCATCGCCTTGGCTTCCTTGTCGTTGGTGAAGTCCTCGGCGCCCCCCGACCTGCCGGGTTGCTTCACCTTCTCGAACTGCCCGCTCAGCAGCCTGTCCGGCAACGAGATCGTGTACGGCTTCACATCCCCGCCCGACCCGAACGCGAAGTAGGCCCCCACGCCGATCGCCGCGACGACCGCGACCGCGCCGGCGATCAGGCCGATCTTCTTGCCGTTGCCACCGCTCTCCGGAGCGCCCTGCGGGATCGTGCCGTAGGGGGTCTGCTGGCCGCCGTACGGAGCCTGCTGGCCGTAACCGGGCTGCTGGCCGCCCTGCTGGGGGTAGCCGTAGCCCTGCTGAGGGGCCTGCTGCGGGTAGCCGTATCCCTGTTGCTGACCCGGGACCTGGCCGCCCTGCTGCGGGTAGCCGTAGCCCGGCTGCGGGGCCGGCGGCTGCTGCGGCTGGCCGTACGGGCCGGGCTGCTGGGGCTGCTGGCCGTACGGGCCGGGAGGCGGCTGGTTGAAGCTCATGGAGCGGTTCCCCTCGTGACAACTGAAGCCAGTTGAGTGCTGCGTGATGTTTATGCGCTTCCGACATCCTGTACGACGCCGCTGACAGCCGGTGCCCCGGGGGCGAAACCGATTCGAAGCTGCGACATCCGCGCCCGTACACTGTGCGTCGTGACCGAGAACCCTCAGCAGAGCAACCACAGCGCCCCCGAACTGCCGACTCAGTACACGCCGGCCGATGTGGAGGGGCCGCTGTACGAGCGCTGGGTAGAGCGGGGTTACTTCGAGGCGGACGAGAAGAGCGAGAAGCCGCCGTACACCATCGTCATCCCGCCGCCGAACGTCACCGGCTCCCTGCACCTGGGGCACGCCTTCGAGCACACGCTGATCGACGCCCTCACGCGCCGCAAGCGCATGCAGGGTTACGAGACCCTGTGGCAGCCGGGCATGGACCACGCCGGTATCGCCACCCAGAACGTCGTCGAACGCGAGCTCGCCAAGGAGGGCGCCTCCCGGCACGACCTGGGCCGTGAGGCGTTCGTCGAGCGGGTCTGGCAGTGGAAGAACGAGTCCGGCGGCCAGATCTCCGGCCAGATGCGGCGCCTGGGCGACGGCGTCGCCTGGTCGCGCGAGCGCTTCACCATGGACGAGGGCCTGTCCAAGGCCGTCCAGACGATCTTCAAGCGGCTCTACGACGACGAGTTGATCTACCGCGCCGAGCGCATCATCAACTGGTGCCCGCGCTGCCTGACCGCGATCTCGGACATCGAGGTCGAGTACCAGGACGACGACGGCGAGCTGGTCTCGATCCGGTACGGCGATGTGGAAGGGGCGGAGCAGAGCGACGCCACCGAGGGCGGTGGCGGGCGACGGGCGGGCGCCTCCATCGTCGTGGCGACGACGCGGGCCGAGACGATGCTCGGCGACACCGCGGTCGCCGTCCACCCGGATGACGAGCGTTACGCCCATCTCATCGGCACCGAGATCGAGTTGCCGCTGACCGGCCGCCGGATCCCGGTCGTCGCCGACGAGCACGTCGACCCGGAGTTCGGCACCGGCGCGGTCAAGGTCACCCCGGCGCACGACCCCAACGACTTCGAGATCGGGCGCCGGCACGACCTGCCCAACCTCGCCGTCCTCGACGAGCGCGGCGTCATCACGGCGCACGGCCCCTTCCAGGGCCTGGACCGCTTCGAGGCCCGGTCCGCGATCGTCGGCGCGCTGCGCGCCGAGGGCCGGATCGTCTCCGAGAAGCGCCCGTACACCCACTCCGTCGGCCACTGCTCGCGCTGCAAGACCACCATCGAGCCGCGGCTGTCCATGCAGTGGTGGGTCAAGGTCGGTCCGCTGGCGAAGGCCGCGGGCGACGCGGTCCGCGAGGACAAGGTCAAGATCCACCCCAAGGAGATGGAGTCCCGCTACTTCGGCTGGGTCGACAACCTCCACGACTGGTGCATCTCGCGGCAGCTGTGGTGGGGCCACCGGATCCCCGTCTGGTACGGCCCGAACGGCGAGGTCGTCTGCGTCGGACCGGACGACGAGGCGCCCACCGGCGAGGGCTGGACCCAGGACACCGACGTCCTGGACACGTGGTTCTCCTCCGCGCTGTGGCCGTTCTCCACGCTCGGCTGGCCCGAGCAGACCCCGAGCGTCGAGAAGTTCTACCCGAACGCCGTCCTGGTCACCGGCTACGACATCCTCTTCTTCTGGGTCGCCCGGATGATGATGTTCGGGCTGTACGCGATGGACGGCACCCCGCCGTTCCACACCATCGCGCTGCACGGCATGGTCCGCGACCAGTTCGGCAAGAAGATGTCCAAGTCCTTCGGGAACGCGGTCAATCCGCTGGACTGGATGGACTCCTACGGCTCCGACGCCGTCCGGTTCACCCTCGCCCGCGGCGCCAACCCCGGTGTCGACGTCCCGATCGGCGAGGACTGGGTCCAGGGCTCCCGGAACTTCGCCAACAAGATCTGGAACGCCACCCGCTTCGCGCTGATGAACGGTGCGACGGTGGAGGGCGAACTCCCGCCCGCCGAGCAGCTGTCGGCGACCGACCGGTGGATCCTGTCCCGGCTGAACTCGGTCGTCGCCGAGGTCGACGCGCACTACGACGACTACCAGTTCGCGAAGCTGTCGGACACCCTCTTCCACTTCGCCTGGGACGAGGTCTTCGACTGGTACGTCGAGCTGTCCAAGACCACGTTCATGGCGGGCGGCCCGGCCGCCGACGCCTCGCGCCGGGTGCTGGGCGAGGTCCTGGACGTCACGCTGCGGCTGCTGCACCCGATCGTCCCGTTCGTCACCGAGACCCTGTGGACGACGCTGACCGGCGGTGAGTCGGTCGTGATCGCCGACTGGCCGAAGGCCGTGGTCGTCGCCGGGGCCGACACCCCGGGCGGCTTCCGGGACGAGGCGGCCGAGCGGGAGATCGAGACCGTCCAGCAGGTGGTGACCGAGGTCCGCCGCTTCCGCTCCGACCAGGGGCTGCAGCCCGGCCAGAAGGTCCCGGCGCAGCTGGAGCTGTCCGGTACGGCGCTGGCCGCGCACGAGGCCGCGATGCGCTCGCTGCTGCGGCTGCAGCCGGCCGGTGAGGGCTTCAGCGCCACCGCTTCGCTGCCGGTCGCGGGTGCGACGGTCGCGCTGGACCTGTCCGGCGCGATCGACGTCGAGGCCGAGCGCAAGCGGCTGACGAAGGACCTGGGCGCCGCCGAGAAGGAGAAGGCGCAGGCCACCGCCAAGCTCGGCAACGAGGCGTTCCTCGCCAAGGCGCCGGAGAAGGTCGTGGACAAGATCCGCGGCCGGCTGGAGGCCGCGGAGGCGGACATCGTCCGGATCACCGCGCAGCTGGCGGCCCTGCCCCAGGCGTAGTCGAGGGTCCCGGCCACGGTCCGGGACCCGGGCGGCCCTCGGGACCGTCGTGCGCAGGCCCCTCGTCCGTACGGGCGGGGGGCCTGCGCCGTCCCGGCTCCCGCCGCCCCCGTTCGCGCACCGGCCAGAGCAGGACATAAGCCGTCGAGACGGTCACGAACGCCAGGCGGATCAGGCCCCGGGCGGCATCGTCGGGGACGGCGAAGACACTGCCGTAGAGGATCAGCAGCGCCAGCCAGCTCCACCAGGGGACCAGCCGGCGCTGGCCGATGACGTCCCACAGCAGGGTGCCGAGCAGTACCGACGCGGTGTAGTACGTGTAGACGCTGGGGTCGAGGACGATGCGGGCGTTGGCGCCGAGCAGCACCACCGCCGCCCAGCGCCCCCGCCAGACGGCTATCGAGCCCAGCGTCAGGCCGAGCGCGGCCTGGGCGGGGCGGTCCCAGCCCGGGGTCTCGGGGTCACCGACGCCCAGCCAGCGCAGCGCGGACGCCGGATGGTTGGGGATGGCGAACTTCGCCGCGGCGAAGGACTGCGAGTCGCCGAGGAAGAACGGCAGCCACGCGAGGGCGACCAGGCCGGCGCACCACACCCCGGCGCGCAGCCACTTCTCCCTCGGCAGGGCGAGCAGCAGGGGAAGGAAGGCCAGCGCGGTGGGCTTGGAATCCATCGCCAGGGCCAGGCAGGCGCCGGTGAGTGCGGCGTTGCCCCGGGTGAGGGCGCGTACCGCGAGGGCGGTGAAGAACAGCGCGAGGACGTCGTCGAGATGCCCGAAGCGGACCGCGACCTCGGTCCACATGGGGATGAAGGCCAGCCCGGCGATCAGTACGCGCTGGCGCAGCCGTTGGTGGTTGGTGCCGGTGCCCAGGAAGTGGTGGGCGGCGCTTCGGCCCGCCAGCACCACGATGACCAGGCCGAGCAGCGACATCAGCGCGGCGGCCAGGAACTGCCCGGTGGCCTCGGGGAAGGGGTTGAACAGGCCGGCCGTCAGAAAGCTGAGCGGGCCCATCTGGAGCTCGGGGTGGTGCGCGTAGAGGTTCAGCCCGCCGGAGCCGTCGCCCGCGTCGCCCTGGTAGATCAGTTCGCCGCCGGTGCGCAGATAGTGCCAGGAGAAGCCGCCGTGCGGTTCGACGACGACGAACCACAGCACCGCCCAGGCGGTGAGCAGTATCAAATGCATCCGCTGACTGATTGCCGGCACCCGTCCTCAGCTCCAGCCTTCCCGCGCGCTGCGTTGTGATGATCTTGATCAGGGGGCGTGGACAGCCCGCCGTCGAAGAGGGCGAAAGGCGGTGGAAAGTTGTCCCGGACGGCTGATCCGGCCGTTCTCATGGCGCTCTCATAAAGCCCGGGCACGGTGGACCGGAATGCCGGATGCCGGATGCCGGAATGCCGGCACCAACGCCCGTCCACCACCGAGGAGCCGCGCCCCATGAACAAGCCCCTGCGCCGGGCCTCGATCTTCTGCCTGTCCCTCATCGTCGCGCTGATGGGCTGGGCCACCTGGATCCAGGGCGCAAAGGCCGGCGAGTACAAGGAGGACCCGCACAATCCGCGGGTGGCGATCGGGAAGTACGCGGCGCCGCTGGGCAACATCCTCGTCGGCGGGGAGCCCGTGACCGGCTCAGCGGCCACCTCCTCCACGCTCAAGTACAAGCGGACCTACCAGGACGGCCGCCTCTACGCCCCGGTCACCGGCTTCACCTCGCAGATCTTCGGCCACAACCAGCTGGAGAGCCTTTACGGCGACGTCCTCGACGGCTCCGACAGCCGGCTGCAGAGCCCCGCCGACGCGCTGACCCGCACCCGGGCGAAGGGCGGCGACGTGGCCACCACCATCGACCCCGCGGTGCAGAAGGCCGGCTACCGGGCGCTGGACGGCAAGAAGGGCGCCGCCGTCGCCATGGACCCGGCCACGGGGCGGATCCTGGGCATGGTCAGCACCCCCTCGTACGACCCGGGGAAGTTCGCGGGGTCCGACGGGGCCGACCAGAAGGCCTGGAAGCAGATGTCCGCCGACCCGGACCACCCCGAGGTCAACCGGGCGCTGCGGCAGCCGCTGCCGCCCGGCTCCACCTTCAAGCTGGTGGTCGCCGCGGCCGCGCTGGAGAACGGTCTGTACTCCTCGGTGGACGAGCCCACGCACAGCCCCGACCCGTACACCCTCCCGCACACCCGCACCAAGCTCACCAACGAGAACCGGGCCGCACCCTGCAAGAACGCGGACATCCGCACCGCGCTCCAGTACTCCTGCAACACCGTCTTCGCGAAGATGGCCGTCGACCTGGGCAAGGACAAGGTGAAGGCGCAGGCCGAGAAGTTCGGCTTCAACGACGAGAAGGTGGACACGCCGGTGCGGGCCGGCAAGAGCGTCTACCCCTCCGACATGGACGAGGCACAGACCGCGCTGTCCGGGATCGGCCAGTTCGACGACCAGGCGACCCCGCTGCAGATGGCGATGGTCTCCTCGGCCCTCGCGAACGGCGGCGAGCTCAAGAAGCCGCAGATGGTCGACAAGCTGACCGACGGCGGCGGCAACAACGTCCAGGACTTCGGGCCGGCGACGTACGGCGACGGGCAGGCCGTGTCGGCGCACACGGCCCGGCAGCTGAAGTCGGCGATGCAGACGGTCGTGGACAAGGGCACCGGGTCCGGCGCGAAGATCGGCCAACTGACCGTCGGCGGCAAGACGGGCACCGCTCAGCACGGCGTCGACAACAGCGGTACGCCCTACGCCTGGTTCGTCTCCTACGCCGAGGACGGCAAGGGACACCGGGTGGCGGTGGCCGTGATGGTCGAGGACGGGCATGCCGCCCGCAACGAGGTCTCCGGCAACGGGCTGGCGGCGCCGGCCGCGCGGGCCATGATGAAGGCGGCGCTGGCGTAGGCGGCACGGGCGCAGGCGGCACGGGCGGCAGGCGGCGCTGATGCAGGCGAGGGGTGGGCTCCGGCGTACGGGTGCGGGTCCGGGGCCGGAGTACGGGCGGTGGCCGGGGCCGGCCGGGCCGGCCCCGGCCCCCTCAGGCGGCGCGGTACCGGGGAGGGGCAGCGCAGCGCACCGCTGTCACACGTGCCTCGTAGACTGGTCGGCGTGAGCGAGCGCCCCCAGAACGACGACCCCGACCCGAACGAAGCCTTCGACGAACTGGTCGAGGCGGAGACCGACCGTGACCCGGATCTTGCGGTGATCGAGGCCGGCAGCCGGACCCTGCGCGCCCAGGCCGGGCCGCCGCAGGGGGACGGGATCCCTGCCCGCCCGGCCGACCCCGAGGTCGACCGTGCGCTGCGCGCCGTCGAGGACGAGCTGGCCGGCCGCTGGGGCGAGACCAAGCTCGACCCGTCGGTACAGCGCATCGCGGCGCTGCTGGACATCCTCGGCGAACCCCAGCGCGCCTATCCGTCCATCCACATCACCGGCACCAACGGCAAGACCAGCACCGCCCGCATGATCGAGGCCCTGCTGTCCGCCTTCGACCTGCGCACCGGCCGCTACACCAGCCCGCACGTCCAGTCGATCACCGAGCGGATCAGCCTGGACGCCGCCCCGATCTCCGCCGAGCGCTTCATCGAGACCTACCGGGACATCGCCCCGTACGTGGAGATGGTCGACTCCCAGCAGGAGTACCGCCTGTCGTTCTTCGAGGTGCTGACGGCCATGGCGTACGCCGCCTTCGCCGACAGCCCCGTGGACGTCGCGGTCGTCGAGGTCGGCATGGGCGGCACCTGGGACGCGACGAACGTCATCGACGGCGATGTCGCCGTGGTCACCCCGATCTCGCTGGACCACACCGACCGGCTGGGGGAGACGCCCGAGCAGATCGCCGGCGAGAAGTCCGGGATCATCAAGAAGGACGCCACGGTCGTGCTGGCCCAGCAGCCGGTGGACGCGGCGTCGGTGATGCTCAAGCGCGCGGTCGAGGTGGATGCCACGGTCGCCCGTGAGGGCATGGAGTTCGGCGTGCTCAGCCGCGAGGTCGCGGTGGGTGGTCAGATGCTGACCCTGCGCGGGCTGGGCGGCGAGTACCCCGAGATCTTCCTGCCGCTGTACGGCGCCCACCAGGCGCACAACGCCGCGGTGGCGCTCGCCGCGGTCGAGGCGTTCTTCGGCGTGGGCTCGGACCACGCCCGCACCCTGGACATCGACACCATCCGCTCCGCGTTCGCCGCCGTCAGCTCGCCCGGCCGGATGGAGGTCGTACGGCGCAGCCCGACGGTCGTGCTGGACGCGGCGCACAACCCCGCGGGTGCGCGGGCGGCGGCCGAGGCGGTCACCGAGGCGTTCGGGTTCAGCCGGCTGGTGGGCGTCGTCGGGGCCAGCGGGGACAAGGACGTACGCGGCTTCCTGGAGGCATTCGAGCCGATCTTCGCCGAGGTCGTGGTGACACGTAATTCCAGCCATCGTGCGATGGACCCCGATGAGCTGGCGGCCGTCGCCGTCGAGGTCTTCGGGGCCGAGCGGGTCCAGGTCGAGCCGCGGCTCGACGACGCGCTGGAGGCGGCGATCACCCTCGCCGAGGAAGAGGGCGAGTTCTCCGGAGCGGGTGTGCTGGTGACCGGCTCGGTGATCACGGTCGGCGAGGCCCGGCTGCTGATGGGAAGGGGCTGACCATGCGCACCCTGTGTGCGAGCACCCTGATAGGTGAATTCTTCGTGATCGGCTTCGCGGGCCTGGTCGCGATGCAGATGACCGACCTGCCGGCGGCCACGGTCTGGACGGTCAGCGGTATCGGGATGCTGCTGAGCCTCCTGCTGTGCGGGATGCTGAGCCGCCCCGGGGGCGTCCAGCTCGGATGGGCGCTGCAGCTCGCCCTGATCGCCGGCGGTTTCGTGGTCCCGACGATGTTCTTCCTGGGCGTGGTCTTCGCGGCCCTGTGGTGGGCGTCGGTCCACTTCGGCCGCAAGATCGATGAGGCCAAGGCCCGTTGGGCCGCGCAGGCCGAGGCGCCGGGCGAGCCGGCCTAGGGGGTGTCTCCGGCGTCGCCCCGGGCCCCGTACAAGAGGCCGGGGGCGGGGCCGCCCGAGGCCGGGTCACCCATGTAGCCTCAGTTCACCCGCTGACCATTGTTCATATCCAGGGAGTTCCTCCGTGAGCCAGCGCACCCTCGTCCTCCTCAAGCCCGACGCCGTCCAGCGCGGTCTGATCGGCGAGATTCTCGGCCGTATCGAGAAAAAGGCCGGCTGGACGATCAGCGCGCTGGAGCTGCGCAGCCTGGACCGTGCGCTTCTGGAGCAGCACTACGCCGAGCACGTCGGCAAGCCGTTCTACGAGCCTCTGGTCGCCTTCATGTCCTCCGGACCGGTGGTCTCGATGGTCGTCGAGGGCGAGCGGGTGATCGAGGGCGTACGGACGCTCGCCGGTCCGACTGACCCGATTGCCGCGCCGGGTGGGTCCATTCGTGGGGACTTCGGAACGATCACCCGAGAGAATCTGATCCATGCGTCGGATTCCGAAGAGTCCGCAGAGCGTGAAATCAAGATTTTCTTCCCCGGGATTTCCTGACGGGTCGTCAGCTTTACACCCCTCGTGACCAGGGGCGACCGAAAAAAACATCGGTCGCCCTTTGGTGTATACGACACGATCGGGGGAACGCATCATCGCGACACGACGTCACCATTAAGGGGGGCGGGTGCCTGTACGGCTGACAATGGCGAAACAGCCTCCCGACGTGTTCGAGTGGGCGCACTACGAACTACGATGGAGGCTTCCGCGCCGCACAGCGCATCACCTCCCGCCGACCTCCAGTAAGCATTCGCTCCAGTTGGGAAGGCCAGACGTATCCTCATGGGGAACAACATGTCGTTCATCGGCCGTGACATGGCTGTCGACCTCGGGACCGCCAACACGCTGGTGTACGTCAGGGGCCGCGGCATCGTCCTCAACGAGCCGTCGGTCGTGGCCATCAACACCAACACCGGCGGGATTCTCGCGGTGGGTGCTGAGGCGAAGAAGATGATCGGGCGCACGCCCGGCAACATCGTCGCCGTAAGGCCCCTGAAAGACGGCGTGATCGCCGATTTCGAGATCACCGAGCGGATGCTCCGCTACTTCATCCTCAAGATCCACAAGCGGCGCTATCTGGCCCGCCCGCGGGTCGTCGTGTGTGTCCCCTCCGGCATCACCGGAGTGGAGCGCCGCGCGGTCATCGAGGCCTCGACCCAGGCCGGCGCGCGCCAGGTCCACATCATCGAGGAGCCGATGGCCGCCGCGATCGGGTCCGGCCTGCCGGTCCACGAGGCCACGGGCAACATGGTCGTGGACATCGGCGGCGGTACGACCGAGGTCGCGGTCATCTCGCTCGGCGGCATCGTCACCGCGCAGTCCATCCGGGTGGCCGGTGACGAACTCGACAACGCGATCATCCAGCACATCAAGAAGGAGTACAGCCTTCTGCTGGGCGAGCGCACCGCCGAGAGCATCAAGATCACCATCGGTTCGGCGTACGACCTCGAACAGGACGAGCACACCGAGATCCGCGGCCGTGACCTGGTCTCCGGCCTGCCGAAGACCGTCGTCATCTCGGCCGCCGAGGTCCGCAAGGCCATCGAGGAGCCGGTCAACTCCATCGTCGACGCGGTCAAGACGACGCTCGACAAGTGCCCGCCGGAGCTGTCCGGTGACGTCATGGACCGCGGCATCGTGCTCACCGGAGGCGGCGCCCTGCTCCGCGGCCTCGACGAGCGGCTGCGCCGTGAGACCGGTATGCCCATCCACATCGCCGAGGACCCGCTCGACTCCGTCGCGCTCGGTTCCGGCAAGTGCGTCGAGGAGTTCGAGGCGCTCCAGCAGGTCCTCGACTCCCAGCCGCGCAGGTAGCACGGCCCGGGTCCCGGTCCGTCCCGCGGCCGCCGAACGGCGTCCGCGGCGGTCGGGACCCCTGGCGGCCGCGGCCGGTCCGCCCGGCGGGTCGCTGATATACAGGCACAACATCCCGACAGACACGGTGCACTGACGCTTCATCATCCGGCACCGTCACACAGGCACAACGCTCAACTCCCGAACGAGACCGGCGGGGCCCGCAGCCGGCCGGTCCTACGAGGAAGGACACGGCCGCCGCACGTGAGGGACACACGAGAGAGCCGGCTGCTGCTGGTGCTGCTGGTCGCGATCGCGTTCGCGCTGATCACGGTCGATATCCGCGGCGGCGAACAGTCCCCGCTCGATGGTGCCCGGCAAGCCGCCGCCTCCGCCTTCGGCCCGGTCGAAGGCGGCGTGGCCCGCGTCGTCAATCCGGTCGGCAACGCCATCGGTGCCGTGCGGGACTCCGGCCGCCGGCACAACCGGATCAGTACCCTGGAGCACGAGAACGAGGCGCTGAAGGCCAAGCTCGGCTCCTCCGACCGCAACCGCAGCCGCGCCGCCGAGCTCGACAAGATCCTCAAGACCGCCGGCACCGGCCAGTACGGCATCAAGGGCGCCCAGGTCATCGCCATCGGGTCGGCCCAGGGCTTCTCCTGGACCGTCACCATCGACGCCGGCCGCCGGGACGGCATCGCCCGCGACATGACCGTGCTCAACGGTGACGGTCTGGTCGGCCGGGTCACCACCGTCGGCGCCGACACCTCCACCGTCCTGCTGGCCGCCGACCCCGACTTCACCGTCGGCACCCGTATGGAGAAGACCAACGAGATCGGCTTCGCCAACGGGCAGGGCGTCGGCTCGCTGCGCGTTCAGCTTCTCAACGGCAAGGCCAACATCAAGCGGGGCGACCGCCTGGTCACCTTCGGCTCCAGCAGGGACAAGCCGTTCGTGCCCGGGGTGCCCGTCGGCAAGGTCGTCAAGGTCGAGCCGTCCAACGGCGATCTGACGCGTAACCTCCAGGTCCGGCCCTTCGTCTCGTTCTCCCAGCTCGACATCGTCGGCGTGGTCGTCGCACCGCCCCGCCAGGACCCGCGCGACACCGTCCTGCCGCCTGCGCCCGCGAAGCCCAAGCCGACGCCGACGGTCACCGTCACGGCCACCCCCTCCGCGAGCGCTTCTCCCAGGAGCTGACCGATGCGCATCAACCGGATCCTGCTCTCGGCCCCGCTGGTGGTCGTCGCCCTCGTCATCCAGGTCACCATTCTCGCCAGACTCCAGCTTCCCGGTGCGGTACCGGATCTGCTGCTGCTCGTCGTGGTCGGCCTCGCGCTGGTCTACGGCCATGTCGGCGGCGCACTGGTCGGCTTCTTCGCCGGGCTGCTGGCCGACCTCGCCCCGCCGTCCGACCACGCCATCGGCCGCTATGCGCTGGTGCTCTGCGTCATCGGCTATGCCGCGGGCCTGACCAAGCCGGACTCGGGCCGGCACCGCTCGGCGACGCTCCCGCTGCTCGTCGTCCTCGGTGCCGCCGTCGGCTCGACGCTGATGTACGCCGGCGTCGGCTCGCTGGTCGGTGACACCGCCGCCCGCCACGTCGGCATCATCGGACTGCTGCTCAGCGCCACCCTCTACGACCTGCTGCTGGCTCCCTTCACGGTTCCCGTGGTGATGGCGCTGGCGCGGAAGGCCGAGGGAGATCTGCTGGCCGGCGAGGGTTCCGGCGCTCAGAGCGGCGGGGCCGGCGGCCGCGATGCGGGATACGGCTGGCTCACCACCGGTACGGGACTCAAGGCCAGCCGCGGCGCCATGAAATCCCTGCGCACGGGCACGGGCATCGGCAGCCAGCGCGGCAGCCTGCTCGGCAAGTCGGCCCGCGACAAGGCGGGCCGCATCAAGGGGGTCAAGCGACTGTGACGCCCTGTCTCCTTCCGATCACCACCCCTCGTGGAGGCGCTGCGCGCCATGAGTAATCTCCCGGAAACCCGGACCTCCCGGGTCAGCGTCCGGCTCATCGCGATCCAGATCCTGGTCTTCTCCCTGCTGCTCACCCTCGGCGGCCGGCTCTGGTATCTGCAGATCCGCAACGGCCAGGAGTACGCCACCGAGGCGAAGAACAACCACGTCCAGCAGGTCATCGAGCCCGCCACCCGCGGCTCGATCCTCGATGCGCGCGGAGTGCCGCTGGCCGACAACCAGACCCGCCTGGTCGTCTCCGCGAGCCGTACCGAGCTGCTGAAGATGAAGGACGACGGCAAGGCCGTGCTCGGCCGGCTGGCCAAGGTGCTCGGGATGTCCGAGAAGGAGATCCGCAACAAGGTCCGGCTGTGCGACGCCAAGACCCCGCAGCCCTGCTGGAACGGTTCGCCGTACCAGCCGATCCCGATCACCGACGAGGCCACCACCCAGCAGGCCCTCCAGATCCGTGAACGCTCCGAGGCGTTCCCCGGCATCAGCGCCGAACCCACCGCCGTGCGCCGCTATGCCGAGCCCGGCAACGCCAACACCGCCCAGGTGCTCGGCTACCTCTCGCCGGTGACCGACGAGGAGATCAACAAGGCCAAGAACACCAGCTCGCCGTTCCTGCGCTCCGACCAGATCGGCCGGTCCGGTCTGGAGCGTACGTACGACCGCTACCTGCGGGGCAAGGCCGCGGTCACCCGCTATGAGGTCGACAACCTCGGCCGGGTCATCGGCCAGGCCAAGAGCGAGAAGGGCCAGGGCGGCGCGAGCGTCGTCACCAGCATCGACGCACGCGTGCAGGCCATAGCGGAGAAGCAGCTCGAACAGGCCATGAAGGACGCCCGCAAGGTGCACGACAAGAACACCGGCACCAACTACAAGGCCGACTCGGGCGCCGTGGTCGTGATGGAGGCCAAGACCGGCCGGGTGGTGGCGATGGCCTCCAACCCCAGCTACGACCCCAACGCCTGGGTCGGCGGCATCTCCGGCAAGGACTACGCCCACCTCACCGGCAAGGACTCCAACTACCCGCTGCTGAACCGCGCCATCCAGGGACAGGCGGCCCCCGGCTCGATCTTCAAGGTCATCTCGACCTCGGCCGCGATCAACGCGGGCTATGACTTCAACGGCCACTACCCCTGCACCAGCTCGTACAGCATCGGCGGCCAGGTCTTCAAGAACTTCGAGGGCGAGGGTCACGGCGACATCAGCCTGGGCCGGGCGCTGGAGGTCTCCTGCGACACCGTCTTCTACCGCCTCTCGCACGACGAGTGGAAGAAGGACGGCGGGGACAAGCCCAAGAAGGACCCCAACGACTGGTTCTACAAGACCGCCCACCAGTTCGGTCTCGGCAAGGAGACCGGCATCGACCTGCCCAACGAGGTCACCGGCCGGGTCCCCGACCGCAAGTGGAAGAACGACTTCTGGAAGGCCAACAAGGCCGGCTGGTGCAAGCAGGCCAAGGCCTGGCCCAAGAAGAAGGACTTCGGCACCAAGCTCGCCCGTGAGGGCTGCCTCGAAGGCATGAAGCTGCACGCCTACGACTCCATCAACTACGCCATCGGGCAGGGCGACACCCTCGTCACACCGATCCAGATGGCGACCATCTACGGCGCGATCGCCAACGGCGGCACGCTCTACAACCCGACCGTCGGCAAGGCCGTCGTCAGCCCCGACGGCAAGAACGTGCAGCAGATCAAGCCCACGCCGCACGGCAAGCTGCCGGACAGCCCCAAGACGCTCCGGCAGATCGATTCCGCGCTGGCGGGTGTGGCCACCCGCGGTACCGCCGCCTGGCGTTTCCAGGGCTGGCCGCAGGACAAGATTCCGATGCACGCCAAGACCGGTACCGCCGAGGTCTACGGGAAGCAGACCACCTCGTGGTTCGCGACGTACACCAAGGACTACACGATCGTCATGACGATCGCCCAGGGTGGTACCGGCTCCGGTGCCTCCGGTCCGGCCGTACGCAACATCTACAACGCCCTGTACGGAGTCGACGAGAAGGGGGGCATCAACCCGAAGGCCGCCCTGCTGCCGAAGCCCCAGGGCTCGCTCCCCAAGATCGAGGGTGACGGGACCATCGAGGCTCAGCCCATCAAGCCGTATGTCCTGCCGTCGCCGTCGCCGTCCGCATCGGAGAGCCCACAGTGACGACCAGTCCTACTTCCCGGGCGTTCTCGATCCGGCGCTACACCCCCGAGCTCGGCACCTGGGGCAAGCTGACGGCGCGTGATTCGGTGCTGCGCAAACTGGACTGGATACTGCTGCTGTCCTGTCTGGTGCTGTCGCTGATGGGGTCGCTGCTGGTCTTCTCCGCCACCCGCAACCGCACCGAGCTCAACCACGGCGACGAGTACTACTACTTCCTGCACCATCTGCTGAATCTCGGTATCGGCCTGGCGCTGGCCGCCGGCACGATCTGGCTCGGGCACCGCACCCTCCGCGGCGCGGTACCGATCCTCTACGGCCTGTCGGTCGTGCTGGCGCTGCTGGTCCTGACGCCGCTGGGCGCCACCATCAACGGTTCGCGTTCCTGGCTGGCGATCCCCGGCGGCTTCTCGCTCCAGCCCGCCGAGTTCGCGAAGATCACCATCACGCTCGGCATGGCGATGATCCTGGCGTCCCGGGTCGACGCGGGGGACCGCCCGCACCCCGGCCACCGCACCGTCGTCCAGGCCCTCGGCCTGGCGGCCGTCCCCGTCGCCGTGATCATGCTGATGCCCGACCTCGGCTCGGTCATGGTGCTCGGCGCCGTCATCCTGGGCGTACTGCTCTCCTCCGGCGCCTCCAACCGCTGGATCCTCGGGCTCGTCGGCACCGGCGTCGTGGGCTGTGTCGCCATCTGGCAGCTCGGTCTGCTGGACGCCTATCAGATCGCCCGCTTCGCCGCGTTCGCCAACCCGAGCCTCGATCCGGCCGGCGTCGGCTACAACACCAACCAGGCCCGGATCGCGATCGGCGGCGGCGGACTGACCGGCTCCGGGCTCTTCCACGGCAGCCAGACCACCGGCCAGTTCGTCCCCGAACAGCAGACGGACTTCATCTTCACCGTCGCCGGTGAGGAGCTGGGTTTCCTGGGGGCGGGCCTGATCATCGTGCTGCTCGGCGTCGTCCTGTGGCGTGCCTGCCGGATCGCGCGCGAGTCCACCGAGCTCTACGGCACGATCGTCGCCGCGGGGATCATCGCGTGGTTCGCCTTCCAGGCCTTCGAGAACGTCGGGATGACCCTCGGCATCATGCCCGTCACCGGTCTCCCCCTGCCGTTCGTCTCCTACGGTGGCACCTCCATGTTCGCCGTCTGGATCGCGATCGGGCTGCTCCAGTCGATCCGCGTACAGCGCCCCCTGTCGGCCTCGCGCTGACGCCTTCTCCCCGCTCGGGGCACAGCTCCCCGCTCGGGGTACAGCTCATGGCTTGAGGTGCAGCTCGAACCACAGTGAGGTGGGCCGAGGCAGGTCCTCGGGCGGTGTCGTGCCCCAGTCGTCGGCGAGGCTCCCGGTCAGCAGGAGCCCGTAATCGTCCGGCTGCCGGCCGGGCGCCGGCCGTGGAATCCGGGCCGGTGCCCGGTCGTGCACGCTGATCCGCAGTCCGTGTCCGGCGGTCAGCATCCGCAGCAGGATGTCCGCCGTCCGCGGCGTGTGCAGATGAGCGCGGGTCACCGCCTCCGAGGTGAGTAGCACGGCGGTGTCGAGGAGCGGGCAGAGCGGGGTACGCCGCAGCACGGCGCGGACGAAATCGCGGGCGGCCTTGGGGGCGGTGGGTGTGCTCGGTGCGGTGAGAACGTACGGGCGGGCGCCTGCCGAGACGCGGACGCGTGTCCGGGTGACGGGCGCGGTTGCGGGGCGCACGGGTGTCTCCCTCCCCTGGGGGCGAGTGAGCGGCGATCGGGTGGCACGCTTGATTCGCACTCTGCGTACTCGATTCGTCACACAGAGTAACGCAGGTCGTGTGGTCGGCGCTACCCGCCGCCGCGGATTGCGCTGCCGTGGATCCCGCGGCGGGCAGCTCCTTGGTGCGGGTGGGTGGCCCCCGCCGGGGCGGGTGGCTAGCCTCGATGCATGGCGGACACCGTGCGGGAAGTCGAACGGAAGTATGAGGTGGACGGCGGTGTGCAGCTGCCCGACCTGACCGGCGTCGGCGGGGTCGCCACCGTGGCGGAATCGGGCGTCGAGAACCTTGACGCCCGCTATTACGACACTCCTGACCAGCGCCTCGCCGCCGACGCCATCACGCTGCGCAGACGCACCGGCGGCAGGGATGCGGGCTGGCACCTGAAGCTGCCGGTCGCGCCGGGCGTCCGCGACGAAGTGCGCGCGCCGCTGTCCGCTACGCCGCCCGAGGAACTGACCGCGCTCGTCCGGTCACGGGTGCTGGAGGGGGAGCTGGTTCCCCTGGTCCGGCTGCGGACGCGGCGGACGGTCCGGGTACTGCGGGATGCCGCGGGGACACCGCTCGCGGAGCTGGCGGTGGACGAGGTGCACGCACAGCGGGCGGGGAGGTCCGCCAAGGGCAAAGCGGGCACGGCCGGGGCCCGCTGGCGCGAGATCGAGGTGGAGCTGATCGGGGGCGGGGACAGCACGTTGCTGGACGAGGTCGGCCGGGCACTGGTCGCGGCCGGGGCGCGCCCCGCCTCGTCGGAGTCGAAGCTGGCGCGGGCACTCGCCGAGACGGGCCTGGAGCACGCGCGCCCCGCGCGCCCCGGCGCGGAACCGCGAACGTCCCGCCCCAAAGGCTCCGGCAAGCACGGAGGCAAGGCCATGGCCGGGAAGAAGAAGGAACCCACTGCCGGAGACGTGGTGCTCCGGTATGTCCGCGAGCAGGTACGGGTGATCATCGAGCTGGACCCGGCGGTACGGCGCGACCTGCCCGATGCGGTACACCGGATGAGGGTCGCCACCCGCCGGCTGCGCAGCGCCTTCCGCTCGTACACGAAGGTGCTCGACCGCGGCGCCACCCGGCCCATCGGCCTGGAGCTGAAGTGGCTGGCGGCGGAGCTGGGGGTGGACCGGGACCGGGAGGTGCTGACCGCGCGGCTGCAGGAGGCGCTGGCCGAGGTGCCCGGCACGCTGCGGCTCGGCCCGGTGGCCGCCCGGCTGCGCATCTGGTCCGAGCGGCGCCGGACCGGCGCGCGCAGCGAAGTGCTCTCCGTATTGGACGGTCCCCGCTATCTGGCGCTGCTGAAGACCCTGCACGCCCTCCTGGAGGCGCCGCCGCTGCGCCCGGCCGCGGACAGGCCGGCGTCCGAGGTGGCGGCCGGGGCCGTGCGGAAGGACTACCGGCGGCTGGCCCGCCGGGTGGAGGCCGCGCTGGCGGCCCCGGCCGGGCAGACGCGGGACGAGGCGCTGCACTCCGCGCGCAAGGCCGCCAAGCGGACGCGGTACTCGGCGGAGGCCGCCCGTCCGGCGCTCGGCCCGCCGGCGAAGAAGTTCGCCCGGCGGATCAAACGGGTGCAGCAGCTGCTGGGCGATCACCAGGACAGCGTGGTGGCGCGCGGCGCGCTGCGTGAGCTGGCCACCCAGGCGCAGCAGGCCGGTGAGGGCGGCTTCACGTTCGGCCTGCTCTACGGGCGGGAGGAGGCCAGGGCGGCGGACCGGGAAAGGGAGCTGCCCCGCCGGTGGCAGAAGGCCTCACGGCGCAAGCACCGGGCCGCCCTCCGGCCGTGACCGCACGACTGCCGCCGGCCCCCAGGCACGACTGCCGCCGGCCCCAGGCATGACTGCCGCCCGCCCCCCCCAGGCACGACGGCCGCCCCCCGCCGCACGACGGCCCCCCGGCCGTCTGGTGCATGCCTGCTCCGCGGGGGTGCCGCGGGCTGCCGGATCGCCGTGCGAGGGGGTGGTTTCGAGCGGTTACGCTTGAGAGTCGCCCCCTGCCAGCTCACGAAGGTTCGAGATGTCTGCCGAGTCGGTCTTCCCGCAGCTCGAGGCCCTGCTCCCGCATGTGCAGAAGCCCATTCAGTACGTCGGCGGTGAGCTGAACTCCACCGTCAAGGACTGGGACTCCTGTGATGTGCGGTGGTCGCTCATGTACCCGGACGCCTACGAGGTCGGTCTGCCCAACCAGGGCGTCATGATCCTCTACGAGGTCCTCAACGAACGCGAGGGCGTGCTGGCCGAGCGCACGTACAGCGTGTGGCCGGACCTCGAAGCGCTGATGCGTGAGCATCACGTCCCGCAGTTCACCGTCGACGCGCACCGCCCCGTCGGCGCCTTCGACGTGCTCGGTGTCTCCTTCTCGACCGAGCTGGGCTACACCAACCTCCTCACCGCCCTGGACCTCGCCGGTATCCCCATGGAGTCCAAGGACCGCACGGAGGACCACCCGATCGTCCTGGCGGGCGGCCACGCGGCCTTCAACCCCGAGCCGATCGCGGACTTCCTGGACTGCGCGGTCGTGGGCGACGGCGAGCAGGCGGTGCTGGAGATCACCGAGATCATCCGCGCCTGGAAGGCCGAGGACCGGCCCGGCGGCCGCGATGAGCTGCTGTTCCGCCTGGCGAAGACCGGCAGCGTCTACGTCCCCAAGTTCTACGACGTCGAATACCTGGCCGACGGGCGGATCTCCCGCGTCGTGCCGAACCGCTCCGGCGTCCCGTGGCGGGTGTCCAAGCACACCGTCATGGACCTGGACGAGTGGCCCTACCCCAAGCAGCCCCTCGTCCCCCTGGCCGAGACCGTCCACGAGCGGATGTCGGTCGAGATCTTCCGTGGCTGCACCCGCGGCTGCCGTTTCTGCCAGGCCGGCATGATCACGCGCCCCGTACGGGAGCGAAGCATCACCGGCATCGGCGACATGGTGGACAAGGGTCTGAAGGCCACGGGATTCGAGGAGGTCGGCCTGCTGTCGCTGTCCTCCGCGGACCACACCGAGATCGGTGACATCGCCAAGGGGCTCGCCGACCGGTACGAGGAAGACAAGATCGGCCTGTCGCTGCCGTCGACCCGGGTGGACGCCTTCAACGTCGATCTTGCCAACGAGCTGACGCGCAACGGCCGTCGCTCCGGTCTGACCTTCGCGCCCGAGGGCGGCTCCGAGCGGATGCGCAAGGTCATCAACAAGATGGTCTCCGAAGAAGACCTGATCAGGACCGTCTCCACGGCCTACGGCAACGGCTGGCGGCAGGTGAAGCTGTACTTCATGTGCGGTCTGCCGACCGAGACCGATGAGGACGTGCTCCAGATCGGCGACATGGCGGTCAAGGTCATCGCCGAGGGCCGCAAGGTCTCCGGACAGAACGACATCCGCTGCACGGTCTCCATCGGCGGCTTCGTGCCCAAGCCGCACACGCCGTTCCAGTGGGCGCCGCAGCTGTCGGCGGAGGAGACGGACGCCCGTCTCGAAAAGCTCCGGGACAAGATCCGCGGCGACAAGAAGTACGGCCGCTCCATCGGCTTCCGCTACCACGACGGCAAGCCCGGCATCGTCGAGGGCCTGCTCTCGCGCGGCGACCGCCGCGTCGGCTCGGTCATCCGCGCCGTCTACGAGGGCGGCGGCCGCTTCGACGGCTGGCGCGAGCACTTCTCCTACGACCGCTGGATGAAGGCCGCCGAGGAGACGCTGCCGGCGTTCGGCGTGGACGTCGCCTGGTACACCACCCGTGAGCGGGAGTACGAGGAGGTCCTGCCCTGGGACCACCTCGACTCCGGTCTGGACAAGGACTGGCTCTGGGAGGACTGGCAGGACGCGCTGGACGAGACCGAGGTCGAGGACTGCCGCTGGACCCCGTGCTTCGACTGCGGCGTCTGCCCGCAGCTCGACCTCGACATCCAGATCGGTCCCACCGGCAAGAAGCTGCTGCCGCTGACCGTCGTCAAGTAGCGCCTCCCGTACGCCTCTTCGGCCCGGCCCCGCACCCCGCGGTGGCCGGGCCGCGGCGTGCTCCCGCACAATGACGTGATGCCGCCACAGCTCATCGCCCCCACCGCCCGCGTTCATGCCTCGTTCCTCGCCGCGATGGAGGAGTTCCGCGCCGACGGCGCCGAGCACGTACCGCACTCCAACCTCGCCCGTGAGCTGCGGACCTGGGCCACCCGCTGGCCGACCGCGGAGGGGTTCGCCGAGTACGTCGACGCGATCAGCGGCGCACCGGGCGAGGAACACGCCGACGGTGTGGTCCCCAAGACCACCCGGTGGTGGGTGGCGGACGGCAGCTACCTGGGACGGGTCACCTTCCGCCACCGCCTCACCGACGAACTCCTCCACTACGGCGGCCACATCGGCTATGCCGTACGCCCCGGTGCCCGCCGCCGCGGCCACGCCACCGCGATGCTGCGCGCCGCACTGCCGGTCGCCCGTCACGAGCTGGGCATCGACCCGGTGCTGGTCACCTGCGACCACACCAATCCCGGCTCGCGTAAGGTCATCGAGGCCTGCGGCGGGGTCTTCGAGGACCAGCGGGGCGAAAAGCTGCGCTACTGGATCCACGCGGCCGCACCCGCCGCCGGACAGCAGCCGCACCGGCACCCCTGAGGGGCCGCGGGCCACGCGGTACGACGACGGAAGAACACAGGGGGAGGGGTCGAATGGAGCCCACCGACAACGACCGGCGGGTGCCCGCCCGTTACGAGCCGGGCGAGGGCTGTGTGACCCAAGTGGTCCGTATTCCGGTACGGATCGTGGTGCTGGTGCTCGTGGTACCGGTGCGCCTGGTGTGGGATGCACTGACCGCCACCGGCCGGGCCGTCGACCGGAGCGTGCTGCGCCCCCTCGGGCGCGGCCTCGCCCGCCTGTGGCGCGCCCTCGTGGTCGTCCCCCTGGCATGGACCTGGCGCACCCTCGTGGTGCTCCCGCTCGGGTGGACCTGGCGCACGCTGGTCGTCGCCCCCCTGGGGTGGCTGTGGCACGCCGTCCTCGCCCCGGCAGGCCGGGGGACGGGCAGGGCGGTGGCGTGGCTGGTGCGGCATCTGCTCGTGCTCCCCGTGCAGTGGCTGTACACGCACGTGCTGACGCCGGTGGGGCACGGCATCGCCTGGCTGCTGCGCGGACTGGGCGCTGCCCTGCTGTGGCTGGGCCGCGCGTTGTTCGTGTGGCCGTGGGTGACCCTGTGGCGGTATGTACTGGCGCCCGTCGGCCGGGGGACAGGCGCGGTCCTGGCGTGGCTGGTCCGTTGGCTCGTCGTCGTCCCCGCCCAGTGGCTGTACACCCAGGTGCTGACACCGGCCGGACGGGGCCTCGCCTGGCTGGTGCGCGGCCTCGGCACCGCTCTCGCCACCCTCGTGCGGTGGCTGGTGATCGTGCCGCTGGTCACCCTGTGGCGGTATGTGCTGGCGCCTGCCGGGCGGCTGCTGGCCGCCGTGGTGACGGTGGTGGTGCGCGAGGCCGGGTCGGCGTTCGGGCACTGCTGGCGGGCCGCCGGGATCGTCTCCCGGGCCATCGGCCGCTTCTGCGGCACCGTCCTGCGGTGGCTGCTCGTCGAACCGCTGCGGTGGGTGTACCGCACCGTGCTCACCCCGCTCGGGCACGGCATCAGGGACGGCATCTGGCGGCCGGTCCGGCAGGCCCTGCACACCGCCCGCGCAACCGTGCGGCAGACCCGCAGGGAGATCCGGCGGGCACTGTTCGGCGCCCCCGCAAAGCCCCGGCCGGCCGGGGCTGCCGAGCCCCGGCGGGAACCGGGAGGCTCCGGCACACGTACTCTAGGTAGCAGTACGACCGCACTCACGAAGGACTGAACGACACTGGGCAAGCGACAGCCCGAAGGCCCGCCGCCCGCACCGGCGGTGCAGCGCATCCGACTGCGCTACACCAAGCGCGGCCGCCTCCGGTTCACCAGCCACCGCGACTTCCAGCGCGCTTTCGAGCGGGCGCTGCGCCGCGCCGAGGTCCCCATGGCCTATTCGGCGGGCTTCACCCCGCACCCCAAGGTGTCGTACGCCAATGCCGCCCCCACCGGTACGGGCAGCGAGGCCGAATATCTGGAGATCCAGCTCACCGAGCACCGCGATCCGGACTCGCTGCGCACCCTGCTCGACGCGTCGCTGCCGGACGGGCTCGATGTGACCGACGCGGTCGAGGCCCGCACCAGCGGCCTGGCCGACCGGCTCCAGGCCTCGGTGTGGGAGCTCCGGCTCGACGGGGTCGAGCCCCAGGAGGCCGAGCGCGCGGTCGGGGCGTTCCTCGCCGCGGACGAGGTGCTGGTCGAGCGGCGGACGAAAAACGGCATGCGGACCTTTGACGCGCGGGCCGCGGTGACGCGTCTGGAGGCCGCCGGTCACGCCGGCGATAGGCCCGACGGCAAAGCCTGTGCGATACTGCGGCTGGTTGTTCGGCATCTGACACCTGCCGTTCGACCCGACGACGTCCTGTCCGGCCTCCGAGCTACGGCCGACCTGGCGCCGCCGGTCCCCGCAGCGGTGACCAGGCTGGCGCAGGGGCTGCTCGATGAGGAGACCGGCGCGGTGACCGACCCGCTTGCGCCCGACCGCGACGCTGCCACGGCCGCCCCACCCACGGCCGCCGGGCTGAGTGCCGCGAAGGTGACGAGCGGGGCCTCCCCGGCAGCCGGGGACGGTACTGCGTAGGAGCGCCGTCGTCGCGTCGCCGATCAGCCAGGGAGCCACCCCGGTCCGGCAGACGCACTGACCAGGAGACTTTCGCCGGTCCCTGCCCTACGGGGACCGGCGAGCGAGACGACAGCTCCCGTGCGGCGCCCACGCCCCGGACAGCGGGACCGCGCTCATCACGCGGACCGCGGCCGGAACAAGGCGCGGCGCCCGGGAGCGTGACGGGAGAACCGCCCGCATGCTCGAGCCCATTGAGCCCACCCGCGCCACGCAGTCCCAGGACCGTGGTGCCGACGACAACCACTCACCCAGCGACACGCTGCCGCCGCGCCGCCGGCGCCGTGCGGCCTCCCGGCCGGCCGGTCCTCCGGTGGCCGGCGCCGCCGGAGCCGAGGTGGTGAGCACCGAGGCCACCGCCGCTCCCGCGGCCGGTCCGGCCCTCGACGAGGAGGCCGCCGCCTCCGCGGTGACCACCGGCGACGAGGCCAAGCCGGCCCGTAGCCGCCGCCGCGCGACCCGTAAGGCCACCGCCCCGGCCGGAGCGCCGCAGCCGGCCGGTGGCGAGCCGGCCGAGGTCCCCGCCGAACCCGCTGCCGAGACGCCTGCGGCCGCCGCAGAATCGCCCGCCGAGGCGCCGGCCGAGGCACCGCAGACCGAGGACGCCGCGCCGCGCCGTACCCGCCGCCGGGCGACCCGCAAGGTGACCGCCCCGGCCGGTTCCCCGCAGCACGAGGACGCTCAGGAGCCGGCCGCCGCGGAGCGCGCGCCCGCCGCCCCGGCCGCCGTGGAAGAGCCCGCGCCCGCCGCGCAGCCCGCCCCGGCCGCCGCCGAGGAGACCGAGGACGCCGCGCCGCGCCGCAGCCGCCGCCGGGCGACCCGCAAGGTGACCGCTCCGGCCGGCGCCTCGCAGGTGAGCGACGCCGACGAGGCCGCCGACGGCAGCGCCGCGCCCGCCGCCGAGGTCCGGACCGCTGCGCCGGCCGCCCGCCCCGAGACCGCCGAGGAGGCCCCGGCCGCCGCCGAGGACGCCAAGCCGGCCCGTTCCCGCCGCCGCGCCACCCGTAAGGCCACCGCCCCCGCCGGTGCGCCGCAGGCCGCCGGACAGACCGCGGAAGCGGAAGCCGAGCAGGCCCCGGCCGCCCAGGCCGAAACCGCCGAGGTCGAGACGGCCCAGGCCGAGACAGCCCAGACCGAGACCGCCGAGGCCCCCCGCCGCCGCGCACGCCGCCGCGGTGAGCGTGCCGCCGAGCCCGCCGCCGAAGCGCCCCGCGCCGAGGAGGAGCCCGCGCAGGAGGCGCCGCAGCGCGGCCGCCGCCGGGCGCAGCGGCCGCCGACGGCCGTCTTCCAGGCGCCGGTCTTCACCGAGCCGATGTTCCAGACGCCGGAGACCGCGGCCGCCGCCGCTGCCGCGGCGCGCCAGGAGGAGACCGCGGCCGAGCCGGCCGTGGAGGAGCAGCCCGCCGCCGGTGCCCGCCGCCGTCGCCGCCGCGGCGCCCCGGCCGAGCCCGAGCAGGTGTCCGCCCCGGCCGAGGAGCCGGCGGCCGAAGAAGCCGAAGCGGCGGCCGAACCGGAGCCCGAGCAGGCCGTGAGCGACCAGGGCGAGGACGAGGCCGACGGCCGCCCCTCGCGCCGTCGCCGCCGTGGTGGCCGTCGCCGCCGTCGTGGTGAGTCCGCCGAGGGCGCCGAGGAGCAGCCCGCCGAGGGCCGCGGCGCCGAGGAGCGCGAGAGCGACCGGGCCGAGCCCGAGGAGGTCGACGAGCAGCCCGAGGCGGAGGAGGAAGCCGAGGAGCAGCCGGGCGGCGGCTCCAGCAGCAGCCGCCGTCGCCGTCGCCGCCGCCGTCGTACCGGTGACGCCGGCGAGGACGGGGCCGGCGGCACCGACGACCCGGAGCGCACGGTCGTCAAGGTCCGCGAGCCCCGCAAGAAGGACGAGAGCACCAGCGCCGACGAGGTGCAGTCGATCAAGGGATCGACGCGTCTGGAGGCCAAGAAGCAGCGCCGCCGTGAGGGCCGCGAGCAGGGCCGCCGCCGGGTGCCGATCATCACCGAGGCGGAGTTCCTGGCCCGCCGCGAGGCCGTCGAGCGGGTGATGGTCGTCCGCCAGAGCGGCGAGCGCACGCAGATCGGCGTCCTCGAGGACAACGTGCTCGTCGAGCACTTCGTCAACAAGGAGCAGGCGACCTCGTACGTCGGCAATGTCTACCTCGGCAAGGTGCAGAACGTCCTGCCGTCGATGGAGGCCGCCTTCGTCGACATCGGCAAGGGCCGCAACGCCGTGCTGTACGCCGGTGAGGTCAACTTCGAGGCGCTGGGCATGGCCAACGGCCCGCGCCGTATCGAGACCGCGCTGAAGTCCGGCCAGTCCGTGCTGGTGCAGGTCACCAAGGACCCGATCGGCCACAAGGGCGCCCGGCTCACCAGCCAGGTCTCGCTCCCCGGCCGTTACCTGGTCTACGTGCCCGAGGGCTCGATGACCGGTATCAGCCGCAAGCTCCCCGACACCGAGCGGGCGCGGCTGAAGCAGATCCTCAAGAAGATCGTCCCCGAGGACGCGGGCGTCATCGTCCGCACCGCCGCCGAGGGGGCGAGCGAGGACGAGCTGGCGCGCGACGTCCAGCGGCTGCAGGCGCAGTGGGAAGAGATCCAGAAGAAGGCGAAGGCCGCTTCCACGAGCTCCCCGTCGCTCCTGTACGGCGAGCCGGACATGACCGTCCGGGTGGTCCGCGACATCTTCAACGAGGACTTCTCCAAGGTCATCGTCAGCGGTGACGACGCGTGGCAGACCATCCACGGCTATGTCGCGCACGTCGCCCCGGACCTCACCGACCGGCTGCAGAAGTGGACTTCGGACGTTGACGTCTTCGCGACGTACCGCATCGACGAGCAGCTGATGAAGGCGCTGGACCGCAAGGTCTGGCTGCCCAGCGGTGGTTCGCTGGTGATCGACAAGACCGAAGCGATGATCGTGATCGACGTCAACACCGGGAAGTTCACCGGTCAGGGCGGCAATCTCGAGGAGACCGTCACCAGGAACAACCTGGAGGCGGCCGAGGAGATCGTGCGCCAGCTGCGGCTGCGCGACCTCGGCGGCATCGTCGTCATCGACTTCATCGACATGGTGCTGGAGTCCAACCGGGACCTGGTGCTGCGGCGGATGCTGGAGTGCCTGGGCCGGGACCGTACGAAGCACCAGGTCGCCGAGGTCACCTCGCTCGGCCTGGTCCAGATGACCCGTAAGCGGGTCGGCCAGGGCCTGCTGGAGTCCTTCTCCGAGTCGTGTGTGCACTGCAACGGCCGTGGCGTCATCGTCCACATGGACCAGCCGGCCGTGGCCGGCGGCGGTGGCAAGCGCAAGAAGAAGGGCAAGGGCGCCCAGCCCGAGCCGCACGTCCACGAGGCCGAGGCCGAGGAGACGCCGGACGGCGGCGCGCCCGAGCTGGAGCCCGCCCCCGTGACGGAGGCCGAGCTGCAGCCCGCGGTGGAGGGGACCGACGAATGGTTCGGCAGCCCGGCCGAGGCCGAGGCGGCCGCCGGACGCGGCCGTGGCCGCCGCCGGGCGAGCCGGAAGGCGTCCGCTCCGGCGGGTGCCCCCAAGGCCACCGGGGAAGCCACCGAGATCGTGGTGCCCGCCGAGTCGGTGCCGGCAGCCGAGCCGGAGAAGGCCGCGCCGCCGGAGAAGGCCCCTGAGCCGGTCGCCGAGGCGCCGGCCGCGGAGCCCGCACCGGCCCGTCCGCGCCGCCGGGCGACCCGGAAGGTGTCCGCTCCGGCGGGTGCCCCCAAGGCCGCCGGGGAGGCCGCCGAGATCGTGGTGCCCGCCGAGCCGGCGCCGTCGGCCGGGCCGGCCGGCGAGCCGGAGCCGGCCGAGGCCGCGGAGCCCGCCGAGGGCGCCGGGGCGGAGGCGGAGCCCGCGGCCAAGAAGACCGCGAAGAAGACGGCGGCCAAGAAGGCGACCGCCAAGAAGACCGCGGCGAAGAAGACCACGGCCAAGAAGACGGCGGCGAAGAAGACCACCGCCACCGCCAAGAAGGCCACGGCGAAGAAGACCACCGCCAAGAAGGCCACGACCAAGAAGGCGGCGGCCAAGAAGTCCGCTGCCGCCGAGCAGTCCTCGGCGGCGCAGGCGGAGGGCGTGGCGTAAGCCGCTTCGCAGTACAGCCGTGCCCCGGACCGTCGGCGGTCCGGGGCCGGTTTGACCCCCTGGTCAAGGCCCCGTAATCTTGACCGTCGGTGTCTGTGACACCGAACCCCTGAGCAAACACCTCTCGGTCCGCCGAGGGAGGCCGCTCGTCCACTCGGATTCCACGGGCCCCATCCCGAGCCCGTGTGAGCGGCTGGCATCAGAGGATCCGTTCCTAGCGAAAGAGAGTTCCGCGTGTACGCGATCGTGCGCACCGGCGGACGCCAGCAGAAGGTTGCTGTTGGCGACGTCATCGAGGTTGACCGCATTTCCACCAGCAAGGTCGGCGACACCGTCGAGCTCTCCACGCTGCTGGTTGTCGACGGCGACTCGGTCACCAGCGACCCGTGGGTCCTGGCCGGCGTGAAGGTCCAGGGCGAGGTCGTCGACCACCACAAGGGCGACAAGATCCGGATCCAGAAGTACAAGAACAAGACCGGTTACAAGAAGCGGATCGGCCACCGCCAGCTCCACACGGCGCTGAAGATCACCGGCATCGACGCTCCGGCGAAGTAAGGGACTGAGGAGACATGGCACACAAGAAGGGCGCATCGTCCACTCGGAACGGTCGCGATTCCAATGCTCAGCGGCTCGGCGTGAAGCGCTTCGGCGGTCAGGCCGTCCTCGCCGGTGAGATCCTGGTCCGCCAGCGTGGCACCCACTTCCACCCGGGCACGGGCGTCGGCCGCGGCGGCGACGACACCCTGTTCGCCCTGGCTGCCGGTGCGGTGCAGTTCGGCACCCACCGTGGCCGCAAGGTCGTGAACATCGTTCCGGTCGCCGAGTAATCACGGCCTGACCGAGCGATAGCTCAGCATCAGCATCACTCAGGGGCGGACCGCCTTCTCCCGCGCGAGCGGGAAGGCCGGTCCGCCCTTGCGTGTTAGTACAGAGACATGCGCGCAGGGCCGATACATGCGCGCAGTACAGCGACATACCCGTAGTTATCTGGAGGCACCCCCACCATGACCACCTTCGTGGACCGCGTCGAGCTGCACGTCGCCGCGGGTAACGGAGGCCACGGCGTGGCCTCCGTGATGCGGGAGAAGTTCAAGCCGCTGGGCGGCCCGGACGGCGGCAACGGCGGCCGTGGCGGTGACGTGATCCTGGTCGTCGACCAGGACGTGACCACCCTTCTCGAATACCACCACCACCCGCACCGCAAGGCCACCAACGGCCAGCCGGGCGCGGGCGACAACCGCTCCGGCAAGAACGGCCAGGACCTGGTCCTGCCGGTTCCCGACGGCACCGTCATCCTGGACCGCGCGGGCAATGTGCTCGCCGACCTCGTCGGCCAGGGCACCACCTTCGTCGCCGGCCAGGGCGGCCGCGGCGGCCTCGGCAACGCCGCGCTGGCTTCCGCCCGCCGCAAGGCCCCCGGTTTCGCGCTGCTCGGCGAGCCCGGTGAGGCCCGCGACATCGTGCTGGAGCTCAAGACCGTCGCGGACGTCGCGCTGGTCGGCTACCCGAGCGCCGGCAAGTCCTCGCTGATCTCGGTGCTCTCCGCCGCCAAGCCCAAGATCGCCGACTACCCCTTCACCACCCTGGTGCCCAACCTCGGTGTGGTGACGGCCGGTTCGACCGTCTACACGATCGCGGACGTCCCCGGCCTGATCCCCGGCGCGAGCCAGGGCAAGGGCCTGGGCCTGGAGTTCCTGCGGCACGTCGAGCGCTGCGAGGTGCTGGTGCACGTCCTGGACACCGCGACCCTGGAGTCCGACCGCGACCCGGTCTCCGACCTCGACACCATCGAGGAGGAGCTGCAGCAGTACGGCGGCCTGGACAACCGGCCCCGGATGGTCGTCCTCAACAAGATCGACGTCCCGGACGGCAAGGACCTCGCCGATTTGGTCCGCCCCGACCTGGAGGAGCGCGGCTACCGCGTGTTCGAGGTCTCCGCGGCCGCCCACACGGGCCTGAAGGAGCTGTCGTTCGCGCTCGCCGACGTCGTCTCCAAGGCCCGCGCCGCCAAGCCCGTCCAGGAGGCCACCCGTATCGTCATCCGGCCCCAGGCCGTGGACGACGCCGGCTTCACGGTCACGGAAGAGGGCGAGAACTTCTTCCGCGTGCGCGGCGAGAAGCCCGAACGCTGGGTCCGCCAGACCGACTTCAACAACGACGAGGCCGTCGGCTACCTCGCCGACCGCCTCAACCGTCTCGGCGTCGAGGACGAACTGCGCAAGGCCGGCGCGCACGCGGGCGACGGCATCGCCATCGGCCCCGAGGACAACGCGGTCGTCTTCGACTGGGAGCCGATGATGGCGGCCGGCGCGGAGATGCTGGGACGGCGTGGCGAGGACCACCGTATGGAGGCGCCCCGGCCGGCCGCGCAGCGCCGCAGGGACCGGGACGTGGCACGGGACGAGGCCGACCAGGAGTACGAGGGCTTCAAGCCCTTCTGAGGCCGCCGGGCGGTCCGCCGGACGGACCGCCCTGTGGTCGGGGCCCGCTCAGCGGGCGCGGCAACGGGGAAGGCCCCCGGGAGGAGATCTCCCGGGGGCCTTCCCCGTTGTACGGTGCCGTGCGCCGCGGCCGAAGCCGTGAGCGGCCCGCTGCGGCCTAGACGGCGGCCGTGGTGTCCGAGGCGCCGCTGGCCTCGTGCCCGGCCGTCTCGGAGGCGTCCATGTCCTCCTGCGAGCGCTGGCCGGGGATACCGGACAGCCGGTTCTCCATCCGGATGCGTCGCTCGTCGGCCTTCGCGGCCAGATCCAGCGCGGCCTGGTTGAACCGGACCGACGACGGCGGGTCCGACGGGCCCAGCAGGTGCTCCTTGAGCTCGGCCCGCTCCGCGGCCAGGGTGTCCTGCTCCGGGTTGCGGACCGCGTCGAGGAGGCCCGCCACCTCGTGCGCGTCGGGCGTGAGGATCGTCGCGGCCCGCACCGTCGGGAAGTTCGCCCGGAAGTCGTCCTCGCTCATCCCCGAGGTGTTGGCGACCGCGTACGGCTTCTCGCTGCTCAGGTAGTCGGAGACCACGCTGGAGACATCACTGATCAGCACGTCGGCCTGGTTGAAGCAGCTGAAGATGCCGGGGCGGGCGGTGGTGATGATGCGGTGCTCCCACCGGGGGAAGGAGTTCCAGTACGCCGCCTCCCAGGCGGTGACGGCCGCTTCGACGGCGGCCGCGCGGCCCTCCTCGGGGGTGCCCTGCAGCCCCATCCTCTCCAGCTCGTCCGCGCTCTTGCGGAACGCGGAGGTGGTCAGCGCGTTGAGCTCCTCGGTGCGGCGGGCCAGCTCGGCGGCGGCCTCCGCTCCGGGTGCCTCTCCGCTGCGCCGGGTGTTCGCCTCCGTGATCATCGCCTGGATGCGGGTGTTGGCGGCGCCCGCGCGCGGGTCCACGGAACCGGTCATCGGGTGCGGCTTGTACAGCAGCCGCACGTTCTCGTCGGCGAGCAGTTCGCGGACGATGTTCTCGCCCGCCAGGATCACCGAGGTGTTGCCCGGGTTGCCGTCCCAGCCCTCCCAGGTCGGGGCGTACAGCACGGTCGTCATCCGGTCGGCCGGGGCGCCCATGTACGGCTGGATCGGGGCCAGCTGGGGGCGGCCGACCTCGATGACGTCCTTGTCCTCGACGCCGATGTCGGCGAGCTGGTAGCGGTCACGGGCCGCCGGGCCCGCCACCCACACCTCGTCGTACGCCTTGGCGTACGGGTTGCAGGAGGACAGCTTGTCGCTCTCGCCGTGGTTGGTGAAGGCGTGCTTGATGGAAGGGATGCGCAGGATCTGCGAGGTCTTGCCGGAGTTCGCCGGGTGCAGCAGGACCTTGAGCGTGGAGTGCTCCAGACGCATCAGGTTGGCGACCTTGGGGATGCAGACGATCGGCACGTCCGTGGCCTCGATCTTCTGCACCATGAAGCGCTCACGGAGCACGATGATCGGGTTGCCGTCCAGGGAGGCCAGGGTGCTCAGCCACATGTTGGCCTGGTAGGCGGAGGAGGAGCCGCCCGAGAAGTACATGCCGACCGTCGGCCGGTACTCGGCCAGCCAGTCGTCCAGCCACGCCAGGGCCTGCTTCTCGCTGGCCACCCGCTTCTTGGGCAGCAGCCAGGTGCCCAGGTAGAGGGTGCCGCCGGCGGACAGGGTCAGGGAGACGGCCAGGCCGATGCCGCCCCAGTACGCGTCCGTGGTGATCGAGGTGAGCATCATGCCGACCGTGGTGGGCACGGAGAAACGCAGCAGCCGCCGGCCCGTCTGGCGGGAGAGGATGCGCGGCGGGGCGTCGCACAGCCGCAGCGCGCTCGCGTCGATGTTGCGGGTCACGAACGGCAGGCTGCGGGTCCTGCGGACCAGCACCGCGACCGCCTGGCACACGAAGTGGGTGCCGTAGAAGAGGAGCAGCGTGATGGTGAGCGGCGCCTGCTCCTCGAGCGGGTTGATGCCGTCGATGTGCAGCAGGCCGACCAGTATCAGCATGTCGCGCAGCAACTGGCGCACCGTGACATCGAACCGGATCCGGCCGAGCACCGCGAGCAGGCCGGGCTGCTTGTGCTGGAGGACCAGGTCGAGACCCAGGTTGACCACGGATGCGGCGATGAACAGCGGGATGACGGGCAGCAGCGCACCGACCAACTGGGCGGTGAAGGCGACCATCATCGCGAAGAGTGCCGCGAGCTGGACGGCTCGGCGGGGGGCGATTCCGGCGGAAGGCACGGGGGAGGGCTCCTGGCAGCACGAAAGGTCAAAGGGGAGGCCGAGGGGGGCGGCCGGGTCCCGCGCTGCGACACCGCCGGAGCGGCGAAACGGGACCGATGGACACCCGACCGTATGACCTTGTTGGCCTTGGTGACAATCTGCTGTGGGTCTCATCACCGCGAAAGCGGACCAATCGAACGCAACCTCTTGGCCTCGGCTTCCCTCTTAAGGAAAACCGCGCGGGCGGGGAAAGGCACGGAAGCAAGGCCCGGCATTTCGGCCCCTATTCTGCGCCCTCCGCCGGGTGCCTCGGCCGGCCGGGCCCCGCCCGCAGGGCGTCCGCCAGGCAATATCACGAAGCGCCCGGGGTCCGCCCTGCCGTAGATTGCGCCCGTAGGGCCGTGGTGCGGGTCGGGCAGTAATCCCCCGTACGGCGGTGGGATCGGCGAGCACAGGGGTATGCAGGTGGCAGGCGCAAGGCAGGACGTGAAGGACGCTCGCCGGATCGTGGTGAAGGTCGGCTCGTCCTCGCTGACCACGGCCGCCGGGGGACTGGACGCGGACCGCGTGGACGCGCTGGTGGACGTGCTGGCCAAGCACCAGGACAAGGAGATCGTGCTGGTCTCCTCCGGAGCCATCGCGGCCGGGCTGGCGCCCCTGGGGCTGGCCAAGCGGCCCCGCGACCTGGCCCGGCAGCAGGCCGCCGCCAGCGTCGGCCAGGGCCTGCTGGTCGCCCGCTACACCGCGTCCTTCGCGCGCTACGGCCGCCGGGTCGGCCAGGTTCTGCTGACCTCCGACGACACCAGCCGCCGGGCGCACTACCGCAACGCCTACCGGACCCTCGACCAGCTGCTGGCCATGGGCGCCGTGCCGATCGTCAACGAGAACGACACCGTCGCCACCGACGAGATCCGCTTCGGTGACAACGACCGGCTGGCGGCCCTGGTCGCCCACCTCGTCCGCGCCGACCTGCTGATCCTGCTCTCGGACGTGGACGGCCTCTACGACGGCGATCCGTCCGCCCCCGGTACCTCCCGGATAGCGGAGGTCGGCGGCCCCGAGGACCTGGAGGGCGTCTCCATCGGCAGCGCGGGCAAGGCCGGGGTCGGCACCGGCGGCATGGTCACCAAGGTCGAGGCGGCCCGGATCGCGGCCGCGGCCGGCATCCCGGTCGTCCTGACCTCCGCCGTGCACGCCGCGGACGCCCTGGCCGGCGGCCCGACCGGCACCCACTTCCTGCGCACCGGCCGCCGCTCCGCCGACCGGCTGCTGTGGCTCGCGCACGCCTCCACACCGCGCGGCGCCCTCGTCCTGGACGACGGCGCCGTACGGGCCGTCGTCGAACGGCGCTCCTCGCTGCTGCCGGCCGGCATCGCCTCCGTGGACGGTGAGTTCTCCGCCGGTGACCCGGTCGAGCTGCGGGACGCCGAGGGCCGCGCGGTCGCGCGCGGGCTCGTCAATTTCGATGCGAGGGAAATCCCCCGATTGATGGGCCGTTCGACCCGCGATCTCGCCCGCGAGCTGGGCCCCGCCTACGAGCGGGAAGTCGTGCACCGCGACGATCTGGTGCTGCTGCACCCCTGAGGCCGCCCTCCGGCCGACGGTCATCACGCTCCGTGAACCCCTCCCGCCATGCGGTGCGGAGACCGGCCTTTCCGTGGAGACCTTGGGGAAAACGCCCCCGCGACGGGCCGCGGGCTGGTCAACTTTGTTGCGGGGACGCCGTAGGGGAGCGGCACCCGCAGCGCGCGAGCGCACCCGCCGACGTACGAGGCTCCGCACCCCCGAGGGTGGAGCGATTCGCATCACAGGAGGCCGCCGGTGAGACGAGGGCGCCCGGAAGCGCTGCCCCGAGGGACGGCGGAGCGCACGCTGACCAGCGTCGGAACCGGCGAGGACACCGGCCGGCCGGACGAGCGGAGCGCCCAGCGGGACGGGGCGGCACAGCGCGGACCGGACACCGGGCGGCGCGAGACGTCCCGGCTGTGGCACATCACCCTCAGCGTCTCGGGCGCCGAGGCCCCGCTGAAGGAGGTCCGGCGCGCCCTGGAACAGCTCGCCCACGACCACCCCTTCCTGCTGACCAGCCGCTACGCCAACGACCACGCCGAGATCCGCTACTGGGAGGAGGCGCGGGACCTGCACGACGCCGCGGCGGTCGCGCTGCGGCTGTGGGGCGAGCACCGCTCGACGGCCAAGCTGCCGCCGTGGGAGATCGTCGGCCTGGAGGTCATCGACCGCGAGACCTATCACCATCGGGTAGCGGAGGGTTACGGTCCGCCCCCGGCCTCACCGGTCGGCGTCCACCCCTTCTGACCCGCGGTCGTCCGCGTCCCGCGCTGTGAGATACGGCGTGGCCGCGGCCCGCCGCCCCGTTAGGCTGCGGCCATGACCAGCAGCGCATCGCACACCTCGCCCGTCCTCGAGACCGCCCGCCGCGCGCGGGAGGCCGCCGCCGTCCTGGCGCCGCAGCCGCGTACGGCCCGTGACGCAGCGCTGCTCGCCATCGCCGACGCCCTGGTGGAGCGGACCGACGCGATCGTCGCCGCCAACGCCGAGGACATCGCCAAGGCGCGGGCGGCCGGCACCGCCGAGTCGGTCGTGGACCGGCTCACCCTCACCCCCGAGCGGATCGCGGCCATCGCCGCGGACGTCCGCCAGGTCGTGGCGCTGCCCGACCCGGTGGGCGAGGTGGTGCGCGGCTCGACCCTGCCCAACGGCCTCGACCTGCGGCAGGTCCGGGTCCCGCTCGGGGTGATCGGCATCATCTACGAGGCCCGGCCCAATGTGACGGTGGACGCCGCGGCCCTGTGCCTGAAGTCCGGCAACGCGGTGCTGCTGCGCGGCTCGTCCTCCGCCTACGCCTCCAACAGCGCTCTGGTGGACGTGCTGCGCGACGCCGTACAGAGCACCGGGCTGCCCGCCGACGCGGTGCAGCTGGTGCCCGGCGAGAGCCGTGACTCGGTGCGCGAGCTGATGCGCGCCCGCGGCCTGGTCGATGTGCTGATCCCGCGCGGCGGTGCCTCCCTGATCCGGACGGTCGTCGAGGAATCCACGGTCCCGGTGATCGAGACCGGCACCGGCAACTGCCACGTCTACGTCGACGAGGCCGCCGACCTCGACATGGCCCTCGACATCCTGGTCAATTCCAAGGCCCAGCGGCCCAGCGTCTGCAACGCCGCCGAGACGGTGCTGGTGCACGCCGGGATCGCCGAGAAGTTCCTGCCGCGCGCCCTGCAGGCGCTGACCCAGGCCGGCGTGATCGTGCACGGCGACGCCGCCTGGCAGCAGGCCGGCCCCGGGCTGGTCGCCCCCGCCACCGACGAGGACTGGGCGACGGAGTACCTCTCGTACGACATCGCGGCCGCCGTGGTGCCCGACCTGGACGCCGCGGTGGCCCACATCCGGCGCTGGACCTCCGGTCACACCGAGGCGATCGTCACCACGTCGCAGGCCGCCGCCCGCCGCTTCACCCAGTTGGTGGATTCCACCACTGTCGCCGTCAACGCCTCCACGCGTTTCACCGACGGCGGCCAGTTCGGCTTCGGCGCGGAGATCGGCATCTCGACGCAGAAGCTGCACGCCCGCGGCCCGATGGGACTGCCCGAGCTGACCTCCACCAAGTACATCCTCACGGGAGACGGCCACACCCGCTGAAGCGTCCCCCGGATTCCCCGTTCTCTCTGCCCAAAATGAGCGCCCGGGGCTAACCTGGACGGGTGCCGGACGACGTGGGGGGCAAGCCGTTCCCGGACGGTGAAGAGCCCGACGAGCGCCACCACGGGAGCCACGGAAAAGCGGACGAAGAATTCGCCTCCGTGGTCTTCGACGAGGAATTCGTCCGGTCCGCGCAGATTCATGAGCCCTCGGCGGTCGAGCGGATGCTGGCCGCCGCCGAGGCGCGCGCGGAGGCCGAGGCGGCCCGCTCCGGATCCGGCTTCGGCTCCGAGAGCGACGACCCGGACGAGACCGGCCTGCGCAGCCACCGCCGCGTCCGGGGGAGCGACGACTTCGACGGGTCCACCGACTACGCCGAGTACGACGACGGTGAGTTCGGCGACTACCCGCCCTACGGCCCGTACGGCCCCTACGGCGGCGCGCTGCGCCCCTACCGCAGCAGTACCCGCTGGCACCGCCCCGTCGCCTGGGTGCTGGCCGTGGTGATGGGTATCGGGCTGGTCGCGCTGGCCTTCAGCGCCGTCTACCGCGGCTCCTCGGGACGGACCCAGAGCCCGGCACCGGCGCCCACGTCCAGCGGCGTGGACGCCCCCGCCACGGGTGTCGCGGACAGCGTCCGCACGGCGGGCCCCGGCCTGCCGTCGCTGCCGTCGGCCGAGCCCCTGCGCCCGTCGTTCCCGGCGGTGCCCGGGCCGCACTGACGCCGTGTGCGCTGTGCCCGCAAAACGCGTTTTCGAAACGGAACCGTCTGGCGAAGTTGCCCGCCGCCCCGGCGTTTACCTTCGCCCCGGCAGACCTACTCTTGTTGTATGACCGGGCCTGGGGACCCTCCCGAAGGGACGCCCAACGGCGCCCCGGGAGGCGGTGAGGACGAATACCGATCCGTCGTCTTCGACGAATCGTTTGTTCGGGCTGCGCGACTGCAGGAATTCTCCGCGGACGAGCGGCTGGGCGAGCACCATTCGCCGGCCGTCAAGACCCGGCACGCCTGGATGCGGCTGGGCGGCTCACGGCAGGCCGTCCTGCTGGTGCTGCTGATCGTCCTCGCCTTCGGCACCGCCGTCTACATGGGCGTGCGCCATCCGTACAAGACCCCGGAGACGGTCCGGGCGCAGCCGCTGCGGTCCGCGGTGGTGCCGCTCGCGCCGGCCGGGGCGGTACCCGGAGCGACGCCGGGGGACCTCTTCGCCCACAGCCCCGCGGCCAATTACCGGATCGGCGCCGCGGGCGTCAATCTGCCCCCCGTCACCCGGACCGAGCACTTCTCCGACGGCCAGATCGTCGCCGCCCTGACCGTGGCGAAGGACTACCTCGTCCGGTCCTCGCTGGACCCGGCCACCCTCACCGGCGGGTCCGTACGGCCGGTACGGCTGCTGCTCGACACCGGCCAACTCGACCAGTTCGACCGCAGCCTGGCGCGCCCCGACGACAACGGCCACAACGCGGCGACCGGGTGGCTGATCCGCTTCGACCCCCGGCAGACCCGGCTCGCCGACCGGAACGTACGGGTCAACGGCACGCTTGCCGCGTCGGAGTTGAGCCCGGACGCGCTCGACGTCACCGCCGACTACACCTTCGTCTACGCCGTCCGGCCCGCCCCCGGAGCGCCGGACGACGGCCCCGGCCAGGGCGTCGGCAAGCCCACCCCGGGCGCCGCCTCGCTGGTCACCGTCCGGCGTGAGGTGCACTTCCGGCTGAGCCGGGAGAACCTCAACGACCACCGCCTGGAGGTCGTGCAGAGCAGCCTGCAGGCCGGGCCGCTGGCCTGCTCCTCGCGGCCCGCCGACGCGCTGCGCCCGCTGTTCGCGGGACAGCACACCGGCCAGGACCGGCCCCGGGGCACCGACCCCTATGCCAGGGACCGGGCCAACCCTTCGCTCTGCGGTGAGCTTGCGCCCTCCGCCCAGCCGAAGCCGAGCCGTCCGCTGCGCTAGGAGGCCGGGCGGTCGCCACCACCGGAGCCGTTGCTGCCGTTGCCGTTGCCGTTGCCCTGGCCGTCGGGGCGCGCGCCGCCACGGAAGACCGTGTCGCGCAGCTTGCCGCCCAGATCGCCCGCACCGCCCGCGATATCGCGTACCAGGCCCATCAGCGGGTCCTTGCTGTTGCGCACCGAGTCGGCGTAATGGGCCGCGGAGTCCCGGAACGAGTCGGAGACCGAGGTGTCCTTGTCCTCGTCCCGGCGCGGGTAGTGGCCGTCCATGATCCGCTGGTAGTCGCGGCTTTCCGCCCACTTCTTGAGCTCGGCGGCCCGTACGGTCGTGAACGGGTGGCTGCGCGGCAGCAGGTTGAGGATCTTCAGCACGGAGTCGCGCAGATCGCCGCCCGCCTCGTACTCGTCCGCCTGCTTGAGGAAGGCATCGACGTTCATCTCGTGCAGATGATTGCCGCCGGCCAGCTTCATCAGTCCGCGCATCGAGGCCTGCAGATCCTGGCCGACCAGCAGCCCGGCGCGGTCGGCGGACAGTTCCGACTTGCGGAACCACTCGCGCAGTGCCGTCACGATCGCCATGATCGCGACGTTGCCCAGCGGGATCCAGGCGACCTTCATGGCCAGGTTCGTCAGGAACAGCAGAATCGTGCGGTAGACGGCGTGCCCGGACAGCGCATGCCCGACCTCGTGGCCGATGACCGCCCGCATCTCCTCCTCGTCCAGCAGCTCGACCAGACCGGTCGTCACCACGATGATCGGCTCGTCCAGACCGATGCACATGGCATTGGGCTGCGGGTCCTGATTGACGTACATCGGCGGGACCTTCTCCAGGTCCAGGATGTAGCAGGCGTCGCGCAGCATGTCGTTGAGGTGCGCGAACTGCTGCTCGCCCACCCGCACCGAGTCCGACAGGAACAGCAGCCGCAGGCTGCGCTCCGGCAGCAGGCCGCTGAGCGTCTTGAAGACGGTGTCGAATCCGCTCAGCTTGCGCAGCGCCACCAGCGCCGAACGGTCCGCCGGGTGTTCGTACGACCGCGACGAGATTCCGGGGAATCGCCGCCGGTCCCGGCTCGGAACGTTCGCGCTGCCGCCTGGGCTCTCCGTCATTGGGGCCTCCCCCTGTTCGACTGCGTGTGTTTCAGACTAGAGGACGCCACCGACGGGAGAATGGATGCTCGGGCGTACGCTGGCGATCGCACCAATGACCGCACGGGCCCGTACAGATGACCGCACGGGCCGTACCCGAGGGAGCGCACCGTCATGCCGTATCCGAGCGTGCTGCTCGCCGCAGCCCAGGAGACCGCCAGGGACGGCGGACCCGGATGGATCCTGCGCGCCGTGATCGTCGTCGGCTTCGTGGGCGCCGGCCTGCTCGCCTGGTTCCTGCTGCGCGGCTACGGCCAGGACTGACCTCCCGGGCACGGCCCGGACGTCTCCGGGCGGAGTCGCCGTGAGCCCGCGGTGAGGCGGCGCTTACGATGTGGTGGAAGTCTCTGCCCGACCCCAGCCCGGATTGGTCCTGCTGACGATGAGCCTGCACACCACCGCACAGTCCCTGGTTTCCCTCGCCGCCGAGCCCGGACACGAGGGCGGTCACGCCAGCCTCAGCCCCTTCGTGACCGGCGGCGGCGCCCTGATTGTCCTGCTCCTCCTGCTCTGGATCACCACCCGCTTCAACCGGGATCGCTGAGCCCGGCACCCGGCCCCCGGCATCGCGCACAGCCCAGTAGGGTCTGCACGCATGGGAGAGCACACAGGGCCCGTGAAGCGGCGACTCGGAGTGATGGGCGGCACGTTCGACCCGATCCATCACGGTCACCTGGTCGCCGCCAGCGAGGTGGCCAGCCAGTTCCACCTCGACGAGGTCATCTTCGTGCCGACGGGACAGCCGTGGCAGAAGAGCCACAAGAAGGTGTCCCCGGCCGAGGACCGGTATCTGATGACGGTCATCGCGACCGCGTCGAATCCGCAGTTCTCCGTCAGCCGCATCGACATCGACCGCGGCGGCAAGACGTACACCATAGACACGCTGCGTGACCTGCGGACGGAGCACCGTGACGCGGATCTGTTCTTCATCACCGGCGCCGATGCGCTCAGCCAGATTCTGACCTGGCACGATGCCGCGGAACTGGTCTCGCTCGCCCACTTCATCGGGGTGACCAGGCCCGGCCATGTCCTCGCCGACCCCGGGCTGCCCGCGGGGGCGGTGTCCCTGGTCGAGGTGCCGGCGCTGTCCATCTCCTCGACCGACTGCCGGGCGCGCGTCGCCCAGGGGGACCCGGTCTGGTACCTGGTGCCGGACGGTGTGGTGCGCTACATCGACAAAAAACAGCTGTACCGCAACGACCGCTGACGGGGCTGACGGAAAGGGGCACCGGTGAGCGACCGACAGGATCCGTACGGGCCGCAGGACCCGTATGCCCACGACCCCTATGGCCAGGAGCAGCAGGGGCATACGAGCTACACCTACGACGCCTACGGGCAGCCGGTGTACCGCGACGCCGATCGGTCGTCGTACGAGCAGCACTACGACGCCTACGGGCAGCAGACCGCCCCCTCCGCCTATGAGGGGTATGACCCCTACGGCGGCTACCAGGGCGGCGGCCAGGCGCCGCAGGGGCAGCAGGGCCACCAGGGATACCAGGAGCATCAGGGACACCGGGGGCAGGCGGAGTACGGCTACGACGCGTACGGCCGTCCGCAGGTGCAGGACCGGCCCGGCTATCCGCAGCAGTACGACCCGTACGCCCAGCCCCAGCAGCCGCCTCAGCAACAGCCTCCTCAGCAGCCGCACCAGCAGGAGTGGATCCCCCAGCACGCCCAGCAGTCCCCGTACGAGCAGGCCCCCTACACGGACGGGCCCCGTTACGACGAGCCCGCTCCGCAGCCCCAGGGCCGGCCACCCCGTCCGCCGGAGCGGCTCCGCGCCCCGGCGGACGACGGCGCGGAGCCGGGCGAGGCCGGCGCGCCCGGTGCCTCCGGAGAGGACCCGGAGTACCGCACCGAGCAGTTCTCCTTCATCGAGGAACCGGACGAGGACTCCGAAGACGTCATCGACTGGCTGAAGTTCACCGAGAGCCGCACCGAGCGGCGCGAGGAAGCCAAGCGGCGCGGCCGCAGCCGCATCGTCGCGCTGTCCGTCGTGCTGGCCCTGCTGGTCGCCGGTGGCGTCGGCTATCTGTGGTGGGCGGGCAAGCTGCCCGGTCTGTCCGGTCCCGGCACCGGCCCGGCGGCCGCGGCGGGCGGCCAGAAGCGCGACGTCCTCGTCGTCCATCTGCGGGACACCAAGTCCGGGAACAGCTCCACGGCGCTGCTGGCGGACAACGAGACCACCCACAAGGGCACCACCGTCCTCCTGCCCAACAGCCTCGTCGTCCCGAAGGACGACGGCAGCAGCACGACGCTCGGCAAGTCCGTCAAGGACGACGGCACCGAGCCGACCCGGGACTCCCTCAACGGCCTCCTGGGCGCCGACCTCAAGGCCAGCTGGCGGCTGGACACCCCGTATCTGGAGAACCTCGTCGAGACGGTCGGGGGGATCACGCTGGACACCGACGCCACCGTGCCCGGCGCCAAGAAGGGCGCCTCCCCGGTCGTCAAGCAGGGCAGTGCCCAGGACCTGGGCGGCCAGGCCGCCGTGGCCTACGCCACCTACCAGGCGCCGGGCGAGCCCCAGACCCGGCAGCTGCAGCGGTTCGGCCAGGTCATGCAGGCGACCTTGAAGAAGGTCTCCAGCGACGCCGACGGTGCCACGGCCACCGTGAAGTCGCTGCTGCAGGTGCTCGACCCGCCGCTGACCGAGGGCCAGCTGGGCAGCTCGCTGGCGCAGCGGGCGGAGCTGGCGAAGACCGGTGCGTACCGCACGACGCTGCTGCCCGTGCAGGCGAACGGCACGCTCAGCCAGGCCGCCGCGGCCGGTGTGGTCAAGGACGTGCTCGGCGGCACGGTCAAGAAGACCGCCCCCGACGCGACCGCCCGGGTCGCCGTGCGCAACGCCACCGGCAACAAGGCCGCCACCAACAAGGCGCAGGTCGCACTGCTCAACGGCGGTTACAGCTTCGTCGACGCGGGCACCGCGGGCGCGGCCGCCAGGTCCCGGATCACCTACGCGGACGCCGCGCAGAAGGCCAGGGCCGCGGAGGTCGCCAAGACCCTGGGCCTGCCCGCCGGCGCGGTCACGCAGGGCAAGGGCGCCTCGAACGCCGACATCACGGTGGTGCTGGGGCAGGACTACAAGGGCTGACGGGCGCGACGCGTCCGCCCCCGCCGGTCTCCACCGGCGGGGGCGGACCTCCCCGAACGCGGCTCTGACCAGCCCGGACACCGGAACCGACCCACTGGTTCGAAAACCCAGTCGGGAGTGTCGGTGGTCCGTGAGACCCTTGAGGGGTACTTGACCGCCGATCCGGTCGTCCACGGGGACCGCGGCACGCGCCGCGGCTCAGCAGTGAGCCAGCTGCCCCTGCCCGGCCGGAGAGGCTGCCCTCGACCCGGAAAGCCGCTTGTGACCGCCACGGACCGTTCCCTCGAGCTCATCAACGCCGCCGCCCAGGCCGCGGCCGACAAGCTCGCGCACGACATCATCGCGTACGACGTCAGCGACGTCCTCTCGATCACCGACGCCTTCCTGCTGGCCTCGGCGCCCAGCGACCGCCAGGTCAAGTCGATCGTCGACGAGATCGAGGAACGGCTCAACAAGGACCTCGGCGCCAAGCCGGTCCGCCGTGAGGGCGACCGCGAGGCCCGCTGGGTCCTGCTCGACTACGTCGACATCGTGGTGCACGTCCAGCACAGCGAGGAGCGTGTCTTCTACGCGCTCGAGCGCCTGTGGAAGGACTGCCCCGAGATCGACCTCCCCGAGGAGGCCAAGGCCACCCGCGGCAAGGCCGCCGAGCACGCCGACGCCACGGCGGGCGAGCAGGACGGTGAGCTGCTCTGAGCGGCACCAAGGGCGGCCGGGGCCGCCGCATCGTCCTCTGGCGGCACGGCCAGACGGCCTGGAACCTGGAGCGCCGCTTCCAGGGGTCGACGGACATCGAGCTGACCGAGGAGGGCCTCGGCCAGGCGCGCCGCGCCGCCCGCCTGCTCGCCGCCCTGGGGCCGGACGCCATCATCGCCTCCGACCTGCAGCGGGCCTCGACGACCGCGAGCGAGCTGGCCGCGCTCACCCGCATCGAGGTCACGCACGACGCGGCCCTGCGGGAGACCTACGCGGGCTCCTGGCAGGGGCTGACGCACGACGAGATCCTTGCGCAGTACCGCGAGCAGTACACCGCCTGGAAGCGCGGTGAGCCGGTGCGGCGCGGTGGCGGCGAACTGGAGACCGAGGTCGCCGACCGGGCCGCCCCCGTCGTGCTCGGCCACGCCGACAAGCTGCCCGACGACGGCACCCTGGTCGTCGTCAGCCACGGCGGCACGATCCGCACCACCATCGGGCGGCTGCTCGGCCTGGAGGCCCACCACTGGGAGGGCCTGGGCGGTCTGTCGAACTGCTGCTGGTCCGTGCTGGGCGAGGGCGCGCGCGGCTGGCGCCTGCTGGAGCACAACGCCGGCACCCTGCCGGAGCCGGTGCTCGGCGACGACGACTGAGCCCGCCGGGTGCCCCCGGCCGACCGGATTTCACATCTGGGCAGGTCGCAGGCTAAAGTTCTTCTTGTTCGCGGCGCCGCCGGGGGAAACCCGGGGGAGCGGAACAAGACCCGGGGCTATAGCTCAGTTGGTAGAGCGCCTGCATGGCATGCAGGAGGTCAGGAGTTCAATTCTCCTTAGCTCCACAGCCCGGAAGATCCCGCCTCCAGACGGAGGCGGGATCTCTGCGTTGTCCGCGATTTCTGCGTGCTGAGCGATCTCCGTGGTGTAGGCGAGCTGCGCCGGGCCGGGCCGTGCGGTCAGCTCTCCGTGCGCGTGCCGCCGCTGCGCTCCCACCGCCGTTCCAGCTCCGCGCGGACCTCGGAGGCGGGCCGCAGATGCTCCGGGCAGCCGGTCAACGGGTCGTGGAGGCCGCGCAGCGCCGCCGCCAGCTCCCTGCTCTCCTCATCGGCCGGGGTGTAGACCACGATCCGGGTCTCCGGGACGCCGCCCACCGCCAGTGACGTCGAGACCAGCCGTAGCTCACCGACCGAGGCGTGCTGGATCACCTTCATGCGGTTCCCCGGCGGCGAGACGTCCCCGGCCTCCCACAGGCGCGCGAAGTCCGCACTGGTCCGTGACAGCCGCCCGATCAGCGACTCCCATGCCGGCTCGCCCACATGCCGGCCGTACGACGCCCGCAACTGCGCCACGAGGGCGGGGAACTCCTCGTCGCGATTGAGGATCGTGCAGCAGCAGGGCGGCATGGTGAACAGTTGCCAGAGGATGTTGCGGGACGGGCCGTGCGCCCACGCCAGGGTGGGGAAGATTCCTTGGTAGGCCGCATTGGAGCCCAGCACGTCATAGCGGGCGTTGTAGACCACCGCGGGCAGCGGCACCAGCGCGTCGATGATGCCCTGCACCTCCGGGGCGACCGACTGCGCGTCCGCCTCACGGGCAGGGGCGTACGGGACCTCCGCCAGGTGATACAGATGCTCGCGCTCGGTGTCGTCCAGCCGGAGCGTACGGGCCACGGCGTCCAGCACCTGGCCGCTGGCGTTGATGGGGCGGCCCTGTTCCAGCCAGGTGTACCAGGTCACTCCGACACCGGAGAGCTGGGCGACCTCCTCGCGGCGCAGGCCGGGCGTGCGGCGGCGCAGCCCCGGGGGCATGCCGACGTCCCGAGGGGTCACCCGGGCGCGGCGGCCGCGCAGGAACGCCGCCAGTTCGGGACGCCGTCGCCCGGCCGGCCGCCGGGACGCACTCACCATGCTGCTCACACCCCCATCGTCGGGGCAGGCGCGCGGGCCTGCCAGGTGCTGTCGGTACCAGCATCGGCGGGCTCTCGTGAGGGGCATCCGTGCGCCGCCAGGCTCACCGGCATGACGGACAACTACTCCTCGGGGGCGCCGCCGACGCCCGTGCTCACGGCGCCGACTCCACCGGCCATTAAAGACCCCGGCACCGACAACGGCCCCGCGCCCGGGGGCGGAAGAGCCCGTTCGCGGGGTGCGGGACGCACCCTGGCAGTGATCCTCTCCGGGCAGTTCATGGCCCTGCTCGATGCCTTCATCGTCACTGTCGCGGCCCCGTCGATCGGCGCGGACCTGAACGCCTCGGGCGCCGCGCTGCAACTGGTGATCGCCGGTTACACGATCGCGTACGCGGCGCTGCTGATCACCGGTGCACGGATCGGTGAACTGCTGGGCCCGCGACGGACGTTCCTGGCCGGGCTCGCCGCCTTCACCGGAGCCTCGCTGGCCTGCGGACTTGCCGCGGATGCCGGCCAGTTGATCGCCTTCCGGGCTGTCCAGGGAGCCGGTGCGGCGGTGATGATCCCCCAGGTGCTGGGGATCATCCAGCGCACCCATACGGGTCCGGCGCGGACGCGGGCGCTCGGCGCCTACACCGCCGTGATGGCCGTCGGGGCGGCCTGCGGGCAGATCGCGGGTGGCGTCCTGGTCAGCGCGGACCTCTTTGGTGCGGGCTGGCGGCCGGTGTTCCTGGTGAACGTGCCGATCGGGGCGCTGCTGTTGGCGGCCGGTCCACGCCTGATTCCCCGGGACCGGCCGCCGGCTTCGCCGCGTGGCCTGGATCTGCCCGGCCTGGTACTGCTCGCCGGAGCGCTGGTGCTGGTGACCGTGCCGCTGGTGCTCGGGCAGGAGGCGGGCCGGCCGGCGTGGACGTGGTGGTCGCTCGCCGCCGGTGGGGTCCTGCTGGGGGCGTTCGCGGGGTACGAGGCGCGGCGTGCGCGGCGGGGCGGGGCTCCCCTGATCGCGCCGCGGGTGCTCGGCGCCCCCGGGATGCCGCTGGCGGTGGTCCGTCTCGCCCTGGTGATGGCGGTCAACGCGGGCTATATGTTCGTGCTGACGCTGCACTTCCAGAACACGCTCCACTACAGCGCCCTGCGCACCGGGCTGATGTTCGTTCCGACGGCCCTGGCATACGGGGCGGTGGGGCTGTGGTGGCGGCGGCTGCCACCGCGGCTGCATCCCCTGCTGGTCCCCGGCGGCTTCGTGCTGGTGTCCGCGACGCTGGTGGGGATCGGGTCGGCGTTCAAGGACGGCGGAGCCGGAGACGGCCGCTGGCTGCTTGCCGCGTATGCCGGTATCGGTGCGGGCCTCGGGTTCGCCCACAGCCCCAATCTCGCCGCCGCGTTGGGAACCGTACGCAAGGAGCACGCGGCGGATGCGAGCGGTCTCGTGGTGACCGTCAACCAGGTCGGACTGCTCCTGGGAACATCCCTTTTCGGGACACTCTTCCTCAATCGGCTGGCGGAGGCGGGAGCGGGCGCAGCGTCGCGGGCGCTCTGGGAAACCCTGCTCGCTCTGGCGGGTGCGTCCGCGGTGGGCGGGCTCGCCGGGATGACGAGAAGGCGGGCCTGACCCGGTCCGTGGTCCGTGGCAGAATCGGACGGCGCCGGCAGGGGAGGAGAGATCGCGATGCCCACGAGCATCCTCGAGGAGGTCAACGACCTGCTCGACGTGGCCGAGGCGCAGGGCTATGACTGGCTGCCGGAGTATGCGCTCCGCTTCACCTGCCCCGTAGACGTTCCCTCCCCCGCAGCCGGCGGCGCTGACGGTTCGGCTGTGCGGTGCCCCTCCTGCGTCTCCTCCTGTGTGGCGCAGGCGCTGGGTGACGCCGGGGGCATGTCCTTCGTTTGTACGGCCTGCGGCCGCAGTTGGAGCTGATGGATGGGCGCCCACAGCAGGAAATGTGACTGGTGCGGCAGCGGTACGCCGATTGTCCGCGACATGGAGCCGGTCAACGCCGACTACCAGTACTGGTGCGAGGAATGCGCCCGCGCCCTCGTCATAAAGGGCGACCCCATCGAGACCTACCGGGAGCTCGACGGGGAGCCGATCTACGGACGGCTGCTGGAAGAGCACTGCACGCTGAAGCGCTTCTACTCGTTCGCGACGGCCTGAGCGGGGGCCGCCCGGCGGCGGTGACGGCGGAGGCAGCCGACATACCCCCTTCGTGTGTGAGGGTCACTGCGCAACAGCGCGGGCGCTCGGTTCACGTGCCGCTGGCGGGGCCGGCCCTCCGGGGTGCGCCGCCAAACCCCGGCCGCCCGCCGAGCCGCCACAGCCGGGCCCCGGCCAGTGCCACCAGCGCAAGACCGGCGAGCGGATAGACGTCGGAGAGCAGCATCTGGGCGCCGTTCTGGTGCAGTTCCTCGTGGTGGTGCCAGCGGTGCGGCACCCACCACAGCGCGAACGAGGAGAAGAGCAGGCCCAGTGCGGTGGCCGCCGCCCACCAGCGGCGGGCGGCGGTGCCGGTCCGGTGCAGCGCCTCGGAGCCGAGCAGGATCACCATCGGCACGCACCACACCCAGTGGTGGGACCAGGAGATCGGGCTGACCAGGAGCGCGGTCGCCGCGCAGGCGACGGCCGCCCAGGCACGCTGCCCGCGCAGCAGCGACCCGGCCGCCACTGCCAGACCGAGGGCCGCGGTCAGACCGGCGACCACGAGCCAGGCGGCGCCCGGATCGTGGGTGTGCAGCAGCCGGGCGAGGGCGCCGCGCAGCGACTGGTTCGCGGTGATCTCCACCTCACCGACCCGGTCGGCGGCGAAGACGATCTCGGTCCAGAAGCGGTGCGCGTCACGCGGCAGCGCGAGCGCGGACAGGAGGGCGGTGGCCAGGAAGGTGGCGGTGGCGACGGCGGCCTGCCGCAGCCAGGGATTCCGGGCGGCGCGCGCCCCCGCGCCGGAGCGGAGCAGCTGCCCGGCACGGACGGCGCCGGCCAGCGCGAGGAGCACGGCGAACAGCGCCGGGGTGAGCTTGAGGCCGGCCGCGATGCCGATGCCGATACCCGCGAGCCGCTGGGTGTCCTTGCGGGTCAGGTCCCACAGCACGAGCGCGGCGAGCAGCAGGTTGATCTGCCCGTAGCGCAGCGTCGTCCACACCGGCTCGCACCACACCAGCAGCGCCGAGACCGCGAGCGTCGCGGCCGGCCCGGGGAGGTGCCGGGGCCGGCCGGCCAGCCGCAGCGAGAGGTGGACGACGGCGACGAGCAGCGCGAGGTTGCCGGCCGTGGCGAGGGTGCGCAGCTCGGGGACGCCGAGGAGGGTGAGCGGGGTGAACAGCAGCGCCGCGAAGGGCGGGTAGGTGTTGGGCAGGTGCGCCGAGGTCGCCACCATGTCGTAGAGGGACCCGCCGTTGCGGACCGTGAAACCCTCGGCGCGGTAGACCATGAGGTCGAGCATCGTCACGTGGGCGAGGCGCTGCGCGATCCAGAAGGCCGTGAACGAGACCAGGCAGGCGAGGGCCGCCGCGCGGGTCGGGTACCGGCGGACGAGGTCCCTGCCGGGGCGGGCGCCGCGGGGGTCGGTGGGCGCTTCCAGCTCCAGCGCGGTCACGGCGTACGGCTCCCCCAGGACGAATCGGGCACGGTGTGCCGACAGTACCGCGCGTCGCGCCGAGGGGCCCGGGCACAACGGCCGAGGGGCCCCGGCAGAACGATTTGGCAGAAGCCGGGGAGGTCCGTGTAATGTAGGCGATGCCGCAGCGGGGAACCGGGGCGGACAACAGAATACGGGGCTATAGCTCAGTTGGTAGAGCGCCTGCATGGCATGCAGGAGGTCAGGAGTTCAATTCTCCTTAGCTCCACAGAGAACGGAGCGGGTCGTCCGATATGGACGGCCCGCTCCGTCGTATGTGCCCGCTCCGTTGCGTGTGCCCGCTCCGTCGTATGTGCCCGCGGGGCGGGTGTCCTGGCCGCCCGGCGGCTCGGTGGCGGTTCATCCCGGGTTGCCCTGATATCCGGTCAGCGGTCCGTCCGTTATGGCGAGTTGAATGTTCGCTCCCTGCCCATTCGTGGCCAGTCCTTGCCATTCCTTGGTCTCTTCTTGGTGATCGCATGCCCCTGACATGAACGGTTCACCGAAAGAGTGGCGCATCGCGTGAACGTCACATCCCACGCATTCACCGCTTGTGCGGTGCCGCGCACCCGCGCACCGGCGCAGCGCGGCACCCCGCAGCGCACCGCATCGCCACAGCAGGGGGTTACATGAGATCAAGCCGCACCAGATCACCGCGCGCCCGCGCCGGTCTGGCCTGGGCAGCGACGCTGCCGCTGGTCGCCGGTGCGCTCGCGCTCGGCGCACCCGCCGCCGACGCCGCGGGCCACGACGGCGGACGGCACGCACTGCAGGGCACCAAGCCCCTGTGGGCCACCCGGCAGGCCGACCGGGGCGATACCTCCGCTTCTGCGGGCGTCACCGCCCGCGTCTACCTGGCGGGCCGTGACGCCAAGGGGCTCGCGGACTATGCCAGGGCCGTGTCCGACCCGCACTCCGCCGCGTACGGGAAGTACCTGAGCCCCGGCCAGGTGCGGGCCCGTTACGGCGCCACGCACGACCAGATAGCCAAGGTGACCGACTGGCTGAAGAAGTCCGGCCTGACGGTCACCGGCACCAGCAACCGGTATGTGACGGTCAAGGGCGACGCGGCAGCCGCCGAGCGCGCCTTCGCCACCGACCTGCACAATTACCGCAAGAGCGGCCACACTTACCACGCGCCGTCCACCACCGCCTCCGCGCCCGCCCCGCTCGCCGACGCGGTCCTGACGGTCACCGGTCTGGACAACGCGCCGCGGCTCGCCAAGCACCACTCCAGCGAACTGCCGCCGCCGGAAGGCGTCTTCCGCAACTCCGGCCCGTTCTCCTCGTACTACGGCTCCAAGACGGACAAGAAGCTGCCGTCCGCCTACGGGAACAAGGCCCCGTACGCGATCAAGGGCTACACCGGCAAGCAGCTGCGCGCCGCCTACGGGGCGAAGAAGTGGACCGGCAAGAACGTCACCGTCGCGATCACCGACGCCTACGCCTCGCCGAGCATCGCCAAGGACGCGGACACCTACGCCGGCCGTAACGGGGACCCCCGCTACCGCCGCGGCCAGCTCTCCCAGGTGCTGCCCAAGGACTACACGCACATCGAGGAGTGCGGCGCGGCCGGCTGGTACGGCGAGGAGACCCTCGACGTCGAGGCCGTCCACGCGGTCGCCCCCGACGCCGACATCGTCTACGTCGGCGGCGCCTCCTGCATGGACGACGACCTGATCGACTCGCTCGGCAAGGTCGTCGACGGTCACCTCGCCGACATGGTCTCCAACTCCTGGGGCGACCTGGAGGCGAACGAGACCCCGGACGTGGCAGCCGCCTACGACCAGCTCTTCCAGCAGGGCGCGGTGCAGGGCATCGGCTTCTACTTCTCCTCCGGCGACGACGGTGACGAGGTCGCCAAGACGGGCACCAAGCAGGTCGACAGCCCGGCGAACTCCCCCTGGGTGACCGCGGTCGGCGGCACCTCCCTGGCCGTCGGCAAGCACGACGCGTACCAGTGGGAGACCGGCTGGGGCACCATGAAGGCGGGGCTCTCCCAGGACGGCAACGACTGGACCGGATTCCCCGGTGCCTTCAACGGCGGCGCCGGCGGCGGCACCAGCAAGAGTGTGGCGCAGCCCTTCTACCAGCGCGGCGTCGTGCCGGACGGGCTCGCGAAGGCGAACGGCGGCGGCGCGATGCGCACCATTCCGGACATCGCCGCGGTCGCCGACCCCAACACCGGTTTCCTCGTCGGCCAGACCCAGACCCTGCCGGACGGAAAGCTCGGCTATGACGAGTACCGCATCGGCGGCACCTCGCTGGCCGCACCGGTGATCGCCGGAGTCCAGGCGCTCGCGCAGCAGGCCCGGCACGGCGTCGCCATCGGCTTCGCCAACCCCGCCATCTACCAGCGCTACGGCACCGCCGCCTACCACGACGTCACCGACCACCCGCTGGGCGCCGGCCGTGACCTGGCCGTCGTCCGCGTCGACTACGTCAACGGTGTCGACAGCAGCAAGGGCACCACGACCTCGCTGCGCAGCCTGGGCAAGGACAGCTCGCTGCACGCGGGCGTCGGCTACGACGACGTCACGGGCGTGGGCTCGCCGGGCGCCGGATACGTGAGCTCCTACCGCCCCTGACACGGGCGCGCGGCACCGCCTCCCCGTGCCGTCCGTGACCCCGGTGGGGCGGCGGCGGGCGTGAGGGGTAACGGGGGCGGGGCCCGTGTTGGGGGAATCCTCAGCGCGGGCCTCGTACGCCCTGCGGTACCCTGACGCCATGCGTGCCGTACGCCTTCTGCTTAGCGGGCCGCGCTGATCAGTACCGACGGATGACAGAACCCGTCGGAATCGGCGCGGCGTCCCCTCCTGTGCGAGGGGTCTTTTTGTTTCCGGCGTGCCGGGATTGTGGCGCGTTTCCGCAGGCAGAGACGATCGATGGAGCTTTGAGGACGATGAGCGAGACGACCACTGCTGCCGAGGTGGCAGCACCGCACCGCTATACGGCAGCGCTGGCCGCCGACATCGAGGCCCGCTGGCAGGACTTCTGGGAGACGGACGGGACCTACGAGGCCCCGAACCCCACCGGGGAGCCGGCCGGCGACGCCGCGGTGGCGGCCCGCCCCAAGAAGTTCATCATGGACATGTTCCCGTACCCGTCGGGCGCGGGCCTGCACGTCGGGCACCCCCTGGGCTTCATCGCCACCGACGTCTACGCCCGCCACCAGCGCATGACGGGCCACAACGTCCTGCACACCCTGGGCTTCGACGCCTTCGGCCTGCCCGCCGAGCAGTACGCGGTGCAGACCGGCACCCACCCGCGGGTCTCCACCGAGGCCAACATCGTGAACATGCGGCGCCAGCTGCGCCGCCTGGGCCTGGGCCACGACCAGCGCCGTTCGATCGAGACGATCGACCCGGCGTACTACAAGTGGACCCAGTGGATCTTCCTGCAGATCTTCAACTCCTGGTACGACCCGGAAGCGGACGCGGCCCGTCCGGTCGACACCCTGGTCGCCCAGTTCGAGGCCGGCACCCGGCAGACCCCCGACGGCCGGCCCTGGGCCGGGCTGAGCCCGATCGAGCGCGCCAACGTCCTGGGCGAGTACCGCCTGGCGTACGCCTCGGACGCGCCGGTCAACTGGTGCCCCGGCCTGGGCACGGTGCTGGCCAACGAGGAGGTCACCGCCGACGGCCGCTCCGAGCGCGGCAACTACCCGGTCTTCAAGGCCAAGCTGCGCCAGTGGAACATGCGCATCACCGCTTACGCCGACCGCCTGCTGAACGACCTGGACGCGCTGGACTGGCCGGAGGCCATCAAGCTGCAGCAGCGCAACTGGATCGGCCGTTCCGAGGGCGCCCGGGTCGACTTCCCGGTGGGCGACGACAAGATCACCGTCTTCACCACCCGCCAGGACACCCTGTTCGGCGCGACGTACATGGTGCTGGCGCCTGAGCACCCGCTGGTCGCCGGCTCCGACAACGGCACCGGCACCGGCACCGGATCGATCGTTCCGGACGCCTGGCCCGAGGGCACCCACGACGTCTGGACCGGCGGCCACGCCACTCCGGCCGACGCCGTCTCCGCCTACCGCAAGCAGGCCGCCTCCAAGTCGGACGTCGAGCGGCAGGCCGAGGCCAAGGACAAGACCGGCGTCTTCACCGGCGCCTTCGCGACCAACCCGGTCAGCGGCGAGCAGGTCCCGGTCTTCATCGCCGACTACGTCCTGATGGGCTACGGCACCGGCGCGATCATGGCCGTCCCCGCGCACGACAGCCGTGACTTCGCCTTCGCCCGCGCCTTCGAGCTGCCGATGCGCTGTGTGGTCGAGCCGTCGGACGACCGCGGCACCGACCCCTCGGCCTGGGACGACGCCTTCGCCTCGTACGACGCGAAGATCGTCAACTCGTCGAGCAAGGCGATCTCGCTGGACGGCCTGGGGGTGACCGAGGGCAAGGCGAAGATCACCGACTGGCTGGCCGCCGAGGGCATCGGCGAGGGCACCGTCAACTTCCGGCTGCGCGACTGGCTGTTCAGCCGGCAGCGCTACTGGGGCGAGCCGTTCCCGATCGTCTACGACGAGGACGGCGTGGCACACGCGCTGCCCGAGTCGATGCTGCCGCTGGAGCTGCCCGAGGTCGAGGACTACTCCCCGCGCACCTTCGACGCGAACGACGCCGACACCCAGCCGGAGACCCCGCTGTCCCGTAACGAGGACTGGGTCCATGTCGACCTGGACCTGGGCGACGGCAACGGCATCAAGCGCTACCGCCGCGAGACGAACACCATGCCCAACTGGGCGGGTTCGTGCTGGTACGAGATGCGCTACCTGGACCCCCACAACGCCGACGCGCTGGTCGCCCCGGACATCGAGCAGTACTGGATGGGCCCGCGCGACGGTCAGCCGGCCGGCGGCGTCGACCTGTACGTGGGCGGCGCGGAGCACGCCGTGCTGCACCTGCTGTATGCCCGCTTCTGGTCCAAGGTGCTGCACGACCTGGGACATGTCTCGTCCTCCGAGCCGTTCCACAAGCTGTACAACCAGGGCATGATCCAGGCCTTCGTCTACCGGGACAGCCGCGGCATCGCCGTTCCGGCCGCCGAGGTCGAGGAGCGCGACGGCGGCTACTACTACCAGGGCGAGAAGGTCAGCCGCGTCCTGGGCAAGATGGGCAAGTCCCTGAAGAACGCGGTCACCCCCGACGAGATCTGCGCGGAGTACGGCGCGGACACCCTGCGCCTGTACGAGATGGCGATGGGCCCGCTGGACGTGTCGCGGCCGTGGGACACCCGGGCCGTCGTCGGCCAGTACCGCCTGCTGCAGCGTCTGTGGCGCAATGTGGTCGACGAGGCGACCGGCGAGGTCACCGTCGTCGACACCGAGCCGGACGAGGCCACCCTGCGGGCCCTGCACAAGGCGATCGACGGTGTCGGCCAGGACCTGGCGAGCCTGCGCTTCAACACCGCCATCGCCAAGGTGACCGAGCTGAACAACCACCTGACCAAGGCGGGCGGCCCGATTCCGCGCACGGTCGCCGAGCGGCTGGTGCTGCTGATCGCCCCGCTGGCCCCGCACATCGCCGAGGAGCTGTGGCGCAAGCTGGGCCACACGGACACCGTGGTGCACGCGGACTTCCCGGTGGCCGACCCGGCGTACGTCGTCGACGAGGCCGTGACCTGCGTCGTGCAGATCAAGGGCAAGGTCAAGGCCCGCCTGGAGGTCTCCCCGTCGATCTCCGACGCGGACCTGGAGGCCACGGCACTGGCCGAGCCCGCCGTGGTCGCGGCGCTGAACGGCGCGGGCATCCGGAAGGTCATCGTCCGGGCGCCGAAGCTGGTGAACATCGTGCCGGCGTAGGTCGGGGAGGGCGGCCGGGGCCGCGATGGGTCCCGGGCGCCCGGCCGGGGAGCTTCGGCCGGTGGGCTTCGGCCGGTGGGCTGCGCGGGGGTGGTGGCCGGCCGGGGAGCTTGTGTGGTGCCGCTCCGGTGGCCGGGTTTCTGGTCGCTGTCGCTGTCGCTGTCGCTGCCGCTGTCGCTGCCGCTGCCGCTGCCGCTGCCGCTGCCTGGCTGGGCTTCTGGTCGCTGCCGTCTCGTCGCTGTCGCTGCCGCGTCGGCGCCATGGGTGGTTTCCCCTACGGGCAGGTTGGGGGTTCGTTCGGAACCCGTGGCCTGCCCGAGCCGTTTACCGTGGAGGGACAAGGGCGCAGGCGAGGAACCGGCGCCGCCGACACGTCTGGGGAGCGCCCATGGAAGCTGCTGTCGCCATCGTCGGGCTGCTCTTCGTGCTGTTCGTCCTGGCAGGCGTGTTCGTCACGGTCAAGGCCGTGACGGCGGCCAAGCGCGGCGTCGACCGCACCGTCGCCCAGGCCCGCAGAACCGTCGAGGACACCAGCCTCCGCGCCCGGCAGTTCGCCCAGCCCGGCGTGGTCGGCGAACTCGCACAGCTGCGGCTCTCGCTGCGTACGTCCATGCGCGCCACCCAGGAAGCGCTCCGTGGCGGCTCCTCCGAGGACGCCTCCCTGAGTGAGGCGATCGGGCTCTTCGAGCGGCTGAGCGCCCACGGCCATGAGCTTGACGACGAACTCAAGCGGCTCGAACGCGAGCCCGACCGGGCCACCATCGGAGCGCGCCTCCCGGAGCTCAGGGAGTGCCTGGAACGGATCACGCACTCCGCGGAGTCGCTGCGCTGGGCCGCCCGGGACCGTGCCCGCAAGTTCGCGGACGACGATCTGGCGGCGCTGAGCGACCAGATCGATGTCGAGGCGGGGGCGCTGCGCCACTGGACCCGGGTGGAGGATGCCGCTGACCCACTGCGGGAGCCCGTACACCCGCCTGCGGAGGGGCCGTCACGGGCGCGTGCCACCGGCGGGGTCGCGGACGCCGGTGTCCGGCCAGGCCGGGCTACGGCGTCCGGGGGCGGCCACTCCGCGGGGCCGGTCCCCGAGGACCCGCAGGCGCTCACCGCCCGTGACCCGCGCACCCAGCCGTCCTACCCGTGGGAGAAGGCCCCACGGACACGGACGTCACGCGCGCCACGGACGGAGGACACGACCAACGGAGGGCACGACCAGGTGAGGCCGTAAGACGTCGGCGAGGTTGAGGGGGTGGGTGGGGGCGGGGCGGGGCCCGGGGGAGAGGGAGACGGAGAGGAAGAGCCCGGAGCGTCAGCGGTGCCGCGCAGATCGCGGATCGCGGATCCGAGGACAGGGATGGTGACAGGGACGGGGACGGCATGCTCCGGCGCCCTCTTGGCAGAGCCTTGGGGAAACCTGGAAGATCTTGGGGAGGGGCCCGCACTGTGCGGCATCCGGATCCCCGGATAACCTCCCAGTCATGTCCCGCCATGTCGCGATCGTCACCGATTCCACGGCCTACTTGCCGCGGACGGCTGTCGAGCGTCACCGCATCACGGCCGTTCCGCTGACCGTCGTCCTGGGGGACCAGGCCCTGGAAGAGGGCACCGAGATCTCCGCGAGATCCGTCGCCCAGGCACTCCAGAAGCGCCGGCCGGTGACGACCTCCAGGCCCGCGCCCACGACGTTCGCGGACACCTACCGCAAGGTCGCGGCGGCCGGTGCGAGCGGCATCGTCTCGCTCCATCTGTCCTCGGAGATCTCCGGTACGTACGACGCGGCGGTGCTGGCGGCCAAGGAATCGCCGGTACCCGTACACGTCGTGGACACCGGCATGGTCGCGATGGCCCTCGGCTTCTGCGCTCTCGCCGCCGCAGAGACGGCGGAGGCGGGCGGGGGCATCGACGAAGCGGTGGCTGCCGCGGAGAAGCGTGCCGCCGCCACCTCCGCCTACTTCTACGTCGACACTCTCGACTATCTGCGCCGCGGCGGCCGTATCGGTGCCGCCCAGGCGCTGCTCGGCTCCGCGCTCGCCGTCAAACCGCTCCTTCAGCTGACCGACGGGCGGATCGAGCTGCTGGAGAAGGTCCGTACGGCGTCCAAGGCCATCGCACGGCTGGAGGAGCTCGCCGCGGAGCAGGCCGGCGAGGGTCAGGTCGACATCGCGGTGCACCATCTCGACGCGGCGGAGCGCGCGGATGCTCTGGCCCAGCGGCTCCGGGAGCGGGTGCCGGGACTCAACGAGCTCCTGGTGAGCGAGGTGGGCGCGGTGATCGGCGCGCATACGGGGCCGGGGCTGTTGGGGGTCGTGGTTTCGTCGCGGTGAGGGGGAGCGGTGGGGGCTCCTGTGGGTGACGGAATTTTCCACAACTCGGCCTTTCTCCACCGGAATTGCGGCAGCTCGGCGAGATCTGCGCGACGTGCTTAGCGTCGATCGGTATGAACTCGTTTCGATCTGAGTGGGCGGCTTCCCTGGCTTCCCCGGATTCCCCGGTTTCATCGTCTGCTTCCGCTCCGTCCGCTCCGTCCGCTCCGTCCGCTCCGTCCGTTGCCTCCGCTCCGCCGTTCGCCGCCGCTGCTTCCCTGGCTCCGTTCGGTGCGTCGGAGCGGCGGGAGTGGGAGCGCGCGCGGGTACGGGACCGGGCCGCGGCAATCTTCGGTGGTGCGGGTGCGGGTGCGGGTGCGGGTGTGTCTGCGGGTGCAGGTGCGGAGGCGGACGCGGGGCCGGGTGCCGGGACCGGGCCGGGCGGGGGTGGGGCTGCGGTGGCCGGGGGTGGATCGCCGCCTCCGGGGCACGGTCCGCCGCCTCCTGGGTGCGATCCACCGGGGCCGCGCCGACGGGAGCGGGTATGGCTTGCCGTACGCGAACGGCTGCCGCTCTGGGTGCAGTTACGGTGCGGCGCCGACCCGAAGATGCTCGCCGCCCTGGTCCTGGTGCTCGTGCTGGCGCTGGGGTTGGCCGTACAGCACTTCTGGGCCGGTCGTCCCGAACCGGTACGGGCCCCGGCGGCCGAACGGACGGCGCCCGGACCCGCGCCGCACCCACCCTCACTGCCGTCGTCGTCCGCCGCAGCGATGGCGCACGGTCCGCCGGGCGGCGCGGGAGGGCAACTGGTCGTCGATGTCACGGGCAAGGTCCGGCATCCGGGCATTCACCGGATGCCGCAGGGGTCGCGGGTGATCGATGCGCTGCAGGCGGCGGGCGGGGTGTTGCGGGGAGCGAGCACCGGTGGGCTGAACCGGGCCCGCCTGCTGACCGACGGCGAACAGATCGTGGTCGGCGCGGCCGCGGGCGCCGGGGGCGCTGCCGGGCCCACCGGCCCGGGGGCAGGCGGGCCGGGAAGCGGGTCGCCGGGGGCCGGAGGGGGGCCGGCCGGACCGGTCAGCCTCAGCACGGCGACCGAGCAGCAGCTCGACTCGCTCCCCGGAGTGGGGCCCGTCCTGGCCCGGCACATCGTCGAATTCCGCACCGAGCACGGCGGGTTCACCTCGGTGGACCAGCTCCGCCAGGTGACGGGCATCGGTGACCGCCGCTTCGCCGATCTGCGCGCCCTGGTCCAGCCGTGACCGGTCTCCGCGCCACCGTGCACGCCACGGCGGCGTCGTCGCACGGTGCCTCGGACCCGCATCAAGAGGGCCCGGCCGATCTGCGGCTGGTCGCGCCCGCGCTGGCTGCCTGGGCGGGGGCGGTGATCGGACTGGGTGCCCCCGGCTGGGGAGTGACGGTGGTCTGCGGCGCGGCCATGGTGCTCGCGCTGTCCGCGTGGCGGATGGCTGTGGTCCGGCGCAGGGCCGGGTGTGCTGCGGAGAGGGAGGGGCGGCCCTGCGCCGGGCCGGAGACGGGAGCTGTCCGGCGAGGGCTGGGGCCGCTCCGGCCGCGCTCTCCCCGCCGCTGGTCGGCCGGGGCTTTCGTGGCCCTGGCCGCGGTGCTGCTGTGTGCTGCGGCGGGGGCCGCGGCCGCGGCGCTGCATGCGTCGGATGTGCGGCGCGGACCGCTGCCGGCCTTGGCGGAGCGCTATGCGGGACTCACGGCGGAGCTGGAAGTAAGTGGTGATCCACGACTGACCCGCCCCAAGGTGCGAGGCTCCCAACGCACGCCCCCGGTACTGGTGTTCACGGCCGATGCCGTCCGGGTCACGGCAGCGGGCGGTGAGGTCACCACCCTACGCACCCCGGTGCTGGTGGTCGTACAGCCGCGCGGAGGGGGCGGCGAAGCGCGCGGCCCCGAGGCTCAGGAGAGTTGGTCGTCGGCGTGGCGCGGGCTGCTGCCGTCGACACGCATCCGGGTGGTGGCGCGCGCCGCGCCACCGCTCTCGCCGGCCGACCAGGTGGCCGCCGTGCTCCGGGTCACCGCCGAGGCGCCACCGGTCAAGGCCGGCGCCCCCTCTCCCCTGCAACGGCTGGCAGGGCACCTGCGTGCCGGGCTGCGCGAGGCCACCGACGGGTTGCGCCCCGATGCCCGTGCCCTGCTGCCCGGCCTCGTGGTGGGAGACACCTCACGCGTGCCGCCGGATCTCGACGACGACTTCCGTGCCACCGACCTCACGCATCTGCTGGCCGTCTCCGGCAGCAACCTGACGATGGTGCTCGCCCTGCTGATCGGGCCGCCCCACCTCGCGACGCGCGCCGAGCGCCGCGGGCTGGCACCACGCCTGGGGTTGTCCCTGCGCGGCACGGCCGTCGTCGGCGGTGCGCTCGCCCTCGCCTTCGTCGTCGTGTGCCGCCCGGACCCGAGTGTGCTGCGGGCCGCCGCCTGCGGGCTGATCACACTGCTGGCCATCGGCACCGGCCGCCGTCGCTCGCTGCTCCCCGCCCTCGCCGCCGCGGTCCTGTTGCTGGTCCTCTACGACCCTTGGCTAGCCCGTAGTTATGGCTTTCTGCTGTCCGTGCTGGCGACCGGCGCGCTGCTGCTGCTCGCGCCACGCTGGAGTGCCGCCCTTCAACGGCGCCGGGTACCGCCTCGGATCGCCGAGGTGATTGCCGCCGCGGCCGCTGCCCAGGCGGTCTGTGCGCCGGTGGTTGCCGTGCTGGCGGCCCGGGTGGGCCTGGTCGCTGTGCCCTGCAACCTGCTGGCGGAATTGGCCGTGGCCCCCGCGACGGTGCTGGGTTTCGCGGCCCTCGCCGTCGCCCCGGTCGCGTTGCCGGCCGCGCAGGCACTGTCGTGGTGCGCGGGCTGGCCGGCTGAGTGGATCGCCGGCGTCGCCCGTACGGGGGCGGCGCTGCCGGGGGCGGAGTTCGACTGGCCGGGTGGCTGGGGCGGCGGGTTGGTGCTGGCGGCTGCCATGGTGGCCCTGGTACCGGTCGTCCGCAGGGTGCTGCGTCGTCCCTGGCTGTGCCTGCTGTGTGTAATGGCAATGATCTTGGCGGTGTGCCGCCCCGCCCCGCTCACCCGCGTCCTCACCGGATGGCCGCCACCGGGGTGGCGGGCCGTGGTGTGTGACGTGGGGCAGGGCGACGGCCTGGTGCTGGCAGCCGGGGACGGTACGGCGCTGGTGGTGGACACCGGACCCGAGCCCCAGGCCATCGACCGCTGCCTCACCGACCTGGGTATCCGCCGAATCCCGCTCCTGGTCCTGACACACTTCCACGCCGACCATGTCGACGGACTCCCGGGGGCGCTCCGCGGCCGTGCGGTCGGTGCGATCGAGACCACGACGCTGCAAGACCCTCCGGGGCAGGCGCAGTTCGTACGCAGTGCGGCAGCGGCGGCACGGGTGCCGGTCATCCGCGCCGTACCGGGGGAGCGGCGCCACCTGGGCCCACTCACCTGGGAGGTCCTCTGGCCGCCGGCTCCGCCCGCTCTCCCCGGCCCCGGTGACCCCGCCGACCTCACCAGCCAACCGGTCGGTCCCGGCGAGCTCGAGGGCCCCAATGACGCCAGCGTCACCCTGCTCGTCCGTACGGGCGGCCTGTCCCTTCTGCTGCTGGGTGACCTCGAACCACCTGCACAGCGCGCGCTGTCGGCGGCCCACCCGGAGCTGGGCGGCGTCGATGTCCTGAAGGTGGCACACCACGGCTCCGCCTATCAGGACCCGCCGCTGATGCATCGGCTGGCGCCGCGCCTGGCGCTGATCTCCTGCGGTATCGGCAATCCGTACGGCCATCCGGCACCCCGCACCATCGCGGCGCTGCGCGCCCAAGGCGCCCGGGTGCTGCGGACGGACACCGACGGAGCCATCGCGATCCTGGGCACCACGGCGAGACTGTCGGCGACGGTCAACGGCCACCGGACCAGGGCAGGTCCGGCCCCCGGCCGGAGCAGCCGGTCCCGCCCGGTAACGGACCGGAGAGGCGCGGCACGTCCAGGCGGCGGCCGTCCACCCGGTGGCGGCCTGCCCGGCGGCCGTCCACCCCGTGGCCGTAGGCCCGGCGACCGTCCACCTGGTGGCCATCGGCCCGACGCCCGTCGAGCCCTGATGTACAGGCCCGACCGCCGCCGGTCACATGCCCGTCCTCGTGCTCGCCTCGTCGGGAACCGCCTGACCGGGCGCCGCCGCCTCCGTTCCCACAGCTACCGGCCGGGCTCTTCCCCCGAATACGCAGCCTTCCGGGGTCCACCACGCCTCAGGAGGCTGCGCCCGGGCCGGACGGCGGCGCCTCCGTGCACCTCCCCGAACCCAGCGGAGAAGCCCCGTAGGCGGCGGCGACCCCGGGCGGCCGGCCGCGCTGGTCGACGGCATTGTGCAGCTCAGCGGGCCGCAGCAGGCCGCCGGTGGGGCTGTGTGGTGCACCAGGCCATGGACCGAGCAGGCAGTGCGGGCCAGGACGTAGCACGATTGCTGCTGAATCAGGATCCGTAGGATCCAGATCATGAGGAGGGGTGAAGGCGTCGAACGGGGCCTTCACCGCTGTGTGCGGCCGACCGGGCTCGAAGGACGCCGCCGGCCCGCTTCGGAGAGGACCCGCCCCTGATGGACACCGCTGCCGCCGAGGCCTACCTCGACCGGATCGGTGCCGCCCGCACCGCGGCCCCGGACGCCGAGGCGCTGCGTGCGCTGCACCTCGGTCATCTGCGTACCGTCCCTTTCGAGAACCTCTCCATCCACCTCGGCGAAGAGATCGTGCTCGCGGAGCAGCCGCTGCTGGACAAGATCGTCCGCGCCCGTCGGGGCGGCTTCTGTTACGAGCTCAACGGCGCTTTCGCGCTGCTCCTGGGTGCGCTCGGCTACGAGGTCGAGCTGCTTTCCGCCCGCGTGTTCGGCGCCGACGGGCCCGGAATTCCGTACGACCACCTCGCGCTGCGCGTACAGACGCCGAGTGGTCCATGGCTGGCGGACGTCGGCTTCGGCAGGAACAGCCACTTTCCGCTGCGCTGGGACAGCCGTGCCGAGCAGGCCGATCCCGGTGGGGTGTTCCGGATCGAGGAGACGAGTGAGGGAGACCTGGATGTCCTGAGGGACGGCGATCCGCAGTACCGCCTCGAACAACGGCCGCGTGCCTACGCGGACTTCGAGGCCGGCTGCTGGTGGCACCAGACCTCGCCCAAGTCGCACTTCACCCGGTCCCTGGTGTGCTCACGGCTGACCGGGACCGGCCGGGTCACGCTCTCCGGTCGTAGCCTCGTGACCACCGGGGCGGATGGTGCACGGGACGAGCGTCAGCTGGGCGAGGGCGAGGTCCTTGCCGCCTACCGGGAGCACTTCGGGATTGTCCTGGAGCGGGAGCCCCGGGTCGGCGCGGTGCGGGCGCCCGGCGCCGGCGCTTAGGCCCGCGGGTCACACGGCTCCCTGGCCCCCGCGGGGCCCCGTCGTCACTCGGCCTCGCGCCAGCCCTCGTACTCCGCCGCGAGGTCGTGCAGGTGCGCCGGGTCGTGGGCGGCGTCCGGGTCTTCGACCACCACCAGCCACTGGGCGTCCTCGGCGTCGTCCTCACCGGCCAGGGCGTCCCGTACGAGCTGGGGCTCCTCGGCGACACCGAAGCGTTCGGTCAGGGCCTCGGCCACCTCTTCCGCGGCATCGCGGTCGGGCAGTACCAGAACGTGCCGGAGGTGCGGTGGGTGTGGGGCAGCGTCATTCACCCGTCCATTGTCCGATATGGGGACGGCGCCGCCGTCAGGCAGGGGCCCCGAGTGGTCCGCCGGGGGCACCGGAGCGGCCTCGGGCCGGGGTGCCGGAGCCGCCCGGGCCGGGGTGTCAGTGGGGCGTGGGATGCTGGACGCGATGGCCAGGAAGACAGCTCAAGACGACCCGCTCGCCCCCGTCACGATCGCGGTGGGCCAGGAAGACCTGCTGCTGGATCGCGCGGTGCAGCAGGTGGTGACGGCTGCCCGGGCCGCCGATGCGGACACCGATGTGCGCGACCTCACTCCCGATCAGCTCCAGCCCGGCACCCTGGCCGAGCTGACCAGCCCCTCGCTCTTCGCCGAGCGCAAGGTCGTCGTGGTGCGCGCCGCCCAGGACCTTTCCGCGGACACCATCAAGGACGTCAAGGCGTATCTCGGCTCGCCCGCCGAGGAGATCACGCTGGTGCTGCTGCACGCCGGCGCCGCCAAGGGGAAGGGGCTGCTGGACGCCGCCCGCAAGGCCGGGGCGCGGGAAGTGGCCTGCCCCAAGATGACCAAGCCGGCCGACCGGCTGGCCTTTGTGCGGGGCGAGTTCCGTGCGACCGGGCGTTCGGCGACGCCCGAGGCCTGCCAGTCGCTGGTCGATGCCATCGGCAGCGATCTGCGTGAGCTGGCCTCGGCCTGTTCGCAGTTGGCCGCCGATGTCGAGGGCACCATCGACGAGGCCGTCGTGGCGCGCTACTACACAGGCCGGGCCGAGGCCTCGAGCTTCACCGTCGCGGACCGTGCCGTCGAGGGCCGGGCCGCCGAGGCGCTGGAAGCACTGCGCTGGTCCCTCGCCACCGGCGTCGCCCCCGTCATGATCACCAGCGCGCTCGCGCAAGGCGTCCGCGCCATCGGCAAGCTGGCCTCCGCCCCGCGCGGCGCCCGCCCCGGCGACCTCGCCCGCGAACTGGGCATGCCGCCCTGGAAGATCGACCGGGTACGGCAGCAGATGCGCGGTTGGTCGGCGGACGGCGTGGCCACGGCGCTGCGCGCGGTGGCAGCGGCCGACGCGGGGGTGAAGGGCGGCGGGGACGATCCGGCGTACGCCTTGGAGAAGGCCGTCGTGGCCATTGCCCGGGCGGCCCGTTCACGGTGACACCCGATCCTCGTTGTCGGCGCGGGCGTTCAGCAGCGCGATCCCGGGCGGCTTCGGCGCTGGTGCCGACGCCGGCGATGTGGTGGGCGTCGGCGATGTGGTGGGCGTCGGCGTCGGCGGTGTTGTCGGAGCCCGCGCCGGTGCGGCACCTGTGCAGGCAGACCGTCATCGAAGACGGTGGTCGGCGTGATCAGCGCTCTGGGCGCAGCCGGCTGAGCGTTTCCCTCGCGCTGGTCTTCAGCATCGTGGCCACCTCGGTGGCCGTCGGCTGCTTGCCGCTGTCGCTGCCGCTGCTCGACGCATAGCTCGACCACGTCGACTGGTACGTCATCCAGCCGTCCCGGACGCCGAGGATCACATACGAGCTGCTGCTCGTGCCGCCGTCGTCCTTGCGGGTCACCAGATAGGCCTCGTCACCGATTCCCGGTACGGCCTCGACCCGGTAGCCGACCGAGGTGTCCTGCTTCTCGTACGAGCGGTAGCCGTCGGCGAACTCCGGCGTCGGGTCGGTCTCCTTGTGCAGCGTGGCGGTGTTGTAGAGCCAGGTGGAGGAGTAGGCGGAGGTGCTTGCGCCGTCCTGCTCGAACGAGACGTTGCAGGTCATCGTGTCCAGGGACTTCAGCTGGGCGCCGCTGTGCTGCGGGTTGGCGTCCTTCGGGGCCGTTCCGGTGCTCGCCTTGGCCTTGTAGCGGGCGTCCTCGAAGGGTGTCATCGAGGTGTCCGCACACAGATCGCCCGTGTAGGCGTAGCCCGCGAGGTCGGGGGCGGGCTCGGAGGAGAAGCCCCCGGTGGCGAACAACACCGAGGCCCAGATCGCGGACGCGGCGACCACCCCGCCGACGGCCCAGAGCCAGCCGGACGTGCCACCGCCCGCGCCACCGGGTGCGGCGACGGGAGCCCCCGCGGGTGGTCCCAGGGGCGGGGCGGGTACGCCGGGCGCCGGATAGCCGTAGCCGCCGGCCTGCCCTGGAGGTACGGCCTGCTGTGCGTAGGGATTCTGTGGTGTGGGCACCGGATTCTGGAGTGCGGGCACCTGACCGTATGGGTTCGGCTGCGGCTGGGCGTACGGATTGTTCTGGTCCCCCGAATGAGACATGGCCGCAGCGTAGCGGACCCCGCGGAAAGCGAACCCGGCTCTGCGGCACAGAATTTCCCCCATGGTGAGCAGGCCGAAATGCGGCCGATCTGCCCCACCGGCAAGCTCACGCCACGTCCGCCACCTTCGCCCCCTGTCGCGAGCCGGGGAGCTGCTGCCTCAACTGCCCCGAAGCGATATCCCCGCAGCAATGGCACCGCAAGTCATGGCCGCACATGGCCGCACAGTAAAGGCCCCACAGCAGGAGCCTGGCGAGGGAAAGCCGCAACACATTCCGCCGTCCACGCCTCTTTGCAACAGAATCCCACAAGCATTCCCGCAATGAATCCCGCAATGAATCCCGCAATGGAACTCCACAACGAAGGCCCCGTGGGAAAGCTCCCGCACCAAAAGCCCCACGCAAACCCGCCCCACGCAAACCCGCCCCGCACAAAACCCGCCCCACGCAAACCCGGCCCACGCAAAACCCGCCCCGCCCAAACCCACCCCGGCCAGGCCTGACGAAAGAGAGAAGGCCCCGCCTCACCCCTGGGGAAGGGGTGAGGCGGGGCCTTCGTATCAAGCTGTTGCGGCTTGGTCGGCGGGTTACGCCGAGTGGGCCGGGTGTGCCGCACCCGCGTGGCGAACGCAGGCCGTGTGCGGCACGGTGGTGCATCGGTCAGGGAGCGGAGAGAGGGGCCGCTGGGTCCCTGTCGACAGGGGTACTACGGATGCTGCGGTGGAGGAAGGTCAGACCGGGACCGGCCGATGACCTCCTCCGTAGGAAGGTCAGGCCTTGAGGGACGCGACCTTCTTCGCCAGCGCCGACTTCTTGTTGGCGGCGGCGTTCTTGTGGATGACACCCTTGCTGACGGCCTTGTCGAGCGTCTTGGCAGCGGCGGCCTGGGCGGTGGTGGCCTTCTGCAGGTCACCGGCCTCCACAGCCTCGCGGGTGCGACGGATCGCGGTCTTCAGAGTGGACTTGACAGCCTTGTTGCGCTGACGAGCCTTCTCGTTGGTCTTGATCCGCTTCATCTGGGACTTGATGTTCGCCACGAAAGAGCCTTTTCAGGTTCGTTGGAGTTTCGAGTGGCGCCTCGTACGTGAGAGGGCACGAAGCGCAGTGGACCAGGCTACCAGCAGGGTCTACGGCCGCCCAAACCGGACCGGAGCCCCCGCCCGCGCCGGACCACCCCGCCCGAGCCCCCGGACCCACCTCGCCCCGCCCAAACCGGACCGGGCCCCCGGGTCATGGGACGATGGGGGAGACGTCATATACCCGAGTCCCGCCTACCCGCGTTCACTGAATGGACCCTGCGTGCCCGCGACCCCTACGAACGTGCCGGAGCCGAGCCGTACCGATCCGGCCCTCCTCCGTAACTTCTGCATCATCGCGCACATCGACCACGGCAAGTCGACGCTCGCCGACCGGATGCTCCAGATCACCGGTGTCGTCGACCAGCGGCAGATGCGCGCGCAGTACCTCGACCGCATGGACATCGAGCGCGAGCGTGGCATCACGATCAAGTCCCAGGCGGTCCGGCTGCCCTGGGACCCCACCGAGGGTGAAGAGGCAAGTGGGACGACCCACATCCTCAACATGATCGACACCCCGGGCCACGTCGACTTCACCTACGAGGTCTCGCGCTCGCTCGCCGCGTGCGAGGGCTGCATCCTCCTCGTCGACGCCGCTCAGGGCATCGAGGCCCAGACCCTCGCCAACCTCTACCTGGCGATGGAGCACGAGCTCACGATCATTCCCGTCCTCAACAAGATCGACCTGCCGGCCGCCCAGCCCGAGAAGTTCGCCGCCGAGCTGGCCAACCTGGTCGGCTGCGAGCCCGAGGACGTGCTGCGGGTTTCCGCCAAGACGGGCGTCGGCGTGGCCGAGCTGCTGGACAAGGTCGTCCGCGAGGTGCCGGCCCCCGTCGGCGTCAAGGACGCCCCCGCCCGCGCGATGATCTTCGACTCGGTCTACGACGCCTACCGCGGCGTCGTGACCTACGTGAAGGTCGTCGACGGCACGCTCAGCAAGCGCGAGCGCATCAGGATGATGTCGACCGGCGCCGCACACGAGCTGCTGGAGATCGGTACGAACTCACCCGAGATGAAGGCGGCCGACGGGCTGTCCGTGGGCGAGGTGGGCTACCTGATCACCGGCGTGAAGGACGTCAGGCAGTCCAAGGTGGGTGACACGATCACCCAGCTGAACAAGGGTGCCGAGGAGCCGCTGGGCGGCTACAAGGACCCCAAGCCGATGGTGTTCTCGGGGCTGTATCCGCTGGACGGCTCCGACTACCCCGAGCTGCGTGACGCCCTCGACAAGCTGCAGCTCAACGACGCGGCGCTCGTCTACGAGCCCGAGACCTCCGCGGCCCTGGGCTTCGGCTTCCGCGTCGGCTTCCTGGGCCTGCTGCACCTGGAGGTCATCCGCGAGCGCCTGGAGCGCGAGTTCGGCCTCGACCTGATCGCCACCGCGCCGAACGTGGTCTACCGCGTCGACATGGAGGACGGGGTCGAGCACGAGGTCACCAACCCGAGCGAGTTCCCGACGGGCAAGATCGACAAGGTGCACGAGCCGGTCGTCCGGGCCACGATCCTGGCGCCCAGCGAGTTCATCGGCGCGATCATGGAACTGTGCCAGAACCGCCGCGGCAACCTCCTCGGCATGGACTACCTCTCCGAGGACCGGGTCGAGATCCGCTACACCCTCCCGCTCGCCGAGGTCGTCTTCGACTTCTTCGACCAGCTCAAGTCCAAGACCCGCGGCTATGCCTCGCTGGACTACGAGCCCACCGGCGAGCAGATCGCCGACCTGGTGAAGGTCGACATCCTGCTGCACGGCGACAAGGTCGACGCGTTCTCCGCGATCTGCCACAAGGACAAGGCGTACGCGTACGGCGTGCGGCTGGTCGCCAAGCTGCGGGAGCTGATCCCGCGGCAGAGCTTCGAGGTGCCGATCCAGGCCGCCATCGGCAGCCGGGTCATCGCCCGTGAGACGGTCCGCGCCATCCGCAAGGACGTCCTCGCCAAGTGCTACGGCGGTGACATCTCCCGTAAGCGGAAGCTGCTGGAGAAGCAGAAGGAAGGCAAGAAGCGGATGAAGATGGTCGGCAGCGTGGAGGTCCCCCAGGAGGCCTTCATCGCGGTGCTGTCCTCGGACTCCGACGGCGACGCGAAGACGAAGAAGTAGAGCGTCTCGCCCGCGAAGACGAAGAAGTAGAGCGCGTCGCCCGCGAAGATCAGGCGTGTCGCGCTGCGCCGTCCGTGACGGCCGCTGCGGAAGGCAGGGCGCCGGCCCCCGGGGAGGGGGTCGGCGCCCGCCGGCTTTCCCCGGTCGCCGGAGACAGGGAAGGCGAAGCACGGGGCGGGCGCGGCGGACGTGGCGGCCGGGGCGGACGCGGCGGCCGGTGCGGCCGGGGTGAGGAAGCTGTGATTCATCCCACCCGCAGCGATCCGGAGCGATCCGCAGCGATCCGGAGGGGGCCGTTCCGGAGTGGTTCGCAGTGGTCGCGGCGGGTCGCGGCGGTCGGTGGCGGGCCGGAGTGCCCCGGGGCGGCCCTGTGCGGGCGATCGGCGCGGCTCGCTATCGGGCGTTGCGCGTGCTACGTACACCTATCGCACTGGTCACATCCTTAACCAGTCGGCCGTAGCCTCTTACGCGTCGGCGTCTCGCGCCTTAGTCTGATCACTGCTCAAAGGTTACTCGCGAGTCACCAGCATCGAAGCGGGCCCCGGAGGACGCCGTGACGGACACCCACACGCTGATCGAAAACCGGCCGCCTTCGGTGGCGCATCTCTTCCTGGAACGGGTCGCGGCCACGCCCGATATCGAGGCCTATCGCTATCCGGTCCCTTCCCCCGGACCGGGACCGGACGACTGGAAGTCGATCAGCTGGGCGCAGGCCGCGGGACGGGTCTACGCCGTGGCCGCCGGGCTCATGGCGCTCGGCATACTGCCCGAGGAACGGGTGGCGCTGGCCGCCAATACCCGCGTCGAGTGGATCCTCGCCGACCTCGGTGTGCTCTGCTCGGGCGCCGCCACCACCACGGTCTACCCCAGCACCAACGCCGAGGAGACCGCCTACATCCTGGCCGACTCCGGAAGCCGGGTGCTGATCGCGGAGGACGCCGGACAGCTCGCCAAGGCGCGCGAGCGGCGCGCGGAGCTGCCCGGGCTGGCGCATGTCGTCGTCATCGACGAGGCGGGCGCGGAGCCCGCCGAGGGCGATCCGGAGGGCTGGGTGCTCACCCTGGCCGAGCTGGAGAAGCGCGGCACCGCCTATCTGGAGGACCACCCGGAGTGCGTCAAGGAGCGGGTCGCCGCACTGCGCGCCGACCAGCTGGCCACGCTGATCTACACCTCCGGGACCACAGGCCGCCCCAAGGGCGTACAGCTCCCGCACGACTGCTGGGCGTACATGGCGCGGGCCATCCCGTCGACCGGCATGGTCACCGAGGAGGACGTGCAGTACCTCTGGCTGCCGCTGGCGCATGTCTTCGGCAAGGTGCTCACCGCGGGCCAGATCGCGGCCGGCCATGTGATCGCCGTGGACGGCCGGGTCGACAAGATCATCGAGAATCTGCCGGTCGTCCGGCCCACGTACATGGCGGCGGTGCCGCGGATCTTCGAGAAGGTCTACAACGGTGTCGCGGCCAAGGCCCGGCAGGGCGGCGGCGCCAAGTACAAGATCTTCCAGTGGGCGGCCGAGGTGGCCCGCGAGTACGCCAAGGTCTCACAGGACAACTTCCGCCGCACCGGCAACGCCTCGGTGCCGTTCGCGCTCGGCGCCAAGCACAAGATCGCCGATGCCCTTGTCTACGCCAAGCTGCGGGAGGCGTTCGGCGGGCGGCTGCGCGCCGCGGTCTCCGGCTCGGCCGCGCTCTCGCCTGAGATCGGCTACTTCTTCTCCGGCGCCGGTATCCACATCCTGGAGGGCTACGGCCTGACGGAGTCCAGCGCCGCCAGCTTCGTCAACCCCGGCGAGGCCTACCGCACCGGAACGGTCGGCAAGCCGCTGCCCGGCACCGAGGTGCGGATCGCCGAGGACGGCGAGATCCTGCTGCGCGGCCCCGGCATCATGCAGGGCTACCACGGCCTGCCGGACAAGACCGCCGAGGTGCTGGAAGAGGACGGCTGGTTCCACACCGGTGACATCGGTGAGCTCTCCCCGGACGGCTATCTGCGGATCACCGACCGCAAGAAGGACCTGATCAAGACCTCGGGTGGTAAGTACATCGCGCCCGCCGAGGTCGAGGGTCAGTTCAAGGCGGTCTGCCCGTTCGTCTCCAATGTGCTGGTGCACGGCGCCAACCGGAACTTCTGTACCGCCCTGATCGCCCTCGACGAGCCGACGATCATGACCTGGGCCAAGGAGCACGGCCTGGAGGGCAGGACGTACGCCGAGGTCGTCGCGACCGCACAGGTCCGCGAGCTGATCGACGGCTATGTCGAGCGGGTCAACGAGGGACTGCAGCGCTGGCAGCAGATCCGCAAGTTCCGGCTGCTGCCGCGCGACCTGGACATCGAGCACGGCGAGGTGACCCCCAGCCTCAAGGTCAAGCGGCCGGTGGTGGAGCGGGTGTTCAAGGACCTGCTCGACGAGATGTACGCGGGGACGCGCGAGGCGTAGCCGCAAGGACACGGCGGTACGGGGCGGGTCGGCGCGTCCCGTACCGCCGCGCCCGTACGGGGCGGCGCGCACGCGGTCGCGTGGCGTCGCGCCCGTACGGGTGGGCGCGTCCTCGTATCGCACGCGCTCGTACGGGCCGGCGCGTCCCCGTATCGCCGCGTTCCTACGGGCCGCCGCGTCGCGTCGCATACCGCTGCGCCCGTACGGGTGAAGCCGGCGGGCGGCAGGGACCGCGGCTGCCGCCGGGATGGTCCGTACAGGCCCCCCGGGTGCCGCTTGGTGCCCGTCGGCCAACTCCCTCGGCGCGTCAGCCGAATTGGCCCCCGTGACCACCTACTTCTGTGACTCCGTGCTTATGTCCGCGCTCGTTCTGTCACTCTGTCGTTGGCGCATCCGGCGCTGTAGCGGAGCTGCTCGGGAGTTGCTCAATGCGGACGACAACTTCGTCTCCACGGGACGACGGCGTCACGGCGACGCGCATGGCGAGGGCGGGCGGGTCGCGTGGCGCGACCGCGGCCGGGCCCGCGACGGGACCCGCGGCCGGGACCGGCTCGGTGACCGGACCCGCTGCCGGGCCTGCCGAGGGGGCCGCGGACCGTTCCCGGTGTGCCAGCCTGCCCGGTGATCCGCAGGCCGCTGCCGCCGCCCGCCGCTTCGTCCGGGCCGCGTTCGCCGACTGGGCCGACCAGGGGCTGGCCGGCGCGGAGAGCCTGACCGGCCGGCTCGCGGACGAAGCCGTGCTGCTGGTCAGCGAGTTGGTGACGAACGCGGTCGTGCACGCGGGCACCACCGTCGAGCTGCGCTGCCGGCTGGAGCCGGAGCGGGAACCGGGCGCGGAATCCTCGGGGAGCGGGAACGGGGAGCCCCTGGAGGGCCGGAACGGGGAGCCCCCCGAGGGCCGGAACGGGGAGCCCCCCGAGGGCCGGAACGGGGAGCCCGACGGGAGCCGGAGCGGCCGGCCATACCCGGCGCCGCCCGCGTACGCCCCCGGCGCAGGCCTCGACCGCGCACCCGGTACCGGCCCCGACGGCGCACCCGGCACCGGTCCCGACGGCGCACCCGGCCCCTGCCCCGGCATCGTCATCGAGGTCTCCGACCACCACCCCGCCCAGCCGGTCCGCGCCCACGAGGACAGCGCCGCCTCCGAGAACGGCGGCCACGGCCTCCAGCTGATCAGCGCCGTCGCCGAATCCTGGGGCATCACCTACCGCCGGGCCATGAAGACCGTCTGGTTCCGGCTGCCCGTCGGCGCCCGGGACGGCGCCGGGCCCGAGCCGGAGCTCGCCTGCGACGACCAGTTGCTGCAGCGCGGGCTGCGGGCCGCCGAGCTCCTGGCCCCGGCGCCGCGCCGGTCCGCCCGGCCGGACCACGAGGCCGACCGGGTCGACAACGGCGCCCTCTCTTTCCTCGCCGAAGCGTCCGACCTGCTCTCCGGCCAGCTCGACGCCGATCAGGTCACCTCGCTCGCCGCCCAGTTGATCGTGCCGCGGCTCGCCGAATGGTGCGCGGTATGGCTCTACGACGGCGACAGCGGCGCCCCCGGCCGGGGCATCGCGGCCGACGGCGAGGAACAGCGGCTCGCCCGCGTCTGGCACACCTCAGAGAGCCGGATCGACGCGCTGCGTACGGCCCTGGAGAAGCAGCCGCCGGAGCTGCCGGCCGGCAGCTCGCCCAGCGGTGCGCCCGGCGCGGTCCCCTGGCCCTGGCCGTACGAACCGGGCGGCTACGGGCCGGGCGGCGCCGCGCTCGCCTGCCCCCTGGTCGCGGGGGGCCGCCGCCTCGGCACCCTGCTGCTCGGCCGGGGCGGGCTGCTGCGCTTCCCCGACGAGGTGGTCGGGCTGATCGAGGACCTGGGCCGCCGGGTCGCCCGCGCCGTCGCCACCGCCCGGGCCTACAGCCGCCAGGAGCGCATCAGCCAGGTCCTTCAGCGCCGGCTGCTGCCGCGGGGCCGGGCGCAGGTACCCGGCGTGGAGTCGGCGGTGGTCTACGAACCGCGCGAGGGCGCCTGGGCGGGCGGCGACTTCTGGGACCTCTTCGACGCCGGGGACGGCCGCTGGTGCTTCGCCCTCGGCGACGTCTGCGGCAGCGGGCCCGAGGCGGCCGCGGTGACGGGGCTGGCCCGCCCGGTGCTGCGGCTGCTGGCCCGGGACGGCTTCGGGGTGGCCGCGGTGCTCGACCGGCTCAACAAGACCATGGCACGGGAGGCCGCGGACTCGGTCGCGGCGGTCGCGGCGGCGGTCGCGGCGGCCGGCGCCGGGGCCGAGTCGCCGGTCGAGATCCGCGAGGAGGGCGAACAGGCCCGCTTCCTGTCCCTGCTCTACGGCGAGATCGTCCCGTACCCCGGCGGCTCCGGCGGCGCCCGCTGCACCCTCGCCAGCGCCGGCCACCCGCTGCCGCTGGTGCTGGGCACGGACGGCACGGTCCGGGTCGTCGCCGCGCCGCAGATGCTGCTGGGAGTGGTGGAGGACGCCGCGTACGTCAGCGAATCGTTCGACCTCTGCCCGGGGGAAACGCTTCTGTGCGTCACCGACGGGGTGACCGAGCGGCGCTCGGGGCGGCGGCTCTTCGACGACGAGGACGGCCTGGCCGTCACCCTCGCCGCGGGCGCGGGCCTGGGCGCCACCGCCCTCGCCGACCACATCCGCAACACCGTCCACGCCTTCGGACCGGTCCCGCCCGACGACGACCTGGCCCTGCTGGTCCTCCAGGCGGCGGCCGGGCCCGTGGCGCCGTAGGTGGCGCAGGTGGCGCAGGTGGCGCAGGTGCCGTAGGTGTCGCAGGTGCCGTAGGGCACACCGCGTCCGGACCGGCACCGCCCCGCCATGACGGACAATGGTTCCCATGCCTTCCGCACTGCCCGATGGTGAGCCGATGCCCGAGGACGGGGCGCTGCCCGGTCATACGCCGGCGGCCGCCGCCGGCCGGCCCCTGGGCTTCTACCTGCATGTGCCGTACTGCGCGACCCGCTGCGGCTACTGCGACTTCAACACCTACACCGCAAGCGAGCTGCGCGGCTCCGGCGGCGCCCTGGCCTCCCGCGACAACTACGCCGACACCGTCGTGGACGAGATCCGGCTGGCCCGCAAGGTGCTGGGCGACGACCCGCGTCCCGTCGAGACGGTCTTCGTCGGCGGCGGGACCCCGACCCTGCTGCCCGCCGCCGACCTCGCCCGGATGCTGGCGGCGATCCGCGAGGAGTTCGGCCTGGCGCCCGGCGCCGAGATCACCACCGAGGCCAACCCGGAGTCCGTCGGCCCCCGCTACCTCGACGGGCTGCTCGCGGGCGGCTTCAACCGGGTCTCCTTCGGCATGCAGAGCGCCAAGCAGCACGTCCTGAAGATCCTCGACCGTACGCACACCCCCGGCCGCCCCGAGGCCTGTGTCGCCGAGGCCCGCGCGGCCGGCTTCGACCACGTCAACCTCGACCTGATCTACGGCACCCCCGGTGAGACCGACGACGACTGGCGCGCCTCCCTCGACGCCGCGATCGGGGCCGGCCCCGACCATGTCTCCGCCTACGCCCTGATCGTCGAGGAGGGCACCCAGCTGGCCCGCCGGATCCGCCGCGGCGAGGTCCCGATGACCGACGACGACGTGCACGCCGACCGCTACCTCATCGCCGACGAACGCCTCGCCGCTGCCGGTTTCACCTGGTACGAGGTCTCCAACTGGGCCACCACCGACGCCGCCCGCTGCCGCCACAACGAGCTGTACTGGACCGGTGACGACTGGTGGGGCGCGGGCCCCGGCGCCCACAGCCACGTCGGCGGCGTGCGCTGGTGGAACGTCAAACACCCCGGCGCCTACGCGCAGGCCCTCTCCGAAGGCCGCTCCCCGGGCGCCGGCCGCGAACTCCTCTCGGACGAGGACCGCAGGGTCGAACGCATCCTCCTGGAACTGCGCCTCGCGGACGGCTGCCCCCTGGACATCCTCGCCCCGGCGGGCGCGCGGGCGGCGTCCAGCGCACTGGCCGACGGCCTCCTGCAGCCCGGTCCGTACGAGGCGGGCCGCGCCGTCCTGACCCTCCGCGGACGGCTGCTGGCGGACGCGGTGGTGCGGGATCTGGTGGACTGATCACTCGGCTGAGGGATCTCAGTCGCCCGCTGCGTACTGCTGACGGAACCGGCTGGTGCGGGAGAGGACGCCGACTACGAAGTGCGGCGCACCGTCCCCTTCGGTGTCCCTCTCCCCGTCGATGCCCTCGGCATCACGCCGGACACCTCCCGGTTCGGCACTCTTCCTGCCGTCACCCGTCACCCGTCACCCGCCACCGCCGGCCGTGACGAAGTCGATCAGCTCCTCCACCCTGCCCAGCAGCGCCGGCTCCAGGTCCTTGTAGGAGCGCACGCAGGACAGGATCCGCTGCCAGGCGGCGCCCGTGTTCTCCGGCCAGCCCAGCGCCCGGCACACCCCCGTCTTCCAGTCCTGTCCGTGCGGGACGGACGGCCAGGCCGCGATCCCGACCGAGGACGGCTTCACCGCCTCCCAGATGTCGATGTAGGGGTGGCCCACCACCAGCGCATGGTCCCCGGTCACTCCGGCCGCGATCCGCGACTCCTTCGAGCCGGGCACGAGATGGTCGACGAGGACGCCGAGACGGGCGTCCGGCCCGGGGGCGAAGCCGCGGACGATCGCGGGCAGGTCGTCGATGCCCTCCAGGTACTCCACGACCACGCCCTCGATGCGCAGGTCGTCGCCCCACACCCGCTCCACCAGCTCGGCGTCGTGCCGGCCCTCCACATAGATGCGCCCGGCGCGGGCGACCCGTGCGCGGGCGCCGGGCACGGCGAGTGATCCCGATGCCGTACGCGCCGGAGCGGTGGCCGCCGGCCTGTCCTGGGGGCGTACGAGGGTGACCACCCGCCCCTCCAGGAGGAAGCCGCGCGGCTCCATGGGGAAGACCCGGTGCTTGCCGAAGCGGTCCTCCAGGGTGACCGTCGGGCCCTGCGCCGTCTTCTCGCAGCGGATCACGGCGCCGCAGAAGCCCGAGGTGACCTCCTCGACGACCAGATCGGGATCGGCGGGCACCTCGGGAGCGGGCCGCTGCTTCTTCCAGGAGGGGGTGAGGTCGGGGCTGTAGCGCTTGCTCTGCATGGGGCCTGTTCCGTCGGGGAGGGCGGGCGGTGGTCAGGAGGGGGCGACGCCGAAGTGGGCGGTGGTCAGGAGGGGGCGACGCCGAAGTGGGCGGTGGTCAGGAGGGGGCGACGCCGAAACGGGCGGCCAGGGCGTCGCGTTGGGCCCGTACGAAGCCGGCGTCCACCACGGCGCCATGCCCGGGAACGTACCGCGCGTCCTCGCCGCCGAGGGCCAGCAGGCGGTCCAGCGCGCCGGGCCACTGCTGGGGCAGCGCGTCGGGGCCCGCCTGGGGTTCGCCCGACTCCTCGACCAGATCGCCGCAGAAGACGATCTCCGCCTCCCCGCGCCGGCCCGGTACCAGGACGGCCAGATCGTGGGCGGTGTGCCCGGGGCCGACGTTGGCGAGCAGCACCTGCCGGTCGCCCAGCTCGACGGTCAGCTGGCCGTGCACATGGTGGTGCGGGGCGACCAGCAGATCGGCGGCCTCCGCGGCGGCGTCCCGCGCGACGCCGTGCCGGATCGCGTCGTGCCGCAGCTCGTCCTTGCCGCGGCGCAGCAGCTCGCCCAGGCCGGCCGCCCCGAACACCTCGACGCCCGCGAAGGCGGCCGTGCCCAGCACATGATCGAAGTGGGGGTGGGTGAGCGCGATATGCGTCACTTCCCGGCCCAGCACACCGCGGATCGACCGGCGCAGGTCCGCGCCGTCGCGCAGGGTCGCGCCGGTGTCGACGATCATGACCCCGGTACTCCCCGCGATCACTCCGATCGTCTCGTCCCAGCCCGGCATCCGGCGCCTGGCGACACCGTCACCGAGTCGTTCCCAACCGGCCTCTTCCCAAGCAGTGTGCATACCGAGACGCTAGCGCCATCGCGATAGCGTTGCCCGGCAGATCGGCCGAACACGGTCATCGGGCGAGTACTCCGCGCGCCCGCCCTTGCCGCGCCCGTGCTACCCGGCCGTACACTGGCTCAAGGTCTGGCACTCGGCCCGTGTGAGTGCCAGGGAAGACGAAGCGGCGGACGGCCGGACTGGAGGTGCGCGGGATGCTCAGTGAACGCAGGCTGGAGGTGCTGCGCGCCATCGTCCAGGACTACGTCGGGACGGAGGAGCCGGTCGGCTCCAAGGCGCTCACCGAACGCCACCGGCTCGGGGTCTCCCCGGCCACCGTCCGCAACGACATGGCGGCCCTGGAGGACGAGGGGTTCATCGCCCAGCCGCACACCAGCGCCGGGCGGATCCCGACCGACAAGGGCTACCGCCTGTTCGTCGACAAGCTGGCCGGCGTCAAGCCGCTGTCCAGCCCGGAGCGGCGGGCGATCCAGAATTTCCTGGACGGCGCCGTCGACCTCGACGACGTGGTGGGCCGCACGGTCCGGCTGCTGGCGCAGCTGACCCGGCAGGTCGCCGTCGTGCAGTATCCGTCCCTGACCCGGTCCACGGTCCGGCATGTCGAGCTGCTGGCCCTGGCTCCGGCCCGGCTGATGCTCGTACTGATCACGGACACCGGCCGGGTCGAGCAGCGGCTCATCGACTGCCAGGCACCGTTCGGCGAAGCCTCCCTGGCGGACCTGCGGGCCCGGCTCAACAGCCGGGTCGTCGGCCGCCGGTTCGCGGATGTGCCGCAGTTGGTGCAGGATCTTCCGGAGTCCTTCGAGCAGGACGACCGCGGCACGGTCTCGACAGTGCTGTCGGTGTTGCTGGAAACTCTGGTGGAAGAGACCGAAGAGCGGCTGATGATCGGCGGCACCGCCAATCTCACGCGCTTCGGGCACGATTTCCCCCTGACCATCCGGCCGGTGCTGGAGGCCCTCGAGGAGCATGTGGTGATGCTCAAGCTGCTCGGGGAGGCCAAGGACTCGGGCATGACCGTACGCATCGGGCATGAGAATGCCCACGAAGGCCTGGCGTCCACATCGGTCGTCACGGTCGGCTACGGTTCGGGCGACGAGGCAGTCGCCAAACTCGGCGTGGTCGGACCGACCCGCATGGACTACCCCGGAACGATGGGAGCGGTACGCGCAGTGGCACGTTACGTCGGACAAATCCTCGCGGAGTCGTAAGTGGCCACGGATTACTACTCGGTCCTCGGCATCGGACGCGACGCCTCGCAGGACCAGATCAAGAAGGCTTTCCGCCGGCTGGCGCGCGAGCTGCACCCGGACGTGAACCCGGATCCGAAGACCCAGGAGCGGTTCAAGGAGATCAACGCCGCTTACGAGGTGCTGTCGGACCCGCAGAAGAAGCAGGTCTACGACCTCGGCGGGGACCCCCTCTCGCAGGCCGGCGGCGGCCAGGGCGCGGGCGGCTTCGGCGCGGGCTTCGGCAACTTCTCCGACATCATGGACGCCTTCTTCGGCACCGCGTCGCAGCGCGGACCGCGCTCGCGCACCCGCCGTGGCCAGGACGCCATGATCCGGCTCGACATCGAGCTCAACGAAGCCGCCTTCGGTACCACCAAGGACATCCAGGTCGACACCGCCGTCGTCTGTACGACCTGCAGCGGTGAGGGCGCGGCTCCCGGCACCTCGGCGCAGACCTGCGACATGTGCCGCGGCCGCGGTGAGGTCTCCCAGGTCACCCGGTCCTTCCTCGGCCAGGTCATGACGTCCAGGCCGTGCCCGCAGTGCCAGGGCTTCGGCACGGTCGTGCCGACGCCGTGCCACGAGTGCGCCGGCGACGGCCGGATCCGCTCGCGCCGCACGCTCACCGTCAAGATCCCGGCCGGTGTCGACAACGGCACCCGCATCCAGCTCGCGGGCGAGGGCGAGGTCGGCCCCGGTGGCGGCCCCGCCGGTGATCTCTATGTGGAGATCCACGAGGTGGCGCATCCGGTCTTCCAGCGGCGCGGCGACGATCTGCACTGCACGGTCACCATCCCGATGACGGCGGCGGCGCTGGGCACGAAGTGCCCGCTGGAGACGCTGGACGGGGTGGAGGAGATCGATGTCCGGCCCGGTACCCAGTCCGGCCAGTCGATTCCGCTGCACCAGCGCGGTGTGACCCATCTGCGGGGCGGCGGCCGGGGCGATCTCATCGTCCACGTCGAGGTGATGACGCCGTCCAAGCTCGACGCCGACCAGGAGGACCTGCTGCGGCGGCTGGCCAAGCTCCGCGGGGAGGAGCGGCCCACGGGGCAGTTCCAGCCGGGGCAGCAGGGTCTCTTCTCGCGTCTGAAAGATGCGTTCAACGGGCGATAGCCCCAGGTGAGCCCGGGGGCCGCAGCCGTTCCACCCGGCGGCGCGGCGGCCTCGGCCCCGGTTCAGAACGGCGCGGTGGGCGTGACACGATGTGCGCATGCCCACCGCACCGACCGATCTCTGCCGCCATCCGATCGTGCAGGCCCCGATGGCGGGAGGCGGCTCCGGACCCGAGCTGGCCGCCGCCGTCTGCGGCGCCGGCGGGCTCGGCTTCCTCGCCGCCGGCTACAAAACCGCCGACGGCATGTACCAGGAGATCAAACAGCTGCGGTCGCTGACCGACCGGCCCTTCGGCGTCAATCTCTTCATGCCGCAGCCCTCGCTGGCCGACGGCTCCGTCGTCGAGGTCTACCGCGAGCAACTCGCGGGCGAGGCCGCCTGGTACGAGACCGAGCTCGGTGACACCGACGGGCCCATCGACGACGGCTACGAGGCCAAGCTCGCGATCCTGCGGGACGATCCGGTGCCGGTGGTGTCCTTCACCTTCGGCTGCCCCTCGCGCGCCGTCCTGGACTCCTTCGCCGCGGTCGGCACGTACACCGTCGTCACGGTCACCACCGCCGCCGAGGCGCAGGCCGCCCAGTGGTCGGGCGCCGACGCGGTGTGCGTGCAGGGCGTGGAGGCCGGCGGCCACCAGGGCACCCACCGGGACGATCCGCATGCGGACGGCACCGGCTCGGGGCTGGGGCTGCTGGCACTGCTCGGCCAGGTCCGTGAGGCCGTGCAGATCCCGGTGATCGCCGCGGGCGGGCTGATGCGCGGGGCGCAGATCGCGTCGGTGCTGGCCGCCGGGGCGAGCATGGCGCAGCTGGGCACCGCCTTCCTGGCCACCCCCGAATCGGGCGCCAACCCGCTGCACAAGCAGGCGCTGACCAACCCGCTGTTCACGCATACGGAGTTGACCCGGGCGTTCTCCGGGCGGCCCGCCCGCGGACTGGTGAACCGCTTTTTGCGCGAGCACGGCCCGTACGCCCCGGCCGCCTACCCCGCCGTCCACTACCTCACCTCCACGGTGCGCAAGGCCGCGGCCAAGGCGGGCGACGCGCAGGGCATGAACCTGTGGGCGGGGCAGGGGCACCGGCTGGCGCGGGAGCTGCCCGCCGGGCGGCTGGTGGAAGTACTGGCGGGTGAACTGGACGCGGCGCGCGCCGCGCTGGGCCGGCCGGGCGCCGGTGGCGCCGCATGACCGCTCCGGTGTTCCTCGTCGACTCGCTCGCGGACGTACGGGCCGGCGGCACGCTGACCCTGGACGGTCCCGAGGGCCGGCACGCGGTGTCGGTGCGCCGGCTGCGGGCCGGTGAGGAGGTCGTCCTGACGGACGGCCACGGCGCCGGCGCGTACGGCGCGGTCGCCGCCGTCGAGGGCAAGGACCGGCTCACCGTCGCGGTCGCGGAACTGCGGACCGAGGCGTCGCCGGACCCCACCATCACCGTCGTCCAGGCGCTCCCCAAGGGCGACCGCGGCGAGCTGGCCGTCGAGACGATGACCGAGACCGGTGTGGACGGCATCGTGCCCTGGGCGGCGGCGCGTTGCGTCACCCAGTGGAAGGGCGAGCGGGCCGCCAAATCGCTGGGCAAATGGCGTGCCACGGCCCGTGAGGCGGGCAAGCAGTCGCGCCGGCTGACCTTCCCCGAGGTCGCGGACCCGCTGACGACCAAGCAGGTGGCCACCCTGCTCGCCGACGCCGACTTCGCCGCCGTCCTCCACGAGGAGGGCAGCTCCCCGCTCGCCACCGCCGAACTCCCCGCCGAGGGCAAGATCGTGCTCGTCGTCGGGCCGGAAGGCGGTGTCTCCCCGGAAGAGCTCGCCCTCTTCGCCGAGGCGGGTGCGGGGCCCTACCGCCTGGGGACGACCGTGCTGCGCACCTCCACGGCGGGCACCGCGGCCACGGCGCTGCTGCTGGGGCGCACGGGGCGCTGGAGCTAGGGGGTGTCTTTCCGGTCTCCGTGGGCCTCCGGCGCGCCCGGGCCCTCCCGTGCGGTGTGCGGCCGGGGCGGCGGGGACCGCGCGGCGTGGGGTGGGGTGGACGCCCGGCTACGGCCCGCCCGGTAGCATCCGAGGCCGTGCGCACCGTGCGCAGGACGGATGACCCGGGAGGAGCCACCGGTGGCGGGAGAACCGCAGGCCGACTGCCTGTTCTGCAAGATCGTGGCGAAGGAGGTTCCGGCGACGATCGTCCGGGAAACCGACACCACCGTCGCGTTCCGCGACATCAACCCCCAGGCGCCCACGCACGTCCTGGTGATCCCCAAGGTGCACTACCCGGACGCGGCGAGCCTGGCCGCCGCCGAACCGCAGATCATCGCCGACATACTGCGCGAGTCCCGCGAGGTCGCCGCCGAGGACAAGGCCGAGGACCGGGGCTACCGGGTTGTCTTCAACACCGGCGCCGGAGCCGGCCAGACCGTCTTCCACGCCCACCTGCACGTGCTCGGCGGCCGCGGCCTCCAGTGGCCCCCCGGATAACGCACCGTGTCCGTACGTGAATTGGTGGTCCTCGGTACCGCGAGCCAGGTCCCCACGCGGCACCGCAACCACAACGGCTACCTGCTGCGCTGGGACGGCCAGGGGCTGCTCTTCGACCCCGGCGAGGGGACCCAGCGGCAGATGCTGCGCGCCGGGGTCGCCGCCCACGACCTCCACCGGATCTGCATCACGCACTTCCACGGCGACCACTCGCTCGGCCTGGCCGGGGTGATCCAGCGGATCAACCTCGACCGGGTGCCGCACCCGGTCACCGCCCACTACCCGGCCAGCGGCGAGCACTTCTTCGACCGGCTGCGCTATGCCACCGCGTACCGGGAGACGGTCCGGCTGGTCCAGCGGCCGGTGGCCGTCGACGGTGAGCTGGAGCGCTCGGCGGCGTACGTCCTGGAGGCGCGCAAGCTCTCGCACCCGGTCGAGTCGTACGGCTACCGGCTCATCGAGCCGGACACGCGCCGGATGCTGCCGGAGCGGCTGGCCGCGCACGGCATCGCCGGACCGGACGTCGGGCGCCTCCGCCGGCTCGGCGAGCTGAACGGCGTCACCCTCGACGAGGTCAGCGAGCGGCGCCCCGGCCAGCGCTTCGCGTTCGTCATGGACACCCGCCTGTGCGACGGCGTCCATGCGCTCGCCGAGGGGGCGGACATGCTGGTGATCGAGTCGACGTTCCTGGACGAGGACGTCCAACTGGCCACCGATCACGGACACCTGACCGCCGGGCAGGCGGCGCAGGTCGCGGCGTCGGCGGGGGTGCGGCACCTCGTGCTGACGCACTTCTCGCAGCGCTACGACGACCCCACGGAGTTCGAGCGGCAGGCCCGTGCGGCGGGCTTCACGGGCGAGCTGACCATCGCCAAGGACCTGACGCGGGTGCCGGTGCCCAAGCGGCGCTGAACGCCCGGCGGAGATCCGTCCGCCGGGCGTGCGCCGCGCCGCTTCGGGCGTGCGCGCTGTGCTTCCGCGGGCGTGCGCCGCGCTCCTACGGCAGGTAGTACATCGGGTTCGGCAGCTTGAACGTCCGGTCCCCGGCGCCGCCGTTCAGATCGCTGTACTGGTCCCCGAAGTTGGCGACGAGGCGGTAGCCGAGGGATTCGATGTGCTTGCGGGTGCCCGACTTGTACTCGACCGTCGTGCAGGTGGCGCCGCAGGGCAGGTAGGCCGGCGGGTGTTCCTTGTTCTTCAGGTAGACGTGCCGGCTGTCCAGGGGCACGTCGTAGCCCACGTTCTTGAGGTTGCGCACGCTCCAGTCGCGCTGCGCCTCCTTGCGGCCGGTCAGGAAGAACACCTCGGCGCCCTTGGCGTGCGCCCAGTTCACGAGCCGGTTCATGCCGAAGACCGGGTCCATGTCGTGGTGGGCCAGGTACTTGTCCTGGCTCTCCTCGGTGTAGTGGAAGCCGACCTGGAGCTCGTAGTTGTAGGTGAGCAGGGTCGTGTCGTCCATGTCGAGGACGATGGCGGGCTTGGCTTGCTTGGCCTGCTTGCCCGTCCGGCCGTGCCGCGCAAGGGCCTTGGACAGGTAGCTGCGGGCCTTGGCCTCGATGCCGCGGACCTGACGGGCGTAGTTGCTGTGCGGGGAGGCGTAGTGCTCGCCGTCGGCCGTCACCGTGTCGCCGTAGTACGCCTTGATCTTGTCCTGCACCTGCGTGAGGTTGGGGATCTCTTTGTCGGTGCGCGGCACGGAGTGTTCGGCGGTGGCCTGGCCTATGCCGAAGACCGCGGTGCCGGTGACGAGGGCGGCGACCGTCGCGGCGCCGAGCCGGGCCCTTCTGGTGAGGGCGGGGCGGAAACGGGCGGGGCGGGGCATGCGCGGCTCCTCAGGAGACATGAGTGGACTCCGTAGGTCTAACAGAGCCTCAAGTCGCTCTCTACGCGCGAAGATTCAACCCTTGGCAAAGGCTCATGGGTACGGACTCCTGACGGCCATGACGCGGGCTCCCTGACCTCCAACTCCATCCGTAGACGTCAGCTGCACAGGTAACGGCCCTCGGTCCGGTACATAGGAAAACGGTCCTCGATCCGGGTGATCCAGCACCGGGCTGTGCTCCCTCCTGCGCTTCCCCCCCCGGCGCCGCGGAGGCGGAATTCTTCCCCGCGGCCATCCACTGCCTCGCCCGCGGGCACCACGAGCGGGCGCGTGCCGGCGGTGGCCCCGGACGGGAGATCACGGACCCGGCCGTGGTCCTGTGCCGGGTGGCCCGGCACGCGTACGGTGAGGCACGGATCGGTGGCGGCGCGCCACAGTGGTCCCCGTACGTGATCTTTGAAAGGGGCTGTCCCGATGGCACAGGAAGTGCGCGGCGTGATTGCGCCGGGGAAGAACGAACCGGTCCGGCTGGAGACCATCCTGGTGCCGGATCCGGGCCCCGGCGAGGCCGTGGTGAAGATTCAGACGTGCGGGGTGTGCCACACCGATCTGCACTACAAGCAGGGCGGCATCAACGACGACTTCCCGTTCCTGCTCGGGCACGAGGCCGCCGGCGTCGTGGAGTCGGTCGGCGCCGGCGTCACCGATGTGGCGCCGGGGGACTTCGTCGTCCTCAACTGGCGGGCGGTGTGCGGCCAGTGCCGCGCCTGTCTGCGCGGCCGCCCCCAGTACTGCTTCGACACCCACAACGCCCGCCAGAAGATGACGCTCAAGGACGGCACGGAGCTGACCCCGGCACTGGGCATCGGCGCCTTCGCCGACAAGACGCTGGTCGCCGCCGGACAGTGCACCAAGGTCGACCCCCGGGTGGCGCCCGAGGCGGCCGGGCTGCTGGGCTGCGGGGTGATGGCGGGCATCGGCGCCGCGATCAACACCGGCGGCGTCGGACGGGGCGACTCGGTCGCGGTCATCGGCTGCGGCGGCGTCGGCGATGCGGCCGTGGTGGGCGCACGGCTGGCCGGTGCGGTCACGATCGTCGCGGTGGACATCGACGACCGCAAGCTGGAGACCGCGCGCTCCATGGGCGCCACCCATACCGTCAACTCCCGTGACACCGACCCCGTCGAGGCGATCCGCGAACTGACCGGCGGCTTCGGCGCGGACGTCGTCATCGACGCGGTCGGCCGCCCCGAGACCTACCGGCAGGCGTTCTACGCCCGCGATCTGGCCGGCACCGTCGTCCTGGTCGGTGTCCCCACCCCGGACATGACCCTGGAACTCCCCCTCCTGGACGTCTTCGGCCGCGGCGGCGCCCTCAAATCCTCCTGGTACGGCGACTGCCTGCCCTCACGCGACTTCCCGATGCTGATCGACCTGCATCAGCAGGGCCGGATCGACCTGGGGGCGTTCGTCACGGAGACCATCGGCATCGAGGACGTGGAGCAGGCCTTCGAGCGGATGCACGCGGGCGACGTCCTGCGTTCGGTGGTGACGCTCTGATGGCGGCCCGTATCGACCACCTGGTCACCTCCGGAACCTTCTCCCTCGACGGCGGTACCTGGGACGTCGACAACAACGTATGGATCGTCGGTGACGACGACGAGGCGATCGTCATCGACGCCTCCCATGACGCCGACGCCATCCTCGAAGCCCTCGGCGGCCGGACGCTGCGGGCGATCGTCTGCACCCATGGGCACGACGACCACATCGACGCGGCCCCGGCACTGGCCTCCCGCACCGGCGCCCGGATCCATCTGCACCCCGCCGACCTGCCGTTGTGGAAGATGACCCACGCGGACACCGCGCCGGACGCGGAGCTGGCGGACGGCCAGGTGCTGACCATCGCCGGCACGGATCTGACGGTGCTGCACACCCCGGGCCATGCGCCCGGCGCGGTCTGCCTCCACGCCCCCGAGCTGGGGACCGTCTTCACCGGCGACACCCTTTTCCAGGGCGGCCCCGGCGCCACCGGCCGGTCCTTCTCGGACTTCCCGACGATCGTGGCCTCGATCCGGGACCGGCTGCTGACCCTGCCGCCCGCGACCCAGGTCCGTACCGGACACGGCGACCCGACGACGATCGGGGCGGAGGCCCCGCATCTGGAGGAGTGGATCAAGCGGGGGCACTGAGGGGCGCCAGCCGCTGAGGCGGCGCGGGCCGCTGGGGCCGAACGGGAGCGCGCGGCGGCCATTAGGGGCAGGGGCGTCCGCATCCCGTAAGGGGTGCGGGCGTCCCTTGCAGGCCACAACGCGGCGGGGGCGGAGGGGTATTCCCGCGGCGGGGGGTATTCCGGCGGCGGGGGGCATTCCGGCAGGGGCGGAGGATGCTCCCTCAGGGGCGGAGGTTGCTCCCTGCCCGGCCTCCGGCTCCTCACGCCTCCCTGGCCGCCCGCTCCAGGATGCGGGCGGCCACCGCGGGGGAGTCCACCAGCGGATGCAGCGCCAGCGCCCGCAGCGCGGCGTCCCTGTCCTTGTAGACCGCCGCGTCCACCGTCGCCCGCTCCACCGCCTTGACCTGCAGCATCAGCCCCAACTGGTCCTCCCGCAACGGCGCGCAGGGCAGTGGCACGGCGCCCTGCGACGTCACCTCGCACACCGTCTCCACGATCGCGTCCGGCGCCAGCTGCGGCACCGTCGTCCCGTTGCGGACGTTGAGGATCAGCCGGGTTCCGCTGTCGCCCACGATGGCGTGCATCAACGCCAGCGCCACCCGGTCGTAGCCACCGCCCTCCAGGTCGTGGCTGTCGCGCTGCCAGCCGCCGCCGGCCTCCCTGCTGTGCGCCATATACGTCTCCTCGCGCTCCAGCCGGGTGCGCTCCCACAGCTCGTACGCCCCCTTGGGGCCGCCGGCCGACGCGGCACGCTCGAAGAAGCCGCCCTGCTGCTGATCGAGGAATTCGCCGCGGGTCTCGGTGGTGTCCCGTACGGAGCCGAGGGTTTCGCGGCGGAAGTAGTAGTAGTGCAGATACTCGTTGGGCAGCGCGCCCAGGGTCCGCAGCCAGTCGGCGCCGAAGAGCCTGCCCTCCTCGAAGGAGCCCAGCGCGGCGTCGTCGGCGAGCAGCCCCGGCAGCAGCTCGGCGCCGTCCAGCGTCAACGACCGCAGCCAGCCGAGGTGGTTGAGGCCCACGTAGTCATAGCCGACCCGGCCGGCGGTGTCGAAGGCCGCCGGGTCCACGCCGGCCACCCGTGCCGCCCGGCGCACCAGCCCCACCGGCGAATCGCAGATCCCGATGACGCGGTCGCCCAGCACCTGGGACATCGCCTCGGTGACCGTGCCCGCGGGGTTGGTGAAGTTGATGACCCACGCGTCCGGGGCGAGCGCCGCGACCCGCTCGGCGATGTGCAGGGCCACCGGGACCGTCCGCAGGCCGTAGAGGACACCGCCCGCACCGACCGTCTCCTGGCCCAGCACCCCCTCGGACAGCGGGATCCGCTCGTCGCGGATCCGCCCTGCCGTGCCGCCCACCCGGATCGCGGAGAAGACGAAGCCGGCGCCGGCCAGCGCGTCGTCCAGCCGGCTCTCGACCCGTACGGGCACCGGCTCCGGATGCCCCCGTGCCAGCCGCTTCAGCACCTCGGCGATCACCCCCACCCGGCGTGGATCGGTGTCGTGCAGCACCACCTCGGAGACGGCGTGCGCCGGGTCGTCCAGCAGCGCGCGGTAGACCAGCGGCACCCGGAAGCCGCCCCCGCCCAGAATCGTCAGCCTCATGGGGCGGAACGTACCGCAGCATCAGGCACACTGGCGGCACGTGCCGATACGAGAGGAGCGAGCACGGTGAGCAGCCGACGCGATGATCATTTGCCCGCGGGACCGGCGGCAGTGCCACCGGCTCTCGATCCGCTGGCCGAGGTGCGCGCCGACGGCGATCCGCACACCGACGTCTACCTCACCGGCACCGTCTTCCTGGACATCATCTTCACCGGCCTGGACAGCGCCCCCGTCCGCGGCACCGAATCGTGGGCCCGCGGCATGGGCTCCAGCCCCGGCGGCGTCGCCAACATGGCCACCGCGCTGGCCCGGCTCGGCCTGCGCACCTCGCTCGCCGCCGCGTTCGGCGACGACCACTACGGCGAGTACTGCTGGGAGGCGCTCGAACAGGGCGAGGGCATCGACCTGGCGCTGTCCCGCACCGTCCCCGGCTGGCACTCCCCGGTCACCGTCTCGATGGCCTACGAGGGCGAGCGCACGATGGTCTCGCACGGCCACGAGGCGCCGCCGCCCGACTTCGCCTTCGACGGCAAGCACGCCCCGGGCTGCCCGCCGCCGTCCCGCGCCTGCATCGCCTCGCTGGTACCGGGCCGCAGGGAGGGCTGGCTGGGCTGCGCGGCCGGCCGCGGCAGCCGGATCTTCGCGGACGTGGGCTGGGACGACACCGGCCGCTGGGACCCGGCCGACCTCGCCGACCTCGAACACTGCGAGGCGTTCCTGCCCAACGCCGAGGAGGCGATGCGCTACACCCGTACGGACTGCCCGCGCGCCGCTGCCCGCAAGCTCGCCGACCGGGTGCCGCTGGCGGTGGTCACGCTGGGTGCCGAGGGCGCCTACGCGGTGGACGGGCGGACCGGCGAGAGCGCCGAGGTGCCCGCCATCGCCGTGGAGGCGCTGGATCCCACGGGCGCCGGCGATGTCTTCGTCGCCGGATTCGTCACCGGCACCCTCGCCGACTGGCCGCTCGCCGACCGGCTCGCCTTCGCGGGGCTGAGCGCCGCGCTGTCCGTACAGGAATTCGGCGGCTCGCTGTCCGCACCGGGTTGGGCGGAGATCGCCGGCTGGTGGCAGCAGGTGCGCGCCTACGAGGCGGGTGCGCCGGGCGCGCTGCGCCGTCAGTACGCCTTCCTCGACGAGGTGCTGCCCGCGGCCTACCGGCCCGCCCCGCTGGCCCGCGCCGTCCCCACGATCGGCTTCCGCCGCCCGGCCTGAGCGGCACCGGGCCGGGCCGGGGCCGATCGGGCCGGGCCCGGCGCGTCCCGGCAGCGCACCCGCCACCCCCCGGCCGCCTCCCCTCCCGGCAGGAAAAGGCCTCGGGCTTGTCGGTGCCCCGTCGTACTCTTGTATCCCAAGGAGTCGAGTGCCGGTCGAGTGCAGGCAGGCACCTCTTACGAGCAAAGGATGGGGGTTGAGCAGGCCACCGAGCCGCCCCATGACGCAGACACCCACGCAACCGCAGGCGCGCGCCCAGTTCACCGTTCCGGCCAAACACCCGATGGTCACGGTCCTGGGATCCGGAGACTCCCTTCTGCGCGTGATCGAAAAAGCCTTCCCGGCGACCGACATCCACGTCCGGGGCAACGAAGTCAGCGCTGTCGGCGACGCCGGCGAGGTCGCCCTCGTCCAGCGCCTTTTCGACGAGATGATGCTGGTGCTCCGCACCGGACAACCGATGACGGAGGACGCAGTGGAACGCTCCATCGCCATGCTGCGCGCGGCGGAGGACGGCGAGGGAGCGGCGAGTGAGACACCCGCCGAGGTGCTCACCCAGAACATCCTGTCCAACCGCGGCCGCACGATCCGGCCCAAGACCCTCAACCAGAAGCGCTACGTCGACGCCATCGACGAGCACACCGTGGTCTTCGGCATCGGGCCGGCCGGCACCGGCAAGACCTACCTCGCGATGGCGAAGGCCGTGCAGGCGCTGCAGGCCAAGCAGGTCAACCGCATCATCCTGACCCGCCCCGCGGTCGAGGCCGGCGAACGGCTCGGCTTCCTGCCCGGCACCCTCTACGAGAAGATCGACCCGTATCTGCGCCCGCTCTACGACGCGCTGCACGACATGCTCGACCCCGACTCCATCCCGCGCCTGATGGCCGCGGGCACGATCGAGGTCGCTCCGCTGGCGTATATGCGCGGAAGAACGCTCAACGACGCGTTCATCATCCTCGACGAGGCGCAGAACACGAACCCCGAGCAGATGAAGATGTTCCTCACCCGCCTCGGCTTCGAATCGAAGATCGTCATCACCGGCGATGTCACCCAGGTCGACCTCCCCGGCGGCACGAAGAGCGGTCTGCGCCAGGTCCGGGACATCCTGGAGGGCGTCGACGATGTGCATTTCTCCCTGCTCACCAGCCAGGATGTAGTCCGTCACAAGCTGGTCGGCCGTATCGTCGACGCCTACGAGCAGTACGACAGCCGCAACGGCACCTGAGCCCCGGCCGGCCGGGACCGCCGGCCGGCCCGCGCCCGGCACACAGAAGCGAGAAGCAACTCCCCCATGTCCATCGACGTCAACAACGAGTCCGGCACGGATATCGACGAGCAGGCCATCCTGGATGTCGCCCGCTACGCCGTCGCCCGGATGCGCATCCACCCGCTCTCCGAGCTGTCCGTGATCGTCGTGGACGCCGAGGCCATGGAACAGCTCCATCTCCAGTGGATGGACCTGCCGGGACCCACCGATGTCATGTCCTTCCCGATGGACGAACTGCGTCCGCCGGCCAAGGACGACGAGGAGCCCCCGCAGGGGCTCCTCGGTGACATCGTGCTCTGCCCCGAGGTCGCCAAGAAGCAGGGCGAAGAGGCCCCGACGGGGCACAGCATGGACGAAGAGCTCCAGCTGCTCACCGTCCACGGCGTGCTCCACCTCCTCGGCTACGACCACGAGGAGCCGGACGAGAAGGCCGAGATGTTCGGCCTGCAGGCGGCGATCATCGACGGCTGGCGGACCGAGCAGGGCCTGACCGGCCCCTCGCCGGCCCCCACCGTGACCTGACGGGACGCTGCGATGACCACCCAGCTGATCGCTGTCGCGGTCCTGCTCGTCGTGATCGCCTGGCTCGCCGCCTGCGCGGAGGCCGGTCTGGCCCGTACGACCAGCTTCCGGGCCGAGGAAGCCGTCCGCTCGGGGCGCCGCGGCAGCGCCAAGCTCGCCGCGGTCGCCGCCGACCCCACCCGCTACCTCAACGTCGCCCTGCTGGTGCGGGTCGGCTGCGAGATGGCCGCCGGTGTCCTGGTCACCTACGCCTGTCTGCGCTCCTTCGACAAGACGTGGCAGGCGCTGACCGTCGCCATCGCCGTGATGGTGCTGGTCTCCTATGTCGCCGTCGGCGTCTCGCCGCGGACCATCGGCCGCCAGCACCCGCTGAACACCGCGACCGCCGCCGCCTATGTGCTGCTGCCGCTGGCCCGCATCATGGGGCCTGTCCCGCAGCTGCTGATCCTCCTCGGCAACGCCCTCACCCCCGGCAAGGGCTTCCGCAAGGGCCCGTTCGCCTCCGAGGCCGAACTGCGCTCGCTGGTCGACCTCGCGGAGAAGGAGTCGCTGATCGAGGACGAGGAGCGCCGGATGGTGCACTCCGTCTTCCAGCTCGGCGACACCCTCGTCCGCGAGGTGATGGTGCCGCGCACCGACCTGGTCGCCGTCGAGCGCTTCAAGACCATCCGCCAGGCGCTCACCCTGGCCCTGCGCTCCGGCTTCTCGCGCATCCCGGTCACCGGCGAGAACGAGGACGACGTCGTCGGCGTGGTCTACCTCAAGGACCTCGCCCGCAAGGTCCACATCAGCCGCGACGCCGAGAACGAGCTGGTCTCCACGGCCATGCGCCCCGCCGTCTTCGTCCCCGACACCAAGAATGCCGGTGATCTGCTGCGCGAAATGCAGCAGGACCGCAATCATGTCGCGGTGGTCATCGACGAATACGGCGGCACCGCCGGCATTGTCACCATCGAGGACATTCTGGAAGAGATCGTCGGCGAGATCACCGACGAATACGACCGGGAACTGCCGCCCGTCGAAGACCTCGGCGACGGCCGCTATCGCGTCACCGCCCGGCTGGACATCGGCGACCTCGGTGAGCTGTACGGCCTGGCCGAGCTGGACGACGAGGATGTCGAAACGGTCGGCGGACTGCTCGCCAAGCTCCTCGGCCGGGTCCCGATCGCCGGCGCCACGGCCGAGGTCGACCTCTCCGAGGACGCGTCCGACCCGGGCCTGAAGGCGCTGCGGCTGACCGCGGAGTCCCCGGGCGGCCGCCGGAACAAGATCATCACGGTGGTCTGCGAGCCGGTGCGCAGCGAGGGCGCGAGCGCGTCCGGGGAACCGTGGGCGGGCGGCCGTTCCGCCGGTTGAACGTATGCGGAATTCACCGCGTAATTCCTTGTGACGGCGGGAATATTTTCCGCCATCGAACTCCACAAGGCTACTTATCTCCAGTGCACCGGAAATGTTCTGCAAGTCATTTCCGGTGGGGCTGGATTCTGCCGTGTGCCACATGGAAAGATCTTCGGGCGGTCGCGGGAAGCGCGACCGCCGTGCGTGAGAGAAATCGTCACAGAGATCTTCCCGCGCAGGCTGCCCCGGGGCGGGGGACCGGGGCAGCCACCTCTTCCTTCCGCCGGGGCGCCGCGCACGCATCGTCCGCGGCCCCGGGCCGGCCGCCCCCTTTCCCGCCGCCGTCCGCGGCCCCGCATATGCTCGCCCGTATGAGCGAAGCCGCACCGCTGGACCCGGAAGACCGCAAGATCATCACGCTTGCCCGCTCGGCGCGGGCCCGTAACGGCGTGCCCGAGGGCGCCGCCGTCCGCGACGAGACCGGCCGCACCTATGTCGCCGGCACCGTCGCCCTGGACTCGCTGCAGCTCAGCGCGCTGCAGACGGCCGTGGCGATGGCCGTCGCCAGCGGGGCCACGTCCCTGGAGGCCGCGGCCGTGGTCACCGACGCCGAGCGTGCCGCCGACGCGGACCGTGCGGCCGTACGGGACCTCGGCGGGCCCGCGACGCCCGTCCTGGTCGCCGGCCCCGACGGCACCCTGCGCAGTACCGTCCCGGCGGGCGACGCACCGGCCTGAGCGCGGAAGCGCCGGAGGGCGGTGTACGGGCGCCGTACGGGCGTCGTACGGACAGGGTGCGACCGGCGTGCGGGGGCGGCCCACCGGATGCGGCCCACCGGCCGCGGCGGGCCGTCCCGGACCGGTCGCGCGGACGGTCGCCCGGACCGGTCGCCCGGACCGGGCGGCCCCTGCAGGCCGCCTCCTCCCGGCCGTCCCGGACCGGGCGCCGCGGCCGTTTGGTCGGAGCCGCGCCCGGGATCGGGGAGAATGGGCGCCATGAGCGTTCGTACAGAGTCCTCCGCCGCGCACCGCGCCGGCTTCGCCTGCTTCGTCGGCCGCCCCAACGCGGGCAAGTCCACCCTCACGAACGCTCTCGTCGGCACGAAGGTGGCCATCACCTCCAACCGCCCGCAGACCACCCGCCACACGGTCCGCGGCATCGTGCACCGCCCCGAGGCACAGCTGGTCCTCGTCGACACCCCCGGTCTGCACAAGCCGCGCACGCTGCTGGGCGAGCGGCTGAACGACGTCGTGCGGACCACTTGGTCCGAGGTGGACGTCATCGGCTTCTGCCTGCCCGCCGACCAGAAGATCGGCCCCGGCGACCGCTATATCGCAGCGGAGCTGGCCGTGATCAAGAAGACCCCCAAGGTCGCCATCGTCACCAAGACCGATCTGGTCGACTCCAAGGCGCTGGCCGCCCAGCTGATCGCCATCGACCAGCTCGGCAAGGAGCTGGGCATCGAGTGGGCCGAGATCATCCCGGTCTCGGCGGTCGGGGACACCCAGGTGGCGCTCCTGGCGGACCTGCTCGTGCCGATGCTCCCGGAGAGCCCGCCGCTCTACCCCGAGGGCGACCTCACCGACGAGCCCGAGCAGGTCATGGTCGGCGAGCTGATCCGCGAGGCCGCGCTGGAAGGCGTCCGCGACGAGCTGCCGCACTCCATCGCGGTGGTCGTCGAGGAGATGCTGCCGCGCCAGGACCGCCCCGCCGACAAGCCCCTCCTCGACATCCACGCGAATGTCTACATCGAGCGCCCCAGCCAGAAGGGGATCATCATCGGCCCCAAGGGCAAGCGCCTGAAGGAGGTCGGCTCGAAGTCCCGCAAGCACATCGAGGCACTGCTCGGCACTCCCGTCTTCCTGGACCTGCACGTCAAGGTCGCCAAGGACTGGCAGCGCGACCCGAAGCAGCTGCGCAAACTGGGCTTCTGAGCCCGGCCGGGCCCGGCTTCCGGCCGCGGGGCGCCACGCCCCTCAGGCCACGCCCCTCGGGCCACGCCCCTCGGGCCACGCCCCTCGGGCCACGCCCCTCGGGCCACGCCCCTCAGGCCACACCCCGGATCCGGCGCACCAGCAGCGCCCCCACCAGCCCGACCGCCGCCGCGATGGCGTACAGCATCCGGTAGCCGCCGAGGTGGTGGACGATCGGCGCGGCCAGCGCGGGGGCGGCCACCTGCGGCAGCGCGTTGGCGATATTGATGACGCCCATGTCCTTGCCGCGGTGCGCGGCGGCCGGCAGCACCTGCGTCATCAGCGCGAAGTCGACGGAGGTGAAGACGCCGAAGCCGACCCCGAGCAGCGCCGCGGCGCACAGCGCGCCCGGCCAGGTCTGCCACCCGGCCAGCAGCCCGGTCGCCACCGTCATGATCACCCCGGACCACAGCACGAACGGCTGCCGCCGCCCGGCCCGGTCCGACCAAAGCCCCCCGATCACGACCGTGCCCAGCAGGGTCACGCCGTTGACCGCGGTCAGTATCAGCACCCCGTCGGCCGGGTCGGGACGGTGCAGCACATCGCGCAGGTAGTACAGCAGGTACAGCAGGGCCAGCGCGTTGCCCAGGTTGATCAGGAAGCGGGTCAGCCAGGCCCACCCCAGATCGGGATGGCGGCGCGGACTGATCCAGAGCCCGGCGGCCAGGGCCCGCACGCTCAGCGCCGGGCGCCGCCCGGCCGGCAGTACCGGGTCCCGGTGCAACAGCACATACGGGAGGGTGCCCAGCACCACGAAACCGGCGCAGGCCAGATAGCCCGCGGTCACTCCGCCCGCTGCCGCGCCCTCCGCGGCCACCCCTCCCGCCGCCGTCGCCAGCCCCGTGCCGGCCACCACCCCGAGGATCTGCGCGGCCCCCACCCAGCCGCCCACCGCCCCGCGCTGCCGCTGCGGCACCCGGTCCGGCACCGCCGCCGTGACCGCCGCGAACGCCGCGTTGAGGGTGAGCTGCACCAGACACCACCCCAGCGCCATCGCCGGCACCGTGTCCGCCCCGGCCAGCAGCACCAGCGCCCCGGCCCCGCCCAGCACCCCCACGAGGACCCACGGCGTACGCCGCCCGAACCGCGAGGCCGTACGGTCCGACAGCGCCCCGAACAGCGGGTTGGACACCATCGAGACGACGGCCCCCGCCCCCGTCACCCACGCCAGCACCGACTCCTTCGCGGTGCCCGGCGGCGCGAGCTGCGCGGCCTGCAGCGCCAGCAGGATCTGCAGCGGCCCGTACCACCCGACCCAGATCGCCCCGTTGGCCAGCGACAGCGCGGCGGTCCACGCCCGCCCGGCCTGCTGTGACGGCTCCGCAAGCGCCTCGGGAGCCGGGCCGCTCACCCCCGGGCCTGCTCCCGCAGCACGCCTTGCAGCCAGTGGTACGAGGCCTTGGGTGTCCGCTGCAGGGTCGTGTAGTCCACGTGCACCAGCCCGAACCGCCGGGCGTACCCCTCCGCCCACTCGAAGTTGTCCAGCAACGACCACACGAAGTAGCCCCGCACGTCCACCCCGGCCGCCATCGCCGCATGCAGCGCCCGCAGATGCCCGTCCAGGAACGCGATCCGCTCCCCGTCCTCGACGCCCTCGTACGAGCACCCGTTCTCGGTGATCATGACGGGCGGCAGCCGGTCCCCGTACCGCTCCCTGAAGGACACCAGCAGCTCGGTCAGTGCCCCGGGCACCACCGGCCATCCGAAGTCGGTGCGGGGGTAGCCCTCGATCTCCCGGGGAGCGAAGGGCAGTTCGGGCGGCAGCCGGATCCCGCCGAAGTCGGCCGCCGCGGTCCCTTCCGCCCCGGGGGCGCCCACCAGCGTCGGCTGGTAGTAGTTGATCCCGTACCAGTCCAGCGGCTGCCCGATCACCTTCAGGTCGTCGGCGACCGGCCCCGGCAGCAGCGCCGCCAGCCCCTCGTCCGGATACCGGCCCAGGAGCACCGGCTCCGCGAACAGCCGGTTGAGCAGCAGGTCGTACAGATCCGCCGCCGAGGTATCCGCCTCCGACGCACTCGCCGTCCAGGTCGGACCGTGCGAGTTGGCGATCCCGACGCTCCGCGCCCCGCGGGCCCGCAGCGCCTGCACGGCCAGCCCGTGTCCCAGCAGTTGATGGTGCGCGGCCGGCAGCGCCTCGAACAGCAGCTCCCGCCCCGGCGCGTGCTGTCCCAGCCCGTACCCCAGCAAGGTCACCTCGGCGGGCTCGTTGAGCGTGATCCACCGCTCGACCCGGTCCCCGAGCCGCCCCGCCACCACGTCCGCATACGCCGCGAAGCGCTCGGCGGTCTCCCGCCGGAGCCAGCCGCCGCGCTCTTCCAGCGCCTGCGGGGTGTCCCAGTGGAAGAGCGTCGGCACCGGCGCGACGCCCGCCGCCAGCAACGCGTCCACCAGCCGGTCGTAGAAGTCCAGCCCGGCGCCGTTGACCGCCCCGTCCCCGTCCGGCACCACCCGCGGCCAGGCCACCGAGAACCGGTACGCCCCGACCCCGAGCTCCCGGAGCAGCCCCACGTCCTCCCGGTACCGGTGGTAGTGACCGGTCGCCACCCGGGCGTCCGACCCGTCCTTGATCCGCCCCGCCTCCGCCGCGAACACATCCCACACGGACCGCCCGCGCCCCCCGTCCGCCACCGCCCCCTCGATCTGCGCGGCGGACGTGGACACCCCCCAGACGAAGTCACGGGGGAAGCGGGGCAGCGCGTCGGACACCGTTTCGCTCGTCATGCCACCGGATCTTTGTAACCGGCGGTAACGGTGTCAAGAGGCGGGCGGTGCAGGGAAGTTGGGACGCCGCACCGGCCGGCCGCGGCGGGGGCCGGGGGCGTGGCGGCGTCCGGGCCCTACGCCCCTTCCTTCATCACCTTGGTGATCAGCTTGCGCTGCTCGTCCGTGAGGCGGGGATCGGAGCAGTAGACCGTCCGGCCGTCGACCGTGATCTGGTAGCTGAAGCCGTCCGGCACTCCGACGGGGGGCTCGGTGCGGGCGGTGGCGACGGCGTCCTTGGCCAGTGCCTGCCAGTCCTCGGCGTCCGGGCGGTCCGAGGTGTCGACCTCGGCGCGGCGGTCGACGCCCGCAAAACCGCCGGTGCGATGTACGTGAATGCGCATAACGACTCCTCCGACGTCCTCCGACGGACTTCTACCCCGTACGGCCACGCTAACCGTGCGCGGGGCGGGCGCGCCTGCCGGCGCCGCCCGCCCCGCGGACCTCGTGGCGCCGCTACTTCGGGGTCACACCGACCTGTGTCCAGGCCTTGACCACGGCCTCGTGCTCGTCGCCGGCCCCGAAGCGGGCCTGGGCGGCCTTGATGGTCAGGGCCGCGAAGTCGGCGAACTGCGCGTCCGTGGAGAGCTTGCCGCCGGTCAGGACGTCGTACCAGACCTGCCCCGCCCGCTCCCAGGCCTTGCCGCCGAGGGCGGTGGCGGCCAGGTAGAAGGCGTGGTTGGGGATACCGGAGTTGATGTGGACGCCGCCGTTGTCGTCGGTGGTGCGGACATAGCCCTTCATCGTGGCGGGCTGCGGGTCCTTGCCCAGGACGTCGTCGTCGTACGCGGTGCCCGGGGCCTTCATGGAGCGCAGCGCCTTGCCGGTGACGTTCGGGCCGAGGAGGTCGGCGCCGATCAGCCAGTCGGCCTGGTCGGCGGTCTGGCCGAGGGCGTACTGCTTGATCAGCACGCCGAAGACGTCGGAGACGGACTCGTTGAGGGCGCCGGGCTGGCCCTCGTAGGTGAGGTTGGCGGTGTACTGGGTGACGCCGTGGGTGAGCTCGTGGCCGATGACGTCGACGGGGATGGTGAAGTCCTTGAACAGGTCGTTGTCGCCGTCGCCGAAGACCATCCGCTCGCCGTCCCAGAAGGCGTTGTCGTACTTCCGGCCATAGTGGACGGTCGCGTTGAGCGGCAGGCCGGCGCCGTCGATGGACTTCCGGCCGTAGATCTTGAGGTAGAGCTCGAAGGTGGCGCCGAGGCCGGCGTGGGCGCGGTTGACGGAGGCGTCCTTGACGGGGCCGTCCGCCTCCGCGTGCACCTTGTGACCGGGCAGGTTCTCCTTGTGCCGGGCGTCGTAGACGGTGCGGTTCGGCTTGTCGGGGGCGGCGCCGGGCTCTCCCGGGGTCAGTCCGCCGCGGGCGGCGAGCTCACGGCGTTCGGTGCGCCGTACGTGGTCGTGCTCCAGGGTGCGGCGGGCCGGCTCGTGCCGCTCCGGGTCGTCGGACTGTGCCAGGTTGTCGAGGATGTGCGGCGGGATGATCGTGCAGAAGACGGGCATGTGGCCGGTGGCGGGATCTGGCTGCGCGTCGTTGAGGTCCATGCACAAACGGTGGCACTGTGTAACGCAACTGTCACTGCCTGCGGCCGAAATTCCCGAAAAAGTGTGGTTGGTCGCATTTGGGGAACAAAGTCCGCCCGGTCCCGCATACTGATACGCGACCGCCCTCCAGGGCCGACCTCGGCTAAGGTGCTGTGCATCATGCGTTTCGGGCTGCTTCTCCTTAGCTGCCGCGGTGAGGGCCTGTAGTCGTAGGCCGACCCCCTCCCCGCGGAGTTCGGTGTTGCGATCTTTTCGCCCCGTCGGCCCTCCCTGACTCCCCAGGAGCAGGGGGACCCCAGCGGACACACGAGGAGCCCCACGCACCATGACGAATCCGTCGAGCCCCGCAGGCCATCCCGTCGGCCGGCCCACCCCGGTCACCAGCGCGACGCAGCTGCAGCGGCCCTCGGGCATGCCGGTCCACAAGTACGGCCGCTACGAAGCCGTCGACATCCCCGACCGCACCTGGCCCGACAACCGCATCACCGCCGCGCCCCGCTGGCTCTCGACCGACCTGCGCGACGGCAACCAGGCGCTGATCGACCCGATGTCGCCGGCCCGCAAGCGCGAGATGTTCGACCTGCTGGTACGCATGGGCTACAAGGAGATCGAGGTCGGCTTCCCGTCCTCCGGTGAGACCGACTTCGCCTTCGTCCGCTCCATCATCGAAGAGGGCGCGATCCCCGAGGACGTGACGATCTCCGTCCTGACGCAGGCCCGCGAAGAGCTGATCGAGCGCACCGTGGAGTCGCTGCGCGGCGCCCACCGGGCCACCGTGCACCTGTACAACGCCACCGCCCCGGTCTTCCGCCGGGTCGTCTTCCGCGGCTCGAAGGAGCAGGTCAAGCAGATCGCCGTGGACGGCACCCGGCTGGTCATGGAGTACGCCGACAAGATCCTCGGGGACGAGACGATCTTCGGCTACCAGTACAGCCCGGAGATCTTCACCGACACCGAGCTGGACTTCGCGCTGGAGGTCTGCGAGGCGGTGATGGACGTCTGGCAGCCCGAGGAGGGCCGCGAGATCATCCTGAACCTGCCCGCCACCGTGGAGCGTTCGACGCCGTCCACCCACGCCGACCGCTTCGAGTGGATGTCGCGCCACCTGTCCCGGCGCGAGCACGTCTGCCTGTCCGTGCACCCGCACAACGACCGGGGCACCGCCGTCGCCGCCGCCGAGCTGGCGGTCATGGCGGGCGCCGACCGTATCGAGGGCTGCCTGTTCGGCCAGGGCGAGCGCACCGGCAACGTCGACCTGGTGACGCTGGGCATGAACCTGTTCTCCCAGGGCGTCGACCCGCAGATCGACTTCTCGCAGATCGACGAGATCCGTCGCACCAGCGAGTACTGCAACCAGATGGAGATCCACCCGCGCCACCCCTACGCGGGCGATCTGGTCTACACCGCCTTCTCCGGCTCCCACCAGGACGCCATCAAGAAGGGCTTCGACGCCATGGAGGCCGAGGCCACCGCCGCCGGCAAGACCGTGGACGACATCGAGTGGGCGGTCCCGTACCTGCCCATCGACCCCAAGGACGTCGGCCGCTCCTACGAGGCGGTCATCCGCGTCAACTCGCAGTCCGGCAAGGGCGGCATCGCCTACGTCCTGAAGAACGACCACCACCTGGACCTGCCGCGCCGGATGCAGATCGAGTTCTCCCGGATCATCCAGGAGAAGACCGACACCGAGGGCGGCGAGATCACGCCCACCGCCATCTGGTCCGCCTTCCAGGACGAGTACCTGCCCAACCCGCACAACCCGTGGGGCCGTATCCAGGTCAAGAACGGCCAGACCACCACCGACAAGGACGGCATCGACACCCTCACCGTCGAGGCCGAGGTGGACGGCGCGGAGACGGTACTGACCGGCACCGGCAACGGCCCGATCTCCGCGTTCTTCCAGGCGCTGCAGGGCCTGGACATCGACGCGCGGCTGCTGGACTACCAGGAGCACACCATGAGCGAGGGCGCCTCCGCGCTGGCCGCCTCGTACATCGAGTGCGCGATCGGCGACAAGGTGCTGTGGGGCATCGGCATCGACGCGAACACCACGCGTGCCTCGCTGAAGGCCGTCGTCTCCGCCGTGAACCGCGCGGGCCGCTGACCCGGCAGCCGCACCGTTCCGCACCACCGTTCCGTACGCGCCCCCGTCGCTCTCCCCGAGCGGCGGGGGCGCCGTTGTGCGACCCCGCCACCTGAAGGTGGGGTTTGAACCCCCTTCACGTTACGGAAAGTAAGCGCATCGGTACTTTTGGTGACGGGCGTTCGCCGGACAGGCCGCGACGCCGGACACCAAGGACGTGCAGATGAGCAGACACGGCATGCCCGCACTCTCCCGGCTCCTCGTGGCGGCGGCCGCCTCGCTGGCCGTGGTGGCCGCCGCCCTCGCCCCGGCGGCCTCGGGCGCCCCGGCCCGGGCGGCGGACCGACCGGAGTATGTGGCGCTCGGCGACTCCTACAGCGCCGGGGTGTTCGTCCGCCCCTGGGAGGAGGACGACGGCTGCGGCCGCTCCGCGCGCAACTACCCGCACCAGGCCGCCCGTCAGCTCGGGCTCCACCTGACGGATGCGACCTGCGGGGCCGCCGAGGTGGTCGACGGAGTCCTGGGGCCCCAGCCGGCCGCCAAGATCTACGGACCGCCGTCGGTCCCGCCCCCGGGCGGCTGGTCCGATCTGCCCCCGCAGGTGGAGGCACTGTCCCCCACCACCGACTACGTCACCGTCGGTGTCGGCGGCAACTCCCTCGGCTTCGGGTCCATCGTGAGCACCTGCCTCGAACTGGGCATCACCAAGCCCCTGCAGACCAAGCCCTGCACCAACCACTACACCGGCACGGGTGCGGGCGCGAGCTGGCTGGAGGAACGGTTCGCACAGCTCGACGCCGACTTCGCGCACATGATGACGGTGATCCACCGGCGCGCACCGCAGGCGAGGGTCGCCGTCGTCGGCTACCCCGCCATCGTCCCGGACGGCTCCGGCTGTTCGTTCCTGCACTGGAACCAGCTCGGCAGCGTCAAGAAGGGCGACATGCCCTGGCTGGACGGGATCGAAAAGCGTCTGAACGGGCTGCTCCACCGGCACGCCGACCAGCACGCCGCGCTCTACGTCGACACCTACGGGCCCAGCGTGAACCACGGGGTGTGCCACAGCGGGGACGCCAAGTGGATGTACGGCGTCCGGGACAACCTCACCGGCGACGGCGACCAGACCGACACGCCGTCGGAGCTGTGCAAGACCATCCCCGGCTCCGGCGAGGCCTGCACCTTCGTCCACCCCAACGCCCGCGGCCTGGACAACCAGGCGCACCAGGTGGCCCGGGCCCTGATGACCTCGATGGGGTGACGGGGGACCCGGTGCGCTCCCGCCGCACCCTCACCGTTTTGGCCAAGCCCTGGCCGTGGCGCCACCGGGGCCCGCAACCGCCTCACCCGCCGCCCGCCTCCTCGTAGCCACGCAGTTCACAGCGCCCGCAGGCCTCTGCCCCGCCCGCACGGGGGGCGGAGGCCTTCGTCATCCGGCCAGTTGTCCGGTACGAGGTGCTGACGCCACATCACGTATGTGGCTAACATCACGTCCCATACGGCGAGGGCCACGGGGTAGTCCCCCAGGTACCGCTGGGGACCCCCACCCGTGCCCGGAGGGCTACGGGGGAGTTACGGAGGGCTGACGTGAGGCACAAGATGTGTGTGATGGGTGTGCGCACGTCCTGGCGCACGGTCGCCGATGGCGAGTTCTTCTGTCCGGACTGCGGCGGGGACCGCAACTACCTCCGCCGGGCAGGCCGCCGCCGGCTCACCGTCCTCGGTGTCCCGCTCGTGCCCCGCGGCGCCACCGGCCCGGTCCTGGAGTGCTCGGCCTGCCACGGCCACTTCGGCCCGGACGCCCTCGACCACCCCACGACCGTCCGCTTCTCCGCGATGCTCAGGGACGCCGTCCACACCGTCACCCTCGCGCTGCTCGCCGCCGGCGGCACGTCCTCCCGCGCCGTCCGTGACGCCGCCGTCGACACGGTCCGTGCGGCCGGCTTCGCGGACTGCTCCGAGGACGAACTGCTGACCCTGCTCGCCGCCCTCGCCGCCGACACCGGCCGGCTCACCGGCACCTACGGCGCGGTGACCGGCGGCCACTGCGCGCCCCAGGGCCTGGACCCGTGCGGCACCGCGCTGGCCATAGAGCTCCACGAGGCGCTGGAACCGCTCGCCCCGCACCTCGCCCCCGCCGGCCGGGAGGCGATCCTCCTCCAGGGCGCCCGTATCGCTCTCGCGGACGGCTCCTACACGCCCGCGGAGCGCGAGGTGCTGAGCACCGTCGGCAGCGCTCTGACGCTCCGCCCCGCCGACATCAACCGGCTGCTGGCGGCGGCGCGTACGCCGTCCTGAGGCACCGGCCCGGCACGGCCGGCCGGACACGCCGGCCACCTGCCCGACCGGCGCCGGGCCGCGCAGGCAGTGCGGGCAGTGCAGCCAGTGCGGGCCGCGCAGGCCGTGCGGTCCGTGCGGTCCGTGCCGGGCCGCGCGGGGGAGCCGACCCGGAAAGACCCCGTCACCACAGCAGGGCGACGGGGTCGGGCACCGGGAGCGGCCAGGCGGTTCAGCCCCGCGTCAGACGCACCGGAAGGCCGCGCAGACCGCCCGAGATGAAGCCGTCCGTCGGCGCCAACTCCTCGGACGGTACGGCCAGTTGGAGGCCAGGAAAACGGGCGAAGAGGGCCGGCAGCGCGATCCGCGCCTCCATGCGGGCCAGCGGGGCACCCAGGCAGTGGTGGACGCCGTGGCCGAACGCCAGATGCTCCTGGTGGGTGCGCCGGACGTCGAAGTCGCCGGCCGTCCCGCCGTGGAACGCGGGGTCACGGCCCGCCGCCGCGTACGCCGGGAGGATCGCCTCGCCCTTGCGGATGGTGGGGCCGCCCGGGATCTCGATGTCCGCCACGGCGAAGCGGAGCGGGAGCGCCGCGATGCTGGGGGCCCAGCGCAGCGTCTCCTCGATCACGTCGTTCCAGGGCACTTCGCCCGAGCGCACCAGCTCGAGCTGTTCGGGGTGGGTCAGCAGGGCGTGCACGGCGTTGCCGAGGAGGTCGACGGTGGTCTCGTGGCCGGCGCCGATGACGAGCAGGAGGGTGTCGAGCAGTTCCTGCTCGGTCATCCGCTCGCCCTCGTCGTCCCGCGCGGAGACCAGCAGGCTCGTCAGGTCGTCGGCAGGGTGCTCGCGCTTGGCGGCGACCAGCCCTGACAGCAGCGCATGGACGGCCGCGCCGGTGGCGGCGGCCTGCTCCGGGGTGGCCGTGGTGTCCATGATGGCCGAGACGAGGCGGGCGAGTTCGGCGCGCTGCTCGCCCTCGGGGAACCCGAACAGCTCGCAGATCACCTGCATCGGCAGCGGGTGGTTGAAGCGGGCACGCAGGTCCACGGGTTCGCCCGCGGGGTGGGCGGCCAGGTCGTCCAGGAGGGCCGTGGTGACGGCCTCCACGCGCGGGAGCATGGCGTCGGTGCGGCGGGCGGTGAACGCCGGGGCGATCAGCTTGCGCAGCCGGCGGTGGTCGGCTCCGTACGCGGTGAACATGTTCGTGACGCCGATCCACGACTGCAGCCAGCTGCCGCGGATGTCGTCGCGCTGCCACAGCGGCCAGTGCTCCCGGGGGTTCTTGGAGACCCGGTCGTCGGTCAGCAGCTGCTTGAGGAGCGTGTGGCTGGTGACCGACCAGGCCTCGATGCCGCCGGGGAGCTCGGTGCGCGCCAGCGGGCCTAGCGCGCGGAGGCGGGCTGCCTCTCCGTGGATGTCGCTTCCGACCGGGTCGATGACGTAGGGCTGCTGTCCCTGTTGTGCCATGGAGTGGCTCCTGCCTGGTCGGGGGTGATGGGGGTGAAGCGGGCCGGGAGCGCGGCCAGGGCCCGGTGGAACGCACCGTTGCGCCACTTCAACTCGCGTGCGTCCACGGCGAGTTCGATGTCCGAGAGCCAGGCGGTCAGCCGCTCGATCGCGGTGGTGGCGATCAGCAGCGCGTGCCGCTTCACGGGGCAGGCATGCGGTCCTGCCGCCCAGGACAGGTGCGAGCCGCCGCCCGAGCCGGGACCCGTCTGCCCGGTGGTGTCGAACTGGCTGTTGGCGGCCGCGTACGACACCATCACCAGCTGCCCCTTGCGCACCCAGGTGCCGTGGAAGAAGACGTCACGGACCGGGAAGTGCGCGGAGTAGTTGGCCAGCGGCGGGTCGTTCCACAGCACCTCGTTGAGCGCGTCGTGCGCGGTCAGCGCGCCACCGGAGAGGGTGTGGTAGTAGCGGTCGTCGGAGAGCATCCGCGACAGCGCGTTGCCGATGAGGTTGGCGAGCGGTTCGTGGCCCGCGCCCATCGTGAGGATGATGTTGTGGATCAGTTCCTCGTCGTTGAGCGCGTTCGGGTGGTCCATGAACCAGGAGGTCAGGTCCGGCCCGCGCTCGGCCTTCTTGGAGCCGACCAGCTCCATGATGTAGCTGGTGTAGGCCTCGTTGGCGGCCGCGGCCTCCTCGGGGGAGTTGCCTTCCAGCATGCCCCCGATGGCCGTGATGAGCCGGTCGCTGTACGAATCCGGCATGCCGAAGAGGTTGTTGAACATCAGCAGCGGGATCAGCCGCGCATAGTCGGCGATCAGATCGACCTCGCCGTGCGCGCCGAAGCGCCGGATCAGGGAGTCCGCGGCGTGGTGGACGCGGGCACGCAGCTCGTGCGGCTCGACGAGCTTGAAGCTGTCGACGACGACGTCCCGGTAGCGGACGTGCGCCGGACCGTCGGCGTAGAAGATGTTGGGGCGCCACATCAGCATCGGCATGACCGGCGAGTCCGGCGGGACCGTGGTCATCCACTCCCGCGAGTCCTTGGACCAGGTGGCGTCGTCGTGCAGCAGATCGAGGGCGGCCCGGTAGTCGGTGACCAGCATCGCGGTCACCTCCGGCGCGATCTCGACCGGGGCCAGCGCACCGAACTGGCGCAACCGGTCGTAGATGCGGTGCGGATCGGCGGCGAAGTCCGGTCCGTAGAGCTTCACCGGCGTCTGTGCGTCGGGCTGGGCCGGTGCCTGCTGGTACGGGGCGGCGGCGTGCGCCGGGCAGCCCGGTGGCGGTGCGGCTCCCGGCTGGTGCGGGGAAGTCACGGGTTCGGGTTCTCCTCGGGGGTGTGGGCCAGGACGTGCCCGACGAGCGCGATCAGCGCGTCGACGGACTGCTCCCGGTCGCGGGCGTCGCACAGCACCAGCGGCGTCTCGGGGTGCAGATCGAGCGCCTCGCGGAGTTTTCCGACGTCGTACTGGGGCGCGTCGGGGAAGGTGTTGACCGCCACCGCGTAGCGCAGCCCGGCCTCCTCGACGATGTCCATGACCTCGAAGGAGTCCGCCAGGCGGCGGGTGTCGGCGAGGACGAGGGCGCCCAGCGCGCCGCGGGCGATGTCCTGCCACAGGGGGCGGAACCGTTTCTGCCCGGGGGTGCCGAACAGATAGAGCACCAGGTCCCCGGGCAGCGTCAGCCGCCCGAAGTCGATGGCGACGGTGGTGGTGGTCTTCTCCCGGACGCCGGCGAGATCGTCGACGATCGCGCCGGTCTGGGTCATGACCTCTTCGGTGTGCAGCGGCGGGGTTTCGGACAACGCGCGGATGAGCGTGGTCTTGCCGACGCCGAACGGCCCCGCCACCAGGAGTTTGACCAGGGTCTGGTTCTCGCCGGAGAGGTACATGCTGCCGGTGCTCGCGTCGGCGTGGGCGCTAGGACTTGAGAGAGCGGAGTCCATCGAGAACCCTCTCCAGGATCTGTCGGTCGAATTGCTCGGCTTCGGGAATGGGGACACGGGCGTGCAGCCGCCCGGCATCGACGAGGTCGGCCACCAGCACCTTCACCACGCTCACCGGCAGGTGAAGGTGGGCGGCGACCTCGGCCAGAGACAGCGCCCCGGGCTGCAGCAGCTCCAGGATGCGGTGCTCCTCCGGGCGTACCTCGCTGGTGATCGGCATCCCGACGCTGTGCAGCAGGGTGAGCCGGTCCAGGGTGTTGCGGCTGGGGCGGGCGCGTCCGCCGGTGGCCAGATAGGCCGGTACGAGGCGCCTGCCGCTGCTCTGGCGCGGGGTCATACGGGGTTACCCGTATCCCGGGCCGGGCTGTTCATGACCTTGTTGCCCAGGGTCGTCACCTGGATCTGCATGTGGTGGGCGACGACGCCCATGTTCACCTCCGGACCGGCGAAGACGGCGAGGCAGGTGTTCTCGCCGGCGGGTATCGCGAAGACGAAGCCCTCGTCGGACTCGATGACCGTCTGCCGCAGCCGGGTGTCGTCCTTCTCGGCGAACGCCGCGGTCACGGCACGGCCCGCGCCCTGGAGCGCGGACATCATCGCGGCGACACCCTCGCCGGAGTCACGCTTGAGGCCCGGCGAGGCGCCCTCGATGAAACCGTCACCGGAGATCACGGCTGCGTGAATAACATGCGGCAACTCCATGAGGGGCGCCAGCACCCAGGACTTGTCCTCGGCGACGCGGCGGCGGGTGGGGCTGTTCATGACTGAGCGTTCCCTTCGGGACTGCGAGGGGGTTCTGACTGGGCGGCTGCCCGGCCGGTTTCGGTACCACGCTGGAGTGCGGCCCAGCGGGATCCGGTCTCTTCCGGGGAGCGCGGGGGAGACGACTCGGTGCGCGGGGCACTCTCGTCGAGTTCGGACACGGGCTTACGGCGGCGTCGGCGCGGGAGTTCCCCGTCGGCCTGCTGGGCGGGTGCCTCGTAGGAGGGGGCGGGCTGCGCGGCGGGCGCGGGCTGCGCGGCGGGTGCGGCGGCCGGGGGCGGCGTCGCGGAACCCGTGGGCAGTGCGGAGGAGGAACGATCCGGCACCCCGGAACGGTGCGGCGGAGGAGCCATCACGGACATCGGCTGGGCGCTCTCGTCGAGGACGGTGAGGAGGGGGTCACCCGGGATGTACACGACCGCCCGCACACCGCCGTACGGCGACGGCTCGACATGCACCCCGAAGCCGTACTGGCGCACCAGTTGCCCGGCCGCCGCGAACCCGGACCGCGGCGGGTCGCCGAGCTGGGTGAGCAGCAGGTCCTCGTCACCTGACAGCAGCTCCATCGCGGCCTTGATCTCGTCGTCGTGCATCCCGACGCCGTAGTCGTCGACGATCACCGACGCACCGCGGTTGCCCTGCTGGAGGGTGATGGTGACCGGAAGTTCACGGTGCGAGTGGTGCAGCGCGTTCGCCAGCAGCTCGGTGACCACGATCGCGACCGGCTCCACGGCCCGCGCCACCACGGCGACCGGGTCGCGCAACTGGTTGCTGACCTGCACCCGTTCGTAGCCGCGCAGCCGGGAGGTGGCACCGACGACCAGCTCGGCGAGGTAGGAGTCCTCGCGGGTCAGGCCCGGCCAGGCGCCGCAGACGACACCGGTGGCCTGGATGCGCCGCAGCGCCTGCTCGTTGAGGAAGTCGGCGTTCAGCAGGTCCTGGGCGACGTTCGGGTCGTCGTAGCGGTGCTGCATCTCCTGCAGCGCCGACTGGAGCTGGTAGAGCAGCGCCTGGATGGTGGTGGTCGCGCCGCGCAGGGTGGACTGGGCGGCGGCGTCGACGCGCGCCCGTTCCTTGGTGATCGCGTCGCTGACCTGCTCCAGTACGGCGCTCAGCGCCTGGTCGGTCTCCGTCCCGGCGAACCGGGCGTCCATCAGCCCCGGTACGGGCACATGCGGGTGGGCCAGCGCCAGCGTCAGGTCGGGGAGCCGGGTACCGGCCAGGTGCCGGATCTCGGCCTCGGTGGCGCGCAGCCGGGCCGACAGCTCCGTATTGCTGTGGAGCGTGGCGCTGTTCTGTTCCTCAGCGGCGGACAGGCGCGTTCTCAGACCGGCGCGCTGCCCGCGCGCGCGGATCGAGAGCGCCGCCAGGACCACGGCGGCGGCCGTACCTGCGCTGAGGCACCACAACAGCGCCTCCGGTATGGATGTCATCGAGATCCTCAATTGGGGTACTGACTGGGTCGGCCGGCCATCACGGCGTCGTGCTGCCGATCATCACGGGATGCTACCGGGCTGTTGACGTGCCGTGAGGGCCACTTCCCTTGGGGGACTGAGAAGTGCGGAAGGTCGCCTTCCGCCCGCGATGCCCCGGACCATAACGTGATGTGGCCCCGTCATCCAGTGGGATGGCGGGGCCTTTGTGTGGCTGGTGTGTACGCCTGGTGAAAGACGGTCAGGCGGCTGCGAATTTACCGTCTTTGACGGCGTCGACGAACGTGGTCCAGCGGGTGGCCGGGACGGTGAGCACCGGGCCGTGGGGGACCTTGCTGTCGCGGACGGGGACTACGCCGGGGTGGTTGTCGGAGACTTCAAGGCAACTGCCGCCGTTCTGGTCGCTGTAGCTGCTCTTACGCCAGCGGGCGGCGCTCAGGTCGTACTCACGCATCGTCTGAAGTCCTCCGCCGCCGACTCGATCAGGGCCCGGGACGCCTCCGGCGACAGCGCGGCGGCCCTGAGCAGATCGTAGCCCTCCTGTACGCGCTTCACTACGGCCGGATTGTCCAGCAGATTCCCCGAATACACGCCTTCCGTATAGACGGTTGGCGGGGCGTCGTCGAACTCCATCAGCGTCAGCATCTTGCCCATGACGGGGTACGCGCCTGCCGCGAACGGGACGACCTGCACCAGGATCTTCCGCTCACGGGCGAGCTGGGCAATGTGCTCCACCTGCTCCGCCATGACGGCCGGACCGCCTACCGGCACCCGGAGGAGCCCTTCATGGACTACGGCCCAATACGTCGGCCGCGTTCCTTCCTTGAGGATGACGGCCCGGTCCAGGCGAGCGCGGACCTTGTCCTCGATGTACTCGTCCGGGGCGAGTGGGTTTCCCGCGAGCAGGAGCGCCTGTGTGTACGCCGCAGTTTGCAGGAGCCCCGGCACAATCAGCGCCTCACAGTCGGAAATCCTCGTCGCCTGCCGCTCCAGCTCCGCCGCTGCCGCGAAGTAGTCCGGGTACCGCTGGTCATCGATCAGCTTTCGCCAGGTCCGCTCGAAAAAGCCATCGGTTTGTAGAACCTCGTCGATCCTCACCGCCACATCCAACTGCGGCTTCCGAAACGCCTGCTCGAACTGGCTGATGTAGCCGCCGGAGACGAAGACCATCCGCCCCAGGGCCTCCTGGGTTAAGTGCGCCTCCTCCCGGCGGCGCTTGAGTTCCGCGCCCCAGAATTCCCATGCTGCCTGTCGTGAAGCTTGGGCCATCGCTGACTCCCGTTCTCTTCCCGGCAGTTGTATTGCCGACCTCCTTGCCCAGCCTAGTTCCGCACCGTCACGCTCTGAATGCGAACAGTGAAACCCCTCACGGAAAGTGCGGACGCTCATGAGCCAGCCCAAGGAAGTGGAAACCGTGACGACGGATCTGCGGGAAGCCCTCGCCCGCGTCGGCGTCGTGCTGCCTTCCCTGCGCCCCGACCCCGTCTCGTACGAGCACCGGTATCTGCCGCCGCTCGTGGAGCTGGGGCGCTGCACGATGGACGTCGCCCGGCGGCTGACCCGCGCGCTGGACGGGTCCCCGCCGGAGCTCGCCGAGCCCGCACCGCACCCGCAGGACACCGTTGCCGAGCGGCTGAGCGTCGCGACCGCGTACGCCAATGCCCGCAGCCGGGGTGAACGGGCCTGAGAGACGCCCGCCCCCGCCCATGCGCGAGAATGGCGCCATGAGTCTGTTCCGCGACGACGGCATCGTGCTGCGCACCCAGAAGCTGGGTGAGGCGGACCGGATCATCACGCTGCTCACCCGGGGTCACGGCCGGGTCCGTGCGGTGGCGCGTGGGGTGCGGCGGACGAAGTCGAAGTTCGGGGCGCGGCTGGAGCCGTTCTCGCACGTCGATGTGCAGTTCTATGCGCGCGGCAGCGAGCTGATCGGGCGCGGGCTGCCGCTGTGCACGCAGAGCGAGACGATCGCGGCGTACGGCGGCGGGATCGTCACGGACTACGCCCGCTACACGGCCGGCACGGCCATGCTGGAAACCGCCGAGCGGTTCACCGACCACGAGGGCGAGCCCGCCGTACAGCAGTACCTGCTGCTGGTCGGGGGGCTGCGGACGCTGGCCAACGGCGAACACGAGCCGCATCTGGTGCTGGACGCCTTTCTGCTGCGCTCGCTCGCCGTCAACGGCTATGCGCCGAGTTTCGACAGCTGCGCACGGTGCGGGCTGCCCGGTCCCAACCGGTTCTTCTCCGTGGGGGCGGGTGGTGTGACCTGCGGCGACTGCCGGGTGCCGGGGAGCGTCGTACCCTCCTCTGAGGCCATCGGCCTCCTGAGCGCGCTGCTGACCGGCGACTGGGAGACCGCGGACGCCTGCGAGGCCCGTCATGCCCGGGAGGGCAGCGGCCTGGTCACGGCGTATCTGCACTGGCATCTGGAGCGGGGCCTGCGTTCCCTCCGGTACGTAGAGAAATAGCGAACACCACCCCAAAGACACATACGCTCCTCAAGGCACAACGCCCTCAAGACACAAACGCCCTCAAGACACATAGGAGACGTGGGCCGCATGGCACGACGCGGGATTCTGGGCCGTAATCGACGTGAGTACGTGACGCCCGAGCCGCACCCTTCCGGTGCGCGGCCGCCGAAGATCCCCGGTGAGCTCGTACCGAACCATGTGGCGGTCGTCATGGACGGCAACGGCCGGTGGGCCAAGGAGCGCGGGCTGCCGCGGACCGAGGGGCACAAGGTCGGCGAGGGCGTCGTCCTGGACGTCCTCAAGGGCTGCATCGAAATGGGCGTGAAGAATCTTTCGCTGTACGCCTTCTCGACGGAGAACTGGAAGCGGTCGCCCGACGAGGTCCGCTTCCTGATGAACTTCAACCGCGATGTGATCCGGCGGCGCCGGGACGAAATGGACGCGCTGGGTATTCGCATCCGGTGGGTCGGCCGGATGCCGAAGCTGTGGAAGTCCGTGGTGCAGGAACTCCAGATCGCCCAGGAGCAGACCAAGGACAATGACGCCATGACGCTGTATTTCTGCGTGAATTACGGCGGGCGGGCCGAGATCGCGGATGCGGCGGCGGCCATCGCGGCGGATGTGCGGGCCGGAAAGCTGGACCCGTCGAAGGTGAACGAGAAGACCATCGCGAAGTACATGTACTACCCGGACATGCCGGATGTGGATCTCTTCGTGCGGCCGTCCGGTGAGCAGCGGACCTCGAACTACCTGATCTGGCAGAGCGCCTATGCCGAGATGGTTTTCCAGGACATTCTGTGGCCGGATTTCGACCGCCGGAATCTGTGGCAGGCGTGCCTGGAGTACGCGAAGCGGGACCGCAGGTTCGGGGCTGCGCCGGAGGCGGAGGACCGGTCCGCGAGGTAAGGCGCCCAGGGGTGTGCCAAGGGGGCGGGCCAGGGGCCGGCGCTGTTCGGGCGAACGCCGCCGGCCCCTGGCCCCTCTGCGCCGTGTGCCGTGTGCCGTCAGGAGTGCCAGATCTCGCGGAGGTGCGAGACGGCGCCGGAGCCGTTCACGGTGATCTCGTAGATGTCTCCCGAGCAGGCGAGCGGCGGCTTGACCTGGTCGTGCTTCAGGCAGGCGGTGAGGTGCCGGGTGAGCGTGGCGAGGGGCACCGTGCGGTGGCCGGTCGCGCCGGTGCTCAGCTCGGCCGTGGCGCCCGGGGCCAGCGGCCGTCGGGCGGCCTTCCCCGTCCCCGCATAGCCTCCGCCGTTGGGATCGCAGGCGAACTCCGCGGCCCGGACGGACAGCGCGCCCTGCGACGGCGCGCTCATGACCTGCACCATCCGGTGCCCCTTGGCCACCGTGCCGGGGGTGCAGCCGGAGGACGGCTCCGGGTCGACCGGCAGGTCCTTCACCGGCGAGGCCGGGGCTGACGCCGGGGCGGAGGGAGCCGGTGAGCCGGATGGCGCGGCCGCCGGGGATGAGGCGTCCGGGGCCGCTGAGGCGGCCGAGGCGGTTGCTTCCCGGGAAGCGTCCGCGTCCTCGCCCTTGCAGGAGGTCAGTGTGGCCAGTGCCGCAGCGACAGCGGCTGCGGCGAGCAGGCGGCGGGTGAACATGCAGGAGTTCTCTCTCGTCCAGCGAAGCGGATGCTTCGTCAGCAGGGCTGCGACAGGCGACACGCGACCGGCGGCAGGCGGCAGGCGGCAGGCGGGTGGCCGACGTGCTCAGCGTGGAGAGCGGGTCGCCGCGAGGTGCGCGATCTCGGCCGGCGTCGTCATGACGTCCTTGCCGGTCGCGACCGCGTCGCCGGCCGGCTCGGTGCCGTCGTCCCGGAGTTCCCCGAGAACGTCCATGTTCTACCCCCGTGTACGCGTGTAGCTCCACGCTGATGCCGCGTAAGGCTAGCAGCGGCGTGTACCTGACAGGTGTCCCCTGGCGCGTTCGGCGGTCCGGACAGACGGAAGGGCCGCCTCCGTGTGGAGGCGGCCCGCTCGCGCGCTCGCTGCTGTCCTTGCCCCGCGGCTACGGCGATGCTGTCCTTGCCCCGCGGCTACGGCGATGCTGTTCTTGCCCCGCGGCTACGGCGATCGCTGCTTCCGCGCCGCTACTTCTGCTCCGCCGCGGACCGTGCCGCGCACTCCCCGCAGGTCCCGAAGATCTCGATGGTGTGCGCCACGTCCCGGAAGCCGTGCTCCGCGGCGATCTGGTCGGCCCACTTCTCCACCGCGGGGCCCTCGACCTCGACGGCCTTGCCGCAGGCCCGGCACACCAGATGGTGATGGTGATCGTCGGTGCTGCACCGGCGGTAGACGGCCTCGCCCTCGCTGGTGCGCAGTACGTCGACCTCACCGGCATCGGCGAGGGACTGCAGCGTCCGGTAAACGGTGGTCAGCCCGACCGAGTCGCCCTTGTGCTTGAGCATGTCGTGCAGCTCCTGCGCGCTGCGGAACTCGTCGACCTCGTCGAGTGCGGCCGACACCGCGGTCCGCTGCCGCGTCGACCGGCCGCGTACCGGAGATCCCGCGCTCGTCGCCACCGTTGCCTCCCTAGGACGTCAGGACTTCCCCCTGCACGTGCGTCCCGCCATTGTGCCAGGTGATGACCGGACCACCGGGGGGACGCTTACGCGTACGTCTTTGTGCTCACGCTACCTGCCGGCACCTGCCTGCCCGCGCTCATCCGGCCACGCTGACATCGTCCATGGCGGCGCGGCCGCCGGGTACCTCCAGGGTGCACCCCTCGGAGCCCTCCGCGGCAGCCCTGGCGCGCTTTTTCGCGAGCGGCGCGGCGAGCGCCGTGAAGAGCACGAACAGTCCGATGGCGAACAGCACGATCGTGGCGCCGGAGGGCACGTCCACGTAGAACGAGGTGGCGGTGCCCGTAAGGGTGACCGCGACACCGATCGCGACGGCCACCGCGAAGGTGAGGGCGAAGCTGCGGCTGATCTGCTGGGCGGCCGCGACCGGGATCACCATCAGGGCGCTGACCAGCAGCAGCCCGACGACCCGCATGGCGACGGTGACCGTGACCGCGGCGGTGATGGCGACCAGCAGATTGAGCAGCCGCACCGGCAGGCCCGTCACCCGGGCGAATTCCTCGTCCTGGCAGACGGCGAACAGCTGGCGGCGCAGGCCGATCGTGATCGCCAGCACCAGGGCGGCCAGGACGTAGATCGTCGTCATGTCCTGGGGCGAGACGGTGGTGATCGAGCCGAAGAGGTAGGTGCCGAGGTTGGCGTTGGAGCCGGCGTCGGAGAGGTTCATCAGCATCACGCCGCCCGCCATACCGCCGTAGAACAGCATGGCCAGCGCCAGGTCACCGCGGGTCTTGCCGTACCAGCGGATCAGCTCCATGACGACGGAGCCGGCGATGGCCACGGCGGTGGCGACCCACACCGGGCTGGTGTTGAGCAGGAAGCCGAGGCCGACGCCGGTGAGGGCGACATGGCCGATACCGTCGCCCATCAGGGCCTGGCGGCGCTGGACGAGGTAGATGCCGATGGCGGGGGCGGTGACGCCGACGATCAGGGCGGCGATCAGGGCCCGCTGCATGAAGGCGTAGCTCAGGATTTCCATGTCGGTCGTCCTCGCGAAAGGGAGCTGGCGCTCGGGTGTCGGCTGGGGGTGCGGGGAGTGTCCCCGGAAGATCGCGGCATCAGCTCAGCAGCCCCGTCCGGATCGGTTCCGCGGCCGCATCGGCGTGCGGGTGGACATGATCATGGCCGGGCAGCGCATGCTGGCCCACGGCCTCGGGCGGCGGGCCGTCGTGGACCACGCAGCCGTCCCGCAGCACCACCGCGCGGTCGATCAGCGGCTCCAGCGGGCCCAGCTCGTGCAGCACGAGCAGGACGGTGGTGCCGCGGCCGACCTGTTCGCGCAGTGCGGAGGCGAGCACTTCCTGGCTGGCCAGGTCGACGCCGGCCATCGGCTCGTCCATGATCAGCAGGTCCGGTTCGCCGGCCAGCGCGCGGGCGATCAGCACCCGCTGGTGCTGTCCGCCGGAGAGCGCGTTGACGGAGTCCTTGGCCCGGTCCGCCATGCCGACCAGTTCCAGGGCGTGGTGCACCGCGGCGCGGTCGGCCTTGCGCAGGATCCCCAGCTTCGTACGGGCGAGCCGGCCGGCCGTGACGACCTCGCGAACGGTGGCGGGGACGCCGCCGGCCGCGGTGGTGCGCTGCGGTACGTACCCGATCCGGGCCCAGTCCCGAAACCGCCGGAACGGCGTGCCGAAGAGGGCCAGCTCGCCGCCGGTGAGCGGGACCTGGCCGATCACCGAGCGGACGGCGGTGGACTTGCCGGAGCCGTTGGCGCCGAGGAGCGCGACGACCTCCCCGGTGCGCACCGTCAGGTCGACGCCGCGCAGGACGGGGCGGGCGCCCAGGGAGGCGGTGGCCCCGCGCAGGTCGATGACCGGCTGGCCGGGCGACTGGTTCATGGTGACCTCCGTCACGTGTGGTGCGGTGTCCGTCACTTGCGGGCGTCCGTCGGGTGTCCGGTCTTTGTCACTTGTCCGGTCTCCGTCACTTGCTGCCGAGCGCCTTCTGGAGCGCGGCGAGGTTGGCGCGCTGCACCCCGAAGTAGTCCCTGCCGCGGGACTTGTCGTTGATCCCTTCGAGCGGGTCGAGGACATCCGTCTTCAGGTGCAGGTCACCGGCCAGGGCCTTGGCGGTGGCCGGGTTGGCGATCGTCTCGAAGAAGACGGTCGAGACGTGGTGCTCCGCGGCGAGGGTGTGCAGATCCTTGATGCGGTGGGCGCTGGGCTCGGACTCGGGGTCGAGGCCGCTGATGGCCTCCTCGGTCAGGCCGTAGCGCTCGGCGAGGTAGCCGAAGGCCGCGTGGGTGGTGAGGAAGGTGTCCGAGGACCGCTTCTTCAGTCCGTCCCGGAAGTCCTTGTCCAGCCCGTCCAGCTTCTTCACCAGGGCATCGGTGTTCTTCTGGTAGGCGGCCCGGTGGTCCGGGTCGGCCTTGGCGAGGGTCTTGTTCACGCCCTTGGCGACCTCGGCGTACTTCACGGGGTCGAGCCAGATGTGCGGGTCGTTGCCGCCCTCGGCCTCGGAGTGCGAGTGGTTGTCGCCGGTGGTGTGGTGGTGACCGTCGACCTCGGTGCCGTGCTTTTCGAGGGAGGTCAGCGCGGCGGCGTCGGCGACGTGCTTGTTGCCGGACTGCGCGACGGCGTCGTCCACGGCGGGCTGCAGGCCCTTGAGGTAGACGATCGCGCCGGAGTCGCCGAGCCGGCCGGTCTGCCTCGGGGTGAGCTCCAGGTCGTGCGGCTCGGTGCCCGGCTTGGTGAGGTCGGTCACCTCGACGTGCTTCCCGCCGATCTGCCGGGCGAGGAATTCCATGGGGTAGAAGGACGCTGTCACCCGCAGCCTGCCGTCCTCGGTGCGGGCCCCGCCGGCGGGGGAGCAGGCGGAGAGGGCCAGCAGGCCGAGCACCGAGACTCCGGCGAGGGTCGCGGTGGATATGTGACGGCGTATGTTCATGACACTCATTTTCAACAAAGTTGGAAACGATTGTCAACAACAGGTGGGTGGGTGTGAGCGGGGCGACAACGGGGCCGGAACCGATTTGATCCAGAGGGTGCGGCCGCCGGTACCCTGAACTATTCGCCCACCCGTCTCCCGGCCTGCACCCCCCCCAGCGAGACGTTCGGGCGCCGCCCGTCCATCGTTCGTCGTCGTAATGAAGAGAGCACCGTGGCCGCCGACAAGATCGATACCATCGTCAGCCTGAGCAAGCGCCGTGGCTTCGTCTACCCCTGCAGTGAGATCTACGGCGGCTCCCGCGCTGCCTGGGACTACGGTCCGCTGGGCGTCGAGCTCAAGGAGAACATCAAGCGTCAGTGGTGGCGCGCCATGGTCACCTCCCGCGAAGACGTCGTCGGCCTCGACTCGTCGGTGATCCTGGCCCCCGAGGTCTGGCAGGCGTCCGGCCACGTCGCCACCTTCACCGACCCGCTCACCGAGTGCACCTCCTGCCACAAGCGCTTCCGCGCCGACCACCTGGAAGAGGCGTACGAGGCCAAGCACGGCCGGCTCCCCGAGAACGGCATGGCGGACATCAACTGCCCGCACTGCGGCAACAAGGGCGGCTTCACCGAGCCCAAGCAGTTCTCCGGCCTGCTCTCCACCCACCTCGGCCCCTCGCAGGACACCGCCTCGGTCGCCTACCTGCGCCCCGAGACCGCGCAGGGCATCTTCACCAACTTCGCCCAGGTGCAGCAGACGTCGCGCAAGAAGCCGCCGTTCGGCATCGCGCAGATGGGCAAGTCCTTCCGCAACGAGATCACGCCCGGCAACTTCATCTTCCGGACCCGTGAGTTCGAGCAGATGGAGATGGAGTTCTTCGTCAAGCCGGGCGAGGACGAGAAGTGGCAGGAGTACTGGATGGCCGAGCGGTGGAACTGGTACCGCGACCTCGGCATCCGCGAGGAGAACATCCGCTGGTTCGAGCACCCGGCCGAGAAGCTTTCGCACTACTCCAAGCGCACCGCCGACATCGAGTACCGCTTCAACTTCGGCGGCACCGAGTTCTCCGAGCTGGAGGGTGTGGCCAACCGCACCGACTACGACCTGTCCGCGCACGCCAAGGCGTCCGGCCAGGACCTCTCCTACTTCGACCAGGAGGCCGGCGAGCGCTGGACTCCGTACGTCATCGAGCCGGCCGCCGGTGTGAACCGCGCGATGCTCGCCTTCATGCTCGACGCGTACATCGAGGACGAGGCGCCCAACGCCAAGGGCAAGATGGAGAAGCGCACCGTCATGCAGCTCGACCCGCGCCTGGCGCCGGTCAAGGTCGCGGTGCTGCCGCTGTCCCGTAACCCGCAGCTGTCGCCGAAGGCGAAGGGGCTGGCCACGGACCTGCGCAAGAACTGGAACATCGAGTTCGACGACGCGGGCGCGATCGGCCGCCGCTACCGCCGCCAGGACGAGATCGGCACGCCGTTCTGCGTCACGGTCGACTTCGACACCCTCGACGACAACGCGGTGACCGTGCGCGAGCGCGACACCATGAAGCAGGAGCGGGTCAGCCTGGACCAGATCCAGGCCTACCTGGGCGCGCGGCTGCTCGGCTGCTAGTCCTTCGCGGGGCGGGCCGCCTCTCGCGGGGCGGCCGTTTCTCGCGGGGCTGCGGCCCTCGCTCGTGACCTCAGGCGCCGGTCGGGCTCGGATTTTCCGGGCCGGGCCGGCGCTTTTGTGCGGGGTGCCGGCGTTTTTGCCCAAGACCATCCCTCAGGCGTCTCGCGTCCGCCATGAGGCGAGCCGGGCGCACAGGCCCGCCAGGGGTAATTCCGCTCCGACGGCCATGGCGAGGGCGGTGGCCAGCTCTGCGCCGGGGGCGGCGGTGGCCAGGTCGAGGCAGGCGTCGGCGAGGAGCAGGACCGCCGCGGCGGCCGCGGGGGCGCGGTGGCGGGAGTCGCCGCGCAGCAGCCGGGTGCCGGCGGCGAGGAGGGCGGCGGCCTCCAGGGTGTCCAGGACGACCCAGGCGGCGGCCTCGGCGGGCGGGAGGGTGCCGGCGAGGTAGCCGAGCCAGGGGAGGAGCGCGAGCCCGGCGCCACTCAGGATCCTGCCCTGCAGGCGGCGCGCCGCGGTGAGCCGTACGGGGCCGCGGGCGCTGCCGGTGACAGGGCAACTGCCGCTCCCGGAGGGGACGTTGAAGGCGGTAAGAGTCATGGAAAGGGTCTCTTTCGAAGTCGCGAACCCGGCCGTCGGGCTCGGGATCAACACTCCGGTTTTCGCAGGCCACCGTCAGTAACGTCGCTGTCCGACTTGGGGTGGCACCAGCTGCACCCTCGCTGCGGATGCTGCCGTCATGGCCGCCGGGTGAACCCGCCCCATACGGTTGGATCATGACCGTCCCGCCCCGGCTGCGCCGGGCTCTCGTCCGTATGCGTCGTGACATCGCCTTCATAGCCGCCGGAATGACACTGCATCTCCTTCCGCTGGCGCTGCACGTCTGGGTGGTGGTGCTGTCGCTCTGCACCGCGCTCGACCCGGACCCCGAGACGCCGGTGATGCTGGGGCTCACGCTTCCCCTGGTGGCCGTCGCGGGCTGGGGGCTGACCGAGCCGCAGCGCTGGCGGTTCCGGGCGCTGTGCGGGGTGGAGCTGCCGCGGCTGCGGTTCAAGGAGGCCAAGCGGCAGTTCGGCTACAACTTGCTGATCGGTCCGCTGCTCGGCGTACTGGAATTCCTGCTGCTGGCAATGCTGTTGGCGGCACTGGCGGCGTCGCTGGTCCTGGTGTGGATCTGGGCGGTGTCGTGGCGGTGGCGGGTCGGTCACCCCGGCTACACCACCACGGCCTCGTACCTCACCGTGCTGGGGCTGGTGGCGCTCGCCGCGGTGCCGGTACTGGCCACCGGACTCGTCCGGCTGGAGATCCTGGTGGGGCGGGCCGTGCTGGGGGTGAGCCGGTCCGACGAGCTGGCGCGACGGGTCGAGGACCTTACCGAGAGCCGGGCCGGTGCGGTGGACGCCGCGGATGCCGAACGGCGGCGCATCGAGCGGGATCTGCACGACGGCGCGCAGCAGCGGCTGGTGTCGCTGGCGTTGAATCTGGGGCTGGCCAAGGCCACGCTCACGGATCTGCCCCCGGAGGCGCGGGAGGTCATCGACGTCGCGCACCGCGAGGCGAAGGACGCCATCGAGGAGCTCAACAACCTGGTGCGCGGGCTGCATCCGGCCGTTCTGGACGAGCTGGGGCTGGACGCCGCGCTGTCCGGACTCGCGGCCCGTGCCCCGCTGCCCGTCCGGCTGCGGGTGGATCTGCCGCCCCGCCTGCCGCAGCGTGCGGCACCGGCCATCGAGGCGGTCGCCTACTTCGTGGTCTCCGAGGCGCTGACGAATATCGCCAAGCACGCACGGGAGGCGACCCGGGCGGACGTGACGGTCACCCGGCTCGGCGAGATACTGCGGGTGGTGATCGCCGACGACGGTGTGGGTGGCGCCGATCCGTCCAAGGGGAGCGGTCTGAAGGGGCTCGCCCAGCGTGTGCGGTCCGTGGACGGAACCTTCCGGATGAGCAGCCCCGTGGGGGGCCCGACCATGATGAACGTGGAGCTGCCGTGCCCGATGTGAGGCGTGCCGTGCCCGATGTGAGGCGTGCCGTGATCGCCGAGGATTCCGTGCTGCTGCGGATCGGGCTGGTCAAGGTGGTGGAGATGGCCGGGTTCGAGGTGGTGGCCGAGGCGGGCGACGCGCAGGAGCTGCTGGCGGCGGTCGAGGAACACCGTCCCGGTCTCGCGGTGGTGGACGTCCGGATGCCGCCCGGCTTCACCGACGAGGGCGTACGTGCCGCACTGTCGATACGTCAGAAATATCCGAGCACGGCTGTGTTGATCCTCTCCCAGTACGTCGAGGAGCGCTACGCGGCCGATCTGCTCGCGACGAACACCAGCGGTGTCGGCTATCTGCTCAAACAACGGGTCGCGGATGTCGAGGAGTTCATCGAGGCGCTGCGGAGGGTGGCGGCCGGCGGGACGGCGCTGGACCCGCAGGTCGTCGCCCAGCTGCTGGTGCGGCGCTCCAGCGATCCGCTGGAGCGGCTGACGGACCGCGAACGGGACGTGCTCGCCCTGATGGCCGAGGGCCGCTCCAACGCGGGCATCGCCGCCCAGCTCGTGGTGAGCGAGAGCGCGGTCGCCAAGCACATCAACAACATCCTCGCCAAACTGGACCTTCCCAGGGCGGACGCCGATCACCGGCGGGTGCTGGCGGTGCTGCACTTCCTCGGGATGGGCGGCCAGGACGACAGGTCCTAGTACTCCAACCGTCACGGCAAACACCGGTGGAGTACCAGGGCCTGTCGTGAAAGTGGATCTTGCGCTGTGAGCTGGTCCTTGCCCACCTCAAGGACCTCTCCTCGACAGGGCGCACCCTGGAGGGCGTGCTGGCGCGCGAGGACATCCCCGCCAGGGAGCGAATCCTCGCACTGTTCGACCCGCCCCCGGCCGGCACGGATCCCGTGCGTGGATGCCCGTTCATCGACGCCGCCGTGGAATTCCCCGACCCGCAGAACGCGGTCCACTCCTACGCCCGCGAACGGAAACTGCTGATGGTGCGGCTGGTGGCCGACCTGATAGCGGAACTGGGCTGCCGCGAGCCCTCCGTCCTCGCCGGGCAGCTCGTGACCCTCGCGGACGGCGCCGCCAGCCGCGCCATGGTGCTGGACGAGGCGAACTACGGCCGGCACGCACGGGCAGCGGCGGAGATCCTCCTGAACAACGCGCTGCCGACCACAACCTGACCGGCCCCGCCTGGTTGCCCGGTATGCCTGGCGTCTGATGCGAAGATCCGTACGCTCGACCGGGAAAGGCAAGGCAGGCGGCGGGACTTTCCCCACAGGCCCTAGGCACTGTTTCTCGGATCTCCTGACGCGGGTGGAGTGTTGGCGTCAGGCTGGCTGTATGGGCCGTGGGGATCTGACGAATGCGGAGTGGGATC